>NZ_JBNCLB010000013.1:126471-170102 GCF_049841815.1 Micromonospora sp. DT233 | reverse complement strand
GCGACGGCAAAGCCGACATCGTCACCTTCACCTGCAACAACGACGCCGACGTCTACGCCGCCGTCTCCACCGGCACCGGCTTCGTCGGCACCACCGTCAAATGGCACGACTTCTTCTGCCTCCCCGGCGAATTCCCCTACCTCGCCGACACCAACGGCGACCACAAAGACGACCTCATCGTCTTCACCAAAGCCACCACCAACGACATCTACGTCGCCCCCTCCACCGGCACCACCTTCGGCCCATCCACCAAATGGCACGACTTCTTCGGCCTCACCGGAGAAACCACCCTCTGACGTCCCCGGCCCGGCCGCGCCGCCCGTCGCCCGGCCGGTGCCGAGGGCGCGCCCGGCGCGGGCCGGGCGGGAAGGAGCTGAGATGGCACTCGCCCGACGAGCGTTCCTGACCCGGGCCGCCGCGGTGGCCGCCGCGTCGGCCGTCGCGCCGGGGCTGGCCCTGCCCGCCCCGGCGCAGGCCGCGGCCTGGAAGAAGCGGGTCACCGGCGCCGACCTGGACACCAACCGGCGGTGGCAGGTCGCCGGCACCGACCTGGGCATCCCGTACGTGCTGGAGAACGGCTCGATCGGCTACCTCTTCGGCGACACCTTCAACACCCCGTGGCCCGAGGGGCCGCCGCTGCCCAACGACTGGCGCTCCCCGGTGATGCTGCGCTCCAACGTGCACCCGGGTTCCCCCGGCGGGATCGTCTTCGACAGCGCCGCGCGGGTGGCCGGCAACGGCCGCGCCCCGGAGCTGATGCACAACGGCCACCACGGCGTCGGCATCGACGGCCTCTGGGAGGTCACCGTCATCCCCAACGACGGGATCAGCTTCCCCGAGACCCGCCGGCAACTGATCTCGTACATGAGCATCGAGAACTGGGGCGGCCCGCACTGGCGGACCCGCTACGCCGGCCTGGCGTACTCCGACAACGGCAACGACTTCATCCGCACCCCGCTGAAGTGGTGGAACAACGCCGGCAACACCGACCCGTTCCAGATGTGGACGATGCAGCGCGACGGGGACTGGGTGTACGTCTTCTCCGTCCGCTCGGGCCGCCAGGACGGGCCGATGATGCTGCGCCGGGTCCGCTGGGACCGGCTGTTCTACCCCGAGTCGTACGAGGGTTGGGGCTGGAACGGCACCGACTGGGGTTGGGGCCGGCCCTGCACGGGGATCCTGCACGGCCGCTTCGGCGAGCCGTCGGTGCGCCGCCTGGGCGACGGCACCTGGGTGATGTCCTACCTCAACTGCGCCACCGGCTGCATCGTCACCCGCACCGCCAGCGGGCCGGACCGGGTCTGGACCGCAGAGAAGGTCCAGCTCACCCACTGGCAGGAGCCCTCGCTGTACGGGGGGTTCATCCACCCGTGGTCGGGCAGCGGGAGCGACGAGCTGCACCTGATGGTGTCGAAGTGGACCAGGACGCCCGAGGGCCGCAGCACCGCCTACCACGTGAGCCAGTTCGTCGGCACCGTCTGAGCCGGAAAGTCGCGCCCGGCGCCACGGGCAGCCGCGCCCGCCGCCGGGCGCGGCTCCGCCCGCTTCGCCCTGCGCGGCTCAGCCCGGTTCGCCCGGCGCGGTGGTGAGGGAGCGCAGCGCCGGCCGGAGGCGGATCTGCTCGACCGCGCGGTCGTAGCCGGCGAGCAGCAGCCGCGCGTCGTCGCCGTCGCCGACCTGGCACATCGACCGGATCCAGCCGCTCGAGTTGACCAGCATGCTCAGCAACGACCCGCTGCCCGTGCCCAGCGAGCCCCGGCGGGTGCCGGTCGCCGGGTCCCAGACGGTGATGCCGACGCCGTCCCCGGCGGCGGCGAGGAGGACCTCGCCGTCCATCCGCAGGGCGCAGAGCGCGTACCGGGGCGCGTCGTCGGCGAAGGAGCCGAGGCGCGCGCCGCTGTCGGGGTCCCAGAGGACCACGGTGCCGTCGCCGGCCGCCGAGGCGAGCCGGACCGCGTCGTCGTCGGTGACGGCGCAGACGGCGTGGACGCCGCCGCGCTGGGTGCCCAGCAGGCGCACCAGCGCGCCGTCGGCCGGGTCCCAGAGCCGGACGCCGCCGTCGGCGTGGCCGGCGGCGAGCAGGACCCGATCGCCCACCGGCACGGTGCAGAGCGCCCGGACGGCCCACCGCGCGTCCCGGCCGACGACCCGCACCCGGCGGCCGGTCTCCGGCTCCCAGAGCAGGATGCGGCAGTCGTCGCCGCCGGAGGCGAGCAGGACGGTGTCGCCGACCGGCACGGCGCAGAGGGCGTTGACCGGGCCCCGGTGCCCGGCGAGGGCGTGTACGGCGCGGCCGGTGCCGGGCTCCCACAGGTGCACCGCGTCGCCGTAGCCGGCGGAGGCGAGCAGCACCCGGCCGGGCGTGCCGACCGCGCAGACGGCCCGGACCAGGCCGGGGGTGAGCCGGTCGAGGGTCCGGCGCAGCGCGTCGGGGACCGGGGCCGGCAGCAACCCGGAGAGTTCGATGAGCACGCCGCCGACGCCCATCACCCGCAGCTGCTCGCCCGCGACCGGGTCGCCGACGCCGACGAGGTGCCCGAGCCCGCCGTACGCGACGAGCTCCCGGTCGTCGGCGGGCAGTGGCGTCACGCAGGCGTGCCACGGCCGGGTCCAGGCCAGGACGGCGCCGCCGACGAGGGTCGCCCCCGCGACCAGGCCGCCCAGCAGCAGGCCGGGCCAGCGCTGCGCCGCCTGCACCCCCGGCACCACCTCGACGGCGGCCAGGTACCACGTTGCCGGCACCGCGAACCGCGCTGCGAGCCGGGCCACGCCCAGCACGTCCGGCGGGAACGGCTCCGCCCGCAGCGCCCGGCCGCCGCCGCGCAGCAGCGGCAGGAGCACCGCCGGCGTCATCAGGAGCCCGCCGACGACCGCCACCACGCCGGGCCCGCCGGTGAAGGAGGCCAGCAGGACGAACGCGACGGCGGTGGAGAGGAAGCCGCGGATCCAGGGCGGCGTCCGGGCGAAGGCGAGCCGGGCCAGGCCCAGGGTCAGCGTCGCGCCGCCGGCCGTGAGCGCCGCTACCGCCGCCAGCGGCCCGAGCCCGTCGACCCGCAGGGCGTCCGGCTGCGACCAGCGCACCGCGAGCAGCACCAGCAGCGTCGCGGCGATCGGCAGGGTGAGTCGCAGCATCGGGGGTGACCTCGCTCTTCGCCGGGACTGACCGAAGGGGACGAACGCGGGTCCGATTGTGCCCAACGGCCGCCACCGTGCGTCAGCGGCCGGTCACCGCTGTCGAAGCGGGACGGGTCTATTCGAAGCGGGACGGGTCGCCCGCGCCGACGCGGACGACCTCGGGCGCGCCGCCGGAGAAGTCGACCACCGTGGTCGGCTCGGTGCCGCAGTCGCCGGAGTCGACGACCGCGTCGACGGCGTGGTCGAGGCGTTCCTTGATCTCCCAGCCCTGGGTCATCGGCTCGTCGTCGCCGGGCAGCAGCAGGGTGCTCGACAGCAGCGGCTCGCCCAGCTCGGCGAGGAGCGCCTGGGTGACGGCGTGCTCGGGGATGCGTACGCCGACGGTCTTCTTCTTGGGGTGCAGCAGCCGGCGGGGCACCTCCCTCGTGGCGGGCAGGATGAAGGTGTAGCTGCCCGGGGTGGCCGCCTTGACGGCGCGGAAGACGGTGTTGTCGAGGCGGACGAACTGGCCGAGCTGCGCGAAGTCCCGGCAGACCAGGGTGAAGTGGTGGCCGCTGTCGAGGTGGCGGATCTCCCTGATCCGCTCCATGCCCTCCTTGTTGCCCAGCTGGCAGCCCAGGGCGAAGCAGGAGTCCGTCGGGTAGGCGATCAACCCGCCGCCGCGCACTAGCTCGACCGCCTGGCGGATCGTCCTGGGCTGCGGGTTGTCGGGGTGCACGTCGTAGTACTTCGCCATGGGGCGAGCTTAGGCGGCACGCCTCTGTCGGTTTCCCGACAGTGCCCGATCGGCGTGCGGGTGGCCGTCCATCGTTGTCCCATGGTGCTTCGACCGACCCGCGTGGACGGGCACGCGGACGTGCCGCGCCGCCCGCCGATGCCCGGCCCCGTGCTGGCCACCGTGGCCGTCTTCACGCTCCTGGCGCTGCTGTTCACCCTGGCGACGGCGCACCGGCTGGTCGCCGACGACGGGTCGCTCGGCGCCGCCCTCTTCTTCGCCACGATGGCCGTCACCTGCGCGTTCGTGACGTTCGGCCTCTTCGGTCGCCGCCCGTGGGCGCGCTGGCCGGCGTGCGCCCTGGCCGGGCTCCTCGCGGTGGCCTCGCTCGGCCTCTTCGGGGCGATCACCCTGTTCGGGGTCGGCCTGCTGGCCTGGGTGCTCTGGGCGCTGAACACCCGCGCCGCCCGGCACTGGCTGACCGGCCGCCGCCGTTCGTGGTGACGACGGCGGGCCGGCCGGTCAGCCCCGGTCGACCGGGCCGGCCCCGGCAGTGCCGCCGTCGGGGCGGGCCGCCGCGAGCGTCGCCACCAGGTCGTCGAGGGTGTCCAGCCGGCCACCCGGGCCGCCGAGGTCGACCTCGACGTCGTACTCCAGCTCGAGGGCGTCGACCAGTCGCAGCAGGCCGAGGGAGTCGACGCCGAGGGCGACCAGCGAGCCGCCGTCGAGCACGGCGGCGGCCGGGACGTCGCCCCCGGTGGCCTCGCTGACCAGCTCGGCGACCCGGACGCGCAGCGCGGTGGTGGTCATCGGAGTTCCTCTCGGCAGGCTCGGACGATCTCGGCGATCTCCGCGATCGTGGGGGTGTCGAAGAAGGCGTCCAGCGGCACCTCGACGCCGAGGCGCTGCTGGATGCGCCCGCTGATCCGGGTGATGGTCAACGAGTGCCCGCCCAGGTCGAACAGGTCCTCGTGCACGCCGATGTCGGGGATCCGCAGCACCTCCTGCCAGATCTCGCGCAGCACGCGCAGCACCGGGTCGTCGCCGGCCGGGTTGGCCGCGTCGGGGTCGGTGGCGGTGGCAATGTCGGCGGTGGTGGTGTCGGTGGCGGACGGCGCGGCGTGCTGCGCCGGGGCGGGCAGCGCCGCGCGGTCGACCTTGCCGGTGGGGCCGACCGGCAGCCGGTCCAGCAGCACCCAGTCGGTGGGCAGCACCGCCGCCGGCAGGCTGAGCGCCAGGTGCCGGCGCAGCTGCGCCCGGTCGGCGACCGCCCCGGTGCGGGGCACCACGTACGCCACCAGCCGGGCCTCGCCGTCGGCGTCGGCGCGCAGCGTCGCCGTCGCCTCGGCCACCGACGGATGCTCCAGCAGCCGGGCGGCGACCTCACCCAGCTCGATCCGGTGCCCCCGGATCTTGACCTGGTCGTCGGCGCGGCCGAGGAAGTCGAGGCGACCGTCCGGCAGCCACCGGCACCGGTCGCCGGTGCGGTACAGCCGGGCGTCCCCGCCGGCGAACGGGTCGGTCACGAAGCGCTCGGCGGTCAGGTCGGCCCGCCCGAGGTACCCGTCGGCCAGCCCGGCCCCGGCGACGTACAGCTCGCCGGGGAGCCCGACCGGCACCGGCCGCCGGTCCTCGTCCAGCAGGTACGCCCGCACGTTCGGCAGCGGGCGGCCGATGGTCACCTCGTCGGGGTCGGCCGGCACCTCCTCGGCGGTGGCGTAGATGGTGGCCTCGGTCGGCCCGTACCCGTTGACCAGCCGGGCGACGCGGGCCCGCAGCTCGCGGGCCAGGGGGACCGGCAGGGCCTCCCCGCCGCAGAGGGCGACCAGCGGGCTCGTTTCCAGCCCCGCCTCCAGCAGCACCCGCCACCCCGACGGGGTGGCCTGGGCGTGGGTCACGCGTGCGGCGCGGATCAGCCGCAGCACGCCCGCGCCGTCCAGCGCGCTCACCGCCGAGGCGACGACCACCCGGCCGCCGGTGACCAGCGGCAGGAACACCTCCACCGCGGCGATGTCGAACGACGGCGAGGTCAGGTGCAGCCAGCGGTCCCCGGGGCGGCTGCCCAGCAGGTCGCGCATCCCCAGCAGCAGGTTGGTCAGGGCGCCGTGGCGCACCGCGACGCCCTTGGGCCGGCCGGTGGAGCCGGAGGTGTAGAGCACGTACGCCAGGTCGTCGGCGGCGGGCGGGTCACCGTCGCCGGGCGGGTCGGTCTCGCCGGTGGGTGCCGGGTCGGTCTCGCCGGTGGGTGCCCCGAGCAGGTCGAGCGGGTCGAGGGCGAGCACCGGCGGGCCGTCGTCGTCGATCGCCTCGGCGGCGGTCACCACCAGCGCCGAGGCGGCGTCGGCGAGCACCAGCCGCCGCCGGGCCGCAGGGTGGCCGGGGTCGATCGGCAGGTACGCGGCCCGGCGGCGCAGCACCGCCAGCAGCGTCGCCACCGCCTGCCAGGACCGGTCCAGGGCTACCGCGACCAGCGACCCCGCGCCGACGCCCCGCTGCCGCAGCAGCGCCGCGAGCCGCGCGGCGGCGGCGTCGAGCTCGGCGTAGCTGAGGGCGACGTCGCCGTCGACGACAGCCACCGCGTCCGGGTCCGCGGCGACCCGCGCGGCGACCAGCCCGGCCACCGTGACGTCGGGGTACGCCCGCGCGGTGTCGTTCCAGCCCCGGGTGACCCGGTCGAGTTCGTCGGCGGGCAGCACCGGCAGGTCGGCCACCGGCCGCAGCGGGTCGGCGACGGCGGCGGCGAGCAGGGTGCGCAGCTGGGCGCCGATCCGGGCGACCGCGTCGGCGTCGATGGCGCTCGGGCTGTGCTGCAGGCTCACGGTGAGCCCGGTGGGGTCGTCGACGATCTGTACGTGCAGCGCGTTGCGGGCCGCGCCGCCGAAGAGGGTCCACTGGACCTCGGTGGCGATCCCGGGGAAGGTGGGCTCGTCGCCGCGCCGCCGGTAGCCCACGGAGACCGCGGTCAGCGCGGGCGCGGGGCGCAGCCCCGACACGGCGTGGGCGAGGGGGACCGCCCGGAACCCGTACAACTCGCGCAGCCGGGCCCGCACGGCACGGGCGTGTTCGGCGAACGTGCCGGCGGGTGGGTCGACGGCGACGGGCAGCTCGTTGACGAACAACCCGACCTGGTCGGCCTGCGCGGGCGTGCGGGTGGAGAGCGTGACGCCGACGGCGACGCCCCGGTTGCCGTACCGGGCCAGCAGGGCGTGCACCGCCGCGAGCAGCAGCTCGAACCGGGTCACCCCGAGCGAGTCGGCGGCCCGGCCCACGCCGTCGGCCAGCCCGGCGGGCAGCTCGACGTCGACGGCGGCGCCGGGTTCCGCGCCGGTGGGCAGCCGCCGCAGGCCGGGCAGGACCACGTCGCCGCGGCCGGCCCAGTGCCGCGCCCAGTGGTCGCGGGCCGCCGGCAGCTCGGCCGCGACGCGTTCCCGCTCGGCCGCCGCGTGCCCGGCGTGCCCGTCACCGCCCGGGGCGGCCCACGCCGGCCGGCCGGCGAGCGCGGCGGCGTAGGCGTCGGCCAGGTCGCGGGCCAGCACGTCCTTGGACATCCCGTCGAAGACCAGGTGGTGGACGCAGACCAGCAGCAGGTGCCGGCCGTCGGCGGCGGTCAGCAGCGTGAACCGCGACAGCGGCCCGACCCGCAGGTCGTGCGGGCGGGCCAGCTCCTCGGCGACCCGCGCGGGCGTCCACTCCGCGAAGGTGACCGCCGGCCGGACGTCGGCCGGCACCAGCGCCGGCATCCCGCCGCCGCCCGGCGTCCCGCCGCCGGTGTGGGCGGCCCGGGTGGCGGCGTCGTCGGTGGCGACCTGGGTGGCGGCGTCGTCGGTGGCGACCCGGGTGGCCAGGACCGGGTGCTGCTCGACCACCGCCGCGCACGCCTCGACCAGCGCCCGCCGGTCCAGGCCGGCGTCGAACCGGATGCCGAGCGCCATGTGGTACGCCGTGCCGGCGACCCCGGCCTGCTCGGTGAACCAGACGGCGTGCTGCGCGTATGTCGCCTCGGCGGTGCCCACATGCTCTCCCATGAATCGCGGGTGTCAGTGCTCGAACAGGCCGGTGAGTTGACGCTTGAGCACCTTGCCGCCCTCGTTGCGGGGCAGGTGCTCCAGCAGCAGCAGCCGGGCGGGTAGCTGGTGGTCGGCGAGCCGGTCGGCGAGGAAGCCGCGCAGCGCCGGCAGGGTCAGCCCGTCGGCGACGGCGTGCGGCGGGGCCGGCCCGTCGGCGGTGGGCGCCGGGGCGAACCCGTCGGCGGCGGGCGGCCGGGGGACCACGGCGGCGGCGACGGCCGAGCCGAGCACCGGGTGCGGCACCCCCACCACGGCGGCCTCGGCGACCAGCGGGTGCTCGTGCAGCGCCGCCTCCACCTCCAGCGAGGAGATCTTGAACGCGCCGGACTTGATCACGTCCTGGTGCCGGTCGGTGAGGTACAGGTAGCCGTCGGCGTCGATGCGGCCGATGTCGCCCATTCGCACCCAGCCGTCGCGGAAGGTGTCCCGGTTGGCGGCGGCGTCGCGGTAGTAGGCGCGCGGGTACGGGGCGCGCAGCCACACCTCGCCGGTCGTGCCCGGCGGCAGCGGGTCGCCGTCGGCGTCGGCGATGCGTAGCTGCCCGCCGACCGGCCGGCCCACCGCGTCCCGGCGGGTTGGGTCGTAGATCATCGTGGTCTGGGCCGGCGCGGCCTCGGTGGAGGTGTAGTAGTTGACGATCGTGGCCTCCGCGAAGACCTCGGCGAGCCGGGCCGCGACCGCCGGTGGCAGCGCCGCCGCCGTCGACCCGACCAGGTGTACGCCACTGGTGTTCCGCCCGCGCAGCGCCCCCGAGTCGAGCAGCTCGATCGCCATCGACGGGACGACGAAGAGCGTCCCCGTGCCCGGGGTGTCGATCAGGCGGGCGAAGCGGGCCGGGGTGAACGCCGCCAGGGTGAGCGCGCCGGCGGTCGCGGTCAGCGCGTTGAAGAGCATGGTCTGCCCGGCGTTGGTGCCGATGGCGAACGCGTGCAGGAACCGCTGCGAGTGGCCCAGCGCCAGCCGGCGCGGGTGGGTCGGTGCGCCGGCGGTCAGGTTGGCGTGGCTGGCCCCGACGCCCTTCGGGCGGCCGGTGGTGCCGGAGGTGTAGAGGATCTGGGCGAGGTCGCCGGGGCGTACCGTCGGCAGGTCGGCGTCGGTCGCGGGCTCGGCGGCCAGCTCACCGGCGCGCCAGACCGGCAGGCCGGCCGGGGCGGGCGGCGCGGCGGTGTCGTCGCCGCGCACGACGGCGCCGGCCGCGCAGTGGGTCAACGCGTGGTCGAGCTGCCCGGCGGCGAGCCGGTCCGACAGCGGCACGGCGACCCCACCGGCCCGCAGCACCCCGCAGTACGCCACGGCGAAGCGGGTCCAGTCGCGGGCGCCGAAGACCAGCCCGACCCGGTCGCCGGGGCGCAGGCTCCGGCGGCGCAGCGCGGCGGCCACGGCGGTGGCCTCGGCGGACCACCGCGCGAAGGTCAGCGCGTCCACCCCGGCCACCTCCACCGCGACCCGGTCGGGGTGCAGGGCGGTGCGCCAGGCCAGCAGCTCCGGCACCGTCCGGGCGGCGGGCCGGCCGGCGGCCGTCGCGGTCACCGCCGCGCCTGCCCGGACGCGGCCACCGGGGCCGCCGCGGCGACCGGAGCCGGGGCCGGGGTGCCGACTGCGGGGCTGGCCGGCGCGCCGTCGGCGGGGGTGGTCCCGGCGGTGGTGGCGGCGGTGCGGGCCTGGCGCTCCTCGATGCCGACCAGGTCGTCCGGCGGGGCGTCGGGGACCTCGTCGTCGAACCGGGACAGCACCGGCGTGGCCAGCGCGACGAGCGCGGTCAGCGCGATGCAGACCCCGAAGACGAGGTACAGCAGGCCGTGGCCCCGGCCGGGGCCGACGCCGATCACCGCGCCGACCGTGCCGGCCAGCGCCCCGCCGGGCAGCAGCAGCGGCTCGGCCGCCCGCGCGGCGAGCGGGGCGACGAGCCCCCAGCCCAGCGGCATCGTCGACCAGGCGATCATCTGGTTGAGCGCGAAGACCCGACCGTGGAAACGCGCCGGCACCTTCGTCTGGATGATCGTGTTGTAGACGCCGTTGACCACGCCCAGCGCCAGGTACATGCCGAACGCGCCCGCCCCGACCAGCAGCGGGTCCGGCCGCAATCCGGTCAGCACGGCGGCCACCGCGATGCCGAGGGTGCCCAGCAGCACCGCCCGCATCCGGCGGCGGCGCGGGCCGCCCCAGACCAGCATCACCAGGCCGCCGACGGCCGCGCCGACGCCGCCGGTCAGCGCCACCCGGGCCACCTGGTCCAGGTCGGCGAAGCCGAGCACGAGCGGGGAGAGCAGGTACAGCGCCGGGAAGAGGAACAGGTTCAGGGCGGCGAAGAAGGTCAGCATGGCCCGGAACTCGCGCCGCCGCAGCGCGTACCGCAGGCCGGCGAGCATCTCCTCGCCGATGCCCTCCCGGCGTTGCAGGGCCAGGGTGCGGGGGAACTTGACCAGCCCCAGCACCGCGATCGCGAACGCGTACGACGCCACGTCGAGCAGCAGGATGCCGCGCAGCCCGACCGCGTCGAGCAGGGCCACCGCGAGCAGCGGGACGGTGAACTGGGTCAGCCCCATGGCGGTCTGGGTGACGCCGTTGGCGTGGCCGAGGAAGCGTTTGGGCACCAGCTGCGGCACGGCCGAGACGAACGCGAGCCGTTGGCAGGCCAGCGCCACCGACAGCCAGGCGACCAGCGGATAGAAGTGCCAGACCTGCACCCGGTCGGTCAGCACCAGGGCGGCCATGACCGCGTTCGCGCCCCCGGCGGCGACGCCGGCCAGCAGCAGGATGCGCCGCCGGCTGGTCCGGTCGACCCAGGCGCCGGCCAGCGGGGCGACCAGCAGCCCGGGCAGCAGGCCGAGCACGGCGAAGAGGGCGAACCGGGCCAGCGACCCGGTCTCCAGGTAGATCCACAGGGGGATCGCGAAGTTCGTCAGCGCGGTGCCCATCGAGGAGACGACCTGCCCGGCGGCGACCAGCCCGAACCGCCGCATGCTCGGCGCGGGCGCGGGCGCCGCGCCGGCCGCCGGGACCGCCGCGCCCGAGGCCGACGCACCCGAGGCACCCGAGGCGGACGACGCCGCCGCTGCGCCCGGCGCGGCGAGGGCTGGGGCTGCACCCGGCATGTCGGGTGTTCCGGCGGGCTGGTGGGAGACGGCGACCAGCTCCCAGGACGGCGCCGGCCCGCCGGCGGGCGCGGCGGATCCGGGTGACCGGCCCGGCGCGGCCACCGGCGCGGGCGGCCCGGCGACCGGGGTCGGGGCGGCGACCTGCCGGTGCACGGTCGTGACGATCTCGGCCAGCTCGCCGGCCCGGTACTTCAGGAAGTAGTGCCCGGCCTCGTCGAGCACCGCCAGGGCGGTGCGGTCGCTGAGGAAGTGCCACTCGCGGAACCGCTCGTCGTGGTAGTCGGTGCTGCGGTCCCGCTCGCCGACGACCGAGACGACCGGCGCCCGCAGCGGCGTCACCCGCCGGCGCATCAGCTCGGTGAAGTACTCCTCGCTGACCCGGGCGTCGTGGCGCATCGCCCGGATCAGGAACGCCGCCTCGTCCGGGGCGAGGGAGCCGACCGAGGTGCCCTGCGCCTGCAACCAGGTCCGGTAGATCCGGTCGCTGCGCAGCCGCTCGGCCAGCCGCAGCCGCAGCAGCGGGCCGAGCAGCCCGCCGGCGGGCCGGCCGAACGGGAAGACCGCGCCGAGGTAGACCGCCTCGAGGTCCCGCCCGGCGGCCTCCAACCGCCGGGCGACCTCCACCGCGAGGGCGCCGCCGGGGCCGCAGTGCCCGTACAGGATCAGCGGGCCGGCCACCCGGGACAGGACCTCCGCCGCGACGTCGGCGGCGACCTGCTCGATCGGCGCGGGGTCGTCGGCCAGGCCGATGTCGTGGCCGGGCATGGCCACCGAGAGCAGCCGGTAGCCGGCCGGCAGCGCGTCGGCCAGCGGCTGGTACACCACCGCGCTGCCGCCGCCGTACGGAACGCAGACCAGCGTCGCCACCCGGTCGGCGGCGGCCACCGGCGGGGTCAGCTCGTGCAGCAACCCACCCGGCCCGGTGTCGCCGCCGGCGGCCAGGGCGGCCAGTTCGCGGACCGTGCGGTGCCGGAACAGGTCCATCACGCTGACCGTCCCCGTCGCGCCGCCGTCGACGCCCGGCAGCTCCCGGCGCAGCCGGGCCACCACCTGCGTGGCCAGCAGCGAGTGCCCGCCGAGGTCGAAGAAGTCGTCGGTGACGCCGACCTCGGCCACCCCGAGCACGGCCCGCCAGATCCCGGCGATCAGCGTCTCCACCGGGCCGACCGGCGGCACCCGCTCGCCCGCCGGCGCGTCGTCGGTCGGCTCGGGCAGCGCCCGCCGGTCCACCTTCCCGTGCTCCTGCAACGGCAGCCGGTCCAGCACCACCCAGCGGCCGGGGACCATGTGCTCGGGCAGCCGGTCGGCCAGCACCCGGCGCAGCTCGGCCGGCGCGGGCACCGCCGCCCCGGGGGTCGGCTCCAGGTAGGCCACCAGGCGCTCGGCGCGCAGCAGCACCGCCGCCTGCTGCACCCCCGGGCAGTCGCGCAGCGCGGCCTCCACCTCGCCCAGCTCCACCCGGTAACCGCGGATCTTCACCTGGTGGTCGCGGCGGCCCAGGAACATCAGCTGCCCGTCGGCCGACCACCGGCCCAGGTCCCCGGTGCGGTAGAGGCGGGCGCCCGGCGGCCCGTACGGGTCGGGCACGAACCGCTCGGCGGTCAGGCCCGGCCGGTTGAGGTAGCCCCGGGCCAGGCGGTCCCCGCCCAGGTACAGCTCACCGGGCACCCCGACGGGCACCGGGCGCATCCGCTCGTCGAGCAGGTGCACCCGGGCGTGCGGCAGGGGCCGCCCGGTCGGCACCGGGCCCGCCGCCGGGGCGTCGGCGCGCACCTCGTAGGCGGCGACGCCGACGGTGGCCTCGGTGGGGCCGTAGTGGTTGAACACCCGGGTCGCCCCGGCGGCGGCGAGCGGAACGATCCGCTCCAGGTCGGAGGCCTCCCCGCCGAGGATCAGCGCGCGGGCCGGCAGCAGCTGCGCCGCCGGGCTGTCGGCGGCCAGCGCCGCCAGGTGCGACGGGGTGATCTTCAGGTAGTCGATGCGCTGGGCGCGCAGCTGCGCGGCCAGCTCCGCCCCGGTGCACCGGCGTTGCAGCAGGTGCACCGTCCCGCCGGTGGCCAGGGCCAGGTAGAAGACGGTGACGGCGAAGTCGAACGACATCGACTGCAGCAGCGCGTACCGGGCGGCCGGGACGACCGCGAACCGGTCGGCCACCCCGTTGAGGTAGCGCAGCACCTGCCGGTGGGCCACCGCCACGCCCTTCGGGACGCCCGTGGAGCCGGAGGTGTAGATGACGTACGCCAGGTTCTCCCCGCTCGCGCCGCCGGGCGGCGGGGTGTCGGGGTGGGCGGCGACCTCGGCGGTGATCGCGTCCAGGAAGGTCGCCTCGGCACCCGCGCCGGCGGGTAGCCGGTCGCGCAGCTCGGTGCTGGTCAGCACCGCCGCCGGGCGGGCGTCGGCGAGCATCAGGCCCAGCCGGGCCGGTGGCTGCTCCGGGTCCAGCGGCAGATACGCCCCGCCGGCCCGCAGCACCCCCAGCAGCGTCACGGCCAGCTCCACCGACTGCTCCAGCAGCACCCCGACCAGGGCGTCCGGGCCGACGCCGCGCCCGCGCAGCCAGTGCGCCAGCCGGTTGGCCCGCCGGTCCAGCTCCCGGTAGCTCACCGCCTGCGCGCCGCAGACCACCGCCGGGGCGTCGGGGGTCGCCGCGACGTGCGGGGCGATCAGCTCGGCGAGGGTACGCGCCGCCCCGGTGGCCCCCGCCCCGCCGCCGGGCGCGGGGGGCTCGTCGTCGGGGCGGGAGAGCGCCAGCACCCGGTCCCGCTCGGTGGGGTCGAGCAGGTCCAGGTCGACCACCGGCAGCTCCGGCCGGGCGACCGCCGCGCGCAGCAGGGTCACCAGGCCGGCTGCCAGCCGGGCGATCGTCTCCGCGTCGAAGAGGTCGCTGTTGTAGACGAACATGCCGCGCAGCCCGTCGTCGGCCTCGCTGACGTACAGCGACAGGTCGAAGCGGGCAGCGGGGGCGTCCGCGCCGAGGCCCTCGACGCGCAACCCCTGCGGCCACCGGCCGCCGGTGCGGGCGTAGTTCTGCAGCGTGAACAGCACCTGGAACACGGGGGAGCGGCTGACGTCGCGGGGCACGTTCAGCTCCCGGACCAGCCGCTCGAACGGGATCTCCTGGTGGGCCAGCCCGCGCACGACCGTGCCCCGGGTGCGCCGCAGCAGCGCCGCGAAGCTGGGCTCGGCGGCGGGGGAGCCGGCGGTCGCGGCCACCGGGGAGAGGTCGGCGCGCAGCGCGAGGGTGTTGACGAAGAGGCCGATCAGGTTCTCCAGCTCCGGCACCACCCGGCCGGCGACCGGGGAGCCGACGGCGAAGTCCCGCTGGCCGCTGTGCCGGAACAGCACCGCCTGCAGGCCGGTGAGCAGCGTCATGTAGAGGGTGGCGCGGTGCGCCCGGCCCAGCCGGCGCAGCCCGTCGGTCAACTCGGCGTCGACGGCGAAGCGGTGGGTGCCGCCCGCGTACGACTGCATGGCCGGTCGGGGTCGGTCGGTGGGCAGCTCCAGCGGGGGCACCCCGGCCAGCGCCCCGGCCCAGTACGCGGTGCCGGCGGCGGCCGCCCCGGCGTCGAGCCGGTCGCGCTGCCAGGCGGCGTAGTCGACGTACCCCATGGTCGGCGCGGCCGGGGGCGCCCCGCCGTCGCGCAGCGCGCCGTACTGCGCCGCCACCTCGCCCAGCAGCAGGTCCAGCGACCAGCCGTCGCCGACGATGTGGTGCATGGTCAGGTGCAGGACGTGGTCGCACCCGTCGAGCCGGAGCACCAGCGCCCGCAGCAGCGGCGCGGCGCCGAGGTCGAACGGGGTGCGCAGGTCCCCGGCCACCAGTTCGCGGGCGTGCTCCGGCGAGGCGGCGTCGACGACCGTGACCGGCACCCGCACCTCGGGCGACACCCGCACCACCGGTTCGCCGTCGCCGTTGTCGGCGAAGCGCATGCGCAGGCTGTCGTGCCGGGCGGCGACGCCGTCCAGGGCGGCGCGCAGCAGGTCGACGTCGAGGGGGCCGCGCAGCCGGGTCGTCGACCAGAGCAGGTACGCGGCGGTGCCGGGGGTGAGCTGCTCGGTGAACCAGATCCGTTCCTGGCCGAAGGAGAGCGCCGGCCCGTCCGGTCCCGGGCGCGACGGCGCGGCCGGCGCAGCGGGCGCGGCCCACGTCGATACGTCCACATTGGTCACGCCGATGCCTTCTCACACACGCCGGTGCCGGACAGGGGCCCGTAGTCTGCCCGCTACGCACCGCGCATCGCGTCGTCTGATCGGTCCACGGTGGAGAATCCGATCGTCCGACCCGGCGGGGCGGGCGCCGACGTACGGTCGGGAATGCGATTCGCCGATGCCGTGGTGCCCGCCGAGTGGGCGAGCGAGGCCCTGCTCTTCGTGCCCTTTTCCGGCCCCGGGGCGGGCGACGCCCCGCTGACCTGGGCCCAGGGGGTGACGTGGCGGGCCACCGCCCGGTACGGCTCCAACCACCGGTTCCTCAACCTGCGCCGCACGGTGCCGGTCTCCGCCCGAGCCGGAATGGACGTCGAGCGCGCCGCCGCCGCCCTCGGCGCGTTGGTCGGTCGGCACGGGTCGCTGCGTACCCGGATGCCCACCCGTGACGGCGAGCCGTGCCAGCGGACCGCCGCCACCGGCCACCTGCCGGTGCTGGTGCTCACCGGCGACGGCGACGGCGCGGCGGCCGCCCGGGACGCCGCGGCCCGGCTCGGCGACGTCGCGTTCGACCAGGGCGCCGAGTGGCCGGTGCGGGTCGCGGTGGTCACCGTGGCCGACCGGGTACGCCAGGTCGTGCTGGTCTTCAGCCACTCCACGGCCGACGCGCACGGCGTCGAGGTGGTCCTGCGCGACCTGCGGCTGATCCTGCTGCGTGGGCGTATCGACGCCCCGCCCGGCCTGCAGTCGGTGGACGTGGCCCGGCTGCAGCACGGCCCCGACGTGCGCCGCTCCGAGCGTTCCGTGGCGTACTGGCTGCGGGAGTACGCGCGGTTGCCGGCCGAACCGCTGCCGCCCGGCGGTCCCGGGCTCGGCCCCCGGCTGCGGCGGGGCGTGCTGGTCTCCTCGGCGGTGGACGTGGCGGCCCGGATGGTCGCCGCCCGGCACCGGGTCAGCACCTCGGCGGTGCTGCTCGCCGGCGTCTGCGCCCTGGCCGCCGCCCGGTCCGGGCGGGAGCGCTGCGGCCTCTTCCCGATGGCGCACAACCGCTTCCCCGCCGGGTACGCCGACGCGGTCGCCAACCTCGGGCAGATCGGCTTCTGCGTGGTGGACCTGGCCGACCGGCCGGCGTTCGGGGAGGTGGTCGCCCGCGTCTGGAGGGCGTCGCTGAGCGGGCTGCGGCACGCCTTCTACGACCCGGCCGCGCTGCGCCAGGGCTTCGCCGACGCCGGCCACGAGTACGCCTCGATTTTTCTGCCGCACTACTACTTCAACGACGTCCGGCTGCCGGTGGGCGGCGCCACCGTGCCGCAGGCGAGCCGGCGGGAGCTGCGGGCCGCCGCCGCCGACACCAGCTTCTCCTGGACCACCGGGATGGACCAGGCCTCCTGGCACCTGCTGACCCACGTGGTCGACGAGCCGGGCGGGGTGGGGCTCACCCTCACCGTAGACACCCGGCACGTCGCGGTCGACACGGTGGAGCCGTTCCTGCGGGAGCTGGAGGAGCTGCTGGTGGAGGCGGCCTTCGCCGACGTGCCCTGGCCGACGCCCGCCCCGGCGGCCCCGGTCCTCGCGCCGCCGGTGCTGCGCCCGGCCGCCGCCGGGGAGACCATGGCGTACGCGCCGTTCACCGCAGGTCGGGCCGCGACCGGCCCGCTCACCTGGGGCCAGCGGGCCATGTGGCGGGCCGTCGAGGAGTTCGAGTCGCCGACCCACAGCTTCCTCAACCTGCGCCGGGTGCTGGCGCTCTCCCGGCGGGCCGACGTGGACGGGCCGCGCGCCGTGGCCGCGATAGCGGCCCTGGTGGCCCGGCACGAGTCCCTGCGCACCCGGGTGCGGGCGGTCGACGGCGAGCTGTACCAGTGCGCCGCCGGGGCGGGGCGGCTGCCGGTCCTGGTGCACCCCGTCGCCGACGCCGAGGTCGACCCGGACGGTTCGGCGGCCGCCGCGGCCCTGGCCGACCGGCTGGGCGGGCCCCGCTTCGACCACGCCGCCGAGTGGCCGGTGCGGGCCGCCGTGGTCACCGTGCACGACCGGGTACGCCAGCTCGTGGCGGTCTTCAGCCACTCCACGGTGGACTTCCACGCCGCCGAGGCGGTGCTGCGCGACCTGCGGATGCTCGTGCTGCGCGGGTCGCTGGCCACCCCGCCCGGTCTGCAGTCGGTCGACGTCGCCGAGCGCGAGCGGGACGGGGAGCGCGGTCGCAGCGAACGGGCGGTGGCGTACTGGCTGCGGCGCTTCCCCGGCCTCACGGTGGGCCTCTTCGCGCCCGTCGGCCCCGGTGGGACCCCCCGCTACCGCCGGGGTTCGCTGCTCTCCGGGGCGCTGCGCCACGCGGTCCGGCTCGTCGCCGCCCGGCACCAGGTCAGCACCGCCACCGTCCTGCTGGCCGCGACCGCCGCCGCGCTGACCGCCGAGGTCGGCGGGGCGGTCTGCGGCGTGTTCACCATGGTCAACAACCGCTACCTGCCGGAGTACGACGCCGCGATCAGCAAGCTCAACCAGATCGGCCTGTGCCGGCTGGAGCTGGCCGACCGGCCCGGCTTCGCCGAGCTGCTGTCCCGCGCCCGGGGGGCGTCGCTGGACGCCTACCGGCACGCCTACTACGACCCGGGCGAGCTGGAGCGCGCCTTCGCCGAGCGGGGGATCGACCAGCAGACCGCCCTGGCCCCGTTCTGCTACCTCAACGACATCCGGCTGGGCCACGACGTCGACCCCGGGCCGGGCACCCCGGACGAGGCGACGCTGCGGGCGGCGGCGGCCCGCAGCACCTTCCGCTGGCACCAGGAGCTGGAGCGGTTCGCCTGGCGCTGCCGGGTGCAGGTGATCGACGCCCCGGACGCGCTGGAGCTGGCGATCACCGTGGACACCCGCTACCTACCCCCGGAGCGGGCCGAGCGCTTCCTGCGCGCCGTCGAGGCCCTGGCCGTCGAGGCGGCGTGGCGCGACGTGCCCTGGCCGTGGTCCCCGCCGCCGCAGGGCGACCCGGCGCAGCGCTGACGCCGGGAGTGCCTGCCCGCCGCCGGTCGGGGCGGGTGATCCGCTGGCGGTACGGTGCGGGGGCGACCACGACGACGGGAGGGCCATGGGCCAACCGCCACGCCGGGCCCGACAGCTCGGCATCATCGTCGGCGGGCTGCCGACCGGCCCGCTCAACGCCATCACCGACGTGGCCGACGTCCTGGTCGGGCAGTGCACCATCGACGACGGCGCCGACCTGCACACCGGCGTGACCGCCGTGGTGCCCCGGCTCGCCGCCGGGGCGCTGCCGGCGGCCGTCTCCGTCGGCAACGGCTACGGCAAGCTGGTCGGCTCGACCCAGGTCGACGAGCTCGGGGTGCTGGAGTCACCGATCGTGCTGACCGCGACCCTGTCGGTCTTCCGCGCCGCAGACGCCCTGCTCGGCTACCTGATGGAGCGGGATCCGGCGGGCGTGTCGTTCAATCCGCTGGTGGGGGAGACCAACGACGGCTACCTCTGCGACATCCGCCGCCGCCCGGTGACCGAGCGGCACGTGCGCGACGCCGTCGCGTCCGCCTCGGCCGGGTTGCCGGCGGAGGGCTGCGTCGGCGCGGGCACCGGCACCACGGCCCTGGGTTTCAAGGCCGGCATCGGCACCTCGTCGCGGCGGGTCGACGTCGACGGCGCGGCGCGCACCGTCGGCGCCCTCGTCCAGTCGAACTTCGGCGGCACCCTCACCGTGCTGGGCACCCCGATGCCCGCCGCCGAGCTGGTGGCGGGGGGCGCGGGGGAGGAGCCGCCCGGCAACTCGTGCATGATCATCGTGGCGATCGACGCGCCGCTGGACGCCCGCCAGCTCGGCCGGCTCGCCCGCCGGGCCGTGTTCGCCATGTCCCGGGTCGGCGCGGCGTACCAGCACGGCAGCGGCGACTACGCGATCGCCTTCAGCACGGGCCCGCGACCGCGGCCGGTCCCCGACGCGCTGCTCGACCCGCTCTTCGCCGCCGTCGGGGACTCGGTCGAGGAGGCGCTGCTCAACTCGCTCTTCATGGCCGTGACCACCACCGGGCTGCGGGGCCGGGTGCGCCACGCCGTCCCGCACCAGCAGGTGCTGCGGCGGCTCGCCGCCGCCGGCCGGCTGCACCCGGCGTAGGACCCTGCCTTCGGGCCCCGTCACGGCAGCGACGGCGTCGGGGTCTCGGTCAGCGGGTTGCGGGTCCCCGCCTGGCTGATCGGGGCGAGCAGCATCCCGGTGATGGCGTCGGAGAGGAAGTCGCCCACCGACTGCCAGCGCGGGTCCTGCCCGTCGCGCTCGATGCGCGCCTCGACCTCGGCGCAGGCCGTCGCGACGATCAGGGTGATCAGGCTCGCCCGGCCGGCGATCACCCCCGGGTCCAGGTGGCCGAGGCGGGCGGCCACCGACCGGGCGATGGAGGCCGCGGTCGGTGCGGAGCCGGCGGACCGGCGCATCAGCGCCGCGGTTGCCGGGTCGTTGATGGCCTGGTTGAGGAAGCGGGCCCGCCAGCTCGGCCGGGGCAGCGAGGCCAGGGCGTCCATGTACGGCATCACCAGGCTCCGCACGTCGTCGAGGACCGAGTCGGAGCGGGCGAACAGCGCCCGGCGGGGCTCCTCCAGGGCGTCCTGGTGCCGGGTGATCAGGGCTGTCAGCAGGCCCTCCCGCCCGCCGAAGTAGTAGTGCACGGCGGAGTGGTTGGTGTTGCCGGCCGCCTCGGCCACCCGGCGGTCGGAGACCTGCGCGATGCCCGACTCGGCGAAGAGGCGCTCCGCGGCGTCGAGCAGCGCGCTCCGCGCCGCCGCTGAACGGGCCACCGGGGCACCTCCTCCTGGCGACGTCGGGGCGGTGTGACGGACATCAAGGTACCCGACGGCCGTTTCGTAAGCCACGTGACTTACATTTGGTGGGGCGACGGTCCGGCGCGGCGCAGCCCGCCCCGCCCCGCCCCGCCCCCGATGCTCGTACGGCACCACCCGACCCAGGAGTTAGTCACGTCTATGGACTCCCCGCCCGAAGCCTCGGCCGCCGCCGCCCCCACCGGGCCGCCGGCGCAGGAGGACCGCAAGACCCGGATCGCCCGCTACGTCGCCCTCTTCGCGATGCCCTTCATCATGGTCTCGATGATGTTCGCCACCTACGTGGGCACCATGCACTCGCCGCACCCGCGCGAGATGCCGGTGGCGATCGTCGGGACGGGAGCCCAGGCCGAGGCGCTCGTCGTGGCCCTGAACTCCGCACCGGACCGGGCCGTGGACGCCCGGCTGGTCGCCTCCGGCGGCGACGCGGTGGAGCTGCTCAAGGACCGGGAGATCGCCGGCGCGCTGGCGGTCCCCGCCGCCGGATCGGACCGGGCGACGATCTACACCGCGATGGCGGCCGGGGCGTCGCAGTCCAGCACCGTCGCGCAGCTGCTCGCCCCGATCGCCCTGGAACAGCAGTGGACGACCGCGACCGAGGAGGTCGCGCCCCTGCCTGCGGGTGACGGGGCGGGCATCGCCGTGCTCTTCGCCGCCATGGGCATGATGCTGGCCGGGTACGTGCCGCTGAGCCTGCTGCTGATGGCGGTTCCCCACCTGCTCGCCCTGCGGCGGTTCCTGCCCGTCCTGGCCGGCTGGTCGGCGGTCACCAGCACCGTCATCTGGGTGATCCTCGGGCCGGTCGTGGGCGCCGTCGACGGCCACTACCTCGAGTTCCTGGGCGTCGGGATGCTGACGACCGCGGCCGTCGGGCTCGGCCAACTGCTCTTCACCAAGCTGATGGGGCCGCTGGCGGTGCTCATCGGCATGCTGCTCTACGTCGTACTCGGGATGCCGGCGTCGAACCTGGCGCTCTCGGTCGACGTGATGCCCGGCTTCTTCTCGTTCCTGCACGGGGTGCTGCCGCTGCCGGCGGCGGGCGAGACGCTGCGGGCGCTGCTGTACTTCGACGGTCGGGGCGTCGGGGCGTACCTGCTGGCGCTGGCCGCCTGGGCCGTCGTCGCGCTGCTGCTCTGCCTGCTCAAGGAGCGGGTCAGCGGGCACGCCATCCCCGCGGCCCCGGTGGTCGCCGACCCCGACGTGCCGCTGCCGGCGCTCGCCGGGGGCCCGCCCAGGTCCAAGCGGTTCCGGTACGTCGCGGTGGCGGCGTTTCCCCTGTCCATCCTGGTGATGGTGGTCGGGTTGATGAGCGCCTCGATGCACGAACCGGAGGTCTCGGACCTTCCCGTCGCCGTGGTCGGCGCGACGGCTCAGGCCGAGCAGGTGGCCGCCGGCCTGGAGTCGAAGCTGGGCGGGATGCTCGACGTGCGGGTCGCTGCGTCGGTGACCGAGGCCACCGACCGCATCCACGACCAGGAGGTCGTGGCCGCCTACGTGCTGCCGCAGGCGGCCGGCGCGGAAGCGACGCTCTACACCTCGGCGGGCGCGGGGGTGAGCCAGCAGAGCGCGGTGCGGGCGATCTTCCAGCAGATCGCCGCCCAGCAGCAGACCCCGTTGCAGGTCACCGACGTGACGCCGCTGACCGACGACGACACCATGGGCAGCAACAGCCTCTACGTCGGCATGTCGTGGATCATGTCCGGGTTCCTGCTGCTGGCCGTGCTGCGCGGCGGTGCGCCGGAGCTCAAGCGGCTGCGCCAGTTCCTGCCCCTGCTCGGCGGCTGGTCGGTCGGGATGGCCGTCTGGCTGTGGTTGCTCTTCGACGTCATCATCGGCGCGGTCGACGGACACGCCTGGCAGATGATCGGCTTCGGTGCCGCCACCATCTTCGCCGTCGCCCTGATGACCGGGGCCTTCACCCGGACCTTCGGCCTCGCCGCGGTCATTCCGGGGATGGTGGTGATGATGCTCGCGGGGGTGCCCGCCTCCGGCGGCGGGCTGTCGATCTACATGGTGCCCGAGTTCTTCCGGTTCCTGCGGGAGATCCTGCCGCTGCCGGCGGCGGTCGACACGGCCCGCTCGCTGGCCTACTTCGGCGGGTCGGGGATCGGCAGGAACATCCTGGTCATCGCGGTCTGGGGGGTGGTCGGCATCGCGCTGAACCTGGTCGTGGACCGGTGGCTGCGCCACCGGGAGAACCGGGCGGCCGCCGCCGCAGCCGGCGTCAGCCCAGGCTGACCCAGTCGGTGGCGATCGCGTAGCCGTCGGCGCGGGCGGAGAGCCGGACCGGGCCGGACGGGGCAGCGGCCAACGAGAAGAAGCCCACCTCGTCGACCGGCGACTCGTCGTACGCGCCGGTGGCCGTGCGGGCCGTGACCCGACCGCCCCGGGGCGGGCAGAGCTGACCGACGATGCCGGCCTCGCTCACCTCGACCTCCAGCACCACCGGCCCGGCGCGGAAGGAGAGCGTCCGCGTCGAGCCGCCCGAGCGGGTCGGGCCGGCGGGTTCGGCGTCGCACGCCGAGTCGAAGATCAACTCGGCGATGGCCAGTTCGGCGTCCACGGTCCGCCACGCGAACGCCGCCCGCGCGGCGGTCAGGAACTCCTCGGGAACCGGCCCGGTGTCCCACAGGGCTGCGCCCAGCTCGATGGTCAGGGCGTCGTCATCGACCGGCGGCCACGGCGCCATCGCGGTCACCTCCGTTCTCCGGCAGGCCGTCACGGGACCCGAGGAACGGGGCCAGCGCCGGACAGCTGCGCAGTTTGTGCAGGCAGCGGGCCTGGGTGGGGCCGATGCTGCCGACCGGCATGCCGAGCCGCTCGCTGATCTCCCGGTAGCCCACCCGGGGGTCGGCGGTCAGCAGCGCCAGCAGCTCCTGGCAGCGGGACGGCAGCTGGGCGAAGCCGTCCCGCAGCGCCTGGCGCCGCTCGGCCCGCAGCAGCTCCTCGTCCGGCGATGCCGCCTCGGCCGGCGGGCCGTCGAGGGCGTCGTCGTACGGGTCGACGGGCTGGCTGCGCCGGCCGAGGCGGATGAGCCGGTAGCACTCCCGCCGGGTCGTGGTGGTCAGCCAGGCGGCCAGCGCCTGCGGGTCACTGAGCTGTCCCAGCCGCTCCACCAGGCGCAGCCAGACGGTCTGGTTGACGTCGGCGGCGTCGACGCGACTCAGCCCTTGGGCCCTGATCACCGACACGACCAGCGGGGTGTAGCGGCGCACCAGCTCGGTCCACGCCGACTCGTCCCCAGCCCCGGCGGCGGCCACCAGGGCGGCGGTGTCGGTCATCGCAGGGCCCGACCGTGGCGTGGTGCGGGCCTCACGCGACCAGCACCCCGTAGGCGGGGTGCCAGCGGGGAGCCGCCAGCAGTGCGAGCCGGGCCGCGTCGGCGGTCATCCCGGTGGCGGACATGGTGGCGGCGAGCCGCCCGGAGACGTACGCCGTGGCGAACGAGGTGCCGGCCCAGTCGGCGAAGCCGTGGAACACCCGGGTCGGCTGTCCCGGCAGCGCGAGCTGGCCCGGGACGTAGGTGCTGGTGTGCTCGCCGACGGCGCAGGCGTCGACCCACGGGCCGAAGTTGCTGTACGCCGCCGGGGCCAGGCCGGTGCCGGAGCGGCTCAGCGCGGCCACGCCCAGCACCCGGTCTCCGGCGGCGGGCCAGGTCGGGCGGGAGCCGCTGGCGTTGCCGGCGGCGGCCACCACGGCGATCTGCGCCGGCAGCGCGGCCACCGCGTTGACCAGCGGCAGCGGGGGCAGGTCGTCCTGGGTGTAGCAGCCCAGGGAGAGGTTGACGACGGCGACCTGCGGGCCGAGGCGGGACAGGGCAGCCACCAGCATCGCCTCGTCACCGACGCCGGTGGGGTTGAGCGCCTGCTCCGGGTCGACCCGTACGCCTGGCGCGGCCTGCCGGACCACGCCGGCGACGAAGGTGCCGTGGCCGCCCTGGGCGGCCAGCGCGGTGCCGGAGAGGTAGAGCGCGTCCACGTCGTCGGGCTCGGGGACGTAGCTGCCGCCGAGCCACTGGGGGTGGTAGGTGCCGGCCTGCTGCCAGATCCCGGTGTCGCAGACGCCGACGGTGACGCCGGCGCCCTCGCCGAGGCGGGCCGGGTCGGGCGCGGCCAGCGCGGCCGCCGGGCTCGGCGGGCCGCCCGGGTTGCCCATGATGTTGCCCAGGCCCAGCAGCACGTGGTGCGGCTGCACCGCCGGGACGCGCTGGCCGGGCCACTGCTGGGGGTTGCGCAGCGCCGTCACCGTCGCGGGGACGTCGGTCTCCTTGCCGAACAGCAGCCGGGTGACCCCGGCGAAGCCGGCGCCCACGCTCACCGCGTGCCCGCGCGAGCGCAGCCAGGCGACGACCCGCTGGGCGTCGGCGTCGGCCGCGAGCAGCTGCCGGGGGCGGTAGAGGAACTCCCGCCCGACGACGGTGTGCCGGCGTACGTCCGGGTCGGCGGCCAGGGCGCTGGCGAAGACCCGCTGGTACGCCTCGTCGTCGCCGGTGTCGCCGCGCGCGGCGGCCGGCGTCAGCGCGCCGCCCAGGGGCGCGGCCGCAGCGAGTGCGCCGAGGGCCAGCAGGCGGCGGCGGGACAGCCGACCGGCAGACGGGGTGCGGGGGAGGTCAGGCGGCACCGGTCCTCCAGGCGGTTGCGGCGGCGCGATCGGCGGTCTACCCGGTGCGGTGCCACCGTCACCCCGGGTCAGCGCCGATTCTTCCAGGCCATTGTCGAAAGTCAATGACGTGTTGTCGTCACGCGGGCCATGGGATTCCCGCCGAAGCCGCCGCATTGACGCTGGCCTCCGCATCGGCGACGCTGTCGGGCATGGCCGACAGCGCCGGTTGGGGTCCCGGCTCCGCCCAGGCCGCGCTCGACGCCGTGCAGCGCTACCCCCGCGAGGCGATCACCCTCGCGTCGCAGGTGCTCGCCGCCGGTCGCGCCGTCACCGGCGACGAGCGCTCCACCGCCGAACGGGCCGTCGGCCTGGCCCTGCGGGAGCTCAACGACCTGCCCGGGGCGCTGCGCCACCTGCGCCGGGCGGTGCGCGTCGCCGCGACCCCCCGCACCCGCGCGTTGGCCCGGATGAGCCTCGGCTACGTGCTGGCCAACGCCGGGCGCACCGGCGCGGCCCTGCGCGCGGTGACCGCCGCCCTGCCCCCGCTCACCGGCGCGGACGCCGGGCGGGCCCGGATGCAGCGGGGCGTGGTGCTGCACTACCGGGGCCGCTACGAGGAGGCGGTGCGCGACTACTCCCTCGCCGTCGAGATCGCCCAGCGCGAGGGCGACCCGCTGCTGGAGGCGCGGGCCCGCAACAACCGGGGCCTGCTCAACGCCCATCGGGGCGCGGGCCGGGGCCGCGACGACGACCTCACCCGGTCGGCGGCGATCTTCCAGCGGCTCGGGCTGGAGCTGGCCGCCGCCGACACCCGCTGGAACCTGGGCATCGCGGCCGGTCAGCGCGGTGACACCGTCGGGGCGCTGCGCTGCTTCGCCGAGGTCGACCAGGAGTACCGCCGGCTGGCGGTGCCCCGGCCGGCGCTGCTGCTGGACCGGGTCGAGCTGCTGCTGTCGGTGCCCCTGGTCGACGAGGCGGTCGAGGTGGCCGGCGTGGCCGTGCGGGAGCTGCGCCGCCGGGGCCTGGCCTCCGACTACGCCGAGGCGCTGCTGGCCCAGGCCCGCGCCGCGCTGCTGGCCGGGGACCTGGCCACCGCCACCGACGCGGCCACCGGGGCGCGGACCCGCTTCGACCGGCAGGGCCGGCGCACCTGGGCCGCCTTCGCCTGGCACGTGGCGCTGCGCGCCGAGTTCCGCCGGGGCACCCGCTCGACCGGGCTGCTCACCGCGCTGGTGCGTACCGCCGATCAGCTCGACGCCACCGGCTGGCCCGGCCCGGCGCTGGCCACCCGGATCGACGCCGGCCGGCTGGCCGCCGCGCTCGGCCGCCCCGACCGCGCGGCGGCCCTGCTGGGCACGGCGGCCCGAGCCCGCCGGCGGGGGACCGCGCCGGGCCGGGCCCAGGGGTGGTACGCGCTGGCGCTGGCGCGTCGGCTCGCCGGGGACGACCGCGCGGCGGCCGGGGCGCTACGGCGCGGGCTGGCCGTGCTGGACAGCCACCGGGCCTCGCTCGGGGCCACCGAGCTGCGGGCGCACAGCGGCGCGTACGGGCAGGAGTTGGCCGCCGAGGGCCTCGACATCGCGGTCCGCTCCGGCGCCCCGGCCCGGGTGCTGGCCTGGGCGGAGCGGTGGCGGGCCAGCGCGGTGCGGACCCGGCCGGCCCGGCCGCCGGCCGACCCGCACCTGGTCGCGGCGCTGACCGAGCTCCGCCTGGTCAGCAGCCTGCTGGAGGACGCCCTGCTGGCGGGGCGGCCGACGCAGGCGTTGCGCGGCCGGCAGGCCCGGCTGGAGGGGCGCATCCGCGACCTCGCCCGGCGGGTGCCCGGCGGTGGCGACCCGGTGACCCCGCCGGGCGTCGCCGCGCTGGCCGCCCGGCTCGGCCCGCGCGTGCTGGTGGAACTGGTGGCCCACGGCGACCGACTGCGCGCGGTGCTGGTGCGCGACGGTCGGGCCAGCCTGCACGACCTCGGCCCGCTCGCCGAGGCGGTGGGGCAGGCCCGGCGGCACCGCTTCGGCCTGCGCCGACTGGTCACCACCGGCGACACGGCCGCCGCCCGCGCGGGGGTCGCGCACGCCGCGGCGGCCCTGGACCGGCAACTGTTCGACCCGCTGCGCCGCCGGCTGGGCGAGCGCGCCCTGGTGATCGTCCCGATCGGCGCGCTGCACGCGGTGCCCTGGTCCGGCCTGCCGACCTGCGCCGGCCGGCCGGTGACGGTGGCCCCGTCGGCCACCGTCTGGCTGCGCGCCGACGGCGGTGCGACGCCGGCCGGCCCGCCGGTGCTGGCGGCCGGTCCGCGTCTGCCGGCGGCCCGCACCGAGGTTCGCCTGCTCGCCGGCGAGCTGCCCGGCTCCCGGCTGCTGACCGGGGCGGACGCCACCGCCGAGGCGTTGACCGCCGCGCTGGACGGGGCCGGGCTGGCCCACATCGCCGCGCACGGCACGTTCCGGGCGGACAACCCGCTCTTCTCCCGGCTGGAGCTGGCCGACGGGCCACTGCTGGCGTACGAGCTGGAGCGGCTGCCCCGCCCGCCGGGCTGCGTGGTGCTCTCCGCCTGCGACTCCGGCCTGTCCGGGGTGCGACCCGGCGACGAGGTGCTGGGCTTCACCGCGGTCCTGCTCGCGCTGGGCACCCGATGCCTGGTCGCCACCGTGCTGCCGGTCCCGGCCGACGTCACCACCGCACTCATGCTCGACCTGCACCGGCGGATGCGCGGCGGGGCCCGTCCGGCGCGGGCGTTGGCCGACGCCCAGGCCGCGTTCGTCGCCGGCGGCGACGGCGCGGCGTCGGCCACGGCGGCGGCGTTCGTCTGCTTCGGGGCCGGCTGAGCCCGCCGCCGCGGGGGCGGGTGGTCGCGGCCGGACCGAAAGCGGCGGGGGCGCGCCGCGTGGCGGCCATACCGGCGTCGTATGACCCGGAGCGGATGATTAAATATAGAAAATCGTCAATAGAATTCCGTCATCCCGAACGCGGTGCGCCCGCCTGGTGCGCCGGTCCTGATGCGGAGGAACTACATGGTTCGCTGGCGCACCCTCACCGGCCTCTTGGCCACCGCGCTGGTCGCGGTGACCGCGGGCAGCCTCACCCTGACCGCACCCGCCGCCGCCGCCCCCGACGACACCATCACCCCGAACGTCGTCGGCGGCACCCGGGCCGCCCAGGGCGAGTTCCCGTTCATGGTTCGACTCTCGATGGGCTGCGGCGGCGCGCTCTACAGCGCCCGGCTGGTCCTCACCGCCGCGCACTGCGTCGGCCGCACCGGCACCAACACCAGCATCACCGCCACCCTCGGCGCGGTCGACCTCCAGTCGAGCAGCCGGATCACGGTCAAGTCCAACTACGTCTACCGTGCCCCGGGCTACAACGGCTCGGGCAAGGACTGGGCGCTGATCCGGCTGGCCACCCCGGTCACCACCCTGCCCACCCTGCCGATCGCCACGACCACCGCGTACGACAGCGGCACGTTCACCGTCGCCGGCTGGGGCGCGGCGAGCGAGGGCGGCGGGCAGCAGCGCTACCTGCTCAAGGCCACGGTGCCGTTCGTCAGCGACTCGACCTGCAACTCCAACTACGGCGGCGACCTGATTCCCGCCGAGGAGATCTGCGCCGGCTACGCCAGCGGCGGCACCGACACCTGCCAGGGTGACTCGGGCGGCCCGATGTTCCGCCGCGGGGCCAACAACGCCTGGATCCAGGTCGGCATCGTCAGCTGGGGCAACGGCTGTGCCCGCCCGAACTACCCCGGCGTCTACACCCAGGTGAGCTACTTCGCCTCCGCGATCGCCGCGGGCGCCGCGAGCCTCGGCGGCTGACCGCACGACAGCACGGTGTGGGCCCGGCCGGTGATCGGTCGGGCCCACGCCGTGCGCGGGACGTGTCGCGTTATGAGCCGCCAAAGATGACTGTTGATCGAACATCACCTATGGTGGTCCTTTCGGACCTGGTGCGCCTCCTCGGCGTGTTCGTCCCGATACGGAAGGAAGCATCATGATTCGTCGGCGTACCCTTGCAGGGCTGTCGCTCACCGCGCTGGCTGCGGTGACCGTAGGCACCCTCACTGTCACGGCACCGGCCTCCGCCTCGGCCGTCGCCGCCATCTCGACCGTCGTCAACACCATCTCGGTCGATCTGGTGGGGCGTGGTGGTTACCACGTCCTGAACGGGCGTGGTGGTTACAACGTGCTGGATCTGGTGGGGCGTGGTGGTTACCACGTGTTGAACGGGCGTGGTGGTTACAACGCCATCGGCTCCTAGGTAGGCGACCTCTCCGCCGTGGGCGCCGCGAACCTCGGCGCTGAGCAGGACGACCGCAGGCGCGCGGCCCGGCCGGATCATCGGCCGGGCCGCGCCCGTGTGTGGGGCCTACGACGCGGCCGGGGGCGTCCAGTTGCTCGGCAGGTGTCCGATCCGGACCCGCTGCGGGTGGTCGCCCACCGGTACGCTGGCCACCTTCTGACCCGTGGCGAAGCTGATTGCGGTGATTCGGTCGGCTCCCGACTCGGAGATGACGCAGTCGCGGCCATCCCCGCTCACCGTCGCCCAGTACGGCTTGCTGGCGGTGACCAGCGGGCCGGGGACGAGGGAGGCCCGGTCCACGACGGTGGCGTAGTCGTCCACGGTGCCGGCGACGCAGAGCTTCGCGCCTCCGGGGCTGATCGACAGGCCGTGGTGCCGGGAGTCGTTGACCCAGGTGGTGCGGTCCTCGCCGGTGTTGGGGTTCTTCGGCAGGGTGGCGACCCGGGTGATCGCGTCGGTGGCCACGTCGTACTCGACGAAGCCGTTGAAGAACGAGACCTGGAAGTAGAGCTTGCGCTCGTCGGGGGTGAAGACCGCAGGCCGGACGGCGTCGGAGAGATCGCGGCGGCCGAAGGCGTCCAGCCGGGGCCGCATGTCTATCTCCTTCACGGTCTGGAAGGTGTTGGCGTCGGCGACGGTGATGTGTCGGTCGCCCTTGGTCCAGTCCTGCGACGGGTCGTCGAGGGAGGTGTTCACCTCGCCGATGGACATGTTCCAGATGTGCCGGCCACCACCGGTGAAGAGGTTCTCGTGCGGCTTGTCACCGGTGGCGAACGAGCCGACCTGCTGGCCGGTGTTGATGTCGAGGACGTGCACCTTGTTCGAGGTGGAGGCGGAGACCGCGACCCGGGTGCCGTCCGGCGAGACCGCCATGTGGTCGGAGCGGAACCCGGACACCGGGAACCGCCACCGCACCGCCCCGGTGCTCAGGTCGATGGCGACGACGTCGGCGAAGCTGGGCCGGGACGCCACCAGCGCGGTGCCGTCCGGGGTGGTGTACATGTCGTCGACGAGCTGGTCGTGCCCCTCGCCGGGGCCCTGCTGGATGCCCAGGTAGAAGGCGAGCTTGAGGGGGTTGAGGTAGATCTCCCAGAGCCGCTGAGACTTGTCCGGGACGACGTTGATCCGGCCGCGATGGGCGTAGTCGCCGCGGGAGCGGACGACGTCGACGGTGCCCTCCCAGTTGTTGCCGACGAACATCACCTCGTCGAGGGCGGCGGGGGCGGGGGCGGCGGTGGCGGCGACCACCGGGCTCGGCGCGACCGCCGCGACGACGGCGAGGGTGCTGGCGAGAGCGCCGTACCTGAGAAGACGGCGACGGTGGGCGGGTGGGGGTTTGGGTGATGACGTGGTCATGGACTGCTCCCGGGATGGGCGGCCGGTGGAGGCGTTCCGCGGCGCGGGACGCGGTGTTACTTTGCGGTAACAGCAGGAAACCAGCCGAAGCCGGACTCCCGGTAGGCGACGGGGACCAAAAGCCGGCCAGCTGGTTGTGGGTGGGCCACAGTGGCCGCGAAGGGAGCGGGCCGATGGCGTCACTGGATCGGGCCGAGTCCCTCGGCGCGCTGCTGAGCGACCTGGCGGCGGACCGGCGCGTCGTGGAGGAGATGGTCGAGGCGGCCCGAGCGCGCTCCCCGGAGGTGGCGCGGCTGCCGCCGGCGGAGAATCGGCGGCACGTGGCGGCCCTGTTGACCGCCGGGGTGGCGTCCTTCCAACGGCTGGCGGAGCCGAGCGAACGGGACTTCGCGGAGGCACGGCGTCTCGGCGCCGACCGGGCAGCGCAGGGCGTCTCCGTCGCGGGCGTGTTGAGCGGCGTGCAGGCGGGTCGGCAGCGGATGGTGGAGATCGCGTTGGACCGGGGCAGGGCGGCCGGGATCGGCGACACCGCCCTCCTGGAGGCCCTGCTGGAGCTCGGCCGGTACGCGAGCGCCCTGGAACGGGCGCTCGTCGACGGCTACCACGCGGCGGAGCGGGAACTGGCCCGCAGCCGGCGGGACGCCCGCGATCGGCTGCTGCGGCGGCTGCTGCTCGACGAGCCGGCCGACGGCCGGCCGGACGACCCGGCCGGGTTCGGGCTGCGTCCCGACGGGCGGTACCACTGTGTGGTGACCGACCTGACCGACCCGGCCCAGATCCCCACGGTGGAGCGGCAGCTCCGCGACGGCGGGGGAGTCTTCGGCACGGTCGATGACCGGCTCGCCGGCCTCTCCCCACGGCTGCCGGCCGATTCGCTCGACCCAGCGGTGCTCGTGGTGGCCGCGCCGGCCCGGCCCCTGGCCGAGGTGCCGGCCCTGCACCGGCTCTGCGTGGCCACCCTGCGCGTCGCCGCCCAGGCCGGGCTACGCGGGCTGCACCCGGTGGTCGACCTGGCCGGGGAGACCGCGCTGGCCGCCCAGCCGGAGCTGGCCGAGCTGGTCAGCGGGGAACTGCTCGGCCACCTCGACCCGGCCGACGAGTTCCACCGGCAGCTCGCCTCCACCGCGCTGACCTATCTGGACCACGGGCAGCGGCTGGACCGGACGGCGGCGGCCCTGCACCTGCACCCCAACACCGTCCGCTACCGGCTGCGCCGGTTGCAGGAGGTCGCCGGGCTGCCGCCGACCCTCGCGGAGCCGGGCGGCCAATGGTCGGTGCCGCAGACGATGCGGTGGTGGTGGGCGCTGCGGACCTGGCTGGAACGGGGCTGAGGCGCGCCGCCCGCCCGGGGCGGCGCGCCCTCCGCGACGGCCTCAGACCCGGGTGATCCGGATCGCGTCGGCGACGACCAGGCCGGTGCCGGTGGTCCACCGGCTGACCCCGACCCGGTTGGCGTCCCCGGCCGGCAGGGCGAACGTGCCGAGGGAACGCCACTGCCCGCCGGTGGCGCGTTGGTCGACGGTGACCGTCTTGTTGCCGCTGGTGGTGGCCACGATGTACGGAGTGGCGTTGTTGTAGCCGGAGGTCGCCGGCCACCAGGCGTCGACCCGGTAGGTCCCGGCCGCCGGGATGTTGACCTTGTACCAGGCGACGTCGCTGGCCAGCACCGGGTCGGCGTAGCGGTAGTCCGCGCCGTAACGCTGCCCGGAGTAGGTCGAGACGCCCCACGCGGCGCTGGCGGTGAACCGCCCGGCGGTGGAGTTGTCCACGATGGTGCTCCACGCGGTGCCGCCGCCCATCTTGGCGGCGACGTCGGCGCGCATCACGTCCAGGTCGATGAACGACGGGTCGATCTTCCCGCTGGTGCTGGTCTCCCGGTGGCCCCGGGCGTGGCTGGCGTCGCGGCCCAGGCGCTTGAGCACGGCGGCGGTGGCGGCGACGCTGGCGTTGTACTGCGCGGTGGTCATCTCCTGGTTGACGCCGTTGTAGTCGATCTCCCAGCCGATCATCAGGGCGTTGCCGTCGCCGGCCGGGATCGGGCCGCTGCCCCGGCTGGCGCCGGCGTGGTTGGCCCGGCCGGCGGAGATCAGGTGGAACACGCCGTGGTAGTCGACCAGGGCCTGACACAGCGGGCCGGCGAGGTCGCTGCGGCCGTTGATGCAGATGCCCAGCGCCGGGTGCGGGTTGCTGGCGCTGGAGGTGGACGCGGTGTGGTGCCACAGCACCCCGATCGGGGCGAAGTCCCCCGGGCGCATCCGGTTGCGCCAGTCGCCCTCCTCCACGACCTGTACGCCGGCGGCCCGCAGCACGTCGGCGAGCCAGGTGACGGTGGCCATCAGGAGGCCTCGATCAGGTCGGCCAGGCACTCGGGCCGCGCGGCGGCGGCGCGGGCCGGGGCGGGCTTGGCGGCGGCGGTGACGGCGAAGGCGGCCGCCAGCAGGGCGGGCAGCCCGAGCAGGCGACGCCGCCGCAGGGCGGGGGAGGGCGAGGTGGCCACGGAACTCCTCGGTGACGGACGGGATCCCCGTCGATCGAACGCGATGATGACCGGGACGGTATACCGTCACGCGCGTCGATGTCGATACCCTTCGGCCTGCCTTGCGCCGATGAAACTTTCCGACCGGGTGAGCTGCCGCCAGTCGGTGACCACCGGGATCAGCTCGCCGCCGGCCCACCGGGGCAGCTGGTCGTCGAAGTGCGCATCGCCGGGGCGGCCGGACGCGCCGAAGGGCACCACCCAACGGCTCGCCGCCCGGTCGGTCAGGTCCCACACGTAGCGGGCGACCGGGCCTCGCCAGCAGGCGTCGGAGACCCCGGGGACGCTGCTGGTGGCCAGCACGCAGTCGCTGTCGCCGGAGAGCGCCACCCGGGCCCGCATCGCCGCCGCGGCGGCGGTGACCTGCGGGGCCGCCGCCAGGTGCACCGGATGCAGCACGTGTCGCCGCCCCCAGGGGCCGGGCGGGTCGCCGTGCGCCACCTCCTCCAGCGCGCCGGCCGCCGCCGCGTCGACGTCGCCGCCGAGGGCATCCAGCCCCGCCACCACCGCGTCCAGGGCGTGCCCGATGCGGGCCAGCGGATCGGTCCACGGCGCGAAGAGCGCGTCGTACGCGCTCGGGGCCCGCAGCGGGCGCAGCAGCGGGTCGTCGTGCAGCCGGCGGGCCAGCGCCGCCCGCCAGGCGGCGAACGCGCCGGCGTCGACGCTGTCGGCGCGCATCCGCCCGTCCCAGGCGGCCAGCCGTTCGCGCAGGGCCAGCGCCTCGGCGCTGAGACCGGCCGGGTCGAGCCGGCCGAGCGCGGCGCGCAGCACGGTGGCGTCGAGCCGGTCGTCGGTGTGCACGACGGCCGGCTCGGCCCCGTCGGCCAGCAGGGCCCGGATGCGGCGGGCGCGGTGCGGCGGGGCGAAGTCGACGCCGAGCGCGGCGGTGTCGGGGCGACGGTCGTTGGCGCAGACCGCCGGGCCGCTCACCTCGGCGCGGGGCATCGGGGCGTACCCGTCGGTCCAGCGGTAGCGCGGCTCCCAGCCGGGCACCGGCTCGCGCCGGCACCGCTGGTCGCGCACCGGGACCAGGCCGGCGACGAGCTGGGTGACCGCGCCGGTCCGGTCGGCGACGAGCACGCTGTTGACCGGCTCGACCCAGCGGCGAAGCGCCGTGGCGACGTCGTCGACGCTGCGCGAGCGCAGCAGCGGCAGCAGCGCGTCGAAGCCGAGGCGCAGCTCCACCCGGGTGGGGGTGCGCAGGCTGAGCGCCTCGCCGGTGCCTTCGTCGTGGTCGACCACGGGGCCCCGGGGGGTCTCGATCACCTCGACCGGCACCGGGTCGCCGCCGCGTACCTCGATGCTCTCGAGGTGGCGGTGGGCCGGGAACCAGCCGTCGGCCTCGCGGACCAGGACCCGGTCGCCGTCGTGGCGCAGCCGCTCGCGGTAGAGGTCCTGGTAGTCGGCCATCGCGTTGGTGACCGCCCAGGCCACCTCGCCGGCGTGGCCGAAGTGCGGCAGGCCCGGCACGCCGGGGAAGGCGAACCCGACCACGTCGAACTCGGGGCAGGCCAGGCGCACCTGGTGATAGATGCCGGGCAGTTCGAGCACCCGGTGCGGGTCACCGGCGATGACCGGGCCCCGGCCGGTGGCCGGGTCGGCGGGCACGGCCCAGGCGTTGCTGCCCGAGCCGGCGGGCGGCTCGGTGGCGAAGAGGTCGACCGCCGCCGGCCCGCAGGTGGCGGCCACGTGCGCCCGCCACAGCTTGGTGGGGAAGGTGCCGAAGAGCACGTGCTGCACCAGGAAGACCCCCAGCGGTGACCAGGGCCGCCACCGGCCGGGCCGGCAGCCGGTCGCCGCGAACTCCGGCGCCCCGGCGGCACCCTCGGCGAGCCCGTCGTTGACCCCCTGGGCGTACGCGGCGACCCAGCGCCGGGTGGCGGGGTCGAGGCCGGCGTAGCAGCGCCGGGCGGTGTCGTCGAGGCGCGCCCGGCGGGCGAACCGGTCCCAGCCCACCTCGGCGGGGCCGACGTGCTCGGCCAGCCGGCCCTCGGAGCGCCACCGTTCCGTCTCCACCTGCCAGGCCCGGTCGATCGCCGCGGCCCGGCCCTGGAGCCGGGCCAGGTCGTCCACGGTGTCGGCCCACAGGTGTGGCACGCCCCAGGCGTCCCGGCGGATCCCGGCCGACCCGGGAGGTCGCAATTCTGGCTCCCCCGACAGCTTCAATTCAGGCTACCCTCCCCTAACTTAGGGAGACCTTACTGTGGGGCTGCGCAAAGCGGAACGGGCTGCGCGAAGCGGACCGGGGACGCCGACCGCCGCCCACCCGCCGCCGCCGAGGACCGTCATGAGCCTGTCCGACACCGCCGCCCACCCGTCGTCGCCCGTCTCGGCCCGTCCGCTGCCCACCCGGTGGCTGATCCTCGCCGTGCTCTGCCTGGCCCAGGTCGCCGTGGTGCTCGACAACACCGTGCTGACCGTGGCGGTGCCCGTGCTCACCGCCGAGCTGGGCGCCAGCACCGCCGAGGTGCAGTGGATCATCAACGCGTACGCCCTGGTCCAGACCGGACTGCTGCTCACCGCCGGCAGCGCCGTCGACCGGTACGGCCGGCGCCGCCTGCTCCTGGTCGGCCTGGTCCTGTTCGGAGCGGGCTCGCTGGCCGCCGCGCTGGCGTCGTCCACCGGGCAGCTCATCGCCGCCCGCGCCGGCATGGGCATCGGCGGCGCCCTGCTCGTCACCGCCACCCTCGCCGTGGCCATGCAGGTCTTCGAGGTGGTCGAACGGTCCCGGGCCATCGGCATCTGGGCGGCGGCCAGCGCCCTCGGCTTCGCCGCCGGGCCGCCCGTGGGCGGGCTGATCCTGGCCCACTTCCCGTGGGAGGCGATCTTCCTGCTCAACGTCCCGATCGTGCTGGCCTGCCTGGCCGCCGCCGGGGCCCTGGTGCCGGAGTCGCGCCACCCGGCGGGCGGACGCCTCGACCTCGCCGGCGTCGCGCTCTCCACCGCCGGCCTCACCGCCGTGGTGTACGCGATCATCGCCGGCCCCGAGCGGGGCTGGGGCTCCGCCCCGGTCGGCGGGGCGGCGGCCGGCGGCGCGCTGCTGCTCGCCGCGTTCGTGTGGTGCCAGCGGCGGGTGGCCCACCCGATGCTGGACCTGGAGCTGTTCCGCAACCGCCGCTTCGTCGGGGCGGTCTGCGGCGTCGTCCTGATCACCTTCGGCGCCACGGGCGCGCTGTTCCTGCTGACCCAGCACCTGCAGTTCGTGCGCGGCTATCCGGCCTGGGAGGCGGGGCTGCGGATGGCGCCCTTCGCGCTCTCCATCGTGGCGCTCAACCTCTCCGGGATCGCCGCCCGGACGATCTACCGCCTCGGCACCGCCGGCGCCATCGCCGTGGGCATGTCCCTGCTCTCCGGCGGCCTGCTGCTGGTCACCCACGGCCCATCGGGCGGCTACGGCGTGCTGCTGGCCGGCCTGCTGGTGATGGGCGCCGGCTGCGCCCTGGCGAACCCGGCGATCGTGGAGGCGGTGATGAGCGCGATCCCGCCGGAGAAGGCCGGGGCGGGCGCGGGCGTCGACGGCACCATGACGGAGGTCGGCAGCAGCCTCGGCGTCGCCGTGCTGGGCGCGGTGCTCAACGCCCGCTTCGCCGGGCTGCTGCCCGCCGCGCTGGCCGGCGCGGGCTCGTTCCCCGCAGCGTTGGCCGCCGCCGGTGGCGAGGCCGAGCGGGGGCAGGTCGTCGACGCCTTCCGCGTCGCCTCGGAGACCGGCCAGACGGTGGGGGCCGGGGCCGTGCTCGCCGGCGGGTTGCTGGCCGCGTGGCTGCTGCGCCGGGCCCAGCGGGCCGGCTGAGCCGCCCGGACCGCCGTGCTGGTCGACGGCCCGGGCGGGATCAGCAGCGCAGGATCGGCGGGGTCAGCACCGCACGATCGTCGAGTTGGTCAGCCTGACGTTGCTGATGGTCAGGTTCTCCGCGCAGGGGTTCTCCACGATCCGGTTGTTGACCAGGGTGAAGTTGCGCAGGGTCAGGTCGCGGTTGCCGGGGAACTCGGTGCGCTCGGCCAGCCGCACCTCCCCACCGCCGCTGATCGTGCCGCCACCGGGCGCGATGTCGACGCCGTAGCAGTTCTCGATCAGCACGGCATTGTTGCCGGTGTTGGCGATGTCGACCCGCTCCACGACGGCGCCGCCGGACTCGGAGACGCAGAAGATCCCCCGGCCGCCGCCGCGCGCCCGCACCGTGCCGACCCGGATGTTGGTCGGGTAGCCGGAGCCGATCCGGCCGTTGCGGTTGGCCATCCGGAACGCCGCGTACCCGGTGCCGGCCCCGGCATTCTCGGCGTCGACCGTGGTGACGGTGGCGTTGATGGTCTGGTTGAGCAGCAGCCCCGACTCGCCGACACCGCGGGCGGTGACGGTGCCGACGGTCAGCCCGTCCACCCCGTACGTCTCCACGGCGTGCGAGCCGGCACCGGAGACGTAGACGTTGTCGATGCGCACGTTGCGGCTCCACTGGCTGGTGTCGCCCCGGTTGTCGATGCGCACCCCCAGGCCGCCGGAGAGCCGCATGTCGATCTGGCCGAGGACGACGTCGGTGACGTTGCGCAGGAAGATCCCGTACAGCGGGGCCCCGGTGACCCAGAGGTGCTGCACCTCGACCTGGGTGGTGCCCCGGGAGTAGATCGGGGCCTGGTCGCCGCTGCCCGAGCCGGTCACGTTGATCGTGCCGCAGACGTCGATGGCGGTGTAGCTGGGCAGCGAGATCCGGGAGCCGGCGCTGACCGTCCCGGAGCCGCGCACGACGACCCGCTGCTTGCTGGTACGGCCGGCGGTGAGGCTGTTCACGGCCGCCTGGACGGCGGCGCGCATGTCGGTGCCGGTGTGCACGGTGGCACCGCCGTTGCGGGCCGTCCAGGTGCTGCCGCTGAGCACGGCCTCGGCCTGGTACGCCCCGGCGCCGCAGTCGGCCGAGGAGCCGAGCCTGACCAGCTGCCACTGCTGGTTGGTGCCGCCCAGGTCCTGGTACTGGGAGATCGTCGCGCCGTCGGCGGTGGACCTCTCCCACACGTCCAGGGCCTTGCCGGAGTGGCGGTTGACGAACCGGACGTACCCGTCGGCGGAGTCGGCGAGCCCGAAGTGCTGCCGGGTGTTGCCGCTGACCGCCGGGTTCTGCACCAGCGGGGTGCCGTCGTTGGCGTTCGGCAGCTCCAGCACCTTGCCGCTGTGCGCGGAGCGAATTTGGTAATAGCCGCCGCCGGCGTCGACGAAGCGCCACTGCTGCACGGCGAGGTCGTTGCGGGTGAACTGCTTGACCGGGGCGCCGTCGGCGGTGGACCAGTCGTAGAGGTCCATCGCCTTGCCGCTGTTGCGGTTGACGAAGACGTACGCGGCGCCGGTGTCGACCGTGGCCGCGACGGCGGCCCGGGGGCCGACGGTCACGGCGAGGCCGACCAGGGTGAGGGCCGCGGTGGCCAGCGCGCCGAGGCGCCGGGGTCTGCTCCTGCGGGTGGTGGCGGGCATCGGGGCTCCTTGTCGAAGACGGGTGGCGCGCACGCGGTGGGTCCTGCGGGGGGTGACGGCCGCCGACGCCTCGGCCGGTGCGGGCCGCCCGCCGCCCGGCACCCCAATGATTTAATTACGTCTATGTTTCTTCCTGATGTTGGCGTTGACAAGAGCGCCTGTCAAGGCGCAGTCAGCAGCGGGAAAGGGTTTACCTGGTGCGCGGGGAGCGCGGTCCGGGTCCGCCGGGGTGGCGGGGAGGGTGGCGGTGCTGTCGCGACCCGGCCGCCGGAACGAAAGGGGGCGCGGCCCCGCGCCGGGTGTCCCGGGCGCGGGCGGCGAGGGTCTAGGCTGACGCGGGCCCCTGCTCACCGGCGGCGACATCACCCTGCACGGCGACGGCGGGCGGCCCCATCGAGGAGAGACATGACGACTGCGCCGACCTCCTACTCGCGTCACGTCGACGGCTTCGGCGAGGTGGAGATCCGGCCGGTGCGACCGGCCGAGGACATCGACGTGATCTACGACTGGGTCACCCGGGAGCGGTCGCGGTTCTGGGGGATGCGTGACGCCGGCCGCGATCGGGTGCTGGAGATCTACGAGTACCTGGACTCGCTCGAGACCCACCACGCCTACCTGATCCGCCGCGACGGCCGGCCGGTGGCGCTCTTCCAGACGTACGAGCCGGCTGCCGACCCGGTGGGGGAGTGCTACGAGGTGCGGCCGGGCGACTTCGGCATCCACCTGATGATCGCGCCGCCGGACGGTGGCCGGGAGCCGGGCTTCACCGCCACCCTGCTCGACGCCTTCCTCGCCTTCGTGCTCACCGATCCGGGCCGGCTGCGCATCGTCGCCGAGCCGGACGCGCGCAACGACCGGGCGATCGCCCGACTCGTCCGGGCGGGCTTCGTGCCCGGTCCGCAGATCGACCTGCCGGAGAAGCGCGCCCAACTGCTCTTCCTGGACCGCGCCGTCGCCCTCGGCTGAGGAATTCACCCCGGGCCTTGACAGGCGATGAGGTTAGGCTAGCCTAACCGCGTGTCGACTGATCGCGTCCTGAAGCCGCAGGAGCAGACCCTCCGCGGCGGGGCCACCCAGACCCTGCCGCCCGCGCCGTGGCGGGTCTTCGCCGTCGAGGTCCGCGCCGCGCGCCGGCTCAGCCCCTCGTTCCTGCGGATCACCTTCACCGGCCCGGACCTCGACCGGTTCGCCGACAACGGCTACGACCAGCGGATCAAGCTGGCGCTGCCGCTGCCCGGCCAGAACGTGGTCCACCTCCCCGGCGGCCCCGACTGGTACGCCCAGTGGCGGGCCCTGCCCGAGGATCGCCGCTGCCCGCTACGCACGTACACCGTGCGGGCGGTCCGGCCGCACCTGGCCGAGGTGGACGTCGACCTCGTGCTGCACGGCGACGGCGGCCCGGCCAGTCAGTGGGCCCGGCGGGTCCGCCCCGGCGACGAGGCCGCGCTCCTCGGCCCCGACGCCGCCTACCCCGGCGAGCACGGCGGCGCCGAGTTCCGCCCCCGCGACGCCGGCCGACTGCTGCTGGCCGGCGACGAGACGGCCGTGCCCGCGATCTGCGCCATCCTGGAACGGCTCCCGCTCGACGCCCGTGGTCAGGCGCTGCTGGAGGTGCCGGAGCCGGCCGACGCGCTGGCCGTACCCGCCCCGCCCGGCGTCGACGTCGCCTGGCTGCCCCGCCGGGGCGGCCGGCACGGCAGCCGCCTGCTGCCCGCCGTCGCCGAGGCCGCGGCCCGGCTGCTGGGCACCGGCCCGGCGGTGCGGGAACCGATCACCGACGTCGACGTCGACCGGGAGATCCTCTGGGAGGTCCCGGCCGCGCTGCCCACCCCGGTGTACGCGTGGCTGGCCGGCGAGGCGGGCGTCATCCGCGCGCTGCGCCGCCACCTGGTCGCCGAGCGGGGGATGGATCGGCGGGCGGTCGCGTTCATGGGCTACTGGCGGCTGGGCCAGGCCACCCCGAGCTGAGGGGCTTGCGAACCGTGGGCCACCGCGCGTCGGGCGGCGGACCCGTCCGCCGGGGCGGCTCAGTCGTCGGTGGCGGCCACCGGCTGCCCGGCCACGCAGCGCAGCTTCAGCTCGTGCTCGCCGTCCGGCCCGACGAAGGTGACCTCCACGTCGTCGTCGGGGCCCCGGTCGGTGTCGCCGACCCGGTAGCCCTGCGCGGGTGCCCAGGAGACCAGCCGCACCCCGCCCGGGGCGCACTCGGCCACCGCGCTGCCGCCGACGCTGACGAAGACCCGCGCGGCCCCGCCCGGCGTCCCGGGCGGCGCACCGCCCGGCACCGACGACCCGTGGGGGCCGGGGGTCGACGTCGCGGCCGGCGTTGCCGGAGCCGCCGGCGGCGAGGCCAGCGCCCGTTCGACGTCGGCCTCGCTGTGCACCCCGCCCGGGGTGCCGGTGATGCTCTCCCCGACCAGCCGGATCGCCGCCACCCCGACCAGGGTGGCGAGCGCGGCGGTGGCCAACCACCCGGCGAAGGCCAGCAGACGACGACGGCGCATCCCCCGACTATCCCCGATCCGAGGTTGCCGGCAGCGCCGGGCGACCCTAAGGGATGGTTAAGCGGCGCTTGGGCGCGGTGCGGGCGGCTAACCTGCATCATGTGCCCCGCCTGCTGCTCATCGAGGACGACCTGACCATCCGGGCCCCGCTGGCGCGGGCGCTGCGCGACCGGGGGCATGCCGTCGCCGCCGCGTCCACCGCGATGGCGGGCCTGCGCGACGCCCTCGACGACCGGCCGGACCTGGTCGTGCTGGACCTGGGCCTGCCCGACCTGGACGGCCGGGAACTGCTGCGGATGCTGCGGGCGGTCAGCGCGGTGCCGGTGATCGTGGCCACCGCCCGCGACGACGAGGCCGAGATCGTCCGGGTCCTCGACGCCGGGGCCGACGACTACCTGGTCAAGCCGTTCACCGCCGCCCAGCTCGACGCGCGGGTCCGCGCCGTGCTCCGGCGCGGGTCGACCCCGGCGACGCAGGACCCGACGCTGGTCGTGGGCGGGCTGCGCATCGACCCGCGCGCCCGGCGGGTGAGCCTCGAGGGCGAGCCGGTCGAGCTGACCCCGCGCGAGTTCGACCTGCTGCACCACCTCGCCGCCCGCCCCGGTGAGGTGGTCACCAAGCGGGAGCTGCTCACCGAGGTCTGGCAGATCCCGTACGGGGGCGCGGACAAGACCGTCGACGTGCACCTGTCGTGGCTGCGCCGCAAGCTCGGCGAGAACGCCCAACAGCCCCGCTACCTGCACACCGTGCGGGGGGTCGGCGTGCGGTTGGCGGCCCCGGAGGACGACCGGTGAGGGCGCGGCTGGCGCTGCTGGCCGCCGCGGTCAGCGTACTGACCCTGGTGGCCTTCCTCGTGCCGCTGGCGCTGCTGGTGCGCGACGTGGCCGAGGACCGGGCCACCGTCCGGGCCACCGCCGACGCGCAGAGCCTGGTGCCGGTGGTGGGCACGGCCGACGACTCCACGATCCGGCTGACCGCCGAGCAGCTCGCCGCCGAGTCGGGCCGGCCGGTGAGCGTCTTCCTGCCCGGCGACACGGTGCTCGGCACGCCCGTCCCGCGTACCCCGGCGGTGGCCCTGGCAGAACGGGGGCGCAGCCTCACCGTGGCCTCGGAACGGGGCCGCGAGGTGGTCATCGCGGTGCAGGGACGGGCCGACGGCACGGGGGTCATCCGCACGGTGGTCCCCCGCACCGAGCTGACCGCCGGGGTGGGTCGGGCCTGGTCGGTGCTGGCCCTGCTCGGGCTGCTGCTGGTGCTGGTCGGGCTGCTGGTGGCCGACCGGCTGGCCCGCGCCCTGCTGCGGCCGATCGCCGAGCTGTCGACGGTGTCGCACCGGCTGGCCAACGCCGAGCTCGACGCCCGGGTGACGCCGGCCGGCCCGGCGGAGCTGCGGGAGGTCGCCGGCGCGCTCAATCACCTGGCGGCCCGCATCCAGGTCCTGCTGGCCCAGGAACGCGAGCAGGTGGCCGACCTGTCACACCGGCTGCGCACCCCGCTGACGGCGCTGCGGCTGGAGGCGGAGTCGCTGCGCGAGCCGCAGGACGCGGCGCGGATCGCCACGGCGGTGGACGGGCTGGAGCGCGCGGTGACCGGCCTGATCCGCCAGGCCCGCCGGGACCGCTCGGCGGCCGTCGCCGACACCGACGCGGCGGCGGTGGTCGCCGACCGGGTGGCGTTCTGGTCGGTGCTGGCCGAGGACACCGGGCGGGAGCTGCGCTGCGAGCTGGAGGCCGGTCCGTTGCCGGTCGGGGTGCCCGCCGACGAGCTGGCGGCGGCGCTGGACGCGCTGCTCGGCAACGTCTTCGCGCACACCCCGGACGGCACCGCGTTCACCGTCCGCCTCGCCCGCGATGCCGGCCAGGTGGTCCTCGCCGTGGCCGACACCGGCCCCGGCATGCCGCCGGCCACCCTCGGCCGGGGGGCCAGCCCGGCCGGGTCGACGGGGCTGGGCCTGGACATCGCGCGCCGGGCGGCGGAGGCCGGCGGGGGCCGGCTGGAACTCGGGGTCGCCCCCGGCGGCGGGGCGGAGGTCCGGCTCCGGCTGGGACCGCCGACGACCTCGACCCGTTCCTAGCGCGGCGACCTTAACCCGCTCTTAGCCTTGGTGCAGCGCGCCGCTATCGCCCGGGGGCGGATCCTCGATCTCAGCAACCGAGGAAAGGTGCACCACGATGAAGCGCAATTCTCTGATCATGGCGTCCGTGGGTGGCGCGGCGGTGCTGGTGGTGGCCGGGGCAGCCCTCGGCGCCACGGCGTCGAACGACCGGGTCGGCCAGGTCGCGTTGGCCGCCGCCACCGCCACCGCCGCCCCGACCGCGACCGGCACCCCGGGCGGCACCCCCACGCCGGCCACGTCGGCGCCGGCGGGTGCGCCCACGTCGGGCGGCGCGTCGCCTTCCGGCAGCGCCCCGGCCGGCGCCGGGGCCGTCGACGAGCGGCGGGCGGGCGAGATCGCGCTGGCCCGCGCCGGTGGCGGCACGGTCGTCGAGGTCGAGGCCGAGGACGAGAACGGCCGCCAGGTGTGGAGCGTCGAGATCGTCAACGGGCAGACCGAGCACGAGGTCGACGTCGACCGGGCCGACGGCACGGTGGTCCACGCCGAGCAGGAGCCGGTCGACGGCGACGACGACAAGGATGACGACGACGCCGACGACAAGGACGACGCCGACGACGACAAGGACGACAACGACAACGACAACGACTGAGTGTCAGTCGCCGGGTCGCCGGCCGTCCACGGACGGTCAGGCGGCCCGGCGCTCGGCGGCCTGCGCGGCGTACGGCTGCGGTGACACCAGGCGCAGCGGCGGTGGCGGGTCGGCCCGGTCCGGGTCGACCCCCCCCCCCCCCCCCCCCCGGGGTGCCAGCCCCCCCCGCCGCACGCCCCCCCC
>NZ_JBNCLB010000013.1:0-126461 GCF_049841815.1 Micromonospora sp. DT233 | reverse complement strand
TGTTTTTTTTATACGGGGGGGGGGGGGGGGGGGCGCGCCCGCGGGGGGGGGGGGGGGGGGGGGGGCCGCCCCCCCCCCCCCCCCCCCCCCCCCGCGACGCCCGCGGGTGTCCCTGCCCCGGCGTCGGAGCGCCCGGCCGCAGCCCGGGCCGGGAGAGCAGCACGGTGATCACCCAGCCGAGCAGCAGGAACCCGTGGCTGATCAGCCGGGAGACGGCCACCTGACCGATGATCAGGTCGTTGACCGAGAGCAGCACCAGGGTCGCGACGAAGGCGCTGAGCATCGGCAGCAGCCCGGCGGGCGGGAACCGACGCGCCGCCACGAAGAGGAACCCGGCGCCGACGGCGACGTTCCACGCCGCCGACTCGTGCCACAGGTGCTGCCCGGTGGCGTGCACGGCCGTCCCGGCCGCGCCCCGCCCGACCTGGGCCAACCCGAGCGCCAACTGCACGCCGCCCACCAGCCCCAGCACGGCCCGCAACCCGGCCACCAGCCGCACCCGCCAGGCGTCCGACCGCCGGCGACCGGGCCCGGCGGCGAGGATCGCCTCGGTCAGGTCCGGCACCGGCGGCACCACCCGGGTACGCGCCCGCCGGGTGACCGTCGTTGCCGCGTCGTACCAGGCCCGGCAGTCACCGCAGGTGATTAGGTGCCCCTCGGTCCCGACCCGCTCGGCGGGGGTCTCCTCCCCGTCCAGCCGGGCCGACAGCATCTCCCGCCACTGCTCACACCGCATGTACCGATAGTCGCTCCCCGGCGGTGCGTGGTTCCCGCCGGGCGGCGCGGCAGGTGGGTGCCGCGCCGCCCGCCCGCCCTCATCTCAGGTGCCGGGCGAAGAACCGGTTCCCGTCGTCCCCCTCGAACTGCGGGACGCCGGTGTGCCCGCCCATGTTGGCGTGCAGCGTCTTCTCGGCGGAGCCGAAGGCGTCGAACAGATCCAGGGCCACCTGCCGGTCGTTTCCTTCGTCGTCCCACTGCAGCAGGACCTGCAGCGGAATGGTGACCTGCCGGGCCTGCTCGAACATGGCACGGGGCACGACACTCCCGGCGAACAGCAGAGCGGCGCGGATGCGCGGCTCGACCACCGCCAGCCGGACGCCGATGGAGATCACCCCTCCCGAGTACCCGACCGGGCCGCCGATGCCGGGCAGCGCAAGGAGGGCGTCCAGGGCGGCCCGCCATTCCGGAACCGCCCTTTCGACCAGCGGGAGGACGAGCCGGTCGACGATGTCGTCGTCGACCGGCTCGCCGGCCTTCAGTGCCCGGCGCAGGTCGGCGCGGGCCTGCTCGGCGTCGGCGAGACGGGGCCGGTCACCGCTGCCGGGGAGCTCGATGGTGGCCGCGGCGAAGCCCTCCACCGCGCCGTATCGGGCCCGGGCCACCAGCCGGGGGTACATCTGGTGCAGTCCGCCGGGGTGGCCGAGCAGGATCAGCGGGGCCGGTGCGGACGCGCAGTCGGGCGTCCACAGGATGCCGGGGACCTCGCCGAGGCGGAATTCGCGCTCGAGGAGACCGTCGTCGAGGTGCCGTTCGGAGGTGAAGCGCATGGTCGTGCCTTTCGGGAGCTGGTGAGCGGCGCTCCCGGACGACCTATCGCCCGACCGTGACCCCGCAGGGGAGCACCCACGTCGATACTGCGTTCACGGGTACCACCTCCTCGTTGCGCCGGCACGGCCTGCGGAAGGTAGCAGTCGGCGCGGTGGCCCGCGACCGGGTTTTCCGCGCCGGCCCGTGGCCGGCCACCGCCGGCCGACACGCCGCTCGACCACTGTGGATGGTCGTACCGGATGTGATCTCATGTCCGAATGATCACTCCCACCCCTCTCATGCGCCTCGTCGCCGGCGTCTGGGGCTTCAAGACCCTCGCCGTCGGCGTGGAGCTCGGCCTGTTCACCCGCCTCGCCGACGGGCGGACGATCACCGTGGCCGAGGCGGCCGACGAGTTCGGCCTCGAGGAGCGCCCGGCGGACCTGCTGCTGGCGGCGAGCGCGTCGCTGGGGCTGCTGGAACGCGCCGGCGACGGCTACCGCAACTCCGCCCTGGCCGAGCAGTTCCTGGTCGAGGGGCGCCCGTACTACTTCGGCGCGCAGGTGCGCTACTCCGACCTGCGCACCTACCTGCCCTGGCACCGGGTGGGGGAGGCGCTGCGGAGCAACCGGCCGCTGACCTGGGACCCGCAGACCCAGCAGTCGATGTTCGACACCACCGACCCGGCGATGGTGGCCGAGTTCTGGGACGCCATGTTCTCCACCTCCAGCTTCACCGCCCGCGCGCTGGCCGACGCGTACGACTTCGGCGCGCACCGCCGGCTGCTCGACGTCGGCGGCGGGGCGGGGGCCTTCCCCGTCGAGCTCTGCCGTCGCCTGCCCGAGCTGGGCGCGACGATCTTCGACCTGCCGCACGTCTGCGCCAAGGCCGAGCAGCGCATCGCGGCCGAGGGCCTGAGCGGGCGGATCGGCACCGTCGGCGGCGACTTCCTGGCCGACCCGGCGCTGCCGCCGGGCCACGACGTGATCCTGCTCAGCATGATCCTGCACGACTGGGACGAGCCGACGAACCGGGCGCTGCTGGCCAAGTGCCACGCCGCGCTGCCCCCCGGCGGGGCGGTCGTCGTCTGCGAGTTGCTGCTCAACGACGAGCGCACCGGCCCGCCGGAGGCGGCCCTGATGGGGATGAACATGCTGATCGAGACCGAGGGCGGGCGGAACTACTCCCGGGCGGAGTACGCGGCCTGGCTGACCGATGCGGGCTTCGTCGACGTCCGTACGGTGTGGTTCGACGCGCCGGGGGCCAACGGCGCGGTGATCGGCCGCCGGGCCTGACCCGCCGCCCTCGCCGGCCGGGCGCGGCCGGCCCCTCGGGCCCGCGCCCGGCCGGCTCACCCCCCGGTCGCCGGCTTGTACGCGGTCACCAGCTCCCAACCGCCGGGCAGCACCGCCACCTCGGTGAAGCCGGTCTCCTTGAGCAGGCCGGTGTAGAACTCGACCTCCCGCAGCCGGCTGACGCAGCTGTCGACGCCGATCAGGAAGTAGCTCCAGAAGAACTGCATGGCCAGCCGGTCCGGGGTGCGGAACTCCTCGCCGATCACCAGCAGGCCACCCGGGTCGAGGGCGGCGTACGCCTTCTCGACCAGCCGGCGGGCCACGTCGTTCGGCCAGTCGTGCAGCACCCGGACGAAGGCCATGGCGTCGTAGCCGCGGGGCAGCGGCTCGGCGAGGAAGTCACCGCCGACGAAACCGAGCCGGTCGGGGTGGCCGCTGCGGGCCCGCGTCGCCCGCACCAGCGGCGCCACCGCCGGCAGGTTGTAGACGTCGGCCCGCAGCCCGGGCGCGTCGTCGAGCACCCGCGCCGCGAGGGTGCCGTCGCCGCCGCCGACGTCGAGCAGGCGTCGCCGCTGCGGCCAGAGCCGCTGCGCGTGCCGGTGCAGCGTCTCGAGCACCGGGCCGAGACCGACGGCCATGCTGCGCTCGAAGGAGGCGGTCTGCTCGTCGTCGCGCGGCGGCCACGCGAAGTCGTCGTCGGTCATGCCGACCTCCCCGCGCAGGCTCTGCGCCAGCCGGCCGTGCAGCCGCCGCCACGGGTAGCGGTCCCGGTCCCGCTCGACGGAGTCCGGCCCGACGACCGCCGCCACGGCGTCGCGCAGCCCGGCCACGGCCCGGTAGCTGGCGGCGGTGATCTCGTCGCCGGCTTCGTCGCGGGTCACGAGGCCGAGGCTCTCCAGGCAGTCCAGGAACTTGTACAGCCGCAGCGGCAGGAACCCGAACCGCTCGGCGAGCTCGCCCAGGGGCGCCGGCCCCGGCTCCAGCGCGTCGAGCAGCCCCACGGCCAGCGCGGTCTCCAGCACGTCCATGGCCTTGGGCCCGTTGGCCAGCAGGCTCATCAGCGCCCGCGGCGACAGCGTGACGCTCACCGGCCCAGTTCCTCTTCCAGGGCGTCCATGAACGCGTCGACCTCGTCGAGGGTGTTGTAGACGTGCGGGCCGACCCGCAGGTAGCCCCGCCAACTGCAGATCACCTCCCGCGCGGCCAGCCGCCGCTTGACCGCCTCCCCGTCGGCGACGTCCAGGCAGACCACACCGCCGCGGCGGGCCGGCTCGGTGGGGCTGACCACCGTGATGCCGGCGGCCTCGGCCCGCTGGAGGATCCGGGCGGTCAACGTCAGCGAGTGCTCCCGGATCGCCGCGATCCCCACGCCGGTCAGCAGGTCCAGGCCGACCTGGGAGACCAGCGAGGTGAGCGGGAACGGGGTCCCCCCGGCGAACCGCTGGGCCCCGGCGGCCCAGCCGGTCGACGGCCGGAAGGTCAGCGCCCGGTCGCCGGCCTGCCAACCGGTGGCCGTCGGCTCCAGGGTCGCCACCAGGTCCGGGCGGACGTAGAGGAAGCCGGTGGCGATACCGCAGAGCCACTTGTGGGTGCCGCCGAGCACCACGTCGACGCCGAGCGCGGTCACGTCCAGCGGCATGATCCCGACGCTCTGGAAGGCGTCCACCACCACCAGGGCGCCCACCTCGTGCGCGCGGGCGACCAAGCGGGGCAGGTCGATGGTGGCCCCCGAGGAGAAACTGGCATGCGGCACGCAGACCAGCAGCGTCCGCTCGTCGACGCGTCGCTCGAGCGCGTCCTCGTCGAACCGTGGGCCGCCGGTGCCGACCACGTCGACGCGGGCCCCCCGGCGCCGCAGCGCGTTGAAGACGAACGGCACGGTCGGGAACTCCAGGTCGGTGATGACGACCCGGTCGCGGGGCGGGCGGTAGTCGAAGCAGGAGGCGACCCGGGTGAGCAGGGCGCTCAGGTTCGCGTCGGTGATCACGCTGCCGGGCGGCGCGCCGATGAACGCGGCCAGCGTGTCGGCGTACCGGTCGAGGCCCTCGTGCCAGCCCTGCCACACGTCGTCACGCCAGCTGCGCAGCGTCTCCCAGTAGCCGGTGAGCACCCGCTCGGCGTCGCGGGGCACCGCGCCCGTGGAGTTGTTGTTCAGATAGAGGCAGGTCTGCAGCAGGGGAAACTGGGCGCGCAGCGCGGCGTGCGCGGCGGCGTCGAGTCCCCTCGGCACACCGGCCGCCGGTGTCGGTTCGGGTGCGCTCATTCGGGGCAGCCTCCAGTCGGTTCGGCCGCCGACGGGTCCGGCTCGTCGGCGACGGCGGTGAAGACCGGGATCGCGCGGACCCCGGCCAGGTAGGGGGTCCCCTCGGTGTATCCGGTGCCGGGCTGCGCGCCGAGCATCCGGACCGCCAGCCGGTGGTGGGTGCGACGCCACTGCAGCACCGCCGAGGCGAACTCGCGCATCCGCCGCCGCACCAGGTCGCGCTCCGGCCCGGCCAGCCGGCCGTCGCGGGCCGCCGCCGTGTAGGCCGCGTCGACGCAGGGCCGCCCGGCGCGCACCCGCTCGCGCACCTCCGGCACCGAGCGGTACGCGGGGGAGTCCAGCCGATCCCCCTCGGGGGTACGGCACAGCGACTCCATCGCCTTGTAGGAGCGGGACTGGATCGCGCTGGCCCCCTCGGTGTACGCGCGGAACGTGCGGAACGACTCCGCCTGCATCGTCGCCAGCATCGAGAACAGCGGCCCGGCGGTGACGAGCCGCTGCCGGGCGGACTCCAACCGCTCGGCCGCCGCCGGGCCCCGCCCGCCGGTGAGGTCGGCGATGGCGCCGCGCAGTTCGTCGGCGAGGGCCGCGAAGGTGCACTCGTACGCCTGCAGCACCCGGATGAACAGGTACTCGTCGTGCGACACGTACACGGGCAGCATGCTCAGCCGCAGCGCCCGCTCCTCCTCGGCGCTGCGGTCGGCGACGGCCAGGGCGTGCAGGGCGGCGACGGCCGCCGCCGGCTGCGGGTGCTCGACCGCCCCGGCCAGCCCCAGCCGGGAGAGCGCGGGGGCGACCGCGCGGAGGCCGTGCCGGTGGCGCTTGGCCACGGTCTGCGGCCCCGGGCGCTGCTCGGGCAGCAGCTCGGTGTCGCCGACGGCGGCGGCCGACTCGAAGGCCAGCGCGTCGGCGATCAGCCGGACCAGGAGCCGGTCGCGTTCCCGCCGGGCGGTGGCGAGGTCCCGCCCCGGGGCGTCGTCGCCGTCGTCGCAGGGCAGCCCGAGCAGGGTCAACCCCAGATAGCTGCGGTAGTCGTAGCGGTCGTCCCACTTGTCCAGCGCCACGTCGAGGAAGTCGCGCAGCAGCCGGGCGGGGCCGGCGTCGGCCACCGGCACGCCCAGGCGGGCCCGGATCCCGGCGAGCCGGGCGAGCAACTCGGTTGCGACGAAGTGTTTGCCGTTGCGGTGGAACTCCGCGGTCACCGGAAAGTAGGGAAAACTGTCGGGGTCGGCCCGACCGGACAGCCAGTTCGTCAGCTCGCGCACGAAAGCGCACCTCGAGTCACGATAATGGTGGACACGGGCGGTGGTGTTCCGGCGATGTGCGGAGCGGTCAGGAGGCGGCCACGTCGGCGGTCGCTGCGGCGGCGTTGCGGCGCAACCGCCACAGCTCGGGGAAGAACCGGTGGTCGATCAGGCGGACCAGCACGTTGGCCGGGCTGCCCGCGGTGCCGGCGACGCCGTGGCCGCCGATGCGGATGGCGACCTGGTAGTGGCGCACCCGCCACAGCGCGACCCGCTCGTCCCACTCCACCATCGCCTCGGCGAGCCGGTGCAGCGGCTCCGTCGGGTTGCGCGCGCGCAGCGCCGAGAGGTCGATCCGCTGCCGGGTGAGGTGGTCGGCGAAGGCCCGGCCGAGCCGGCGACTGGCGGACTGGACGTGTCGCCAGCCGGGCGACTCCGCGCCGGAGCCGTTGCCCAGCGCCGGTTGCATCGCCTGGAAGTCCTCCGGGGCCAGGTGACGGAACATCTCCAGTTGGTCGGTGACCAGCCGGATCCCCAGCGTCGCCCGGTCGAGCAGCGGCACCGCCGCCGCCGGATCGTCGGCGTCCAGCCGCGCGGCCGCCTCGGTCAGCTCGGCCGTCGCCAGCTTGAGCCACAGCTCCGCGGCCTGGTGCACCACCTGGAATAGCAGCTCGTCGCGGTGGACCACCTGTTCCGGGCGGCGCTGCAGGTCCAGCAGCGTCTCGAGGCGCATGTAACGCGCGTAATCCGTGGCACCGTCGCCGGGCAGCACAGGTGAGTGGTCCCGTTTCACGGAAATTAATCCCCTTAGATCGACGTAGGTGAAGATGTAACCGTGTCGAACGGATCGTGCGGCAGCCATTATTAAACGACCGATGGCGATGTGTCACCCCCGTCAGGGAATTGTCTGCCGGGTAGCGGAATGGGCCCCTCTCCACCCCTTTCAGGGGTAATTTCGAGCCAATATCACGCCCGCCTGACGCCGTCAACGCTCGGCACTCGCTCCGGTGCTCGGCGTGACCGTGGGCCCGCCGTCGGGCCGAGCTTCCGACCGGCCGGACGATGATCGTGCCGACCCCACGGCGGTACGGTGCTCGCCGTGACCGCCGATGCCCGCGCCCCCCGGGTCCCGCCCGCCGGGGGCCCCGTCGCCGTGCTGGCCAACCCAGGCGCCGGCCGGGGACGGCACCGCGAGGTGCTCCCCGAGGTGCTGCGGCGGCTGCGCGACACGCGCCGGCCGGTGCGCCTGCTGGCGGCCGACACCGCCGCGGCGGCCGAACAGGCGTGCCGGGCGGCCCTGGCCGACGGCATCGGCGCGCTGGTGGCGGTCGGCGGCGACGGGACGGTGCACCGCGCGGTGCAGGCCCTGGCCGGCACGCCGGTGCCCCTCGGCGTGGTGCCGGCCGGCACCGGCAACGACTTCGCGGCCGGCACCGGCTTCCCCGCCGACCCGCTCGCCGCCGCCGACGCGATCGCCGGGGCCCTGCGGGCCGACCGGAGCCGCGCGGTCGACCTGGCCCGGATGACCGGCCCGGCCGGGGCGACCCGCTGGTACGGCGGGGTGCTCGCCGCCGGGTTCGACGCGATCGTCAACGAGCGGGCCAACCGGATGCGCCGCCCGCGCGGTCCGCGCCGCTACGACCTGGCGATCCTGGTGGAGCTGGCCCGGCTGCGCCCTCGCCGGTACACGCTGCGCCTCGACGGTGAACCGCTGGAACTCGACGCGGTGCTGGTCGCCGTCGGCAACTGCGCCAGCTACGGCGGGGGGATGCGGGTCTGCCCCGCCGCTGACCCGACCGACGGGCTGCTCGACGTGGTGATCGGCGGCCGGTTCGACCGGCGGGCCCTGATCCGGGCCAGGCCGCGCATCTACCGGGGCACCCACGTCGAGCACCCGCTGGTGAGCAGCCACCGGGCCCGCACGGTGGAGTTGACCGCCGAGGGGATCACCACGTACGCCGACGGAGAGCGGGCCCTCGACCTGCCGGTCACGGTCACCGCCGTGCCGGGCGCCCTGCGCCTGCTGCGCTGACGGTGCCCGCCGGGCGGCCCGGTCGTGGGGCGGGGCCGACTCAGCCGGGCAGGACCAGGCCGAGCACCGAGCCCAGCCCGTTGCGCCGCCCCGGCTCCGTCTCCGGCAGCACCAGCGCCGCGCAGCCGGCCCGCACCGCGCCGGCGTCGGCCGGGGTGTCGCCGACCATCAACGTGCGCTCCGCGTCCACCCCGAGCAGCCCGCAGGCCCGCCAGAAGATCGCCGGGTCCGGCTTGCAGCGCCCCACCTCGTACGACAGGGCGTACGCGTCGATCAGCCCGGCGAGCCCCCAGGCGGCGAAGAACGGCCGGATGTCGAAGCCGATGTTGCTGACCACCCCCACCTTCACCCCGGCGGCGCGCAGCGCCGTCAGGGTCGGCGCGGCGTCCGGGTACGGCACCCAGCCCTCGGCCGTCAACACCCGCTCGTAGAGCGCCTCGGCGAGGCCGTCGATCCCGGCGTCCACCGTCGCCGCCAGCCCCGTGTACGCCCCCCGGTGGGCGTGCGGGTAGAGGTCCCGGTCGGCCCAGAGCTCGGCCAGCCCCGGCGGCACCCGGGCAGGCAGCGGCCCGCCCGCCCGACCGGCCGTGAGCAGCCGGTCGGCCAGCCCGGTGGCCCGCGCCCGGTCCAGGCTCACCCCGCAGGCCGCCGCGGCGGCCAGCACCCACTCCCGCGGCTCCTCCACCTGGGCGAGGGTGCCGTGGAAGTCGAACAGCACCGCCTCCACGGGCCGCCGGGACGCCCCGGTGGCATCGACCTCGCTCGGGGAACTCGGACGGGTCGGTTCGGCATGATCCGGCACGCCGTGCACCCTACCCACCGCCCCGGAGCCCGATGTCGCCACGGCCTTGCCGGGTGGTCCCGACCGGCACGCACTAATCTTGGGAGCATGTCGAGTCCCGCCGAGCGGTACGCCGCGGCCCGCCGCCGGGCCACGCAGGCCGCACAGTTCCCGGCCCTGGACGAGTTCGCCCTCGACCTGGGATTCGATCTCGACGACTTCCAACGGGAGGCGTGCGAGGCCCTGGAGCGGGGCAGCGGGGTGCTGGTCTGCGCCCCCACCGGCGCGGGCAAGACGGTGGTCGGCGAGTTCGCCGTACACCTGGCCCTGCGTGGCGTGCCCGGCGCGGCGCCGGCGGCCGACGCGCCGCCACCGGCGCGGCGCAAGTGCTTCTACACCACCCCGATCAAGGCGCTGTCCAACCAGAAGTACCACGACCTGGTGGATCGCTACGGCGCCGACCAGGTCGGCCTGCTCACCGGCGACAACGCGATCAACGGTGACGCCCCGGTGGTGGTGATGACCACCGAGGTGCTGCGCAACATGCTCTACGCCGGCTCGGCCACCCTCGCCGGCCTCGCCTACGTGGTGATGGACGAGGTGCACTACCTCGCCGACCGGTTCCGCGGCGGCGTCTGGGAGGAGGTGATCATCCACCTGCCGGCCTCGGTCACCCTGGTCTCGCTCTCCGCGACCGTCTCCAACGCCGAGGAGTTCGCCGACTGGCTGGTCACCGTGCGCGGCGAGACGGCGGTGGTGGTCAGCGAGCACCGGCCGGTGCCGCTGTGGCAGCACATGCTGGTCGGCAAGCGGATGTTCGACCTGTTCCACGACGCCGACGCCGCTCGCAAGCACGACGTGCACCCGGAGCTGCTGCGCTACACCCGCGACACGGTGCGCCGCCTGGAGTTGGGCGAGGGGCGCAGCGCGGGCCCCGGCGTCGGCCGGCGCGGCCCCCGCTGGCGTGGCCCGATGCGCCCGGAGATCGTCGAACGGCTCGACCGCGAAGGGCTGCTGCCGGCGATCCTGTTCATCTTCAGCCGGGCCGGCTGCGCCGCCGCCGTGCAGCAGTGCCTCGCCGCCGGGCTGCGGCTGACCTCGGCGGAGGAGCGGGCGGAGATCCGCCGGGTGGTGGAGAGCCGGGTCACCGCCATTCCCGGCGAGGACCTGACGGTCCTGGGCTACTGGGAGTGGCTCGACGGGTTGGAGCGCGGCCTGGCCTCCCACCACGCCGGCATGCTGCCGGTGTTCAAGGAGATCGTCGAGGAGCTCTTCGTCCGGGGCCTGGTCAAGGCGGTCTTCGCCACCGAGACCCTGGCCCTGGGCATCAACATGCCGGCCCGCTGCGTGGTGCTGGAGCGGCTGGTGAAGTTCAACGGCGAGGCCCACGTCGACCTCACCCCGGGGGAGTACACCCAGCTCACCGGCCGCGCCGGCCGCCGGGGCATCGACGTCGAGGGGCACGCGGTGGTGGTCTGGTCCCCCGAGACCGACCCCCGGCACGTGGCCGGGCTCGCCTCCACCCGCACCTACCCGCTGCGCTCCAGCTTCCGCCCGTCGTACAACATGGCCGTCAACCTGGTCGGCACCGTCGGCGCCCAGCCGGCGCGGGAGCTGCTGGAGTCGTCGTTCGCGCAGTTCCAGGCCGACCGGTCGGTGGTCGGCCTGGCCCGGCAGGTGCAGCGCAACACCGAGACCATCGAGGCGTACGCGGCGGAGGCCGCCTGCCACCAGGGTGACTTCGGCGAGTACTTCGCCCTGCGGGTGGCCATCGCCGACCGGGAACGCGCCATCGCCCGGCAGGGCCAGCAGCAGCGCAAGGCCGCCGCCGTGGAGTCGCTGGAGCGGCTGCGCGTCGGCGACGTCATCCGGGTCCCCGCCGGTCGCCGCGCCGGCCTCGCGGTCGTGCTCGACCCGGCCACCGGGGGCTTCGGTGAGCCCCGCCCGCTGGTGCTCACCCAGGACCGCTGGGCCGGCCGGGTCAGCCCCGGCGACTTCACCACCCCGGCCGAGGTGCTGGCCCGCATCCGGGTGCCGAAGCACTTCAACCACCGCTCCCCGGGGGCCCGCCGCGACCTCGCCGCCGAGATCAGCGGCACGGGCCTGGACCGGCACGCCGGCCGCCGGGGCGGCCGCTCCCGGCAGGTCGCCGGCGAGGACCACGCGATCAGCCAGCTCCGCACCGAGCTGCGCCGCCACCCCTGCCACGCCTGCCCGGACCGCGAGGAGCACGCCCGCTGGGCCGAGCGCAGCCGCCGGCTCGAACGCGACACCGAGGAGCTGCGGCAGCGCGTCGCGGGACGGACCGGCTCGCTGGCCCGCACCTTCGACCGGATCGTGGCGCTGCTGACCGCGCGGGGCTACCTGGCGGCCGACGGCGCGGTCACCGACGCCGGGCGGATGCTGGGCCGGATCTGGACCGAGGCCGACCTGCTGGTCGCCGAGTGCCTGCGCCGGGGCGTCTGGGACGGGCTCTCCCCGGCGGAGCTGGCGTCCGCCGTCTCCGTGGTGGTCTTCGAGGCCCGCCGCGACGTCGACGAGCGGGCGTCGCTGCCGCGCGGGCCGGTCGCCGAGGCCGTCGACGAGACGCTGAAGCTCTGGGCGGAGATCGAGGCCGACGAGGCGGCCCGGGAGCTGGCGGTCACCCGCGAGCCGGACCTGGGCTTCGCCTGGCCGATCTACCGGTGGGCGCGCGGCGAGGTCCTGGCGAAGGTGCTGGCCAGCGGCCACCAGCTCGACGGGGAGATGCCCGCCGGCGACTTCGTCCGCTGGGCCCGCCAGGTGGTCGACCTGCTCGGCCAGCTCGCCGACTCCGGCGGGGCCTCGGTCGAGCTGCGGGGCACCGCCCGGCAGGCCATCGCCCTGGTCAACCGGGGCGTGCTGGCCTACCACGCCACGGCCTGACAGAGCGGGGTACGCCCGACGGTCTAGGCGTGGCCGGGCGCGAGCGAGGGCCATCGCTGCGCGGCCCACTGCGGCCAGCCCGGCCACCCCGGTGGTGGGCCGGGAAGGTCGCCGCCGCCGAGTTCGGCGGCATCCGGCGCCTGGAACTGCTCGCGCCAGGCGTCGATCTCCGCCGCGCTCATCGGAAACGTGGTGTGCGGCGCGGTGGCCCGGCGCTGCGCGAGGCGGGCGCGTTGAACCTCCCGGTCGACGGGCAGGTAGACGACCCGGCTGGCGGCCCCGACCGAGGCCGCCAACCAGCGCAGCGCCGACCGTTCGTCGCGGCTCCAGAGCCCGAAGTCTTCGTCGCGGCTCCAGAGCCCGAAGTCGAGGACGATGTCGGTGCCCAGGCGCAGCACCCGCAGGGCCAGCGCGATGAGCCGTCCCTCCAGCAGGTCGCGCTTGCCGTCGGGCTGCGCCCCGTCGAACAGGGAGATCATCCACTCGTCCGGGGTCAGCCGCAGCGCGCGGTGCGCCGCGGCGAGCTCCTCGGCCCGGGTGGTCTACCGGCAGCGGGGAGCCCGACCATCAGCAACAGCGTGGCGGGTTCGGCCGGCCCGTCCTGGTTCGGCTTCGCCGTCGCGGTGGCTGCGTCGAGGGGGACCTGGGACGGGCGCGGGACATCTTCTTGGTGCGTTGGCTGGGACATGGCTCTGCTCTCCGGATCACGCAGGGCGGCCCGGCAGCACAGTGAGACACGTGGGTTGGCTGCCGGCGGGACACCGATCCGGCGGTACGCCCGGCACCGACCCCGGCGGGGCAGGCGATGAGGCCGCGGTCGACGGCGACCGCGATACCGCCGCTAAGCGGCGGCGCGAATGTTCGTGGCGGCGAAGCAACACCCGTACGACCTTCGGCGCGACGGCCAGGCGGTCGAGGCAGGCCCGCAGGGCGGGGGCGTGGAGCCGGGCTGGCCCTAGATCATCAGGTCTCGCCGCCACGGCAGAAACCGGCTGGCGTTCCTCACGTGCCCGCCCTTCCGGGGGTGACGATGCCGGTCTCGTAGGCGATGACCACCGCTTGGGTGCGGTTGGCGGCGTCCAGCTTGGCGAACAGGTTGCCCACGTGGGTCTTCACCGTCTCCAGGCTGATCACCAGCGTCTGCGCGATGTCGGTGTTGGAGAGGCCGGTGGCCATCAGGCGGAGAATCTCGGTTTCGCGGTTGGTCAGCAGCGGGTGTCGTACGGGGGGCGGGAAGCTGGGTCGGGCGGCGACGAGGGCCCGGAGCGCGTCGGGGAACAGCAGCGAATCACCGCTGTCGATCAGGCGGATCGCGTGGGCGATCTGCGCCAGTTTCGCGCGTTTGAGCACGAACCCGTTGGCACCGGCGCGCAGGGCGTCGTACACGTAGTCGTCGTTCTGGAACGTCGTGACGACCAGCACCTTGGGCGGTTCGGGCAGCTCGGCGCGGAGCAGTCGGGTGGCCCCGATGCCGTCCAGCGTGGGCATCCGCACGTCCATCAACACGACGTCCGGGTGGTGCGCGGTGACCAGCGGCAGTACCTCGGTGCCGTCGGTGGCCTCGGCGACCACCTCGAGGTCGGGCTCGGTGGACAGCAGTGCACGCAGGCCGGTGCGGGTGAGCTCGTCGTCGTCGGCGATCAACAGGCGGATCATGGTGCGGACCGTAGCGGGAGCCAGGCGGTCAGCCGCCAGAACCGCCCGGCGTGATCGTCGACCGGGCCCGCGGTGACCTCGCCGCGCAGCCCGTGGACCCGTTCGGCGATACCGGCGAGGCCCCGTCCACCGCGTCGGTCGGCGGTCTCCGCCGGCCGGTCGGTCGGTATCGGGTTGGTCAGCTCGATGTCCAGCCGGCGCGGGCCGACGCTGATCCGCACGGTGACCGGGCCGGGATGGCGCATCGCGTTGGTCAGCCCTTCCTGCACGATCCGGTACGCCTCGCGGGACACCGGTGCCGGGACCTGCCCCGGGTCGCCGGTGACCACCGCGTCGATCGTCCGGCCGGCGTCGCGGACCCGTTGCAGCAACGCGTCCAGGTCGGCCAGCGTGTGCTGCGGCTGCCGGGACGGCGTGCCCTCGGCGCCTTCGCGCAACACCCCCAGAACGTGGTCGAGGTGCTCCAACGCGCTGCGGGACGCCTGCTCGATGCTGCCCAACGTGTGCCGTGCCCGCTGCGGGTCGGAGTCGACGAGGGTGCTGGCCACCGCCGCCTGGATCGTGGTGGTGGTGAGGGTGTGGCCGATCGAGTCGTGCAGGTCGCGGGCCAGCCGGTTGCGGTGCGCGAGCCGGTCGGCATGCCGCTGCACCGCTGCCAGCCGCTCGGCGGTGCTCGGCCCGAGCAGCCGTGGCGCCGCCCGGCGCAGCAGCGCGGCGTAGCCGACGCCGGCGGCCACGACCAGCATGCCGAGCCCCAGCGAGGCGAACAGCGTCCATCCCCCGGACCAGCCGCCGGCGATGGTCGGCGACATGCCGTAGAAGGTGGCGTCCCCGCCGCCGCCGCGCAGCCAGAGGACCGGCAGGGCCGCGGCCGGGAGCAGGGCCTGAAACGCGACCGTCAGCAGTACCGCGCCGGCTCCGGCGTGCAGCAGTGTCCACCCGGCCGAGCGCAGCCGTGTCGGCCAGCCGTGGGTCGCCGACGCCGGCGGGACCTCGGCGTGCAGCAGCGCGTTGCCGAGGCGGATCGCGGCGGCACGGGAGAGCCCGAACAGCCCGGAGACGAGGACGAACAGGACCGTCGTGGCCACGAAGACCCCGGAGCGGGCCGGGGCCGGTGCGAGCGCGCCGGCCACCAGGCCGCCGACCGCGGACGGCAACCAGAGCGCGGCGCCGAGGAGCGCGTGGATCCAGGCCAGGAAGTACGAGACGGATGCCGGCGGCGTGCGAACCATGCCCGGATTCTGCCCGCGGCGGCTGCTTCGCGACTCCCACCGGGGAGCCATTTCTCGGCTGGCCCCCAAGCGCCACCCAGGATTCATCCCCGATCGCCATGTGCCGGTGCGCCCCGGCGGCGCAGGGTGTTCGTCGTCCTGTCCCACCTCGAAGGGAACGTCGGTGCGCAACCGAGGAGTACTCGTCTACCTGGCCCTCACCTTCGGCCTGTCGTGGGCGGCGATGGTGATCGTGGCGCGCGGCCTGGGGCTGTCGCTGGCCGATCCGCTACCGCAGCTGTCGTTGGCGTTCACGCCGGCGCTCGCGGCGATCGTGGTGCGCCGCTGGGTGACCAGGGAAGGTTTCCGCGATGCCGGGCTCGCCCTGCGGCTGCGGGCGGCCTGGCGGTACTACCTGATCGCCTGGTTCGGTCCGCTCGGACTGCTCGCCGCCGGTATCGCGGTCGCCGGTGCGCTCGGCCGCTACTCGCCGGACACGGCCGCGTTGCGGCGCTTCGCGCCGGGCCTCCCGCCGGTGGCGCTGATCGCCGTCCTGCTGGTGGTCGCGCTCGTGCTGACCCCCGTCTACTGGGGCGAGGAGTTCGGCTGGACCAGTTACCTGCGGCTACGGATCTTCACCGACCGGCCGTTGCTGGCGACCCTGGCGACCGGGCTGATCTGGGCGGTCTGGCACTTTCCGCTCGCGTTCCTCGGATACGTCGAGTACCGCAACGTGCTGCTGGGCCTGCTGTGGTGGACGGCCGGCTTCATGTGCCAGGAGATCATGCTGACCTGGTTGCGGCTGCGGTCCGGCACCATCTGGACGACGAGCCTCGCGCATGCGGGCAACAACATGGTGTTGTCGCTGTTGGCGAGCATCGTGCTGACCGACGGTGCCGGGCTGGACGACCTCGTGATCATGCCGATCATGCTGGTGCCGCAGCTCGGGGTCTGCGCGTGGATCCTGCTGTCGGGGCGGTACCGGGCGGTCGACCCGGTGACCCCGTTGGGGGCTGCGTCGGCAGCGCACGACCCGACGCGAGAAGATCGGTACGCATCGCACTGACGCTCACCGGAACGCCGGCCGCGAGCGCGGTGCCGGGCGGGCCACAGATCGTGGCGGGCGGTCAGCCTCGTGCGGCGAGGGCATCGACGAGCCGCCGGCAGGAGCCGGCCAGGTTCCACTGCTGCGCCAGCTCCAGCAGCCGGTCGGGCTCCGCCGGCGCGGTCGGCAGCGCCGTCGGCATCGGCGGCAGCGGCACGTCCAGCGCCACCCGCACGACCTTCGGCGCGACGGCCAGGTAGTCGCGGGCGGCGTCCAGCTTCGCCCGCAGGCCGGGGGCGAAGCCGGAGCCGGGGTCGTCGAGGGCGGCGAGGATGGCGTCGAGGCCCCCGTAGCGCTCGACCAGCCGGGCGGCGGTCTTCTCCCCGACGCCGGCCACCCCGGGCAGCCCGTCGCTGGGGTCGCCGCGCAGGGCCGCGAAGTCGGCGTACCGGTCGGCGGGCACCCCGTAGCGGGCCCGCACGGCCGCGTCGTCGCAGTCCTCCAGCTTCGCCACGCCCCGCCCGACGTAGAGCAGCCGCACCCCCCGGGCGTCGTCGACGAGTTGGAACAGGTCCCGGTCGCCGGAGACCACCTCCACCGGCGCGGGCTCGGTGACCGACAGGGTGCCCAGCACATCGTCGGCCTCGTATCCGCCTGCGCCGACGACGGTGATGCCGACGGCGGCCAGCACCTCCAGCAGCATCGGCACCTGCGGGGTGAGGGTGTCGGGCACCACCTCACCACCCTCCGGGGCCACCCGGTGCGCCTTGTACGACGGCAGCAGCGCCACCCGCCAGGCCGGCCGCCAGTCGTGGTCCATCGCGCAGACCATCCGGTCGGGGCGGCGGGTGCGGATCAGCGTGGCGAGCATGTCCAGGAAGCCGCGCACCGCGTTGACCGGGGTGCCGTCGGCGGTCCTGGCCGCCGACTCGGGGATGCCGAAGTAGGCCCGGAAGTAGAGGCTGGGAGCGTCGATCAGCATGATCGGGGGTCGATGTGCCACGCCGGACAGCCTGGCACAAGGGTCCGACGATCCGGGTGCGGCGCGGCGGTCAGCGCGGCTCGTCGTGCCGGTACAGGGTCTCCTTGCGGGCCAGCCGCTGCACTGCGTAGCTCGCCAGCAGCAGGACGATCGCGACGATCGCCTCCAGCCAGGCCACCGCCCCGTCGGCGACGGTCAGGCCGACGACGAGCAGCACCAAGCCGGCGATGGCGAGGATGCCGGCCCAGAGCAGCCACCGTCGCCGCCGCTCACGCCTGCGCTCGTCCACCGCCCCGCCCTTTCGTGCGTCGGCCAGCGCCGACGCGGGCCGACGTAGCTCCAGGCTATCGGCGCACCCGATCGGCCCGGGTGGCTTCGCCGAGGCCGGGTGCCGTCGGCGGCACCCGGCGAGCGCGGCGGCGAGCGACCGGGGCGCGGTCAGCGCCGCTCGGGGGCGGCGTCGAGGCGTCGCTCCAGGCTTTCCAGCCGGGCGACGATCGGCTGGAGCTGCTGCTGCACCGCCGTGGCCAGCGCCCGCGCCGGGTCGGCGGGGGCCGCTCCGGCGGCGGGGCTCTGGGCGCGCAGGTGCAGGTAGCCGGCCAACGCGGCGGCCACGGCGCGGCGTACCAGCCGGGGCTCGGCGCCCAGGGCCCGCAGCACCTGCCCGGCGGTGCCGTCGGGCTCGGTGACCAGGCCCAGGAGCAGGTGCTCGCAGCCCACGTAGTTGTGCCCCAGGGCGATCGACTCGGTGGTGGTCAGCTCCAGCGCCGCGGCGGCCGGGGGGCTGGGGCGCAGCGCGCCCTCGGCCGTCGCCCCCGGCTCGCCGCCCGGGTGCCGGTCCAGGTCGCGCTGGACGTGCGCCGGGTCGATCTCCATCGCCCGCAGCACCTGCAGCGCCAGGTTCTGGCCCTCGGCGAGCATGCCGGCCAGCAGGTCGCCGGTGCCCAGCGCCGGCGCGCCGGCGGCGCGGGCCCGGTCGATCGCCAGGGTGATCACGGTACGGGCGCGCGCGGTGAACCGGGGCAGCCGCTCGCCCAGGTCGTCGGCGCCCAGGTCGCCCAGGGCGGTCTGCCGGATGGCGGTGATCTGGCGGACCGCCTGCTCCAGCGCGCGCTGGCAGACCGCCGACACCGGCACCCCGCTGTCGCGGACCGCGTCGGCCAGTTCGTCGGGCAGGTAGACGTTGATCTTCGGCATGCTCGCCTCCAGGTGGGGTTGGCAGGGGTTATGTTATAGGTATACCCCCTCAGGGGTTAGTTGCGCCAGCGGTTGTGCCCCCATTATTTTCGGCGCAGGGCCGGGGGCTTCCGTGACCGCGCGGGGCGAACCGCCGCCGCGAACTGCCCGGACGCCGCACGGCCTCCCGACGGCGACCAAACGACCGTTAAGCTGAGCGGGTGGCAGTCGACGAACCGGACCCGGCCGCCCGCCGGCCCCGCATCGAAGACAGCGTCGTCTGCACGACGGACGGCGTCGCCCGGCTCACCACCACCCCCACGGAGCTGATCGCGCTATGACTGTCGACCGGATCCTCCCCAGCGAGGACGCCCAGGACCTGCTCGACCTCGCCACCGAGCTGGCCGACCGGGAGCTCGCCCCGCGCGCCGTCGAGTTCGAGCAACGGGCCGAGTTCCCCCGCGAGGTGCTGCGCACCCTGGGCCGCGCCGGCCTGCTCGGCCTGCCCTACGCCGAGGAGCACGGCGGCGCCGCCCAGCCGTACGAGGTGTACCTGCAGGTCCTGGAGATCCTCGCCAGCCGGTGGCTCGCCGTCGCCGAGGCGGTCAGCGTGCACACCCTCTCCTGCTACCCGGTGGCCCAGTTCGGCACCGACGCCCAGCGCAAGCTGCTGCCCGACATGATCGGCGGCGAGCTGCTCGGGGCGTACTGCCTCTCCGAGCCCCAGGGCGGCTCGGACGCGGCGGCCCTGACCACGAAGGCCCTCCGCGACGGCGACGCGTACGTGGTGACCGGCACCAAGGCGTGGATCACCCACGCCCAGGTCGCGGACTTCTACAACATCTTCTGCCGCACCGGCGGCCCCGGCCCGAAGGGCATCTCCTGCCTGCTGGCCGACCGCGACACCCCCGGCATCGCCCCGCAGGCCGCCGAGCGCACCATGGGGCTGCGCTCCTCCCCGGTGGCGCAGGTCGCCTTCGACGCCGCCTGCGTCCCGGCCGAGCGGCTGATCGGCGGCGAGGGGGCCGGCTTCACCATCGCGATGTCCGCCCTGGACTCCGGCCGGCTGGGCATCGCCGCCTGCGCCGTGGGTCTGGCCCAGGGCGCGCTCGACTACGCGCTCGGCTACGCCCGCGAGCGGCAGCAGTTCGGTCGGGCGATCGTCGACTTCCAGGGCCTGGGCTTCCTGCTGGCCGACGCGGCCACCCAGATCTCCGCCGCGCGGGCGCTGACCCTGCACGCGGCCCGGCTGCGCGACGCCGGCCGCCCGTACTCCATCGAGGCGGCCAAGGCGAAGCTCTTCGCCACCGACATGGCGATGCGGGTGACCACCGACGCGGTGCAGGTGCTCGGCGGCGCCGGCTACGTCACCGACCACCCCGTGGAGCGGTACCTGCGGGAGGCGAAGGTGCTCCAGATCGTGGAGGGCACCAACCAGATCCAGCGCCTGGTCATCTCCCGGCACCTGGCGAAGGGCTAGCCGCCGCCCGGCGGGCGGCCCGCCGCCGGGTGGACGGTGCCGCGCGCCGGTCGGCCGCCCCGACCGCCGGGACCGGCGGACCGGACCCTAACCTGGGCCGATGGACTTCGAGCGGATCACCGTCGACCCCGACGTGATGGGCGGTGCGCCCTGCGTGCGGCAGTCCCGGGTGCCGGTCGCCACGATCCTGGCGATGATGGCCGACGGGATGAGCGCCACGGACATCCTCACCGATCTGCCGTTCCTGGACGAGGAGGACATGGCCGAGGTGCTGCACTACGCGGCGGACTCGGTGCGGCGTCGGGCGGCCCGGTGAGCGTCGCCGCCGCCGGTGGGTCGTCGCATGAGGACGGGTTTGCGGGTAGGTTGCACGCCGTGGAGGACATCGACCGGGCCATCGTCGCGGCGCTGACCGTCGACGGGCGGCTGTCGTACACCGATCTGGCCGAGAAGGTGGGCCTGTCGGTCTCCGCGGTGCACCAGCGGGTCCGCCGGCTGGAGCGGCGCGGCGTGATCAAGGGGTACGCCGCGCGGGTCTCCTTCGAGGCGTTGGACCTGCCGCTGACGGCGTTCGTGGCGATCCGGCCGTTCGACCCGTCGCAGCCCGACGACGCCCCGGAGCGGCTGGCCCACCTGCCGGAGATCGACTCCTGCTACTCGGTGGCGGGGGAGGACTTCTACCTGCTGCTGGTGCGGGTGGCGAGCCCGACGCACCTGGAGCGGGTGCTCCAGGAGATCCGGACGGCCGCGAACGTCACCACCCGCACCACCGTGGTCCTCTCCACCCCATACGAGCACCGGCCGCCGATGATCAGTGCCGAGCAGTCGACGCGGCGACCTCGGGGGTCGGGGGAGCAGGCTGGTTCCACCGCCGGATGACCCGTCGCCCGTGTTCGTGACCGAGCACGCCGACGGTGGCGGTGTCCAGCCTCAGCAGCCCGCCGCCCGTCGCCGGCAGCCCGATCCACCGGGCGGCGAGCACCCGCAGGCTGTGCCCGTGGCCGATCAGGGCGACGTCGCCGGCGTCGAGCAGGGGAGCGACCCGGTCGAGCACCCGGTCCACCCGCAGGCCGATCTCCTCGGGTGATTCCCCGCCGGGGCAGCCGTCGGCCCAGATGTCCCACCCGGGGCGTTCGGTGTGGATGTCGGCGCTGGTGCGCCCCTCGTACTCGCCGTACTCCCACTCGGCCAGGTCCGGGTCGGTGTCGTCGACGGTGAGCCCGGCCAGCAGCGCGGTGCGCTGCGCCCGGGTGCGGGGGCTGGACAACACCCGGGCGAACCGCCGGCCGGCGAGGACCGCCCCCAGCGCGCGGGCCTGCCGCTCACCCTCCGCCGTGAGATCCAGATCGGTGTACGAGGTGTGCTGGCGGTTGGCGCTCCACTCGGTCTGACCGTGGCGGATGAGCGTGATTTCTCCCATCCGCCCAGTCAACCACCCACCCCCGCACCTAGCCTCCTAGGAAGCCCTAGACGCGGTTTATCAGCCCTTACCCCTGCCCACGAAGCCCCTCGCAGCGCCCCTTGGCCCGCGCGTCCGCACTGTCCGCACTGTCCGTCGTGCGGACCGCCCGTCGTCCGGCAGCGCTCGGCTCTGCGGGGTTGTCTCTGCCGGGCCGGGTGTCCCTCGCGCGCCCTTTGGAGCTGATGTCGTCAACGACTCATGGGGGGTGATGTCGCAGACGACTCAGCTCCAAAGCGTCCGAACGGAGGGTGCCGCTGCCGCTGGCGTGGTTGCCGAAGTCGTTCGCACGGCGGTCGGGAGCAGGGCGCCGAGCGAGAACAGCATCATTACCGGGACGCCGAGCAGGAAGACCGACCCCCACCAGAGGTCGTCAGCAACGCGCCGCCGATGATCGGCCCCAGCGCGGTGCCGCCCATGGACAGGCGCCCAGACCGAGATCGCGCGGGTCGGCGAGGCCCAGCAGCGCCCGGGCGCCTCCAGAAAGGGTAAGCATTTGCTTCACCATAGGCGGCCGACGCGCTAAAGTGAAGTACATGCTTAACCGTCAGGAGCCGCTCGATCGGCTGTTCCAGGCCTTGGCCGACAGCACCCGCCGGGCGATCGTCGAGCGGCTCGTCCGGGGTCCCGCCACGGTCAGCGACCTCGCGCGCCCGTTCGACATGTCGCTCTCCGCGGTGCTGCAGCACCTGCAGGTGCTGATCGACAGCGGGCTGGTCGCCTCGGAGAAGTCCGGACGGGTGCGCACCTGCCGAATTGAGCCCGCCGCGCTGCGTACGGTCGGGGACTGGGTCGGTCGGCAACGAACCGGCTGGGAGCGGAGCTTCGACCGCCTCGGCGACATTCTCGACACTTCCGGAGAGGACAATGACTGACCGCTCGGTGCTCACTTCGACGTTCACCCTGGAGCGCGACTACCTGGTCGCGCCCGCGAGGGCCTTCGCGGCCTGGGCCGATCCCGCGATCAAACGCCGGTGGTTCGCGCCCACCGCCGACGATTACGAGCTCGACTTCCGCGTCGGCGGTCGAGAGCTGAACCGCTCCGCGGCGCTGACGTTCACGTCGACGTACTACGACATCGTCGCGGGGGAGCGGATCGTCTACAGCTCCGTGCTGGCCGACGACGACCGTCCGGTGACCGCCTCCCTCACGACCGTGCAGTTCTCCGCCGACGGCGGGGCCACCCGACTGTTGCTGGTCGAGCAGGACAGCTTCCTCGACGGCCACGAGGACCCGGCGTGGCGCGAACAGGGGACCGCGAGCTGGCTGGATGCCCTCGATGCGGTGTTCAAGGCGGCCTGACCGCCGAGCGATCCAGGTCGCGAGGTGACAAACTAGCGTCCTAGGACGCGTTAGCGGCAGCACTCCGCACCGCTCCGCACCGCTCATACCAAAAGCGGCCCCCGGCTGACGCCGGGGGCCGCAGGGGAGCCGCGAAGCTCAGTCGTCGGCGTGGTGCTCGCGCCACCACTGCTGACCGGCAGCGGGGAGCGTGTCGATCGGGTCGTAGTAGGCGTACGTCTTGTGCAGCGCCTCCAGGTCGGCCGACTCGATGGAGGTGCGGTAGTTCTTCGTCCAGTAGGAGATGCCGCGCTCACGGTCGTAGTCGGTGAGCATGTGCACCCAGCGCTTGCCGACGAACGGCACGTCGCAGACGATCCGCGGGGTGGCGTAGCCGGGCAGGTAGCCCATGATGTCGTGCTGGAGCTGCTGGGCGTGCCAGACCGGGACCCGCCAGTGCTCGGCGTTGGGGATCATGTCGCACATGTAGAAGTAGTACGGCAGGATGCCGGCTTCGCCCTGCAGGGCGAAGCAGAGGTCGAGCAGGTCGGTGGCGGTGGCGTTGACGCCGCGCATGAGCACGCCCTGGTTGCGCACGTCGCGTACGCCGACGTCGAGGGCGGTCTGGGTGGCCTTGGCGACCAGCGGGGTGATCGACTGGGCGTGGTTGACGTGGGTGTGGATGGCCAGGTTGACGCCGCGCCGGGCGGCGGTGCGGGCGACGCGCTCCAGGCCCTCGACCACGTCGGGCTGCAGCCAGTGCTGGGGCAGACCCATGAGGGCCTTGGTGGCGAGCCGGATGTCGCGGACGGTCTCCAGCTCCAGCAGTCGCATCAGGTACGACTCAAGGTTGCGCCAGGGCACGTTGGCCACGTCGCCGCCGGAGACGACGACGTCGCGGACGCCGGGGTGGGCCTTGAGGTAGGCCATGTGGGCGTCGTAGCGCTCGACGGGCTTGAGGGTGAGCTTGAGCTTGTCGACGGCGGGGGTGGAGTTGCCGACGAGGTCCATCCGGGTGCAGTGCCCGCAGTACTGGGGGCAGGTGGAGAGCAGCTCGGCGAGGACCTTGGTGGGGTACCGGTGGGTGAGCCCTTCGGCGGCCCACATGTCGTGCTCGTGCAGGGAGTCGCGGCTGGCGTAGGGGTGTGACGGCCAGTCGGTGCGCCGGTCGGAGGCGACGGGGATCATGTAGCGCCGGATCGGGTCGGCGAGGAACGCGTCGGTGGTCATCGGCGCGTGCGGGACCATGGTGTTGATCATCTGCGGCGGCACGAGCATCGACATGGTGGCCAGGGCGGCCTGGTCGGCGGCGAGGTCGTCGTAGAACGAGTCGTCGACGGTGTCGCCGAGCACGGTGCGCAGCTGCTTGATGTTCTTGACGCAGTTGACCCGCTGCCACTGGGCGTTCTCCCACTGTTCGCGGGTGATGTGGCGCCAGCCGGGGAAGCGCGTCCAGTCGGGTTCGACGAGCTGGGTGCGGCGGTATTCGTAGGGCTGGCCGGCGGTGGGTGCGGCGACCGGGGGCTGGGGCCGGCGGGGTGGCGGGATGGTCTCCGCCGTCTGGGTCTGGGTCACGGCCCCTCCTCGGTGCGTGTGCTGCGGTGATCAGCGGCCCGAAGGCTACTGGAAAATATTCGGCGAAGAAACTAGTCTGCCGTAAGTTTTCCCGTTACGCGAGTCCTGGCCGGGGCTTCGGACGGCTGGGTGGGGAGGTCGACGTGACGTCACCGGTTGGTCTGCATCGCGTTGTCGAGCCGGCGGGGGTGCTGCCGCAGGCGGCCTGGCGGCTGGACGCCCGTGCGGAGATCGCGCCGAACGAGGTGCGGGTGCGGGTGGAGCGGCTGAACCTGGACGCGGCGAGTTTCCGGCAGCTGTGGACCAAGCACGGTGGCGACGGCGACCTGGTGCGCGCCGAGGTGCTGGAGATCGTGTCGGCGCGGGGGAAGATGCAGAACCCGGTGACGGGCTCGGGCGGGATGTTGATCGGCACGGTCGACGAGGCGGGGCGGCGCTCGCCGCTGGGGCTGCGGGTGGGCGACCGGGTGGCGACGTTGGTGTCGTTGACGCTGACCCCGTTGACGATCACGGACGGGTTGGCCGGGTGGGACGGGCGCAGTGAGCAGGTGCCGTGCGAGGGGTGGGCGATTCTGTTCGCCCGGTCGATCGCGGCGGTGCTGCCGGCGGATCTGCATCCGGAGCTGTCGTTGGCGGTGTTGGACGTGTGTGGGGCGCCGGCGTTGACGGCGCGGGTGGTCGCGGAGCAGGTGGCGCGGCGGCGGCGGGCCGGTGATGAGACGCCGGTGAGCGTGGCGGTGATCGGTGGGGCGGGCAAGAGCGGGTCGTTGTCGTTGGCGGCGGCGCGGCGGGCGGGTGCGGGTCGTACGGTCGGGGTGGTGCCGGTGGCGCGGGAGCGGGACGCGCTGGTGGCGGCGGGGCTGGCCACGGAGGTGGCGTTGGCTGACGCGCGGGATCCGGTGGCGTTGTCGACGGCGGTGACGACGGCGTTGGGGGTGCCGGCGGACGTGACGGTGGTGTGCGTGGACGTGCCGGGGTGTGAGCACGGGGCGGTGTTGGCCACGGCGGACGGCGGGACGGTGATCTTTTTCTCGATGGCGACGAGTTTCGCGGCGGCGGCGTTGGGGGCGGAGGGCCTGGCGGCGGACGTGACGATGCTGGTGGGCAACGGTTACGTGCCGGGGCATGCGGAGTTGGCGTTGGGGTTGTTGCGTTCGGAGCCTGGGGTGCGTGGGTTGTTCGAGGCGCGGTTGGCGGCAGACTGAGTGTCATGACGACTCCCTCGACGACGCACCCGGTGACGCTGTACCGCGGTGGCGTGCTGCATTGTCCGGCGGATCCGGGTGCGACCGCGTTGTTGGTGCGGGATGGGCGGATCGCCTGGTTGGGTGTCGACGCGGACGCGCCGGCGGCGGATCGGGTGGTGGAGTTGGGTGGGGCGTTGGTGACGCCGGCGTTCGTGGACGCGCATGTGCATGCGACGGACACGGGGTTGGTGTTGTCGGGGTTGGATCTGTCGGGGGTGCGTTCGGCGGGTGAGTTGTTGGCGGCGGTGTCGGGGTTCGCGGCGGGGTTGCCGGCGGACGCGGTGGTGTTGGGGCACGGTTGGGACGAGTCGGCGTGGGGGGACGGCTCGTTGCCGGCGGCGCAGGAGTTGGGTCGGGCGGCGGGTGGGCGGCGGGTGTATCTGTCGCAGGCGTCGCTTCATTCGGCGTTGGTGTCGCCGGCGTTGTTGGCGGCGTGTCCGCAGGTGGTGGGGGCGGTGGGGTTCGACGCGTCGGGGTGGGTGCGGCGGGATGCGCATCATGTGGTGCGGGCGGCGGCGTTGGGGTCGGTGCCGCGGGCGCAGCGGGTGGCGGCGCAGCGGGTGGCGTTGGGTCGGGCGGCGGCGTTGGGGATCGCGGCGGTGCACGAGTGTGGTGGGCCGGAGATCTCCGACGAGGAGGACTTCACGGGGTTGTTGGGGCTCTCGGGTGCGGGGTTGCCGGAGGTGTACGGGTACTGGGGTGAGTTGGGTGGTGCGGCGCGGGCGCGGGAGTTGGGTGCGGTGGGTGCGGGTGGGGATCTGTTCGCCGATGGGGCGTTGGGGGCGCGGACGGCGCATGTGTCGCAGCCGTACCTGGATGGGGAGGTCGGGGGGTGTGGGCACGGGTATCTGAGCGCGGAGCAGGTGCGTGATCATTTGTTGGATTGCGCGGCGCAGGGGATGCAGGGCGGGTTCCACGCGATCGGTGATGCGGCGATTGCGACGGTGTTGGCGGGGTTCGCGGGGGCGGCGGCGCGGTTGGGGATGGAGCGGGTGCGGGCGGCGCGGCATCGGGTGGAGCACGCGGAGCTGTTGAGTAAGCGGTTGATCGCGGGGTTCGTGGAGTTCGGTGTGGTGGCGAGTGTGCAGCCGGCGTTCGATCGGTTGTGGGGTGGTGCGGGGCGGATGTACGAGTCGCGGTTGGGGTTGGCCCGGTCGTTGGAGTCGAATCCGTTGGGGGCGATGCATGCGGTGGGGGTGGGGTTGGCGTTCGGGTCGGATTCGCCCGTGACGCCGTTGGATCCGTGGGGGTCGGTGCGGGCGGCGGTGGCGCATCACAGTGCGGTGCAGCGGATGAGTGTGCGGGGGGCGTTCGCGGCGCATACCCGGGGTGGGTGGCGGGCGGTGCATCGTGATGGTGAGGGGGTGTTGGCGTTGGGGGCGGCGGCGACGTTCGCGGTGTGGTCGACGCCGGCGGGGGTGCAGGGTGGGTTGCCGGTGTTGCAGGCGGCGGATCCGGAGTTGCGGGGGGCGGGGGATGTGACGCCGTTGCCGGTGTGTCTGCGTACGGTGCTGCGCGGTGAGGTGATCTTCGATGGTCAGTGAGGGGCGTGTGATGGGCAAGCTTGATCTGGATCCGGTGTTGGTGGCGCGGGCGCGGGAGTTGGCGCGTCGGGCTGGTGGGCCGGTGGTGGAGTTGGCGCGTAGCCACACGACGGTGTCGGTGGAGCGGGCGGTGTTGCGGTTGGCGGGGGTGGTGGGTGCGGATCCGGAGGGGATTCCGTGGGTGAACCGGTTGGTGGATGCGGTGGTGGCGGATGTGGGGTTGGGGCATGGGGTGGCGGTTCCGGTGTTCGACGCGTTGGCGCGGGAGGGCATGTCGGATGTGACGTTGTTGGCGCAGAAGGCGGCGGCGGGGTCGGTGCGGTTCGGGGTGCCGTCGGGTCGGGGGTTGACGTCGGCGCGGCGGGCGGCGCGGCGGGCGGTGGCGGTGGGGGTGCGGCGGATTGATCGGCGGCGGGTGGAGCGGGAGCGGTTGGTGCGGCGGTTCGGGGATCCGGCGCGGCGGCCGTGGGTGTATCTGATCGTGGCGACGGGTGACATCTATGAGGACATTCCGCAGGCGCAGGCGGCGGCGCGGGCGGGTGCGGATGTGATTGCGGTGATCCGGTCGACGGGGCAGTCGTTGTTGGATTATGTGCCGGAGGGTGCGACGCGGGAGGGTTTCGCGGGGACGTATGCGACGCAGGAGAATTTCCGGTTGATGCGGGCGGCGTTGGATGAGACGTCGCGGGAGTTGGGCCGGTATGTGCGGTTGACGAATTATGCGTCTGGTTTGTGTATGCCGGAGATGGCGACGTTGGCGGGGTTGGAGCGTCTGGACATGATGCTCAACGATTCGATGTACGGGATTTTGTTCCGGGACATCAATCCGGTGCGGACGTTCGTGGATCAGCGTTTCTCGCGGCAGGTGCATGCGCGGGCGGGGATCATCATCAACACGGGTGAGGACAATTATCTGACGACTGCGGATGCGGTGGACGAGGCGCACACGGTGACGGTGTCGCAGTTGTTGAACGAGTTTTTCGCGCATGAGGCGGGGTTGGCGGACTGGCAGTTGGGTTTGGGGCACGCGTTCGAGATCAATCCGGAGGTGCCGGAGTCGTTCCGGTTGGAGTTGGCGCATGCGTTGTTGGCGCGGGAGTTGTTTCCGGATGCGCCGTTGAAGTGGATGCCGCCGACGAAGCACATGACGGGGGACGTGTTCCACGGCAATTTGTTGGATGGGTTCTTCAATTTGGTGGGTGCGATGACGGGGCAGGGGATCCTGCTGGTGGGGATGATGACGGAGGCGGTGGTGACGCCGTGGTTGTCGGATCGCGATGTGGCGTTGCGTAATGTGCGGTACGTGTTGGGGGCGGCGGGTGGGTTGCATGAGGATTTCGTGCCGGCGCCGGGTGGGTTCATTCAGCAGCGGGCGAATCGGGTGTTGGGTGAGGCGGTCGATTTGTTGGAGCGGATCGGTGAGCAGTCGTTGTTGACGGCGATCGCGGAGGGGACGTTCGGGATCATGAAGCGGCCGGCGGATCGGGGTAAGGGTTTGTCGGGGGTGGCGGCGCACGAGGCGGACTACTACAACCCGGTGACGGAGATCCTGGAGCAGCCGGCATGACGGAGAAGCAGATCGTGCGGCCGTACGGGGACACGACGGGCGACGGGATGGTGCAGGTGTCGTTCACGTTGCCGGTGTCGCATGACAAGCGGGCCGAGGGCGCGGCGGTGCAGTTGGCGAACAAGATGGGCATCGATCCGGCGATGGTGGTGCATGCGCGGCCGATGAGTGAGGGGTTCACGTTCTTCGTGGTGTATGGGCGGGTGAACCATCTGGTTGACCTGTCGGTGGTGCGGGTGGTGGAGCGGGACTTCGCGCTGTTGTCGGCGAAGGAGGTCAACGCGGTGGTGAAGCAGCGGTTGCGGCGGAAGTTGTCGGTGGTGGGGGCGTGTATCGGCACGGATGCGCACACGGTGGGTATCGACGCGATCCTGAATGTGAAGGGCATCGCGGGGGAGAAGGGTCTGGAGTATTACCGGGAGTTCAAGGTGACGAATCTGGGTGCGCAGGTGAGTGTGCCGGAGTTGGTGGAGGCGGCGCGGGTGGAGCGGGCGGATGCGGTGTTGGTGTCGCAGGTGGTGACGCAGCGGGATGCGCATCTGCACAACACGCGGGAGATGTCGGCGGCGTTCCGGGAGGCGATGCCGGCGGGGCGGCGGCCGTTGTTGGTGGTGGGTGGGCCGCGGTTCGACGAGGCGATGACCGCGGAGTTGGGGGTGGATCGGATCTTCGGTCGGGGGACGACGCCGGGTGAGGTGGCGTCGTTTCTGGTGCACGCGTTGGTGACGAACAGGAAGGTGGGGTCGTGAGCGACGGGCGGTTGGGGTTGACGGTGACGCATCGGCGGTACGTGCCGTATTCGCATGCCCATTACGCGGGTGACCTGGTGGATGGGGCGTACGCGTTGGGGTTGTTCGGTGACGTGGCGACGGAGGTGTGTATCCGCACGGACGGCGATGAGGGGTTGTTCGCGTCGTACGCGCAGGTGCAGTTCCTGGCGCCGGTGCGGGCGGGGGATGTGGTGGAGGTGTCGGCGACGGTGACGCGGGTGGGTACCCGGAGTCGGACGTTGGAGTTCGAGGCGCGGGTGGTGTGTCGGGGGTGCCCGGAGCGGGGTGAGTCGGCGGCGCGGGTGTTGGCGGAGCCGATCGTGGCGGTGACGGCGACGGGCACGGTGGTCGTGCCGGCGCGGGCGTGAGGGCGGCGGTCTGCGTCGACGTCGGGTCGACGTACACGAAGGCGGCGGTGGTGGATCTGGATGCCGGTGTGTTGGTGGGGGTGGGGTCGGCGCCGACGACGGTGGGCTCGGATGTGTTGGAGGGTCTGGACGCGGCGGTGGGGGCGGCGTCGGCGGGCCTTGCCGTGGGGGACGTCCCGTGGTTGGTGTGTTCGTCGGCGGGTGGGGGGTTGCGGTTGGCGGTGGTGGGTTACGAGCCGTTGGTGACGGCGCAGGCGGGCCGGCGGGTGGGTTTGTCGGCGGGGGCGAACGTGGTGCATGTGGCGGCGGGGCGGTTGGGTGCGGCGCAGCTGGCGGGGTTGCGGGCGGCGCGGCCGGATGTGGTGTTGCTGGTGGGGGGCACCGATGGTGGGGATGCGGAGACGTTGACGCACAACGCGACGCGGTTGGCGCGGGCGCGGTGGCGGGTGCCGGTGGTGTTGGCGGGCAACGCGGACGTGGGGGAGGAGTTGCGGGGGTTGTTGGCCGGTGCGGGGGTGCCGGTGACGGTGGCGGGCAATGTGTTGCCGCGGATCGGGGTGTTGGCGCCGGGGTCGGCGCGGGTGGCGATCCGGGAGGTGTTCCTGCGGCATGTCATTGGTGGTAAGCGGTTGTCGCGGGGGCCGAGGTTCGGTCGGTTGGTGCGGGCGGCGACGCCGGATGCGGTGTTGACGGGGGTGGAGGTCCTCGCTGACGCGGTGGGTGGTGATCTGTTGGTGGTGGATGTGGGTGGGGCGACGACGGATGTGTATTCGGTGTTGACGCCGGACGAGCGGGCGCAGGGGCCGGGTACGCAGGTGGCGGGGGCGTTGTGGCGGGCGCGGACGGTGGAGGGGGATCTGGGGGTGCGGTGGAGCGCGCCGGGGGTGGTGCGGGCGGCGGAGCAGGAGCGGTTGTTGGCCGCGGGTGAGGCGGAGGGGTTGGCGGTGGCGGCGGCGCGGCGGGCGGCGCAGCCGGGGGTGTTGGCGGGGGGTGCGGCGGATTGGGCGGTGGATGCGCGGTTGGCGGGGTTGGCGGCGATGGTGGCGGTGCGCCGGCATGCGCGGGGTGGGGCGACGGGGGAGCGTGGGGGGCGGGATCTGCGGGATGTGCGGTTGGTGGTGGGGTCGGGGGGTGTGCTGCGTCACTGTCCGTCGGGGGTGTCGGCGGGGGTGCTGGGTGGGGTGTTGGCGGATCATGCGGGTGGGTGGGCGGTGCCTCGGGCGGCGCGGGCGGTGGTGGATGCTGATTATGTGCTGGCTGCTGCGGGGTTGTTGGCGGCGGAGCATCCGGTGGCGGCGGTGGCGTTGCTGCGCCGCTATCTGGTCGGGGATTGAGACACGCCGACGCGACACGCCGTGGTGGTGGGGCGACTGGCCGGTGCCGGGTTGACAGGTGCCGGGGTGGTGCACGTACCGTCTTTGAGTCCTACTACGGGAAGCGGCTGTTGTTCGCTTCGTCCCTTCGTCCGCTGGCCGAGTGACCTTTTCGGGTCGCGGCGGCCAGGTCCAGCGGGCGGGGGTCGGCGGGGCGGCGCGAACCGGTCGCGGTTACCGGTGTACGGGCAGGGTGAGGTGCACGGCCAGTAGACAACGGCCAGGCGGGGGCAGCCAGTCCACCGTCGGGCCGGTCCGAAGGTCGGCGTGCCTGATTCTTGTCCCACCGGCCGGGGAGGGCCTGGGAGCATCGGGGCGCGGCGTATGCCGCGCCCCGATTTTGTTTCCCGGGGTGTCAGTCGGTGCGGGGGTGGGCGCGTACGTGCAGCCGTTCGCCCTGGGGGCCGAAGAGGGTGAGTAGTTCGGCGGGGTGCGGGTCGGGGTTGGTCACGGCGTGTGGCAGGCGGGTGTCGAATTCGGCGACCTCGCCGGCGGTGAGCAGCAGGTCGTGTTCGGCCAGCAGCAGCCGGACCCTTCCGGAGAGCACGTACAGCCATTCGTGGCCTTCGTGGGTTTGTTGCTGCGGTTGTGCGGGGGTGTGTGGGGGCAGGATCTGTTTGAACGCCTGTAGGCCGCCGGGGCGGCGGGTCAGCGGCAGGAATGTGATGCCGTGGCGGACGATGGGGCGCGGGCGTACCCGGGGGTCGCCGGTGGGTGGTGCGCCGACGAGTTCGTCCAGCGGCACCTGGTGGGCTCGGGCGAGGGGCAGCAGCAGTTCCAGGGTGGGGCGGCGGTTGCCGGATTCCAGGCGGGACAGGGTGCTGACGGAGATGCCGGTGGTCTGGGCGAGTTGGGCCAGGGTGGTGCCGGCTCGGGTGCGCAGGGCCCGCAGTCTGGGGCCGACCGCGGCCAGGACCGCCGCCTGATCGTTTGCCATACCGGCAACGTTACTTGCTGTCGCGGTGTTGTCGGGCGCACCGTGGGCGCGACGACGGGCGACGGAGGCGATGACGGTGGACGACGGATACGACGTGGTGGTGGTCGGTGGGGCGGTGGCGCTGGGGCGGGCGCGGCGGCGGGTGCTGGTGGTCGATGCGGGGCGGCCCCGTAACGCCCCGGCCGGGGCGGTGCACAACTTCCTGGGCCTCGACGGGGTCGCGCCGGGGCGGTTGTTGGCCGACGGGCGGGCGGAGGTGCTGCGCTACGGCGGGCAGGTCGTCGACGCGACCGCTGAGGACGCCACGCGCGACGGCGACGGGTTCGTGGTGCGGTTGGGCGGCGGGCGGGTGGTGCGGGGGCGGCGGCTGCTGGTGACCACCGGGCTGGTCGACGAGTTGCCGGACGTGCCGGGGTTGGCCGGGCGGTGGGGGCGTGACGTGCTGCACTGCCCGTACTGCCACGGGTGGGAGGTGCGTGACCGGCGGATCGGGGTGCTGGCCACGGGGCCGTTGGCGGTGCAGCAGGCGTTGTTGTGGCGGCAGTGGAGCCCGCGGGTGGTCCTGTTGCGTCACGGCGTCGTCGAGGTGGGCGATGTCGAGGCGCGGCGGCTCGCGGCGCGGCAGGTCAGTGTGGTCGACGGCCCGGTGGTCGGGTTGGAGGTGACCGGTGACGCGCTGACCGGGGTGCGGTTGGCCGGTGGTGGGGTGGTGGCCCTGGACGCCTTGGTGGTTGGCGCGGAGGCGAGCGCGGCGGCGGGGGTGTTGGGGTCGCTCGGGTTGGCCGCGACGCAGGTGCTGGTGGGTGGGCAGGTGGTCGGGGCGCAGGTCGACGCTGATGGGGTGGGGGCGACCGCCGTGCCGGGGGTGTGGGTGGCCGGCAACGTGGCGGATGTGCGGGCGCAGGTGGTGACCTCGGCGGCGGCGGGGTTGACCGCCGCGGCGGCGATCAACGCGGATCTGGTGGCCGAGGAGACCGACGTGGCCGTGGCGCAGCACCAACGTGAGCTGGACGCGATGGTGCGGCGGGACTGGTGGGAGCGGCGGTACGAGGATCATCCGGTGATGTGGAGCGGGCGGCCCAACCCGCAGTTGGTGGCGGAGGCCGCCGACCTGCCGGTGGGGCGGGCGTTGGACGTGGGGTGCGGGGAGGGCGCGGACGCGGTGTGGTTGGCGTCGCGGGGGTGGCGGGTCACGGCCGTGGACATCGCGGCCGTCGCCGTGGAGCGGGCCGCGGCGTATGCCGCGCAGGTCGGCGGGGAGGTTGCGGCGCGGATCACGTGGCGGCAGGCGGACCTGCGGGAGCAGCCGCCGGCCGCCGGCGGGTACGACCTGGTGTCGGCGCAGTACATGCACCTGCCGCGGGAGCAGCGGCGGCGGTTGTTCGCCGGGTTGGCCGAGGCGGTGGCGCCGGGGGGCACCCTGCTGATCGTTGGCCATGACGTGTCGGATCTGCGTTCCGGCGCCCACCGGGCGCATTTTCCTGAGTTGATGTACTCGGCCGGTGAGGTGGCCGGTGACCTGGATCCGGGTTGGTGGGAGGTGCGGGTGGCGCAGGCCCGTCCCCGGGTGGTGGCCGATGCCGAGGGGCGGGACGTGACGGTTCACGATGCGGTGCTGGTGGCCCGCCGCCGCTGACCGCCGGTTCCTCCGCGTGGGGGTGGGGCGCTCTGTGCCGTGCCCGGGCCGGCGGGGGTAGCGCCGGCGTGCGGCGGTGGTGGGCGGGTAGCCTTCGGCGGGTGATCGTGGTGAGGTGCCGGTGACGACGCTGCAGCGGCAAGAGCGGGCGCGGGCCGCCGCCGACGGCGGGGGTCCGCTGCGGTTGGCGGTGGCCGCGCCGATGGCGGTGGCCGCGGGGTTGGCGTTGTTGGTGGCGTTCCCCCCGTACGGGGTGTGGCCGTTGGCGCCGGTGGGGGTGGCGTTGTTGGCGGCCGCGGCGCACGGGCGGCGGGTGCGCGCGGGGGCGGGTCTGGGGTTCCTGGCGGGGGTGGCGTTGTTCGCGCCGCTGCTGGAGTGGACGAATTTGCACACCGGTGCGTTGCCGTGGGTGCTGTTGTCGCTGTCGCAGGCCGCTTTCGTGGCGGGGTTGGGTGCGGTGACGGCGGTGGTGTCGCCGCTGGTGCGGCGGTGGCGGTGGGCGTGGCCGGCGGTGACCGGGGTGTTGTGGGTGGGGCAGGAGGCGCTGCGGTGCCGGGTGCCGTTCGGGGGTTTCCCGTGGGGTCGGTTGGCGTTCAGTCAGGGTGATTCGCCGGCGCTGCGGTGGGCGGCGCTGGGTGGGGCGCCGTTGGTGACGTTCGTGGTGGCCGCGGCCGGGGGGCTGCTGGTGGCGGCCCTGTGGCGGCCGTGGCGGGGCCCGCGTGGGGTTGCCGGGCGGTGGGTGGCGGTGGTGGCGACGGCGGGGGCGGTCGCGGTGGTGGCGTTGGGGGCGTTGGTGCCGGTGGGGGTGGCCGGTTCGGGTCGGGCGGTGACCGTGGCGGTGGTGCAGGGAAACGTGCCGCGCCTGGGGTTGGACTTCAACGCCCAGCGGCAGGCGGTGCTCAACAACCACGTGCAGGCGACCTTGGATTTGGCGGCGCGGGTCGACGCCGGGCAGCAGGCCCGACCGGACCTGGTGGTGTGGCCGGAGAACGCCAGTGACATCGACCCGCTGCGCAGCGAGGCGGCGGGGCGGCGGATCACCGCCGCGGCGGACGCGGTGCGGGCGCCGATCCTGGTGGGGGCGGTGCTGGTCGGTCCGGGTGAGGGGCAGAGCCGCAACGCGGGGATTCTGTGGCGGCCGGGCAGCGGCCCCGATCTGGGGCAGATGTATACGAAGCGGCATCCGGTGCCGTTCGCCGAGTACGTGCCGTTGCGGGACGTGGCGCGGGCGGTCAGCAAGGAGGTCGACCGGGTGCGCAGCGACATGGTGCCCGGGCAGCGCCCTGGTGTCGTGGATGCCGGGCCGGCGGTGCTGGGTGACGTGATCTGCTTCGAGGTCGCCTACGACGGGCTGGTGCGCGACACGGTCACCGGTGGGGCGCAGTTGTTGGTGGTGCAGACCAACAACGCGACGTTCGACGTGGCGGAGGCCCGTCAGCAGTTGGCGATGGTGCGGTTGCGGGCGGTGGAGCACGGTCGGGCGTCGTTGATGGCCTCCACGGTCGGGGTGTCCGGGTTCGTGGGTGCCGATGGGCGGGTATCCGACGCCACCGGGTTCAACACCCGCGCGGTGGTGGTGCGGCAGGTGTCCCTGGGTGACGGGCGGACCGTGGCCACGCGGGTGGGGGTGTGGCCGGAGGTGGCCCTGGCCGCCGCGGCGGTGGCCGTGTTGGTCGCCGCGGTGGCGCTGCGGCGCCGGCGCCCGGTGGTCACCGGGTAGCGGACACGTCGGCGGGGGCCGGCGGGGGCGGAGGAGCGGTGGGCGCAGCGGCAGGGGTGCCGCCCCGGGCGGCGTTGGAGCGGGTGTTGGTGGTCATTCCCACCTATGACGAGGCCGACAACGTGGCGTCGATCGTGGGTCGGGTCAGGGCGGCCGCCCCGCAGGTGGACGTGTTGGTGGCCGACGACAACAGCCCCGACGGCACGGGGGTGGTCGCCGACGCCCTGGCCGCCGCGGACGCGCGGGTGCATGTGCTGCACCGGCCCGGTAAGCAGGGTCTCGGCGCGGCGTACCTGGCGGGGTTCGGGTGGGCGCGCGAGCGCGGCTACGACGCGGTGGTGGAGATGGACGCCGACGGTTCGCACGCCCCGGAGGATCTGCCGAGGTTGTTGGTGGCCGCTGGTGACGCGGACGTGGTGATCGGGTCGCGGTGGTGTCGGGGGGCGTCGGTGGTGGACTGGCCGTGGCGGCGGTTACTGCTGTCGCGGTGCGGGAACCTGTATGCGCGGCTGGCGTTGGGGGTGCCGGTGGCGGATGCCACGGGCGGGTTCCGGGTGTACCGGTTGGCGGCCCTGGACGCGGTGGACCTGGGGTCGGTGTGTTCGCAGGGGTATTCGTTCCAGGTGGAGTTGTCCCGGTTGGCGCATCGGGCGGGGGCGCGGATCGTGGAGGTGCCGATCACGTTCGCGCAGCGGCAGCGGGGGGCGAGCAAGATGAGCCCGTTGATCGTGGTGGAGGCGTTGTGGCGGATCACGGTGTGGGCGGTGCAGGACCGGTGGGGGTGGCGGCGCGGCGTCGCCGCCGGTCGGCTGCGTCGGCGGTGAGTGGCGGCGTGTCATGCTGGGTGGGATGACGTGACGGGCCGAGGGGGGTCGGATGCGCCGAGGACTGAGGTTCGTGCCGGTGGCCGCGCTGGCGGCCGCGCTGGTGGAGTTGGCGGTGTTCGTCGGCGTCGGCCGGGCGATCGGGTTCGGGTCGGCGGTGCTGCTGGTGTTCGCGGCGTCGCTGCTGGGGCTGGTGCTGCTGCGTCGGGAGGGTATGCGGGCGTGGCGGGGGTTCCGGGCCGCCGCGCAGGCCGCCCGCCCGCCGGGGCCGCAGGTCACCGACGGGCTGGTGGGGTTGCTGGGTGCGTTGTTGTTGGCCGCGCCGGGGCTGGTCAGCGGCGTGTTGGGGGCGGCGTTGCTGGTGCCGCCGGTGCGCCGGTTGGCCGGTGTCGGGGTGCGTAGGGCCACGGAGCGGCGGGTGTCGTCGATGGTGGCCGGTGACCTGTTCGGGCCGCGGGTGGTGCGGGTGCGTCGCGGGGCTGCCGAGCCCACGCCGCCGGCAGCGGGTGAGCCGGCCGCGCCGGCGGCGGCGCCGACGTTGGTCGACGGGGGTCGTGCCATCGAGGGGGAGATCGTCGAGCCGGGCCGCTGACGGGCTGCCACGAGCAACGCCCCCGGGAGGTGGACTCCCGGGGGCGTTCGTGCTGTGGTGCGGTGTGGGGTTCAGGCGCGGCCGCGGCGGGTGCGGATCTCCTGGAGCCGTTCGGCGAGGATCTCCTCCAGCTCGGCGATGGAGCGGCGCTCCAGCAGCATGTCCCAGTGGGTGCGCGGGGGCTTGGCCTTCTTCTGCTCCGGTTCGGTGCCGTCGACCAGCCGGGCGACGCTGCCGTCGAACTTGCATTCCCAGGTGGTGGGGACCTCGGCGTCGACGGCGAACGGCACCTCGAACTGGTGGCCCTTGGCGCAGAGGTACTCGCGGGTCTGACGCGGCGCGAGCTCCGTGTTGCGGTCGGATTCGTAGCTGACCGCCCCCAGACGGCTTCCGCGCAGCATACGCTCGCCCATGATCGACTTCCCCTCGTTCGTGGTGCTGGTCTTCTCGTGTAACGGTCGGTGTCGGCCGGGTCATTCCCCGTGGCGCAGGTGAGCGCACGGCACGGCCGCCGCCTGGCAAGGGTAGCCGGCCGGGGCACCCACCCGGCGGCGTCGCCCGGCCGGGGCGTCGGTGGGGGTGTGCGGCGGTTCACCCGGATGATACCCAACCCGGCGGTGTGCGGCTCCGCCCGCCCGCCGCCGCGCCGGGAAACGGCCCCCGCCGCAAGCCCGGCCGGCCGGTGACGGGCGGCGGGGTGGGTCAACGCGGCGGGGCGCCCAGCCGGGCCAGGGCGGCGGCCAGGTCGCTGACCTGGTCGACCAGTTGCGCCGAGCGGCGCTGCGCGGCGTCGCGTTCGGTCTCGGCCGCGCGCAGGCGGGCCTCCAGCTCACCGGCGCGGCCCTCGACGGCCGCCGCGGCCTGCCGGGCCGTGGCGAGTTCACCGGTGAGGGCGTCGCGGGCGGCGTCGACCTCGGCCAGTCGCGCCGACAGCGCCGCCGCCTCCTCCCGGGCGGCCTGCGTCGCGGCCCGCGCCACCTCGGCGTCGCGGCGGGCGTCGAGGGCCTCCCCGCGCAGCCGGTCGGCCAGCTGGCGGGCCTGGGTGGCCTCGGCGCGGGCGGCGTCGGCCCGCTCGGCGGCCCGGTGGCCCTCGGCGCGGGCCCGCTCGGCGTCGGCGTCGGCCGCCTCGGCGCGGCGGCGCGCCGCGTCGGCGGCGTCGGCGGCGCGGCGGGCGTCGGCGCGGGCGACGTCACGTTCGGCGGCGGTGTCGGCGGCGCGCTGCCGGTCGGCGTCGCGTTCGTCGCGTACGGTGCGCAGCTCGTGGCGGGCGGCGTCGCGGTCGCGTTCGGCCTGCACCCGCAGCGCCTGCGCCGCGCCCGCGTCGCGGCGGGCGGCGTCGCGGGCGGCGTCGGCGTCCTCGGCGCGTTGCCGGTCGGCGGTCGCGTCGGTCTCGGCTCGTTCGGCCCGGGCCCGGGCGTCGGCGGCGGCGTCCTCGGCGCTGCGGGCCTGCTGGCGGGCGCGGGTGGCCGCCGCCGCGGCGTCCTCGGCGTCGCGGCGGGCCTCGTCGCGTTCGGTGTGTGCCTGTGCCAGCTGCGCGGTGCTCTCCGCGCGTAGCTGGGTGAGCTGCCGTTCCACCCCGGCGGGGGAGAGCTCGGCGTGCAGGGCCTCGGTGAGGGTCTGCACGATCTGGTCGAGCCGGTCCACCGCCTCCCAGGTGCGGGCCACCTGGCCGGGTAGGCCCGGTGCGCTGCGGTGACGCATCCGGCTGTTGCGGGAGTCCCGCTGGCAGGCGCCGTCGTTGTCGCGGCAGTAGCGAAACGGTCGGCCCGCGCCGGCGCGCTGCGGCACGTCGCGCCCGCAGTGCGCGCAGGGCCGGGTCTCGGCGGGGGAGGTGTCGGCGTCCATCGTGGCGGAAGTCTAGCCACGCCCCGGCGGGTCGGGTCTCGGCGCGGCGGGTCAGCCGGCGGCGCGGGCCGCGCCGTCGAGGGTGTAGCGGCGTTGCGCCAGCAGCGCGGCGCACATCAGCGCCGCCGGCAGCAGCCCGAAGCCCCACCGGATCGCGGTCAGCGCCGCGTCGGGCTGGGTGACCGCCTCGCCGCCGGCCGAGGCGACGAAGCCGCCGGCGGTCAGGCAGAGCGCGTACGCGTAGGGGCCCAGCGCCGCGCCGGTGGCCTCGGTGGCCGTCCACACCCCCGTGTAGGTGCCCGCGCCGGTGGCGCCGGCGGCGCGGATGACGTCGGGCACCATCGCGAACGGCAGCAGTTGCATCCCGGCGAAGGACACCCCGAGCAGCGCCACGGCCGCGACGAGGACGGGTAGGCCGGCGGGGAGGCCCACGGCGAGCACCAGCGACCCGGCGGCGAAGGCGCCCTGCGCGGCCAGCAGCGCCCGCTGTTTGCCGACGCGGCGGGCGACGGCCAGCCAGCCGGGGGTGACCAGCAGCGCGGGAGCGACGAACGCCGCGACGAGCACGGTGGTCAGCGCCGGGCGGCCCAGGGCGTACTGCGCGTAGTAGGGCACCCCGGCCAGCACCAGGTGGGTGGTGGTGGACATGGCCAGGTAAGCGGCGACGAGCCAGCGGAACTGCCGGTCGCGCAGGGCGGCGGTCAGGGTCCGCCATCCGCCCGCCGGTGCCGGCGGGGCGGTGGTGCCGGCGGCGGAGCGCAGCCGGCCGATGCCGGCCACCCCGATGAGCATCGCCGCCCCGGTGGCGGCGGCGAGCAGCAGTCCCATCCGTTGGTAGCCGGCGCGGGTGGCGGTGTCCCCGCCGGTGAGCAGCGGCGCCAGCAGCCCGGCGGCGAGGATGCCGGCGGTGAGGACCACCATCCGGAACGCCATCAGCCGGGTTCGTTCGTGGTAGCCGATGCGCAGGTCCGCCGGGGTGGCCAGGTAGGGGACCTGGTAGGCGGCGAAGAGGAGGTTCCCGGCGACGAAGCAGAGCGCCACCCAGCCGGCGGCGGGCGCGCCGGTGAGTCCGCCGGGGACGGCGAAGAGCGCGGCGAACGCCACCGGCAACAGGCAGCCGGTCAGCAGCAGCGCCCGCCGGTCGCCGCGGCGGGCCAGTTGCACGTCGCAGCGGTGCCCCACCCAGGGGTGCAGCAGCACGTCGGCGACCTTGGGGGCCAGCAGCGCCAGACCGGCCAGCCATGGGGTGACCGCGAGCACGTCGGTGAGGAAGTACAGCAGCAGCAGCCCGGGGACGGTGACCCAGACGCCCATGCCGAGTGAGCCGGCGGCGAAGCCGATCAGCGGCCCGCGGGGCAGGCCCACGTCGGCGGCCGGTGCGGCGGTGTCGCGTGCGGTCATCGTCTGCGTCCTTCCGCCGGCACACCGTCCCAAATCCAACGGTCGCTGGATTGTAGGGGGACAATGGTGGCTGTGACCACACCCCGCCGTCGCCCGGGTCGGCCCCGGCGCTGTGAGACCCGGGACACCCGCGAGGCGGTGCTCACCGCCGCGACCGCGCTCTTCGCCGCCCGGGGCGTCGACGCCGTGGGGCTGCGGGAGGTCGCCGCCGCCGCCGGCGTCGACGTGGCGACGGTCTCCCACCACACGGGTACGAAGGCGCAGCTCTACGACGCCTGCTTCGCCCGGGTGTTCGCCGCCGAGCGGGAGGCGTTGCAGGCCGCGGCGGGGCGGGCCCGCGCCGCGCTGGACGCCGGCGCGCCGCAGGCCCTGCGCGCCCTGCACGACCTGCTCGACGTGTTCGTGGACTTCCTGGAGGACCGGCCGGAGACCACGGCGTTGTGGTTGCGCCGCTGGTTGGAGCCGCCGCGGCACGCCGAGCTGGACCAGCGTTACGCCGCCCCGCTGTACGACCTGGTCGAGCGGTTGCTGGTCGCGGCGGCGGCGGGTGGGGCGTTGGTGGAGCCGACCCCGCACGTCACGGTGCGCAGCCTGGTGTGGGCGGTGCACGGGCACGTGGTGGCGTTGACCGCCGAGGGGACGTCCCCGGCGCGGGAGCGCCGCGAGTTCCGGGCGTTCGCCCACCGTCTCCTCGACGCCCTCTACGGTCCCGCCGCTTGACGGGCCGGTCCGCCGGCCCGCATATTATCCAACGCATGTGGGATTAGGTGTCGGGAGGGGAACGCATGGGCACGCCACCGCGCGTCGCGGTCGTCGGGGCCGGCGCCGCCGGCCTGGCCACCCTCAAGGCCCTCGCCGACGCCGGCGTACCCGCCGTCTGCTTCGAGGCCACCGACACCGTCGGCGGCCTGTGGGTCTACGGGTCGCCCGACTCGCCCGCCTACCGCACCCTGCACCTGAACACCAGCAAGTCCCGCACCGAGTTCGCCGACCACCCCATGCCCGCGCACTGGCCCGATTACCCCGACCACGAACTGGTCGCCGGGTACCTGCACGACTACGCCCACCGCTTCGGCCTACGCGACGCCGTGCGGACCGGTCACACCGTCACCGCCGTCACGGCCGGCGACGACGGCCGCTGGACCGTGCGGGCCACCGGCCCGCACGGCGAGGTGACCGTCGACGTGGAAGCGGTCGTCGTGGCCAACGGCCATAACCGGGTGCCCCGGCTGCCCGAGCCCGGCTACCCGGGCCACTGCGCCGCCGAGCAGCTCCACAGCCACGACTACCGGGGCCCCGAGCAGCTCACCGGCCGGCGGGTGCTGGTCGTCGGCGGCGGCAACTCCGCCATGGACATCGCCGTGGACGCCTCCCACACCGCCCGGTCCACCCTGCTGTCCCTGCGACGCGGGGTGTGGGTGGTGCCGAAGTACCTGCTGGGCCGCCCCTCGGACACCCTCAACGGGGCCCTGGCGCGGCGGCTGCCCTGGCGGGCGCGGCAACGCATCAGCCAGGCCATGCTCGCCGCGACCGTCGGCCCTGCGGCCCGCTACGGGCTGCCCACCCCCACCCACGGTTTCCTCCAGGACCACCCCACCCTCTCCGACGGGCTGCTGTCGCGGCTCACCCACGGCGCCGTGCAGGCCCGCCCCGGCATCGCCGCGTTCCACGACCACCGGGTCGAGTTCACCGACGGCCGCGTCGACGACGTCGACCTCGTCGTCTGGTGCACCGGCTACCGCGTCGCCATCGACTTCCTCGACCCGGCGCTGCTCGGCGCCGGCGCCGACACCCTGGCGCTGTACCGGCACGTGTTCCACCCCGACGCCCCCGGCCTGACGTTCGTCGGGCTGATGCAGTCCACCGGGGCGGCGTTCCCCCTGGTCGAGGCCCAGGCCCGGCTCGTCGCCGCGCACCTGGCCGGCCGGTACGCGCTGCCCGACGCCGCCGCGCAGCGCGCCGCGTGCCGCGCCGAGCTGCGCGCCGCCACCGCCCGGTGGGGGTCCCGGCGCCCGGCCATGCGGGTCGACTTCGACACCTACCTGGCCGAGTTGGGCCGGGAACTGACCGCCGGCGCCCGCCGGGCCCGCGCCGCCGGGGCGGCGGCGTGAGCGCGCTGACCGGCCGGCGGGTGCTGGTCACCGGGGCGCGGGGCACCTTCGGCCGGCACCTCGGCGCGGCCCTGAGCGCCGCCGGCGCCCACGTCGTCGGCCTCGACCTGCACCCCGACCCGGCCGCCGCCGTGCCGGTGCTCGGCGTCGACCTGACCGACCCGGCCGCCGCGCCCGCCGCCGTGCGGGCCGCCGTCGACCGCCTCGGCGGCCTCGACCTGCTGGTCAACAACGCCGGCGTCGGCGGGCCCGCCCCGGCGGAGCTGCCGCCCGACGACACCGTGCGCCGGCAGATCGAGGTGAACCTGCTCGCCGCGTGGCACACCACGGCGGCGGCGCTGCCCGCCCTCGTGCCCGCCCACGGGCGGGTGATCTTCGTGGCGAGCCGGATGGCCGTGCTGCCCCTGCCGCTGGCCGCCGCGTACGGGGTCAGCAAGCGGGCCCTCGTCGCGTACGCCGACGCGTTGCGCCTGGAGGTCGGCACCCACGTCGGGGTCAGCGTGGTCTACCCCAGCATGGTGGCCTCACCCATCCACGACACCACCGTGCGCGCCGGGCTCTCCCTCGACGGGGTGTCCCGACCCGAACCCGTGGCGGGCGTCGTCGCCGCGATCCTGCGCGCCGCCACCGCCCGCCGCGCCCCACGCGACGTGGCCACCACCGGCCGGGGGCGCCTGGAGCTGGCCCTGGCCCGGCACGCGCCCGCGCTCGCCGACCGACTGGTGCGGCGTACCGTCGCCGCCCGGGTCGCCGCCGGTGGTTTCGACGGCGCGCCGCTGGCCGCCGGTCTGGTCCGACGCCACCGCGACCCCGCCGGCTGACCACTCCGGCGCACCGCGCGACCGAGGGCGGGGCGGGCCGCGCCGAGGCCCGGCGCTGGGCCACACTACGCAGATGTCGGTCCTGCTGCGGGTCCCCGCGACCGCCCACCGTCCCGAGCTGCTGCTGCGCCCATGGTGCGACGCGGGTGTGAATGGTGCGACGCGGGTGTGACGGGAATGCCCGGCGGCCACGCGACGCTGCCCTCACAGGGCAGGAGGGTACGGCGGGTGCGGGGGTGACGACGGTGACCGACAGGTGGGAAGCGGCGGCGGAGGCGCAGATCCGCGCCGCCCAGGACCGCGGCGAGTTCGACAACCTGCCCGGCATGGGCAAGCCGCTACCGGGGCGCAACACCCCCTACGACGAGTCGTGGTGGATCAAGAGTTTCCTGGAGCGGGAGAAACTGCCCGGCGACCTGCTGCTGCCCACCCCGCTGCAGCTGCGCCGGCGCATCGAACAGCTCCCCGACGAGGTGCGTTACCTGCCCACCGAGGAGTCCGTGCGGGCGTACGTGGGGGAGCTCAACGCCCAGGTCGTGGCCTGGCTGCGCAACCCGACGGGCCCGCGGATCGCGGTGCGGCCCGCCAACGCCGACGAGGCCGTGCAGCAGTGGCGGGCGATGCGCGCCGCCCCGGCCCCGGCCGCCGGGCCGCAGCCGGACCTCGCCGACGCCCCGCCGTGCCGCCGTCGGGCCCGGTGGCGGTTCTGGCGTCGCCGCGACCGCTGACCCCGCCCGCCGCGCCGCACCGCCGCCGCCGCAGAAACGACAACGGCCTGCGGAAACGACAAAGGCAAGGAGCTCGTCGGCTCCTTGCCACCTTCAACATATAGCGCACCGGGGGTCTTGCCGCAAGACCCGGGTCGTGGCGCAGACTCTCCAGCCGACGCCGGAACCCGCGCGGATGTGGGGATCCGCGACGCGTACCCGGTGGTGGGCGCGCGGTGGACGTGGCGTCGTCGAATGGGGGGCTTTTCGTGATCGACGTGATCGTGGTCGGCGGCGGACCGACCGGTTGCATGCTGGCCGGTGAGCTGCGGCTGCACGGGGTGGACGTGCTGGTGCTGGAGAAGGACACCCAGCCACCGGCGTACGTGCGGGCGCTGGGTCTGCACGCGCGCAGCATCGAGGTGCTCGACCAGCGCGGCATCCTGCAACGGTTCCTCGACCTCGGTAAGCAGTACCCGGTCGCCGGGTTCTTCGCCGGCATCCCCGCCCCCGCCCCGCAGGGGCTGGACACCGCGCACCCGTACGTGCTGGGCATTGCGCAGCCGGTCACCGACCGGCTGTTGGCGCAGCGCGCCACCGAACTCGGCGCGCGGCTGCGGCGCGGCGGCGAACTGGTCGCACTCGACCAGGACGACGAGGGCGTCACCGCCGACCTGGCCGACGGCACCCGGCTGCGCGCCCGTTACCTCGTCGGCTGCGACGGCGGGCGCAGCACGGTGCGCAAGCTGCTCGGCGTCGGCTTCCCCGGCGAACCCACCCGGGTGGAGACGCTGCTGGGCGAAATGCGGGTGGACGTGCCGGCGGAGACCGTCGCCGCCGTGGTGACCGAGGTCCGCCGGACCCAGAAACGCTTCGGCCTCGGGCCCGTCGAAGACGGGCTGTACCGGGTCGTCGTGCCCGCCGACGGCGTGGCCGCCGACCGGGCGGTGCCGCCGACGATCGAGGAGTTCCGGCGGCAGCTGCGGGCGGTCGCCGGCACCGACTTCGGGGTGCACTCACCGCGCTGGCTGTCCCGCTTCGGCGACGCCACCCGGCTGGCCGAGTCCTACCGCCGCGGCCGGGTGCTGCTGGCCGGCGACGCGGCGCACATCCACCCGCCGACCGGTGGGCAGGGGCTCAACCTGGGCATCCAGGACGCGTTCAACCTCGGCTGGAAGCTCGCCGCGCAGGTGGCCGGCTGGGCGCCGCCGGAGCTGCTGGACAGCTACCAGGCCGAACGACGACCGGTGGCCGCCGACGTGCTGGGCAACACCCGCGCGCAGATGCACCTGCTCTCCCTCGACCCGGACGCCCAGGCGGTGCGCCGGCTGCTGACGGAGCTGATGACCTTCCCCGACGTCAACCGGCACCTCACCGAGAAGATCATCGGAATCGGCATCCGGTACGACTTCGGGGCGGGCCACGACCTGCTCGGCCGGCGGCTGCGCGACGTGCGGCTGCGCCGGGGCCGGCTCTACGAGCTGACCCACGCCGGCCGGGGGTTGCTGCTGGACTCCACCGGGCGGCTGTCGGCGGCGGGCTGGGCCGACCGGGTCGACCACGTCGTCGACGTCAGCGACGAGCTGCCCGCGCCGGCGGTGCTGCTGCGCCCCGACGGGCACGTGGCGTGGGTCGGCGACGACCAGCGGGACCTGGCCGACCACCTGCCCACCTGGTTCGGCGCGCCCGCCGTCTGAACGCGAAGCCGTGGGGCGGTGCGACGGGGCGGCGCGGCTGCCGAGCGCGGGGCGACCGGGCGGCCGGGTCAGCTGCGCGCCGGCGACCAGCCCTGCGCGGCGAAGCGGGAGGCGTCGGCGCCCTCGCCGTGGAAGAGCACCCCGTGCCGGTCCGCCGCGACGACCCGGTCGACGTAGACGCCCCGGCCCTGCCCGGAGCCGTCGGTGCTGCTGGCCCACCGCAGGTGGGTGGCCCCGTCGGGCAGCGCCACCGACACCTGCCACCACACCCGGCCCCCGTAGCCGGTGACCGTGCCGTCGGCGCTCCACCGGCGGTGGGCGTCGCCCAGCCGCATTGTCGCCGGCGCCCAGGTCCGCCCGCCGTCGGCGGAGACGTCGAAGCGGACGGTGTCGAAGCGGGGTTCGGTGTCGTACCAGAGCAGGAAACTCGCCGTCGCGCCCCGCGCCGGCCGGCGCAGCGGCGCGGTGAGGGTGCTCGTCGTGGCGTCGCGCGGGTCGGCCCGCCACGCGGCGGCCGTACGGGGGCGCACCGGCATCGCCTCGGCGAGGTCCCGGGCGACGGCGCGGCGGGCCACGTTGTTGCTGCCCCAGCCCCGGTCGGGGTGCACCCGGTTGCTGAGCATGATCACGAACGAGTGGGACAGCGGGTCCACGACAATGGATGTGCCGGTGAAGCCGGTGTGCCCAAACGCCACCGGCGACGACAGCCCCATCATGTACCAGTGCTTGTTGAGCTCGAAGCCGAGCCCACGGTCGCTCTCCGGGTTGGCCTGCTCCAACGCCGCGTTCTCGTTGACCAGCATGGCCCGCACCGTGGCCGGGCGCAGGATCCGCCGACCCCGGTACTGGCCGCCGTTGAGCAGCGACTGGCACAGCACGGCCAGGTCCGCCGCCGTGGAGAAGACCCCCGCGTGCCCGGCCACCCCACCGAGGGACCAGGCGTTCTCGTCGTGCACCTCACCCCAGACCAGGCCCCGCCCGGCGTACGGCTGGTACTCGGTGGCGGCGATGCGCGCCCGCCGCTGCGGGTCGGGGTTGTAGCCGGTGTCGGTCATGCCCAGCGGCCCGGTCACGCCGTCGGCGACCAGCTGCTCCAGCGGCCGGCCGGTGACCCGCTGCACCAGCACCCCCAGGGCGATCAGCCCCAGGTCGGAGTAGACGTACTGGCCCCCCGGGGTCGCCCCGGCGGCCAGCGGCGTGGCCAGCGCGGCGGCGAAGCGCTCGGCGGGCGTCGGGTAGCGGCTCCACAGCGGCGTGAACGCGGGCAGCCCCGAGGTGTGGGTCAGCAGCATCCGCACGGTCACCGCCGCCTTGCCGCCGGCGGCGAACTCCGGCACGTACCGGGCGACCGGGGCGTCCAGCGCCACCCGCCCCCGTTCCACCTGCTGCATGGCCACGATCGTGGTGAACAGCTTCGACACCGACGCCAGGTCGAAGATGGTGTCCGGGCGGGCCGGGATCCGCTGCTCGGGGGGCAGTTCCACGCCCGTCAGCTCCGGCGGCGGGCCGACGGAGGCGTACCGCACGGCGTCGCCCACGGCCGCGTGGGACACGACCACCCCGTCCTTGGCGGCCAGGACCACCGCGCCCGCGTACGCCGGGTGGTCGGGGTGGTCCGGGGTCGGCCGCAGGTACGCGGCCAGGTCGGCGGGGAGGCGGTCGACCTGCTCGGGCAGCAGCCCCACCTGCCGGGCGGTGCCGGGGCGCAGCGTGTCGCGGCGGAAGTCGATGTCGGCGGGGCTGACCGTGGGCGGCCCGGACCCGGCCGGGCCGGCCGACGACCCGGCCTGGTCGGCGGGCAACCCCGGCCGAGCCGGGTCGGCGGTCGCCCCGGTCGCGGGCAGGGTGGTGCCCGCCACGGCCAGGACCAGGGCGAACGCGAGGCGACGCAGCGGACGACGCATGACCCGACTCCTTCGGTCAGTACAGCAGGTAGGGCCGGCGGCGCCGGTGGAACGCGGCCAGCTCCTCGGCCCACGCCCCCACCACGTCGTCGACGTCGGCGCCGGCGTCGATCTGGGTCCGCAGGCGCGGCGACCCGGTGAGCTTGTCGATCCAGTACGGGCGCACCGTGTCCCACGCGTCGCGCCGCCAGGCGAACGCCGGGTACTTGTGGGCCTCCACCAGCATCGCCACGCCCGCGCGGATCGGGTCGAACACCGCCGGGTCGACGACCTTGACCTCCACCCCCGCGCAGGGCTTGTTGAGCAGCGCCGGCTTCTGCCCGGCCGACGTCGGCGAGAAGTACGCCTCCCGGAACTGCACCCCCGGCAGGTTCCGGGCGTTGAGCCGGTCGGACCAGTGGTAGTCGAAGTCGGTGTCCAACCCGCCGATCAGCTCGAACGGGCGGGTCGTGCCGCGCCCCTCGGTGATCGACGCGACGCCCTCGAACAGGCCGGTGCCCGGGTAGACCAGCGCGGTGTCGACGGTGGGCATGTTCGGGCTGGGCATCACCCACGGCACGCCCGTGTCGGCGGCGAGGTCGTCGCGTTTCCAGTTGCGGCACCGCACCACGTGCAGGTCGACCTGCCGCCCCGCCTCGGCCGGCAGGAACGTGGCGTTGAAGAACCGGGCCAACTCCCCGACGGTCATCCCGTGCTGCTGGATGATCTCCTTCAACCCCACCCCCGACGTGTACGGGGTGGTCATCATCGGCCCGTACGCGCGCCCGCCGATCGGGTTGGGCCGGTCCAGCACCACGTAGCGCCGGCCGACCTTCGCCGCCGCGACCATCGACGTGTACATCGTCCAGATGTAGGTGTAGAAGCGCACCCCGACGTCCTGGATGTCGAAGACCACCGTGTCCACCCCGGCCTCGGTGAACATCGCCTCCCACTTGGCTCCGGTGGCGCCGTAGGCGTCGTAGACGGTGATGCCGGTGCGGGCGTCGACGCCGTTGCCCTCGCTGCCGCCGGCCTGCGCCGACCCCCGGAAGCCGTGCTCCGGGCCGAACGCCGCGACCAACTCGACCCGACCCGAGCCGTGCATCAGGTCCACCAGGTGCCGGTACGCCGCGTCGACGCCGGTGGGGTTGGAGATGACACCCACCCGCTGCCCGGTCAGCTCGGCGAACCCGGAGGAGACCAGCTCGTCGAGGCCGGTGCGGACCCGCCGGCCACGCCCGGCGGCCGCCGCCGGTGCCGCCGCGCCGCCGATCACGCCCGCCCCCAACGCCGTGGTGCCGACCGCGCCGGCAAGGAAGTTCCTGCGCTGCATCTGTTGCCTCCTACCAGCTCAGACCGTGGCCGTAGGGGTAGAGCACCGTGCCCGGCCCCTGCGCCGTGGGAATCGTGACGGGCAGCCGCCCCCGCGGGGACAGCTCGCCGTGCAGCGCGCGCACCAGCGCGTCCATCGCCGCCCGGGTGTACGAGTAGGTCGCCAGGTAGGTGTCCACGCCCGGCAGGTACGCGATGTCGTACGGGTCGCGGACCGCCACCACGACCACGGGTCTGCCGGTGTCGACCAGCGCCGCGACGAGGCGCCGCTGGGTGGCGCGCGGGTCGGTGCCGGCGGTGTCCCACGCCTTGTTCACCAGCACCACGGTCAGGTCGTGGGCGGCGGCCTGGGCGGCGGTCGCGGCGATCGTCGCGTCCGAGGGCAGCGTCGCCGGCCGGGCGGTGGCCCGCGCGCCGCGCACGGTGAACCCGTCGGCGACCGTGGCGATCGGGGCGAAGGCGGCGCTGTCCCAGCCGGTGACCAGCACCGACCGGTCGGCGCGCGGCAGCGGCAGCAGGCCGGCGTCGTTGCGTACGGCGGTCAGCGTCGGGTCGGTGACCGCCGCGACGGCGGCGAGGTGCGCCGGCGCGCCGACGGTGCGCACGGCCCGGTCGACGTCGACCAGCGGGGAGCCGGCCAGGCCCTGGCGGTACTTCAGGGCGAGGATGCGGCGCACCGAGGCGTCGATGCGGCGTTCGGTGAGCTCGCCGGTGGTGACGGCGCGCAGCACCGCGTCGCGGGCCAGCGCCAGGTTCGGCGGCATCAGCAGCTGGTCGGCGCCGGCCTTGAGCGCCAGTACGGGCACCCGCTCGTCGCCGTACTTCGCCCGCACGCCGGCCATGTTCAGCGCGTCGGTGACGATGACGCCCTGGAAGCCGAGCTCGCCGCGCAGCACCCCGGTGAGGATCGGCGGCGACAACGTCGCCGGGTCGCCGGAGGGGTCGAGGGCGGGGACCACGATGTGCGCGGTCATGATCGACTCGACGCCGGCGGCGATCGCCCGCCGAAACGGCGGTGCGTCGATGCGGTCCCACTCGGCGCGGCTGTGGTCGATCACCGGCAGGCCGGTGTGGCTGTCGGTGGCGGTGTCGCCGTGGCCGGGGAAGTGCTTCGCCACCGCGCTGACCCCGGCGTGGTCCTGAAAGCCGGTGACCTGGGCGGCGGTGAGCGCGCCCACCAGGGCGGGGTCGGCGCCGAAGGACCGCACGCCGATCACCGGGTTGGCCGGGTCGACGTTGACGTCGGCGATCGGCGCGTACGGCTGGTGCACGCCCACGGCCCGCAGCTCCCGCCCGGTGATCTCCGCCGCCGTGCGGGCGGCCTCGGCGGAGCGCGCCGCGCCGAGCGCCATCGAGCCGGGGAACTGGGCGGCGGGGGAGGGCATCCGCACCACCGTGCCCTGCTCCTGGTCGGTGGAGATCAGCAGCGGCACCCGGCCCTTGGCCCGGTCGCCGAGGGCGGCGCGTTGCAGCCCGTTGGAGAGGGTGGCGATCTGCCGGGGGGTGTCCAGGTTGTGCGACCAGGAGAAGTAGCAGACCCCGCCGAGGTGGTACCGGTCGACGACCTCGGCGGGGGTCTCGACGCCGAACGCGGCCCGGTTCGCGGCCCGGTCGGCGGCCGTGGGCTCGGTGGCGTCGCCGCCGTAGACGTAGGTGGCGAAGAGCTGGCCGACCTTCTGCTCCAGGCTCATGTGCCGCAGCGTCGAGGTGACCCAGCCGTGTTCGCCCGCCCCGGGCCGCGCCGGTGCGGCGGCGACAGGGGCGGCGGCCTGGGCGGGCAGTGGGGCCAGCGCGGTGGTCAGGGCGGCCAGCCAGGTGGTGGCGGCGGCGAGTCGGGTCTGCATGGACGGCGACCTCCCAGTCCGGGTGGCTGAAACTTAGCTACACATCGATGCCTCGTCAAGAAGCTAAGCTTCGAGGTCCTGGTCGTGCGAAGAGGGACGTCATGAAACTGCTCGTGTACGGCGCCGGGGTCACCGGCAGCCACTTCGCCGCCCGCCTGCACGAGGCCGGACACGACACCACGCTGCTGGCCCGGGGGGAGCGCCTGGCCGCCCTGCGCCGCCACGGCGTGCAACTCGCCGAGGCCGACAGCCCGAGCGTCCGGCGGGTGCCGGTGCCGGTGGTCGCGCACCCGGCCGACGGGTACGACCTGATCGCCGTCTGCGTCCGCGCCCATCACCTGGACGCGGTGCTGCCGTCACTCGCCGGTGTCGACGGCGACGTGCTGTTCCTGCTCAACTGGGCGGCCGGCGCGCAACCGCTGGGCGCGGTGATCGGCCCCGAGCGGGTGCTGCTCGGCTTCCCCTCGATCGCCGGCACGATGGACGGCGACGTGGTGCGCCACCGCGCCCCCACCCTCATGACCCGGCTGGCCCCGATGCCGATCGGCGAACCCGACGGCCGCACCACCGCGCGACTGCGACGCATCGTGGGGGCGCTGCGCGCCGCCGGGATCAACGCCAGGGCCGAGCCGCGCATGGAGTCCTGGCTCAGGACGCACGCCGCGTTCGAGGTGCCGCTCGGTCAGGCGGTGCACGCGGCGGGCGGCCCGGCGGCGCTGGCCGACGACCCGCAGGCCGTCCGCGACATGGTCCGGCGGATGCGGTGCCACCTGGCCGCCCTGCCGACGCCGCCGGTGCCTCGGGCGTTCGGGGCGTTGCGGACGCTGCCGGAAGGGCTGCTCGTGACCGTGCTGCGGCGCTTCCTGCGCAGCTCCACCGCCGCGCAGAGCGCGCTCGGCAGCACCTCGCCCGCGACGGCGGCCGAACTCGATCGGCTGGCCGAGCAGTTGCGCGCCGACGCGCCGGTCCGGTAGGCGATCAGCGCGGACCCACCCCCGGCATCAACTGGTGTTCACGCTGGTGGGCGCGCCCTCAGGCGTCGTCCTCGGCACCTGAGACACCCCTACCGGACACTGGGGTCATGCAGACCGTCGCGCAGTTGACCATCGTCCGTCACGGGCAGAGCGCCGCCAACGTCGCCTTCGCCGACGCCCACGCCCGCGGTGTCGCCGAGCACGGCCTCACCGGCCGCGACGCCGACGTCGCACTGTCGCCGCTGGGCTGGCACCAGGCCACCCAGCTCGGCCGCTGGCTCGCCACCCGCCCCATCGACGAACGCCCCGAACACGTCGCCTGCTCCCCCTACCTGCGGGCCCGACAGACCTGGACCCAGGCAGCCGACACCGCCGCCTCCCTCGGCGTCACCCTGCCGCCGGCCGACCTCGACGACCGGCTGGTGGACCGGCTCATGGGCGACCTGGAACTGCTGACCCCCGGCATGATCGCCGAGCGGTTTCCCGCCGAGGCGGCCCGCCTCACCGCCGACGGCCTCTACGCCTACCAACCACCCGGCGGCGAAACGTTCGACGACGTCGCCATCCGGGTCCGTGCCGTCCTGACCGACCTGAACACCCGCCACCCCGGCCGACGGGTATGGGTCGTAGCCCACGACGCCGTGGTCGCCGCCGCCCGCCACATCCTCGACGAACTGCCGTTCGTCGACCTCGACGCGATCCTCACCACCACCCCGATCACCAACACCTCACTCACCCGATACACCCACACCGACGGCCACCTCGACCTGGTCGAATTCGCCGCCACCGCCCACCTGACCGAAGAGGACCACCATGCCCCCCTCATCCGATGACACGCCCCTGCCGGGTCGCCTCGACACCCCCGCTCCCGACTGCCAGCAGATCCACCGCAGGTGTGTGCTCGCACCCGGAACTTGCTAGAGGCCGAGTTGGACCGGCTGGTCCGGCGTCCCTGCGGTGAGAAGCGCTGTCAGCGGTGTGGCGAGGTCGCGGGGCGAGAACAGCTCAGGTCCCCGGTAACCGGCGATCTCCGAGAGCTGCCACCACCGGAACGCGGCCAGGTTCTCCGCGGCGAGTTGGTCGTCTGTCAGCTCGCCGCGGGGCTGGAAGTGCTTCGCGCGGACGAGGAAGTAGTCGTTGATGATGCCGTCGAAGCCCGGCACGTGGCCGGCGTCCACGACTTCCTGGTGCCAGACGTGGGGTGGGTCGGCGGTGATCGCCAGACCGGTCTCCTCACGCAGCTCACGGCGCAGAGCCGTCAGCCGGTCCTCACCGGCTTCGACGCCGCCGCCCGGGGCAGCCCAGACGACCTTTGCCTGCTGCGGCACCACCGGGTGAGGAAAGACGAACCGGCAGAGCAGGATGCGGTCGTCCTCATCAAGGATGATCGCGCGGACGGAGCGGCGCAGGTGCGGCGTCATGGCATATCCGACGCGGCGGAGAGACGGATGACGATCGACATCGCCGCAGAGTATCAACGGCTCGCTTGCACCTCAGTCGGTCAGGCCGCCGGCCGGGGCACGGTGTCGGCTGGATGCGGCAGCTAGGACAGCGCTGCCGCAAGGTCGGTAGCGGCCTCATGCGCAGCAGCAGCCCGTCAGCCGGACCGCTCGGCCCCTCCCGAGCCTGAGCGCGGCTTGCCTTCGAGCGCGCTCGAAGCTCTAGCGTCCAGGCCGTGACCACGACGAACGGGACGAAGACATGGATCATCACGGGCGCGAGTTCGGGCCTCGGCCTAGCGCTCGCCGAGGCGGCACTCGCGGCCGGCGAGCAGGTGATCGGGACCGCGCGACGGGCCGACCGGTTCGACGGGCTCACGGCACGGTACGGAGATCGGTTCCTCGCCATCGCGCACGATGTGCGCGACACGGCGGGAGCGGCCGCGGTCGTGCAGCGGGCGCTGGAGGTGTTCGGGCGCGTCGACGTGCTCGTCAACAACGCCGGCGCCGGACAGGTCGGCGCCGCCGAAGAGATCGAGGACGCCGCGCTGCGGGCCATGCTCGAGCAACACCTGTTCGGCCCGGCCGCCTATGTGCGTGCCGTGCTGCCCCACCTGCGGGAGCGTCGCTCGGGTGCGATCGTGCAGATGAGCAGCCAGGGCGGGCGGATGTCGTTCCCCGCCGTCGGCAGTTACTCCGCCGGCAAGTTCGCGCTTGAGGGTTGGTCGGAGGCGCTCGCGGGCGAGGTCGCACCGTTCGGCATCCGCGTCCTCATCGTCGAGCCCAGTCGCTTCCGTACCGCGTTCAACGCCACCGACGTGCTCAACACCGCGCCACGGAGCTCGATCTACGACGAGGCCGTCGGTGCCGTGCGCGCGAACATGGCCGAGGCCGACGGCATCCAGGAGGGCGACCCGGTACGCGCCGCCCGGGTGATCCGCGACATGCTCGACACCCCCGACGCGCCGCTGCGGCTTCCGCTCGGCGCCGAGGCGGTTCGCAATCTCACCCGCGTCTACCGTGGTGCGCTCGACGACGTCGAGAAATGGGCGTCCGTGAGCGAGTCGGCAGACTTCCCAGGCTTGCCGCCCGCGGTCCGTGCGTTCTGATCGCCGTACGCTGTGGGCCATGGCCACTGAAGGGCTGATCGGACGCATCCTCGCTGCCAGCGACGGGCCGTCCTCGTCGGTGATCGACGCGCTGCACGAGCTGCTCGACGACGCCACGATCGAGGCCTCGGCGGCACACTTGGGCATCGCCGAGGCCGCCCGGCTTGTCGGGCTGTCGACGCATGCCCTCCGGTACTACGAGCAGGAGGGACTCGTGCGGCCCGCTCGCAACGCCTCCGGGTACCGCGAGTACTCCGCGGTGGACCTGCGCCGCCTCGTCTTCCTCACCCGGATGCGCCTGTCCGGCATGACCATGACCGACCTCAAGCGCTACATCCTGCTCGTCGAGCAGGGTCCGAGCACCATCGCGGAACGTCGCCGCATCATGCTCGACCAGCAGGACCGAATCACGCGGCGGATCCGCGAGCTCGGGCTGGCGCTGGAGACCACCGACTACAAGATCCGCGTCTACGGAGGACACCCGGAAGGCTGACGCCCACCCGCCACCCAGCGGGTCGGCAGAGGCCTGGTGCCGGCTCGGCAACACGTTCAGTCCGGCGCGGAGACGGCGATGGAAAGGACATGGCTGCTGGCGCCGAGCAGGCTCGGTTCGTCCTCCACGCCGCGCGACATCTCCAGCAGCAGGGCGGTCAGGTCCGGGCTGGCCAGGATCTCCTCCAGTCGTGGCCCCGTCATCCACAGCGGACCCTCGACCGCGACCCGCCGCCGCAGGACGAGCCCCGCTTCCGTCACCTCACCGGTCAGCTCGTCAGGGTGGTGGAAGTAGGCGCTGGTGAACCACGTCCGGTCGGCGTCGACGTTGTGGTGCACCCCGTCGGCCAACGCGCGCTCGACCAGCGGCCGGAACCGGGCGTCGCTGAAGTAGTCCTTGACGAAGCCGTCGAACAGCGACGCGAACCGGCTGATCGTCGCGCCCACGACCACGCCTCCCGGGCGTACGACACGAGCCGCCTCCCGCCACACGGCAACCCGATCAGCTCGCTCCGGCAGGTGGTACAGCGGCCCGAGCAGCAGGACCGCGTCGACGCTGTGCTCAGCGGCAGGCAGCGCTCTGGCGTCGCCGAGCTCGGCGGTCACCCCAGGCCGGGCCGCCGCCTCCACCACATGCTCGGGCAGGGGGTCGACGACGCGTACCTGATAGCCGGCCTGCGCCAACGGCCCGGCATACACGCCGGTGGCGCCACCGACGTCCAGCACCGTCGCGGGCGCGCCGGGTAGCACCCGGGTCAGGACATCCCAGGTACGCAGGAACTCCAGCCTGCCCTGGCCGGTGGCGAGACGAGCTCGTTCGCCACCACGCCGGTAGTAATCCATGATCTCCGGGCTCAACACCCGACAGATCGTGCACCCGTCGACCAGCGGTAGGCAACCGATTACCGCCCTCGCGCCGAGCCCCGGCACCGGCCCGTACGTCCATCCGACCCCGGCCCACGGACCGAAGCCCCCTTCGGGTGGACCAGAGAGCCACCCGACGCCGTCGCGCGCATAACTGTCATTATGGTGTAGTGACCTTATGCCCCTTTTGTGGGCCCGCATTGCTGGATTAGCGTTACCAGTAATTCAATAATCGGCGGTTGCCGGATCGGCGGCGGGCTGGCACCCTCAGGCGATGACACCGGCCGACGGGGAAGACGTGCGCGCCGCGCTCGCCGAGTTGAACCGCGCGCTCGGCCCACAGACCGCCCGGGACTGGACGGCGCTGGCGGGGTCGCTGGAGTGGGACTGCCGGACCACCGCCGCGCACATCGCCCACGACCTGCTCGCGTACGCCGGTCAGGTGGCCGCCCGGCCCACCGACGGGTACCTGCCGTTCGACCTCGTCGTCCGCCCCGACGCGGGCCCCACCGAGGTCCTGGCCACCGTCGCCGCCTGCGGCGGGCTGCTCGCCACGGCACTGGATGCCGCCGACCCGGCTCTGCGCGCCTGGCACTTCGGCCCCTGCGACCCGACCGGCTTCGCCGCCTTGGGCGTGGCCGAGATCCTGCTGCACACCCACGACGTCACCCGGGGCCTGGGCGTCGCCTGGCAGCCGCCCCCCGCGCTCGCCACCACGGTGCTGGCCCGACTGTTCCCCGACGCCCCGGCCGGCCCACCACCGCAGGTGCTGCTCTGGACGACCGGGCGGGCGGAGCTCGACGGGCGGCCCCGCCCCACGTCCTGGATCTACCGGGCCCGGGTGGACACCTGTGCTGGGGCGTGAGCTGTCAGTCTCTGTCCACGGTGAGCAGGCCCCGCCGGAACGCCTCGGCGACGGCCGCGGCTCGGTCGTTGACGCCGAGCTTGGCGTAGATGTGCAGCAGGTGGCTCTTCACGGTTGCTTCGCTGATGAACAGCTTCGTGGCGGCCTCGCGGTTGGTGGCGCCGTCCGCGACGAGTTTCAGGACTTCCAGCTCCCGGGCGCTGAGCGCGTCGACCGGGGTACGCACCTGACCGAGCAGCCGGGTGGCGACGGACGGGGACAGCACCGCCGCGCCGCGCGCGGCCGTGCGGATGGCGTGGACGAGTTCGTCGCGGCCGGTGTCCTTGAGCAGGTACCCGGTGGCGCCGGCCTCGATGGCGGGCAGCACGTCGCGGTCGGTGTCGTAGGTGGTCAGGACGAGGACGCGGGCCGTGACACCGACCCTGACCAGCTCTTTGATCGCGGTGACCCCATCCATCACGGGCATCCGCAGGTCCATGAGGATCACGTCCGGGCCCAGCACGCGGGCCAGGTCCACGGCCTGCGCGCCGTTGGCGGCCTCGCCCAGCACCTCGAACTGCGGGTCGCCGTGGAACATCCCCCGGATGCCACCCCGCACGACGGGATGGTCGTCGACGATGAGCAGCCGGATCGGCGGGTCACCCACGGGTCACCGCCGGGACACTGGCCGAGATCGCGGTGCCGGCGCCCGGCGCCGATTCGATCTCCAGGGTGCCCGCGAGGCGGTCCACGCGCCTGCGCATCGAGGTGAGGCCGAAGCCACCACCGTCGCGGACCCGCGCGGGGTCGAATCCGACGCCGTCGTCACGCACGTCCAGCCGGGTGACGTCGTCCATGTAGGAGAGGGTGAGCCCGACCCGGGACGCGCCGGCGTGCCTGGCCGCGTTGGCCAGCGCCTCCTGCGCCGTACGCAGCAGCGTCTCCTCGATCTCCGGGTGCATGGGCCGGACCGTACCAGTCACGGTGAACTCGGCGGTTGCCTCGTTGCGCTCCCCCCACGCGGTGACGACTGCCCGCAGCGCCTCGTCCAGCGGCGCGGCCGCCAGCTCTCCGGGGCCGACGGCGTGCACGGAGCGGCGGGCCTCGGCGAGGCTGTCGCGCGCCAGCCGGACCGCGATGTCCACGTGCCGCTGCCAGTCCTCGCTGCGCCGCGCCGCCTGCAACTGGGTGATGATGCCGGCCAGGCCCTGACCGAGGGTGTCGTGGATCTCGGCGGCCATGCGCTGCCGCTCGTCCAGGACACCCGCCTCGCGGGCCTGGACCAGCAGCTGGGCGTGCAGGCCGGCGTTCTCCCGCATGGTGGCCTGGAGCTGTTCCACCAGGCGGGTGCGCTCGGCGCTGCGCTCCATGGTGATCTCCCCGAAGAAGCTGAACATCGCGACCCCGCCCACGATCGCCGCGGTGAAGAACAGGAAGGTGAGGATGCCCGACGGGGTGGCCTCGGGCAGTCCGCCGCCGTAGGTCGTCACGCTGATCGCCGCGGTGGCGCTGACCCCGACGAAGCGCCAACGGCCCCGCAGGTACCACCACGAGTGCAGGTAGCCGACGAAGCCGAAGAACGCCGCGAACCACGTCCCCTGCGTGCACAGCAGGCCGATCAGCGCCACCAGCCCGGCGACGTAGACCGGGCCGCGCGGCACCAGCCACAGCCAACCGACCGCGACTGCGGCCAACGCGAGCATCGGCCACGGCCGTTCGCCCGTCACCAGGCAGAGGGCCACGGAGACCGCCAGCAGCACGTACGGCGTCGCCGCCAGTTGCCGCTGCTGCAGCCGCTCCCACCGGTCCAGCCGTTCCGTCATGGTCACTCCCAGCGAAAGAACCTGGCCGCCACGGCGCTGATCGCGACAGCATAGGCAGCGAGGACCCCGAGTAGGACCGGGTTGGGCGTGCCGTCCGCCCACACCTGGTGCATGCCCTGGCGGAAGGCACCGAGCGGGGTGTATTCGCCGATGCGGGCGAGTAGTCGCGGCATCTGGCTGGTGGGCTGCATGAGCCCGGCGAGGTAGGCCATCGGGAAGTACAGCAGCACACCGACGCCGTTGGCGGTCCGGCCGTTGCGGGCGAGGGCGGCGATGAGCAGGCCGACGGCGAACATGGCGCCGGTGCCGAGCAGGAACGTCACCGCGACCGACCCCACGGCGGTGGGCAGGTGGGCGTCGAGGACGGTGCCGGCGACCGCGATCAGCAGCGCACACGTGGTCAGCGTCAGCACCAGTTGCAGTGCGACCTGGACGGCGAGCAGGTTCGCGGGCCGCACCGGCGTGGTGGACATTCGGCGCAGGATGCCCCGCTCACGGTAGGTGGCCAGGGTCGTCGGCAGCAGGTACAGCCCGACCAGTCCCACGGCGATCGCCAACGCCATCGGTAGGAGCACGGTGTCGCCCGGCTCGATGGAACTGCCGAACACCACCAGGATGAACAGCGGGATCAGCAGCGCGAAGATCGCCCCGGGTTCCCTGGTCAGCAGTTTCACTTCGACGACGGCGAGCTTCTTCATGATCGTCATTCCTTCGCGGTTCGAGACAGGGGGACGGAGGCACTGACGCCGTTCGCAGGTCGATCGGCGCGACGGCACGAGCCGGAGCCCGGTCGACCTGGCGAACGGCGTCAGTCGAGGGGCCGGCCGGTCAGGGCGACGAACGCGTCGTCGAGGGTGCGCTTGTCGATGCGCAGGTCGCTGACCAGTACGTGGTGGCGGGCGAGTTGGCCGGTGACGGCGGTGGCGAAGTCGCCCCGGCCGGTCACGACGACGCAGTCCCCGGTCCTGGTCACCCTGGTCACCCCGGGCAGGCCGGCCAGGTCGACCAGCTCACCGGCCATGAGCGTGAACCGCATCTCATGGTCGGCGTCGATCTCGGCGACGATGCCGGCCGGGGTGTCCAGCGCGACGATCCGCCCCCGGTCGAAGATGGCGGCGCGGTCGCACAACTCCTCGACCTCGTCCATGAAGTGGCTGACCAGGACGACGGTCACCCCGGTCGCGCGGATCCGCTTGATCAGCGCCCAGGTGGCGCGGCGGGCCTGCGGGTCCAGGCCGGTGGTCAGCTCGTCCAGGAACACCACCCGCGGGGTGCCCACCAACGCCAGCGCGATGAACAGCCGCTGCTTCTGCCCACCGGAGAGCTTGCCGAACCGGGTGTCGCGCTTGTCCTGCAGCCCCCATTCGTCCAGCAGCTCCCGCCAGTCACGTGGTTGCGGGTAGAACGAGGCGTACAGGTCCAGCGCCTCCCACACCTTGAGGTTCTCCGGCAGCTGCGTGTGCTGCAGTTGGACGCCGATCTGCTCGCACAGCGCGCGCCGGTTGCCGACCGGGTCGAGACCGAGCACCCTGATCGACCCGCCGTCGGGCCGGCGCAGGCCCTCCACGCACTCCACGGCGGTGGTCTTGCCAGCACCGTTCGGGCCGAGAATGCCGAAGATCTCGCCCTCCTCGACACTGAACGAGACCCCGTCCAGCACCGCCAGATCCGCGTACCGCTTGCGAAGGTCCCTGACCTCGATCACTGCCATGCCTCAATCATCTGGGCCCGGCGCGTCGTCCGAATCGATCCGCCAGCTACGCCGGAACTCGAATGCTGCTGACCCGAAAATCCGCCACCTGGTTGATGCGCAGGCGACAGCGGCCGCCCTCGTGGCGCCCACGCCCGCAGCGTGAGCAGGAACGACGCCGCAGCGGCATACCGGAGCGAGCCGGGCACGATGCCCGTCGAGTCGGGCTACGGCCGGTGACTGCGCCCGCCGGGGGTCTCCGCACGGGGCGCCGAGCGGCGCTCGTCGCGCGCGGCCTGCCTCGGCGTCGGCGGTCGGGGGCGGTCGTCGACCACCCCGACCAGCTCGGCGAAGCGCGGGTCGACGGCCAGCAGAGGCCGCGCCCCGTACAGGGCCATGGCGGTGAGCAGGTCGTCGGTGCCGCGGTCGCTCCACACCGGCCGCCGCTGCGGGTCGAGGGCGGCGTGGGCGCGGCGGGCCCGGCGCAGCAGCCGGCGGGCGGCGGCCCCGGTCTCCGGGACCTCGCTGAGCCACCAGCCGACCAGCAGGGTCACCCCGCAGCCGAGCAGCAGGCCGACGACGGAGGCGGGCCCGCCGGCGGCCCGCGACAGCAGGGCGCTCTCGACCAGCCGCAGAATTCCGACGGCGGCGACGGCGAAGAGCGGCACCGCGCCGAGGGCGACGCGGCGGCGCTGCCAGCGGGTCAGCAGCCACCCGTCGCGCAGCAGGCCGGCGACCAGCCGGCGCAGCGCCCGGTTGACGCCGGGGTCGGCCAGCACCGCCGCCCAGGTCTGCGGAGTGCGCACGGCGGCGTGCACCGCCCGGATCAGGGGCGCCGACCGGGGCGGCGGCCCGGCGACGGCGACCATGGTGGCCAGTGCCGCCGGCCGTAGCGCGTCGGCGCGGCGCAGCGCGGCCGCCGCGACCTGGCAGGCCAGCACCGCCCGGTCGGTCAGGTACGCCAGCTCGACCGGCCCCGGCTCGCCGCCGCTGGTACGCCGCCCGGTCAGCTCCCGGACCGCCAGGGCGACGGCCAGCGCGGCGACGACCGCCGCGACGTACTCCAGCAGGAACAGCGGACCGTCGATACCCCAGAGCACGTGGTCGAGTATGGCCGGTCTCATCGGCCGGTGGTGCACCGCGGTGGCGTCATGCTCCGCACGACCTCGTCGGCGTGCGCGGCGTCGCGCGAGTGTGGTTCTGCTCGTTCTCGCCTCCGTCCTAGCCGTGGCCGGTGCGCCCGCTGCTGCGCAGGACCGACAGGGCGAGCCAGATCCTGCTGCCTCGTCCGACCTCTTCCGCACCGACGAACGAGGTGCCTTGGCGAGGTTGGCCCTGGCGAAGTCGAGCCCGCCGCAGACCATGGCTGCCATCGTCTACGCGGACATCAACTGCTACAACGTTCCCACCATGTATGTGAAGGACAAGGGGTGGGGGGTCGACGCCCAGGCCAACAGCAACTAAAGGTCTTCCGGGACCTGTTCATCGACGGCCAGTGGTGGAAGACCACGACGAACTGGCCGTACACCTCGTCAACCGGGTCGTGGAGCACGCCGACCCCTGATCCGCAAGCGGCACATGCTGTGGGTAACGGCGTACTACAAGGCGACCAACGGGTACATCGGCCGGGCCACCGACTACTGCGACATGTAGTCAGCGGCCGGCGCGGCGCCCCGACCGATGCGCGATGGGAGCGAGGATGATCGACGAGAACCCCGCTAACGCTCCGACTCCGCGTTGCTCATGTCCGCCGACGCCAGTGATGTCGCGCGGCAGGCGCTGATCGACGCGCAACGCTGACCCATCGTCCGGCCGGCGAGCAGCAAGCCATCTGACGAGGCTTACTGCTCGCCGGCCGATTCGCTCCTTTGGCGCCGGGCGTGAAGCCGTCGACGGATCCGGCCCGGCCACCAGAGCAGGGCCAGCAGCACCACAGCTACCACCACGGCGGGCAGGAGCAGGCGCAGCGCGGAGATCGGTCGACCGGCCCCTGACGCAACCTCTCCAGCGGTGACACCCGCCGACCCGCCGGCACCTCGACCAAATCCAGGAGCAGACCGGCCTGCCGCGCAGACACCATCGCCGCCAGAGTCGTCCACAGCCGCACGTGCGACAAGCGGACCACCCGGGCCACCAGCCGCTCCAGCTCTCGTACCGCAGGCAGCAGCACTTGACGAGCCAGCAACCAGGCCAGCACTCCCTGAAAGATCACCTTCGGGCCCGCACCCGTCGTCCACGCCCGGTGATCGATCCAGGCCGTCAGGTCCTCGCGGACGTCGGCGAACTCCCGCCATCCGTCGGCCACGATGGTCTCCCGACGGTGCTCCCACTTCGTGTTCGCCCGCTCCACGTACGTCTTCACACACGAGGCGTCCGCGATTCCCAGCTGGGTGGCCAGCACGTCCACCACAACCGACGGCACGTCGATCGGGTCGTCCAGGAACGTGCCCAGGTACCGCACCGTCGTCAACTGCAACGCGAACCCCAGCCGGTTGCCGTCACCCCGACGCTTGGCCAGCAATACCCGGTCAGCGTCGTCAAGGAAGAAGAACCGCTCCAAGTCCTCCACCGACGGCGGCCCGTCGAAACACCCGTACGTCGCGACCTGCCGCGCCGACAGGAACGGCCTCTCGTTCCCGTCTCCGACCTGCTCATCTATGGCAGACACGAACGACCAAACTACGCGACATCCGCGAAGCCGAATACCCATCGGCTGGCCATGACCTCAGCCCAGACGCTTAACGCCAGTTTCCGCAAGATCGTTAGTCACGGGCCTGATCACCGGGGCCAACAAGGGCATCGGGTACGAGACCGGCACCCTTCAGGACGAGGCGGGCCCGCTGCCGTGGTGAACCCCCGGTGCGCCGGCACACCCCGCCCTTGCGGGGTGTGCCGGCGCACCGGCCCCTGATCCGGGTGGGGGCCGCTCAGCGGGTCAGGCCCCGGTGCGCGAAGTCGATCAGCCATTCGAAGCTGTCGTCGACGTCGGTGTCGAGTTGGAAGCCGCCGGCGGCCTCCAGGGTGGCGAAGCCGTGGAAGAGGCTGCGCAGCATCCGCAGCGCGTGGACGGTGTCGGCCGGGTCGCTGCGGTACCCGGCCAGCACCGCCGACAGCGACTGCATCACCCGCGCGCCGGCGGCGACGAGCGGGTCGTCGGGTGTGTCGGCGGTGATGCGGATGGTGGTGGCGTAGCGGCCGGGGTGGGCGGTCGCGTAGGCCCGTATCGTCGTCGCCGCCGCCGCCAGGGCGTCGCGGCCGGCGCGGCCCTGCAGGGCGTCGCGCAGTGCGTCGCCGAGTTCGGTGAGGGCCAGCACGGCGATGCGTCGGTGCAGGTCGGCCTGTCCGCCGACGTGTTTGTACAGCGACGGCGCGCGTACGCCGAGCCGCTCGGCCAGCGCGCCCATGGTGACGTTGCCGAGGCCGACCTCGTCGGCGAGCGCGGCGGCGGCGACGACCACGGCCGCCGGGTCGAGCCCGGCTCTAGGCACGGGCGTGCTCGGCGAGGAACGCCAGCAGCAGCGCGACTGTCTGCTCCGGGAACTGGGTGTGCGGGTAGTGCCCGGCGCCGTCGATCACCGCCAGGGTGGCGGCGGGCATGGCCGCGACGATCGCCGCACCCTCGGCGCGCGGGTCGGCCCAGTCGGGGTCGAGGGAGCCTTCGACGATCAGCGCCGGGCAGCGCACGTTGCCCAGTTGCGCGCCCGCGTCGACGGGCGCGGAGCGGCCCATGCGCCGCATCGCCCGCATCCGTCCCGGCTCGGCGAGCTGCGCGGCGTTGCGCCGCAGCTGGTCGTCCCAGTCGGTCGGTTTGCGGCCGGGGAACGCCACGTCGAGGTACTTGTGCCACCAGGTGACGCTGCCCAGGGCACCGGCCAGCAGCAGCCGGGTCATGCCGGCGCGGTACCGGCCCACGCGCAGGTCGGCCAGGCTGATGGACTGTTTGCGGGTGAATGGGGCGAGCTCGACCACGCCGGTGACCAGCTCGGGGGCGCGCGCGGCGGCGATGGTGACCGCGCCGCCGGAGATGGAGTGCCCGACCAGCGTGGCCGGGCCGCCGAGGTGGCGCACCAGCGCGATGAGGTCCCCGGCGATGTCGGTGCGGGTGTAGTCGGCCCAGTCGGCGCTGGACTGCCCGCAGCCGCGCAGGTCGAGCGCGGCGACGCGGTGGCCGGCGGCCACCAGGTGGGGCACGACGAAGCGGTACGCGGCGCGGCTGTCACCCATGCCGTGCGCGAGCACGACGAGCGGACCGGAGCCGGTCACCTCGTAGGCGAGGGTGCCGCCGTCGACGGCGAGAAAGGTGGGCATGGCGTCCCCCGACAGGGTGGCTAATGTTGTTAGCTAAAAGCTAATGGAATTAGCCAATGGTTGTCAACCGGGGATGGGCGCGGTAACTCGGTGGCGCGGCGCGCGGCCCGGTCGCCATGATCGGCGCCATGCGCGTCGACCTGTGGCCCCCGTACGGCCTGAGCATCCGCACCCCGCGACTGCAGCTGCGCCTGCCCGGCGAGGAGGAACTGGCCGCGCTCGCCGACCTGGCGCCCGCCGGCGTGCACCGGCCCGGCGAGCGGCCCTTCCTGACCCCGTGGACCGAGGGCGGTCCGGCCGACCGGGCGCAGTCCGTGCTGCGCGGGCACTGGGGGCGCCTCGCCGAGTGGGACGTCACGGCGTGGAGCCTCGGGCTGGCGGTCCTGCGCGACGGGGAGCCCCTCGGCGTGGTCACGCTCCGCGCGCAGGACTTCCCGGTGGTGCGCGAGGTGGCGACCTCCTCGTGGCTGGGCCTGGCCCACCAGGGGCAGGGGTACGGCACGGAGGCCCGCGTCGGCCTGCTCACCCTCGCCTTCGACCACCTCGACGCGCGCGCCGCCCGCACCGAGGTCTTCCAGGACAACCACGCCTCGCAGGCGGTGTCCCGCAAGCTCGGCTACGCCGCCGACGGCATCTCCGTCGACGCCCGGGGCGACGAGGCCCTGGTCTCCGACCGGCTCCGACTAACCCGGCAGGTGTGGCGGCGACGGGAGCGCGTCGCGGTGCGGGTCGACGGGGTGGCGGCCTGCCGCCCGATGTTCGGGCTCTGACCCGCCGGGGGAGAAATTTCCGGGCCGGCGGGGTTGACGACCGCCGCGGACCTGCGATAAATAAGAACCAGGTCTTGAGTCACCCCGACTCAACTTGACACCTTCGGCCAAGGAGATCCGAGGAGGCACCGCCATGCTGATGCGTACCGACCCGTTCCGTGAGATCGACCGGCTCGCGGAGCAGTTCTTCGGGACCACCTCCCGCCCCGCGGTGATGCACATGGACGCCTACCGCGAGGGCGACCACTTCTACGCCGCGTTCGACCTGCCGGGCGTCGACCCCGACAGCATCGACTGCACCGTCGAGCGCAACGTGCTGACCGTCCGCGCGCAGCGCCGCCGCCCCACCGGCGACGGCGTCGAACTCGTCGCCGCCGAGCGCCCGATGGGCACCTTCAGCCGGCAGCTCTTCCTCGGCGACACCCTCGACACCGACCACTTGGAGGCCGCGTACGACAACGGGGTGCTGACCCTGCGCATCCCCGTCGCCGAGCGGGCCAAGCCCCGGCGGGTGGCCGTGAGCAGCAACGGCAACGGCCGCAAGCAGATCGACGCCTGAAACACCCCACGCCGCGTCGCCAGCGCCCCGGTTCGGCCCCGGCGCTGGCGACGCGGCGTACGCGCATTCCACGGCGCTCGCCGCCGACGCAACCCCGCCGGGTGTGCTCCGCCACGAGCCGGGCGCGCCTCACCGCCGATCCGCCCACCGGCTGAGAGTCTTTCCCGTATGCCTGTCGAGTTCCCGGTTCCCGCGCGCGGCGCGGCCCTACCGGCCCTGACCGGGGCCGGGCCGGGCGAGTTCACCGAGGCGTGGCTGGCCAACCGGCGGCTCTCCGCGCACACCCGCGACGCGTACCGCCGGGACGTGGCGGGCTGGCTGGCCTGGTGCGCCGCCCGCGAGCTGAACCCGCTGCGGGCCAACTTCCTCGACGTCAACTCCTACGGCCGGCAGCTGGAGGACCCGACCGCGCGCGGCGGCCGGCCGTTGAGCCCCGCCACCGTGGCCCGCAAACTGTCGGCCCTGTCCAGCTGGTACGACTTCCTGGTCAAGCTGCGGGCCGTCGACGCCAACCCGGTCTCCGGCGCCGACCGGCCCCACGTCGACCGGGACCACTCCGCGACGGTGGGCCTGACCCCGGAGGAGGTCGACGCGCTGCTGGCCGCCGCCGACGCCGACACCGGCCCGGCGGCCGCCCGCAACCGGGCGGCCGTGGCGCTCCTGGCGGACCTGGGGCTGCGGGTGGGGGAGTTGGTGTCGCTGGACGTGACCGACCTGGGCGCGGAACGCGGGCACCGCAGCGTCCGGTTCGTCGGCAAGGGCGGCAAGCCACGCCGGCGGGCACTGACCCCGTCGACCACGTACGCGGTGGACGCCTACCTGGCCGAGCGGGCCGCCGCGCAGGGCGTCACCGTGCCCGAGCTGACCGGCCCGCTGCTGGTCGCCACGACCGGCACCCGGCTGGACCGGCACTCGGTGTTCCGGCTGGTGCGCCGGCTGGCCCGCGCCGCCGGCCTCCCCGCCTGGGCGCAGCTGTCCCCGCACTCGCTGCGGCACGCGTTCGCCACCACCGCCCGCGCCGAAGGGGTGCCGCTGGAGGACGTGCAGGACGCGATGGGTCACGCCGACCCGCGCACCACCCGCCGCTACGACCGCGACCGGCACAACCTCGACCGCGACCCGGCGTACGTGATCTGGGCGGCGCGGGCCCGCCGCCGGGGCTGACAGCCGAAGCGGGCGCGGCCGGCGGCGGGGCTGACGGGCCCACCCGGTTGTTCAGCCGTCGCCGGGGCGGGCCAGGGCCGCTTCCAGGTCGGCGAGGTGGTCGGCCACCGGGCCGAGGGTGAGCAGCCCGCTGCCCGCGCCGGCCAGCTCACCGGCGGCGGGCAGCAGCGCGGCATGCACGCGCCGCATGGTGGCCTGGTCACCCAGGGCCAGCGCCGCCCGCCCGGCCAGGCAGAGCCGGGCCTCCCACAGCAGGTCATGGGGCGAGTCGGGCAGGTCGCGCAGCGCCCCGGCGGCGGCCTCGCGCTGCCCGGCGCCCAGCAGCAGCAGAGGGCGCACCCACGGCTCGTGCGGACCCCAGTCCCACCCGTCGTCGACCAGCCCCGCCCCGCCCGTCTCGCGCTGCCGGGTCAGCCGCAGCGACAGCAGGGCCAGCGGGAGCAGACCCTCCTCCAGACCGGACATGCCGCTGCCGGCCAGCCGGGCGTGCGCGACCTGGTACGCCGCCTCCGCGTCCACCCACCGCCCGGACATCGCCAGGCGCAGCGCGGCGTACCAGCCGGTGAAGACCGCGACCAGCGGCAGGTCGTACCGGTCGGCGAGGCGTTGCGCGGCGCGCGCGGCGGCGTCGGCGGCGCGCAGGTCGGCCAGGGCGCAGTGGGCCTGCACCAGGATGAGGTGGCCGAGCACCTCGAAGGTCACCAGGTCGTGCCGGGCGGCCACCTCGACCAACTCGGCGCCGATGCGCGCCCGCAGGGGGGCCCGCCCCGGCCGGTCGAAGGCGTGCATGAAGCGGGCGTTGAGGGCCAGGGCCAGCAGGGCCGGGTCGCCGGACGCCCGGGCGATGGCCTCCGCCTCGCCCGCCGCCCGACGACCCCGGTCGGTGGTGGTGCCGCGCAGCTCCAAGGCCAGGGTGCTCAGCAGCCGGCTGCGCTGCGCGCCGTCACGGCCCACGCCGGCCAGCGCCCGGTCGACGGCCTGGACGATCCGGTGCGACAGCGCCTCGTCGTCGTTGCGGGTCCAGACGGCGGGCACCACGAACTCGGTCAGCACGGCCACCGTCAGGTCGGGGTCGTCGACCCGCCGCTCCGCGTCGAGCGCCTCGGCCCGGTACCGGCGGGCCCGCTGCAGGTGACCGGTGACGGCGAGGGTGCGGCCCAGCCCGAGCAGCGCGGCGAGCCGGTCGCGGGTGTCGCCGTGACCGGCCCGGTCGTGGGCGGCCACGGCCTGGCCCCAGAGGCGGGCCGCGTCGTGCGGGTGGCAGCGGCGTTCGGCCTGCTGCGCGGCGGCGTGGGCGTACCGGGCGGCGCGGGCGGCCACACCGGGGCCGGTGGCGAGGGCGAAGTGGTGGGCGAGGGCGACGACGTCGTGGGGGCGCAGCCGCTGCATCGCGTCGCCGACGGCGGCGTGCCAGCGGCCCCGGCGCAGCGCTGGCAGGTCGTCGTAGAGGGTGTCGCGTACCAGGATGTGGGTGAACCGCAGCCGGTGCGGGTCGCCCCCGGTGAGGAAACCCGCCTGCGCGGCGCGGTCCAGGGCGTCGAGGGTGGCCGATTCGTCGCCGCCGAGCGCGGCGAGCACGTCCGGGTCGATGTCGCGGCCGAGTACCGCCGCCTGGCGCAGCACGGTCCGGGTCGGGTCGGGAAGCTGCGCCAGCCGGTGCCGGATGACGTCCCGCACCCCGGTCGGGACGCTGCTCGACGCGGCGTCGCCCTCCTCGGCGAGCAGCCGGGCCAGTTCCCGGACGAAGAACGGGTTGCCGTCGGCGCGGAGGTGGATCAGCCGGGCGGTCGCGGCGTCGAGGTCCCGTCCCGTGACGGCGCGGGCCAGGTCGCCGGTCGCCGGCTCGGACAACCCGCCCAGTCCGATGCGCAGCGGTTCGAGGCGGGCACAGCGGGCCAGCGCCCCGGTCAGCTCGGCGTTGACCTCGGCGGGGCGGAAGGTGCCGACGACCAGCACCGGGCCGGTGACCGGCTGCGCCGGGGTGAGCAGCGCGGTCAGCAGGTCCAGGGTGTCGCCGTCGGCGCGGTGCAGGTCGTCGAGGACCAGCAGCACCGGGCCCCGGCGGGCCGCCGCCGTGACGCGCGCGGCCACGGCGCGGTGCAGCCGGAACCGGGCCACGGCGGGCTCCGGCGCGGCAGCGGCGGCGTCGGACGGGTCGGCGCCGGTCGGGTCACCGGGACGGCCGGCGGCCAGCGCGTCGGTGATCTGCGTCCACGGCCACGCCACCGGGGCCCCGTCGTACTCGGGGCTGCGGCCCCACGCCGCCGTCCAACCGTCCCCGTGCAGCCGCCCGGTCAGGGCCTCCACCAGCGCCGTCTTGCCCGCGCCCGCCTCGCCGCCGACCAGGGCCAGCGCCGGCCGGCCGCGCCGGGCCACGGACCCGGCCAACGCCAGCAACCGCCCCTGCTCCTCGTCGCGCCCCACCAACGGCGGCTGCGGTGGCGGCGGTCCGCCGACGGGCACCACCAACGGCGGCGCGGCGACGGGCACCACCACGACGGCCGGCAGGTCCAGGTGGGGGGCCTGGGCGAGCACGTCGGCCTCCAGCTGCCGCAGGCCGACACCGGGGTCGACGCCGAGTTCGGCCGCCAGCGTCCGCCGGGCGCGACGCAGCGCGGCCAGGGCGTCGCCCTGGCGACCGGCCCGGTACAGGGCCAGCGCCAGCAGCCGCCAGGTCTCCTCGCGCAGCGGGTGAGCCTCGGCGTGGGCGCGCAGCTCGGCGGCGGCCTCGGCGGCCCGGCCCAGCGCCAGCAGCGCCTCGGCCCGCCGCTGCGCGGCCAGCAGCCGCAGCTCGTCGAGCCGGTCGATCTCCGCGCGCGCCCACCCGTCGGCGGCGTGTTCGGCGTACGCGGGACCGCGCCACAGGCCCAACGCGTCGTCGACGCCGGTCAGGGCCGCCTCGGCCCGCCCGGCGGCCAGCAGCCGCCCCGCCTGGTCGACGGCCGCCTCGAACCGCCACGCGTCGACCGCCCCCGGGGCGGGTTGCAGCGCGTAGCCGGGCGCGGCGGTGACCAGCAGCCGGGCCGCCTCCCGGGGCGGCCGGTCGGGTTCCAGGGCCCGGCGCAGGTCGGCGACGAAGGTGCGGATCGCCGCCACCGGGGCGTGCGGGGGTGTCACCCAGAGGTCGTCGACGAGCCGGTCGACCGGCACGACCCGCCCCCGGGCGACCAGCAGCCGGGCCAGCACCGCCCGGTGGCGGGGGCCCCTGAGCGCGACCGGGCCGGCCGGGGTGTCGGCGACCACCGGGCCGAGCACCCCGAAGGTCACCGCCGGTGCCGTGGTCCGCCCGTCCATCGCTCCCACTGTAGGCCGGCCGGGCCGCTCATCCGCTGCTCATCCGCTGCTCATCGGCCGCTGATCGGCGCCGGGCAGGCTCGGTGTCGACGACCGGCGCCGTGCCGGATCCCCGTCACCCCCACCGGAAGGCTCACCCGTGCAACCGAGGATCAACGGATTCGACTACCAGCGCGTCACCGTCGCCGACGGGGTGGCCCTGCACACGGCGGTGGGCGGCACCGGCAGCCCGATCGTGCTGCTGCACGGCTTCCCGCAGACCCACCTGATGTGGCGGCACGTCGCCGCGCGGCTCGCCGCCGACCACACGGTCATCTGCCCGGACCTGCGCGGCTACGGCGACAGCGACAAACCGGCCGACGTCGACGGCGCCCGCTACGCCAAGCGGACCATGGCCGCCGACGTGGTGGCCCTGGCCCGCGAGCTGGGCCACGACCGGTTCGCCCTGGCCGGCCACGACCGGGGCGCCCTGGTCGCGGTCCGGACGGGCCTGGACCACCCCGACGCGGTCACCCACCTGGCGGTGCTCGACGTGCTGCCGACCCTGGACATGTGGGACGTGCTGCACGGCGTCGACGCCGCCGTGGCCTTCCACCTGTACCTGATGGCGCAGCCACCGGGCCTGCCGGAGGCCCTCATCGGCGCCGCCCCGGACGCGTTCTTCGCGTACTTCCTCGACGCGTGGGCCGCCGACGCGCAGTCCCAGCCGGCCGACGTGCGGGCCGAGTACCTGCGGGCATCGGGGGAGGCGGTCACCTCGATCGTCGCCGACTACCGGGCGTCGGCCGGCGTCGACGTCGCCGACGACGCCGCCGACCGGGCCGCCGGCAACCGGCTGGCCATGCCACTGACGGTGCTGCAGCAGGACTGGGGCGCCGCCCTCGGCTACGACGCGGCCGCCCTGTGGCGGGCGTGGGCGACCGACCTGGAGCACCGCACCGTGCCGTGGGGGCACTTCATGGCCGAGCAGGCCCCCGCCGAGGTGACCGCCGCCCTGCGGGCGCTGCTGACCCGCCGCTGACCGGCGGCCGGCACCGCCACGGGGCAGGCCGGCTCGGTCTGCCCGGCCGGCGGCGCTCAGCAGAGCAGGTCGAGGTGGCGGTGGGCGTCGGCGGAGATGTCCTCGCGGCGCAGCCGCCGCCGCGCCCACAACCGGGCGGCGACCTCGGCCTGCTCGTCACCCCACGCGGCGTGCTCCACCAGCAGCGCGCAGGCCACCGCGGCGGCCAACCGCAGCGCCAGCCCCCGCGCCCCGGCGACCACGCCGGCGGCGCGCGGGTCGGCGACCACGTCGGCCAGGGCGGCGCGCAGCTCAGCGGTGACCGCCGCCAGGGTGTCGGCCAGGGCGGAGCAGAGCGGTCGGGCCAGCTCCACGGCGGCGGCCAGCCGCCGCAGCAGCGGCGCGCCGGCGTCGTCGCGGGTGACCGCCCGCAGCACGTCCAGGGCGAGCACGTTGGTGGTGCCCTCCCAGATCGGCAGGACCTGCGCGTCGCGCAGCAGCCGGGGCACCCCGGTGTCCTCCACGTACCCGGCGCCGCCGAAGCACTCCACGTACTCGGCGGCCGACGCCACGGCCAGGCGGCCGGTGGCGAGCTTCGCCAACGGGGCGACCACCCGCAGCTCGGCGGCGGCGTCCGGGTCGGCGCCCACCTCCACCCGGCCTAGCAGCGCGAAGGCGTGCCCGGCCAGGGCGAACGCGGCGGCGGCGTCGACGCCCAACGCGCCGAGGGTGGCCCGGTGCAGCGGATGGTCGGCCAACCGGGCACCGCCGGCGTGCCGGGCGTCGGCGTACGCGCGGGCCAGCGCCAGGCCCCGACGCATCCCGCCGGCCGCGGCGGCGGCGTTGTGCACCCGGGTCACCACCACCAGGGTCATCGCCCGGACCAGGCCGGGCACCTGCGGGTCACCCAACGGCAGCGCGTACGCGTCGGTCAGCCCGATCTCGGCGGTCGGCAACGCCCGGGTGCCCAGCTTGTCCTTGAGCCGGTGCACCCGCACCCCCGGGGCGGGGTCGGCGGCGGCGGCGGTGATCCCGGCCAGCGGCGAGTCGGCGGCGTAGCGGGGCACCAGGAACGGGGCGAGGACCCGGCTGCCCGCCCCGGCGCCCTCCGGCCGGGCCAACGCCACCGCCACCGGGGCGTCGGCGGCGGAGCAGAACCACTTCTGCCCGGTCAGCCGCCACGACCCGTCGGCGGCGGGCCGGGCGATCGTGGCCGACCCGGCCAGGTCGGAGCCGCCCTGCGACTCGGTCATCCACTGCCCGGACACGACCGCGGTGTCCGGGTCGGTGGAGGTCAGCCGGGGCAGCCACGCCTCGCGCACCGGCGCGTCGACCTCCGGCAGGCTCAGCAGCGCCGCCGCCCCGTCGGCCATCGCCACCGGGCAGGAGAACGTCGCCGACTCCGGCCCGTACAGGTGCAGCAGGGCGTGCTGCACGACGCGGGCGGCGGCCCCCCACGCGGCGCGCGCCGACGGCAGGTAGGGCAGGGCGACCACGGCGTGCCGGGCGGCGGCGGCGCGCTGGGCCCGCCACCCGGCGCAGGTGTCGATCCGGTCGATGCGCGCCCCCCACGGGTCGTAGCGCACCAGCTCCGGCGGGTGGGCCTCGGCGTCGGCGTGCGCGGCGCGCAGCGACCCGGTCACCTCGCCGGCCAGGTCCACCAGGCGGGGCTGCGCGGCGGCGAACCCGCCCGCGCCCAGTTGGCGGCGCAGCCACGACCGCAGCAGGGCGTCGCCGGTGTACGGGTCGCCGAGAGTCGGGGCCGGCTGCACGTAACGGGTCATCGTCTCGCCTTTCGCTCGCGCGCGCTGCGCCGACCGTAGACGACCCCCCGGGGGCGGCGACAGGGGCGAGTTGCTGCGCGCCACCGCACCGGGCACCTACGGTCACAGGTGATGGGCACCGACGGGGGGTGGCACCGACCGGCCCGGCGCGGCCGGCCGGCGCGCACCGGCGCGCTGGCCGCCGCCGCCGGGCTGGGGCTGTGCCTGGTCGGCGCCGCCGGGCTGGGGGCGTGGAACGTGCAGGTGGTCACCGGGGCGGCCGGTCCGGTGCGGGAGACCGCCGACGGGTTCCTGCGCGACGTCGCCGCCGGCGACGCCGACCGGGCCTACGGGCGGCTCTGCGCCGACGCGCGCACCCGGTGGAGCGGGTCGGGGTTCGCCGCCTGGCTGCGCACCCCGCCCCGGGTCACCGGCTACGAGATCACCGACGTGAGGGTCGCCACCCGCGGCGGCCGGCCCCGGGGCACGGTGGCGGTGCGGCTGATCCGCGACGGCGGCGCCGGCGCCGCGCACGACCTGCCGGTGGTGCGCGACGACGACGGGTGGCGGGTCTGCGGGGACCCGCTCTGAGCGCCGGCTACCGGTCGCCGAGGTCCCCGGCGCGGTGGTGACGCCGGCAGAGCACCTGGTAGCGCACGTCGGCGCTGTTGGCGGTGTCACCGATGACGACCTGTTCGCCCTCGCGCACCACCCGCCCGTCGACGACGCGGGCGTTGAGTAGCCCCTCCCGCCCGCACCAGCACAGCACCTCGACCTGGATGCGGGCCACGGAGTCGGCCAGTTCGAACAGCCGCTGGGCGGCGGGGAACAGGCACGACCGGAAGTCGGTGGCCAGGCCGAAGGCGTACACGTCGACGTCGTAGCTGTCGACCAGCTCGGCCATCTGCTCGATGTGGTCGAGGTCGTAGAACGACGCCTCGTCGCAGATGAGGTAGTCCACCCGCACCCCCTCGGCCCACGCGTCGCGGACCAGGTCGCGTAGGTCCAGGCCGGTGGTGACCTCGATTGCGGTGTGGGCCAGGCCGATGCGGGTGGTGACCTGCGGGCCCAACGACCGGTCGATGCGGGTGGTCACCAGGCCCCGGCGGCCCTGCCGGGCGTGGTTGTAGTTCATCTGCAGCGCCATCGTGGACTTGCCGCAGTCCATCGGCCCCCAGAAGAACTTCAACGCGGCGGCGTGCAGCGGCCGGCCGTTGACGCCCCGGGCGGCGGCGCAGCCGGTGCGGGTGCCCTCCGGGCCGGGCAGGGGACGGGCCAGGCAGAACGGTGCGTCGGCGGCGTCGTGGGTCACGTCGGGGCAGCCTAGCCCATCACCGCCGGCCACCCCGAGCGCGTGCGGCCCCGCTACAGCACCCTGGGTGGGGTGTTGCCGGCGGCGACGATGGCCCGGCGGATCGGCACGAGCGCCAGCAGCGCGAACCCGACCACGAAGAAGATCAGCAGGGAGACCAGGCCCACCCGGTAGGAGGCGGTGAGCTGGAACACCAACCCGAACAACAGCGGGCCGAGCCAGCTGGTGCCCTTGTCGCTGATCTCGTAGAAGCCGTAGTACTCGCCCTCCTTGCCGGCGGGGATGAGCTGGCTGAACAGCGACCGGCTCAGCGCCTGGCTGCCGCCGAGGACCAGGCCGATCGCCCCACCGAGGATCATGAACGGCACCGGGGCCTCGGCGGGCAGCCGGAACGCCGCGATGATCACCCCGGTCCAGAGCACCAGGCTCAGCAGCACCGTCTTGCGCGCCCCGATGCGCCTGGCCAGCGCACCCAGGCCCAACGCCCCGCCGAAGGCCAGGAACTGCACCAGCAGGATCGTGGTGATCAGGGTGCTCTGGCCCAGCTTCAGCTCCTCGGTGCCGTACTGGCTGGCCAGGGTGATCACGGTCTGGATGCCGTCGTTGTAGACCAGGAACGCCAGCAGGAACAGCAGCGTCAACGGGTACGCCCGGACCTCCCGCAGGGTGCGGCCCAGCTGCCGGAACCCGTCGACGAGCACGTTGCCGCCGCCGCGCAGCGCCTCGGCGGTGGGATGGTCGCGCAGCCACCGCAGCGGCAACAGGGTGAACACCGCCCACCACACCCCGGCCGACACGATCGACCAGCGGGCCAGGTCCAGGGTGCGTTGCGGGTTGCCGTCCTCGCTGAGCATCGTCACGGCCACCAGGTTCAACGCCAGCAGCACCCCGCCGCCGAGGTAGCCGATGGCCCAGCCCCGGCTGGAGATGCCGTCGCGTTCGTCGGGGCCGCCCAGTTGCGGCAGGAACGAGTTGTAGACCACCACGGCGGCGCCGAAGGAGATGTTCGCGACCAGGAAGAGCGCCCCGCCGAGCAGGTACCGCTCGCCGGTGACGAACGCCATCGCCACGGTCGCCCCCGCGCCGGTGAACGCGAACGCCGCCAGCAGCCGCTTCTTGTGCCGCGACCGGTCGGCCACCGCCCCGGTCACCGGCAGCACGAACACCGTCAGCAACACCGACAGGGAGATCAGGTACGGGTAGTACGAGCCGGCGGCGACGCGGATGCCCAGCGGGTACACGTACCCGTCGCAGTCGTCGGCGCCCAGCGCGCACCCGGCGGCCAGCTCGGCGACGGTGGTCAGGAACGGGCCCAGGAAGACGGTGATGACGGTGGTCTGGAACGCCGAGTTGGCCCAGTCGTAGAGGTACCAGCCGCGCCGCTCCCGGGGCGTCGACGCCGGTGGTGGGGTGTCCACCGCAGGGGTGAGCGTCTCGGCCATCAGGTCCTCCGCCGGGGTTGGTCAGGCGGCCCAGTGGCCGCGGCTGCGGTAGACGTCGCGCAGCACGCCGACGTGATCGGTCATGATGCCATCCACACCAAGATCAAGTAACTCGTGCATCTGGGCAGCTTCGTCGATCGTCCAGACATGCACCTGCAACCCCAACCGGTGCGCGTAGTCGATCAACCGGCGGTCCACCACCGGGATGCGCCCGAACCGCGGCGGCACCTGCGCCGCCACCACCGACGGGTCCAACCGCACCGGCCGCCCGTGCAGCGACGCCACCCGCAGCCGGGCCACCCCACGCGCCCCCAGACCGGTGGCGACCCGCCCACCGGTGGCCGCCCGCAGCCGCGCCAACCGGGCGTCGCTGAACGACGCCAACAGCACCCGGTCACCGGCCCCGACGCGACCCAGCGCCGCGACCGTCGGGACGACCCCGCCGTCGGCCTTCACGTCGACGTTGAACCGCACCTGCGGCCAGGCGCCCAGGACGTCGTCGAGGCGCGGCACCACCGCCGACCCGCCCACGCGCACCGACGCCAGGTCCGCCCACCGCAGCTCGGCGATGCGCCCCGGCTCACCGGTCACCCGGCGCAGGGTCGGATCGTGGAAGACCACCGCCACCCCGTCGGCGGTGGCGTGCACGTCGGTCTCCACGTACCGGTAACCCAGCTCCACCGCCCGGGTGAACGCGGCCACGGTGTTCTCGTCGCCGTCGGCCGCGCCGCCGCGATGGGCGAACGCCAGCGGCGCGGGGGCGTCGAGGTAGCCGCAACGGGACCGCACGAGGGGCAGTATGCCCGCCCGGGGCGCGCCCCGGCCACGATCGCCGCCGCGTCGACCCACCGTCGCCGCCGCGCCCTCACCGCCCCCGACGGCGGTGCGCGCGGCTGGTGTCCACGGGACGGCCCGGGTCGACGTGCCGGGGCCGGTCCGGCTCGTCGGGGCGCAGCGGCACCAGCGCCTCGGTGATCGCGTCGACGATCCGGTCGGTGGCCACCCGGGCCGCGCCGCCGGCGGCGGGATCCACCCCGGCCAGGTCCACCGGCGCCCCGAAGCGCACCCGCAGCGTCGGGCGACGCCGCACCGCCCGGACCAGGGCGCCCAGCATGCCCTTCGGGGCCTGGTACGGCAGCACCTCGTGCGAACCCCACTGGGCGACCGGGACCACCACCGCGCCGCAGGCCAGGGCGAGCCGGGCCACCCCGGTCTTGCCCCGCTCGGGCCACAGACCCGGGTCCAGGCCGATGCGGCCCTCCGGGTAGACCAGCACCACCGACCCCTGCGTCACCGCCTGGGCGGCGTCGTCGAGGGAGCGGTGCACCGCGGCGCTGCCCCGGTCGACGCGGATGTGCCCCGCGTGGCGCATGACCGCCCCGAGCACCGGGGCGCGGAACAGCCCACCGGTGGCCATGAACCGGGGGACCACCCCGCGGGCCCGACACGCGGCGGCCAGCACCACCGGGTCGAAGGGGCTGAGGTGGTTCGCCGCCAGGATCAGCGGGCCCCGCCGCAGCGCGTCGGGCACGTCGCCGCTGACCTCGATGCGGGCCAGCGCGGCGACCACGGCGTGGGCCAGCAGCAGCGCCCCGCGCCAGAGCAGGGGCGCTTGCCAGGGGCGGGTGGGGGCGTCCGTGCGGGGGGTGGGAATGTCCATCAGCGCCCGATGATCGCACCCGCGCGCCACCGCCGGACTCGGCCGGACGGGGGAGCGGGGCAGGCCCGCACGGCCCGCACGCGCGGGGTCATTGGTCCCGGGTCGGGTCGGGACCTCCGCCCCTGCAGATCGGCCGCACCACGCAGTACCCTCTACTACGTCTCGTAGTATGACTAGCTGGGGGTTACCAGGTGGACGCGTTGGACGTCGCCCGATGGCAGTTCGGTGTCACCACCGTCTACCACTTCCTGTTCGTGCCGCTGACCATCGGCCTGTCCGTCCTGGTCGCGATCCTCCAGACCCGCTGGCACCGCACCGGCGACGAGCGCTACCTCAAACTCACCAAGTTCTACGGGAAACTCTTCCTCATCAACTTCGCCATGGGCGTCGTCACCGGCATCGTGCAGGAATTCCAGTTCGGCATGAACTGGAGCGACTACTCCCGCTTCGTCGGCGACATCTTCGGCGCACCCCTGGCCATCGAGGCCCTCGTCGCCTTCTTCCTCGAATCCACCTTCATCGGCCTGTGGATCTTCGGCTGGGACCGGCTGCCCAAGCGCCTGCACCTGGCCGCCATCTGGGCCGCCGCCATCGGCACCAACCTCAGCGCCTACTTCATCCTCGCCGCCAACTCGTTCATGCAGAACCCCGTCGGCTACCGCCTCAACCCCGACACCGGCCGCGCCGAACTCACCGACTTCATCGCCGTGCTCACCAACAAGGTCGCCCTGATCACCTTCCCGCACACCCTCGCCGGCGCCTTCCTCGTCGCCGGCAGCCTCGTCGCCGCCGTCGGCCTCTACCACGTCATGCGCAACCGCGACAGCGCCGACACCAGCGCCTACCGCCACGCCACCAAGTTCGGTTCCTGGGTCGTGCTCGTCTCCGCCGCCCTCGTCATGATCACCGGCGACATCCAAGGCAAGATCATGACCCAGGTGCAGCCGATGAAGATGGCCGCCGCCGAAGGCCTCTACAACACCGAGAGCCCCGCCTCCTTCTCCGTACTCACCATCGGCAGCCTCGACGGCAGCCGCGAGGTCTTCGCCCTCAAGATCCCCTACCTGCTGTCCTACCTCGGCACCGGCGACCCCAACGGCACCGTCCAGGGCATCGACGACCTCCAGGCCCAGTACGCCAGCCAGTACGGCGCCGGCAGCTACACCCCGATCATCCCGGTCACCTACTGGAGCTTCCGCTTCATGATCGGCTTCGGCCTCGCCGCCGCCGCCATCGCCCTGCTCGTCCTCTGGACCCACCGCAAGGGCCGCACCCCCACCAGCACCTGGCTGCTCCGCGCCGGCCTGATCATGCCCCTGCTACCACTGGCCGCGAACTCCTTCGGCTGGATCTTCACCGAGATGGGCCGCCAACCCTGGATCGTCTTCGGCGAGATGCTCACCCGCGACGGCGTCTCCCGCAGCGTCTCCCTCACCGAAGTCCTCACCTCCTTCACCGCCTTCACCCTCATCTACGCCGTCCTCGCCGTCATCGAAGTCAAACTCCTGCTCCGCTACGCCAAAGCCGGCATGCCCGAACCCACCGACAACCCCGACATCGACGACACCCACGACGACGCCGAGCGCCCGCTCGCGTTCGCCTACTGAGCCCCGGAGACCACCGTGGAACTCACCACCATCTGGTTCCTGCTCGTCGCGGTCCTCTTCACCGGGTACTTCATCCTCGAAGGATTCGACTTCGGCGTCGGCATGCTGCTACCCGTACTCGGCCGCGACGACCGCGAACGCCGCGTCCTGATCAACACCATCGGCCCCGTCTGGGACGGCAACGAGGTCTGGCTCATCACCGCAGGCGGCGCCATGTTCGCCGCCTTCCCCGAGTGGTACGCCACCCTCTTCTCCGGCTTCTACCTGCCGCTGCTGCTCATCCTGCTCGCCCTCATCATCCGCGGCGTCGCCTTCGAATACCGCCACAAACGCCCCGAACACACCTGGAAACGCCGCTGGGACACCGCCATCTTCGTCGGCTCCCTCCTCCCCGCCGTCCTCTGGGGCGTCGCCTTCGCCAACATCCTGCGCGGCGTACCCCTGGACGCCGACCACGAATACACCGCCGGCCTGCTCAACCTGCTCAACCCCTACGCCCTGCTCGGCGGCGCCACCACCGCCGCCCTCTTCCTCACCCACGGCGCCGTCTTCATCGCCCTCAAGACCGTCGGCGACATCCGCCACCGCGCCCGCGCCCTCGCCGTACGCCTCGGCGTCGGCACCGCCGCCCTCGCCGTGGCGTTCCTCGGCTGGACCCTCACCATCCGCTCCAGCACCGCCGCCGTCGCCCTCGCCGTCGCCGCAGCCATCGCCCTGCTCGCCGGCCTCGCCGCCGCCCACCGGCGCCGCGAAGGCTGGGCCTTCACCGGCACCGCCGTCGCCATCGCCCTGGCCGTGGCCACCCTCTTCGCCGCCCTGTTCCCCAACGTGCTGCCCTCCACCGGCGACCCCGCCGGCACCCTCACCACCGTCAACGCCGCCTCCACCCCCTACACCCTCAAGATCATGACCTGGGTGGCGGTCATCTTCACCCCCATCGTCCTGGCCTACCAGGGCTGGACCTACTGGGTGTTCCGCAAACGCATCGGCGTCGCCCACATCCCCCAACACTGACCCGACCCACGCACACCCCGAGGGCACCGCACCGCACACCGGCGCGGTGCCCTCGACGCACCACCCACGGGCAAAACCCCACCCGCAGCACACCAGCCCACCACTATCGTCGCCCCATGCCCCAACCCACCGTCCACATCCGCGAACTCACCCCCGACGACCTCCCCGCCGCCTGGACCCTGCGCCAGCACGCCTTCGGCATCGACCCCCAACCACCACCCCCGGCCACCACCATGCCCCCCGGCGCGACCCGCCACGGCGCCTTCGACACCGCCGGACAACTCCTCGGCCAAGCCGTCGACCTGCACCACCACCAATGGTGGAACGGCCGCCCCGTCACCGCCGCCGACGTCGCCGGCGTCGCCGTCGCACCCGCCGCCCGAGGCCGAGGCGTCGCCCGCGCCCTACTGACCGCACTACTGCGCGGCGCACACGACCGCGGCGCCGCCGTCAGCGCACTCTTCCCCACCACCACCGCCCCCTACCGCGCCTGCGGCTGGGACGTCGCCGGCGCCCTGCGCACCCTCGACATCACCACCACCGCCCTGCCCCGCCACCGCCCCGCACCCCACCTCACCATCCGCGACGGCCACCCCACCGACCTACCCGCCGTCACCGACCTCTACGAACACGTCACCCGCCACCGCCGCGGACTACTCACCCGACGCGGCCCCCAACACGTCCACCCCACCGACACCCTGCCCACCGACGGACTCACCCTCGTCGAACACGACCACCAGCTCGTCGGCTACGCCACCTGGAACCGCGGCCGCGGCTACGGCACCGACGCCGTCCTCACCGTCGACGACATCCACGCCACCACCGCCGACGCCGCCCGCGCCCTCATCGGCTCCCTCGCCAGCTGGGCCAGCGTCGCCCCCACCCTGCGCCTGCACCTCCTCGACGGCGACGCCGTCACCGCCCACCTGCCCGTCGAGACCGCCCGCGAACAACACCGCGACACCTGGATGCACCGACCCGTCGACGTCACCCGCGCCATCGCCCAACGCGGCTGGCCCACCCACACCCGAGGCACCACCACCTTCACCCTCCACGACGACCTCGCCGACTGGAACACCGGCACCTGGCGCCTCGACATCGCCGACGGCACCGCCGAACTCACCCCCACCCACACCGACACCCCCCTGCACCTCACCGTCCGCGGCTTCGCCCAGCTCTACACCGGCGCCAGCAACGCCGAAACCCTCCACCACGCCGGCCTGCTGCACACCGACGCCAACACCGACCCCCGCCCCCTCGACCTCCTCGCCGCCGCCGGCCCCGCCCACCTGCACGACTACTTCTGACCCCACACGACAACCCGCCCCCGCCGCGACAGCGACGAGGGCGGGGGACAAGCACACCAACAGACGGTCAGCCCGCCTCACGCAACTCCGCCAACCGCACCTCGATCTCCGCCAACTCCGCCCGCAACCGCTCCGCCTGCTGCTCCGCCTCCGCCCGCTCCGCACCCACGATCTGCTCCACCGCCTCCTGCACCCCCGGAACATCCACCAACGCCACCATCCGCAACGCCTCCGCCGGCTTCACCACGTACGGCTTCGCCAACGCCTTCGCCCCCTGCTGCGCCGCCACCGTCCACTCACCATCGGCGTACGCCAACGTCACCGTCAGACCCGCCGGGCCCTTCGCCTTCGCCGCCTTCACCGGCCGCCGCGCCGGCTTCACCTCCACCTGCGCAGACTCCACCCTCGGCTCCTCCCGCCGCGCCGCCGGCACCCGCGGCGTGTCCAACACGAACTCCGGCTCCACCACCGGCGGCGCCACCGGCTCCGGCTCCACCCGCACCTCCGCCACCTTCCGCCCCGCACCCCGAGGCGCCACCGCCACATCGGCGGGGGAGAACGGCAACTCGTCACGACCGAACCGCACCACCACGAACTCGTCGGACACCGCCGGATCGGTCAACCCCACCACCTGACCCACCTGCCCGGCGACCTGCCCCGCCGACGAGGTGAACACCACCTTCGGCTTCCGGCCGGCAGCCAACGCCTCCCGGATGCTCTGCACCTCGTCACTGGACAAACCCTGACCCGCGGCACCCATCACAACCCTCTTCCGTACACCTGTTTGATTTCTGCCTTGATACCAGCCCGCTGCGACACCCCCACCTCAGCCCCCCAACGCCCGCAACGCCCGATCCGCATGCTCGTTCATCCCCAACTCGCTGTGCACCACCTCCACCACCCGCCGGTCCACCCCGATCACGAACGTCATCCGCCGCGCGCTCAACGGCCCCAACGGCACCCGCCGCAACACCCCGAACTGCCGCGCCACCACACCATCCACATCCGACAACAACGGATAGTCGAACCCGTGCAACCGGGAGAACTCCGCCTGCTTGGCCACCGGATCCCGACTGATCCCCACCCGCTGCGCACCCACCGCCGCGAACTCCGCCGCCAGATCCCGGAAATGACAGCTCTCCGCCGTGCACCCCCGCGTCATCGCCGCCGGATAGAAGAACAACACCACCGGCCCCGCCGCCAACAACTCCGACAACCGCCGCGACACCCCCGACTCGTCCGGCAACTCGAAATCCTCCACCAGATCCCCGACCCGCAACTGCGCCACCCTGACCACCCCTCACCTCGACGACCCGACCCCGGCAGCCTAGGCGACCAGCGACGACACCGCCCTCGCCACCGTCGCGCGGTGACACCGCCCAACGCGGGGGAGAGGGACCGCCTTCGGCGCGCGCCCTCAGCCGGTGAACAACTTCGCCGCCGTCAGCACCGTCTGCACCACCCCGTAGCCCAGCAGCACCGCCACCAACAGCCAGGAGATCCACAACCGAGCCGCCTGCCCGGACGAACCCGACGCCTTCACGCCTTGCCCCCTTCCACCGAACCCGTGCCGACGGACGCCGGCTCGTGGAACCGCTCCGGCACCGGCCGCACCAGCAGATTCGCCGCGAACCCCACCGCCAGCACCCCGACCATCGTCAACAACGCCGGCCGGTACGCCGCCGCGGTCAACGTCCCCGGCTCACCCTCCGCGTCCAGGAACCCGTTGACGATCAACGGACCGGCGACACCGGCCGCCGACCACGCCGTCAACAACCGCCCGTGGATCGCCCCCACCTGGTACGTCCCGAACAAATCCCGCAGGTACGCCGGCATCGTGGCGAACCCACCCCCGTAGAACGACAGGATCACGCACGCCAACGACACGAACAACGCCGTCGCCACCTGCCCGGACAGCGCCAACAGCAGGTACAGCACCATCCCCACACCCAGATACAGCACGTACACCGCCTTACGGCCGATCACGTCCGACGCCGAGGACCACACGAACCGGCCCGCCATGTTGAACAGCGACAACACCCCCACGAACCCACCCGCCGCCGCCACCGACACCGCCGACACCCCATCGGAGCGGAAGAAGTCCTGGATCATCGGGCTCGCCTGCTCCAGAATCCCGATCCCGGCGGTCACGTTGCAGAACAAGACCACCCACAACAACCAGAACGACCGCGTACGCAGCGCGTTCGCCGCCGACACACTCGCCAGCGTCACCATCGGCTTCGCCGCCGCCCGCGCCGGGTCGAACCCCTCCGGCCGCCAGTCGGGCGCCGGCACCCGCACGTTCGCCACCCCGAACATCATGATCACGAAATAGCCGACACCGAGCGTCACGAACAGCCACACCAGCGCCGACCCCGAGGCCGTCGACGCCGAGTTGCCCGGGTCGTAGCCCGGGTCGTACAGCGACAGAAGCTGCCGCGACAGGGGAGAGGCCACCATCGCGCCACCCCCGAACCCCATGATCGCCAAACCGGTCGCCAGGCCCGGCCGGTCCGGAAACCACTTGATCAACGTCGACACGGGGGAGATGTAGCCGATGCCCAGGCCGATGCCGCCGAGCAGCCCGTAACCCAGGTACAACAGCCACAACTGACTCGTCGCGATGCCCAGGGCACCCACCAGGAACCCCACCGCCCAGAAGCACGCCGCGACGAACATCGCCTTACGCGGCCCGTTGCGCTCCACCCAGGTCCCGGCCACCGCGGCCGACAACCCCAGCATCACGATCGCGATGCTGAAGATCACCCCGATCGCCGTCTGACTGACGTCGAAGTGGGTGATCAGGGAGTTCTTGTACACGCTGGTCGCGTAGACCTGGCCGATGCACAGGTGCACCGCCAACGCCGCAGGCGGAATCAACCACCTGCTGTAACCGGGCGGTGCGACGGTGTGGCGCCGATCCAATCCAGAAAGCATGCCCCTTGTCTTCCCGGAAGTTCACGAAAAACTCCCACCCCGCCACACCGGCTTCGGACGGGCCCCACGGCCAACCCGAAAGCCCACCCGTCGTCACTGCCCGCCCGGCGGCAACATCTCGCTGGCGTAGAACGGGGCAAGATCGAGCGCACGTTGCCGCCGCTCGCCGAGCTCCTCCTCGCTGAGCTCCGGCGGGGGAGCAGTACGGGAGTCGACGAGGTCACCACAGCGCATGAAGAACTCGTCCTGCCCGGCCGGAGCGCAGAGGCAGAGCATCCGCACCGACCCATCCGAGTTGTTGCGGAACCGGTGCGGGGCGTTGGCCGGGATGTTCACCGTCGACCCCGCCGACACGCTGGTCACCGTGTCACGGAAGAAGAAATCCACGCTGCCCTCCACGACCGTGAACATCTCCTCGAAATTGTGCCGGTGCCACGGCGGACCACCCCCGGCCGGCACGTACATGTCGAGCAGGCAGTAGGCCCCGTTGGTCTGCTTCCCGGTCACCAACACCGTGTACGTCCCACCGGCCAGCGAAACGTGCGCCACGCCGGACGAATCGGGATCAACCACGACCAACTCGCGGGTCGGATCGTCAGCCGGAAGCGGCGTGGGCCTCCCGATCTCCGGCCGGTCGGGCTCCTGCGTGGCGGTATGACCCATCATGCTCCCTCCCACCGCTGACGCGCGGACAGGTCAACCCGGACGCCGGGCGACACACCAGAATGCGGCCGCCACTTCCGAGCCAGCTCTGGATCCACCCAACCACGTTATGAACGCAACGTCCATATAATTCGTGCGAGCATGACCGCATGAGCCTGCCGGCCACTCCCGACGACCGCGCCCGACAGGCCGAGCCCGCACCCGCCGAGCCCCCGCAGGGCGTGCTGCGGCGCGGCCGCGGCCGCCGACCCACCGAACAGGTCCGCGCCGAGATCCTCGCCGCCGCCGGCCACCTGCTACTCAGCGAGGGAATGGCCACCTTCACCATCGAACGTGTCGCCGCCCTGGCTGGAGCGAGCAAGACGACGATCTACAAGTGGTGGCCGTCCCGAGGCGCGCTGGCCATCGAGGGCTACGCCCGCACCGTCGACGCGGCCCTGGCCGTCCCCGACACCGGGGACATCGAACACGACCTCACCACACAACTGCTCACGTACGCGCAGCTCCTGCGCGCCACCCCCGCCGGCAAGGTCACCGCCGAACTGCTCGGGGCGGCGCAGACCGACCCGCTGCTGGCCGAGAGCTTCCGCCGCACCTACTCCACGCCACGGCGCGCGGTCGGCCTGGCCGCCCTGCGCACCGCGCAGGAGCGCGGGCAGATCCGTTGCGACGCCGACGCCGAGGTCCTCATCGATCAACTCTGGGGGACCTGCCTGTACCGACTGATGATGCGCGACCAACCCCTGACCGACGACTTCGTCCGGGCCGTCGTGCGCAACCTCATGGACGGAGTACGCCCGACCGGCGCACCCGGCCCGAACTCCGCACCCGCCGCCGGCCCGCGGTGACACCCGGGAACGTCGGTCGGGTGGCTCGCCGCCGAGCGCGATCGGCGCGCCGCGGGGACACGACACACCGCCGCCTGAGCGGGCCGAGACGACTCCTCGGCCCGGATTCGATAATGCACATTATGTAAAGTAGCGGTTCACGAGGGCCTCCCCAGCAGTAGGCCCTCGCCCCTCACCTCTCGCCCGGCCACCGTCGCGGGCCACCCTTCGGTGTCACCGCCCCGGCCGACGTCCCCGCGCCGCCGCAGTGGGCACGACGGCCGCAAACGTGGCCGGACGGCACGGGCCGGTGCCGATGCGACGCCGGGCAACTCGGCAACGAATGGTGAGGCTGTGAATTGGTAGCCGCTTCGAAGTAGTGGCCGCTTCGCTCCCGCCGCACCGCCGTGCTTGCCGTGCGCCGGGGCGACTCCGTCCCGGCGGCGGGCTCGGGCCGCACCCGGCGCGGCCACCAAACACCGCCGCGCCGCTCACACCCGTCCCGAGCTCCGGGTCGGACGTGCGCCCGAGCAGCCGGAACAGTCGACGGCCGAGTCGGAGCGGCTGCGTCCGCGGCGGTCGCCCGCGCAGCACGGCTGCGGACGCGGAACTAGTCGGCGAAGGCCGTCCTAGCGCGGCGGCCGTTGCTCGATCGGGTCCCGCTCCCCCCGCGTCGGGACTCGCCCGAAACCCGAGAATCATGCATAATATCTCTTATGCATGACAAACAGGACGATTCGGTAGTCGGGCTTATCGAGGAGTTCCTGACGGCGCGCGCCACCCGCAAGCCGTCCCCGCACACCCTGGCGGCCTACAGGCGGGACCTGCACAGCGTCGCGGCGCTGGCCGCGCAGGGCGTCATCCCCGCCCTGTCGGCGGAGGCGTTGCCGATCAGCGCCCTCTCCCCCAGGGTCCTGCGGGCGGCGTTCGCCCGGTTCGCCGCTCCCCGGGCCGTGGCGTCGGTACACCGGGCCTGGTCGACGTGGAACAGTTTCTTCTCGTTCCTGGTCGCCGAGGGGGTGGTGGCGGGCAACCCGATGCCGGCGGTGGACCGCCCCCGCGCCCCGCTCCCCCAGCCCAAGCCGCTGCGCGGCGAGGACACCCCGGAGCGGTTGCTGACGGCGGTGTCGCGCGACGACGGCCGGCAGCGGGACCCGTGGCCGGAGCGGGACTTGGCGGTGGTGGCCTTGGCGCTCTGCGCGGGGCTGCGCCTGTCGGAGCTGCTGGCGTTGCGGGTCGGTTCGCTGGTGGGGCGGCCGGGTGAGCGGCGGGTGGACGTCGCGGGCAAGGGTGGCCGGCCCCGGGCGGTACCGATCGAGCCGGAGCTGGACGGGGTGCTGGTGGCGTATCTGGAGAGTCGGGTGCGGCGGTTCGGGTCGCGGTCGGTGCGGCCGGAGTCGCCGCTGCTGGTGGACCGGCGAGGTGAGCCGTTGCGGCGGGGTGGTCTGCAGTACCTGGTGGAGTCCTGTTATCGGCGGTCGGGGCTGGTGGACCGGGTGCCGCGTGGGGCGCGGTTGCATGCGTTGCGGCACACATTCGCGACGCGGTTGGCCGAGGACGGGGCGAGCGCGGCGGAGATCATGCGGTTGTTGGGGCACGCGTCGTTGGCGTCGTCGCAGACGTACATCGAGGTGACGGCGGGTCAGCAGCGGGCGGCGGTGCGGTCGAATCGCACGAACCGGGCGTTGGTGGGGTTGGTGCCGGGTGGTGTGGGGTGAGGGTCAGCCGAGCCCGACGACGAGGGGCCCGTGGTCGGAGATGGTGGTGCCGGGGGGCGTCACAGTCCCCGTCGGCGCCGTAACCACAGCCCTGCCCATCCCAGTGCCACGAACACCGCCATCGAACACACCAGCAGCTTCAGCATTGGGCAACCCTCCCACACCCTCCGTAGGCTGCGAAGGATGCGCCTGGTCACCTTCAACGTGCTGCACGGCCGATCCCTCAACGACGGGCTGGTCGACCCTGATCGGCTCGCCGCTGCCGTTGCCGCCCTGGATGCCGATGTCCTCGCGCTGCAGGAGGTGGACCGGGATCAGAGCCGCAGCGGCAATCTGGATCTGACCGCTGTTGCCGCCCGGGCGCTGGGCGCGTCCGAGCATCGTTTCGCCGCCGCCATCGTCGGCACCCCCGGGGCGGACTTCCGCCGGCCGCGCCATGACGATGACGGGCGTGGTGAGCCCTGTTACGGGGTCGGCCTGGTCAGCCGTTATCCGGTGCGTGGTTGGCATGTCGTCCGGCTGGCGCCGGCCCCGGTGCGTGCGCCCATTCATCTTCCCGGGGGTGGGGTGGTCCTGCTGCGTGACGAGCCCCGGGTGGTTCTCGCCGCTGTCCTGGAGACTCCGCAGGGCGAGGTCACGGTCGCGGCGACCCACCTGTCGTTCGTTCCGGGTTGGAATGCCCGTCAGTTGCGGCGCAGCGTGCGGGCCCTGCGTGCGTTGCCCGCTCCCCGGGTTCTGTTGGGGGATCTGAACCTGCCCGCCGGTGCCGCTCGGTTGGTCTCCGGGTGGGTCCCGCTGGGGCGTCGGCCCACGTATCCCGCCGCTCATCCCCGGGTGCAGCTGGACCATGTTCTCGCCGATCGTCGTGGGCGTGAGCGTCTTCCGCCCGTCACTGCGGTCAGTACGCCCGCGACGACCATTTCCGATCATCGGCCCCTCGTCGTCGACCTCGGTTGATGCCCTGCGGGGGTGCCCGCTGGCGGGTGTGAGGCGTGCGGCGGCCCGGCGGGGTGAGGTGTGCCACGGGGGGTGCCGGTGGGTGGGGTGGGGTGGGAAGAATGGCCGCCCGTGGAGCTGGATGCGGGGTCGTTGGGCGCGTTGTTGGTGGTTGCTGCCCTGGCGGGTTGGGTGGATGCGGTGGTCGGTGGTGGTGGGTTGTTGATGTTGCCGGCGTTGTTGGTGGCGGGGGTGCCGGTGGCGACGGCGTTGGGGACGAACAAGGTGGCGGCGATCGCGGGGACGGCGACGGCGGCGGTGACGTATGCGCGGCGGGTGCCGGTGGACTGGGTGGTGGTGGGTCCGGCGGCGGGGTTGGCGGTGGTGACGGCGGGGGTGGGTGCGGCGTTGGCGGGGGTGGTGCCGGCGTCGGCGTACCGGCCGGTGGTGTTGGTGGTGTTGGTGTTGGTGGCGGTGTTCGTGGTGGTGCGGCCGGGGTGGGGGTTGGTGGCGCGGCCGCAGCGGCGTACGCGGGGGCGGGTGGTGGCGGCGGTGTTGGTGGCGGGGGTGGGGGTGGCGGCGTATGACGGGTTGATCGGTCCGGGGACGGGGACGTTTCTGGTGGTGGTGTTCACGGTGGTGGTGGGGGCGGATTTCGTGCGGGGTTCGGCGATGGCGAAGGTGGTGAACGCGGGGACGAATGTGGGGGCGTTGGTGGTGTTCGGGGTGATGGGGCATGTGTGGTGGTGGTTGGGGGCGGCGTTGGCGGTGTGCAATGTGGCGGGGGCGGTGGTGGGGGCGCGGATGGCGTTGCGGCGGGGGTCGGGTTTTGTGCGGGTGGTGTTGGTGACGGTGGTGTTGGTGTTGGTGGCGCGGTTGGGTTTCGAGCAGTGGGTGGCGGGGTGAGGTGCCGGCCGGCGCGGGGTGGGTGAGACCGGGTGCCGGCCGGCGCGGGTTCAGGCGTGGCGGACGACGTCGTCGTAGTCGAGGCGGGGCAGGCGGGGGAAGGCGTCGGGGCCGGGCTTGCCGATGTTGACCACGAGCAGGGAGCGCCAGGTGGTGTTGGTGAAGAATTCGCGGTCGACGCCGGCGTTGTCGAAGCCGGCCATGGGTCCGGCGGCGAGGCCGGCGGCGCGGACGGCGAGGAGCCAGTAGCCGATCTGGAGGGTGGCGTTGAAGCGGGCCATGGCTTCGCGGTCGGGGTGGGTGGCGAAGGCGTCGCGGAGTTCGGGGCGGGTGGGGAAGGTGCGGTGGGTGTTTTCGTGGAAGTCGGTGTCGGCGGCGAGGACGGCCACGACGGGGGCGGCGACGGTCTTGTCGCGGTTGGTGGGGCTGAGGTGGGCGATGAGGCGGTCGCGGGCGTCGCCGGGGCGGGTGTAGAACACGCGCAGCGGTTGGGTGTTGCTGGCGGTGGGTGGGTACTTGGCGAGGTCGTGGATGGCGCGGAGGTGGGCGTCGGTGACGGGTTCGTCGGTGAAGGTGCTGGCGGTGCGGGCGTCGGTGAAGAGTTGGGCTTGGGCGGTGGGGTGCAGGGTGATGAGGTCGGGTGTGGTGGTGTCGGTCATGGGTGGTGCCTTTCGTGTGCGGGAAGGAAGTAGCTGCCGCGACAGTAGCAGCTAGTATTTTCGAAGTTGTTTCTGTCGCGGGCGGGCCCGTACGCTGAGTGCATGTCGTTGCGCTCCCCTGTCGGCGAGACTCCCCGCTCGTGCGATGCGGGTCTGACGCGGGCGTTCGCGTTTCTGGGCAAGCGGTGGAACGGGGTGCTGTTGGGCACCTTGGCGCGGGGGCCGGCGGGGTTCGCCGAGTTGACCCGGGCGTTGCCGGGGATCAGCGAGTCGGTGTTGTCGGACCGTCTCGGTGAGTTGGCCCGGGCGGGTCTGGTGTGTCGCACGGTGCGTGAGGGTCCCCCGCTGGGGGTGAGCTACGAGTTGACGCCGCACGGGGTGGCGGTGCTGCCGGCGTTGGACGCCCTGGCCCGGTGGGCGCGCGAGCACCTGCCTGCCGAGGGGTGTCCGCCTGCGGCGAGTGTGTGATCATCGGTGGATGTCGTTGCGTGTGGAGCACGACCGGGCTCTGCTGGGGCGGCTGTTGGGCCGTGATCCGGCGTTGCACGCGTACGAGCTGGGGGACCTGGACGACTTCTTCTGGCCGTACACGTCGTGGTTTCGCCGGGGTGAGCAGGTGGTGTTGCTGTACCGGGCGGTGACGCCGCCGACGGTGTTGGCGTTCGCCGACGAGGCGGGTCGGCGGGGGTTGGCGGCGTTGTTGGCGCAGGTGGCGCCGGTGTTGCCGGCCCGGTTGTACGCGCACCTCTCCCCCGGTCTGCTGCCGGTGCTGCGGGGGCGCTTCGACGTGGTCGACGGTGGCGCGCACGTGAAGATGGCGTTGACCGATCCGGGGGCGCTGGCCGGTGGGGACGGTGGGGCGCAGCCGTTGACGGCGGCGCAGCTGCCGGAGTTGACCGAGTTGTACGCGCAGGCGTACCCGGAGAACTGGTTCGATCCGAGGATGCTCGACACCGGTCAGTACGTGGGGGTGCGCCGCGACGGGTTGTTGGTGGCGGTGGCGGGGGTGCACGTGTATTCGCCGACGTGGGGGGTGGCGGCGTTGGGCAACGTGACGACCCGGGTCGGCTACCGGGGTCGGGGGTTGGCGCGGGTGGCGGTGTCGGCGTTGTGCCGGCGGTTGCTGGGGCGGGTGCGGTGGGTGACGTTGAACGTGCGGGCGGACAACACCGCGGCGGTGCGGCTGTACCGGGGGTTGGGGTTCACCGAGGTGGCCGGGTACGGGGAGTACACGTTGACGGCCCGGCCGGAGACCGGTGGGGTGGGTTCAGGGGCGGCTGGGTGAGTCGAAGCGGCCGGCGCGGATCTGGCGCAGGGCCTGGCGGCGGGTGTCGCCGGTGAGGGTGTCGACGTAGAGGCGCCCGGCGAGGTGGTCGGCTTCGTGTTGCAGGGCGCGGGCGAGGAAGCCGCTGCCGGTGACGGTGCGTGGCTCGCCGTGTTGGTCGACGCCGCGGGCGGTGGCGTGCAGGGCGCGGGGGGTGGGGAAGTACAGGCCGGGGATGGACAGGCAGCCCTCGTCGTCGTCCTGGAGTTCGTCGGACAGTTCCAGGGTGGGGTTGATGAGGTGGCCGCGGTGGCCGTCGGCGTCGTAGACGAACACCTGGGCGCTCACGCCGATCTGGGGGGCGGCGACGCCGGCGCGGCCGGGGGCGCCGAGGAGGGTGTCCATCAGGTCGGTGACCAGGGCGCGCAGGGCGGCGTCGAAGGTGGTGACGGGGTCGCAGGGGGTGCGCAGCACGGGGTCGCCGATGATCCGGATGGGGCGCATCGTCATGGCAGCAGATTAGTCGGTGGGTGGTGGGGGCGTGGGGGTGGGTGCGCGGGCGGCGGTGGTGGTGAGGCGGCGGGCGAGGTGGGCGAAGGCGGCGGTGAGTTCGTGGGGGCCTTCGACGTCGATGTCGGCGTCGTAGCGGGCGATGGCGGCGGCGAGGCTGGGCCAGGACCAGGAGCCGAGGGTGAGTCGGCAGCGGTCGGGGGTGATCTGCTCGACGAGGCCGTCGCGGGTGTAGCGGGCCACGGTGGCGGCGGGCAGGTCAAGGAGGACCGTGCCCTGGCACGGCCAGCTTCCTGAAGCGTCCCCGGAGCCGCGGAAGACGCCGGTGACGTAGGCGGTGATGTCTCCGCCGGGCAGCGTGCGGGGAGCGAAGCGTGGCCCGTTGGGGGTGCGTAGGCTCATCCGGTCGACGCGGAAGGTGCGCCAGTCGTCGCGGTCGAGGTCCCACGCGATGAGATACCAGCGGCCGTGCCGGGTGATCACGTGGTGTGGTTCGGTGCGGCGCGGCGGTGCGGCGCTGTCGGTGCCGTAGTCGAAGCGCAGGCTCTCGTGGGCGCGTACGGCGGCGCTGATGGTCAGGAGCATGTCAGCGTCGACCGGTTCGGCCGGCCGGGTGGTGGGCCGCTCGACGGCGGTGACGTCGAGTGCGGTGATGCGGTGCCGTAGCCGGGAGGGCAGCACCTGGCGGATGGTGTTCAGCGCCCGTTCGGCGGCCTCGGCGAGGCCGCCGCCGAGGGTGGTCGCGCTGATCTGCAGAGCGACGGTGAGAGCGACGGCCTGGTCGTCGTCGAACAGCAGCGGGGGCAGTTCGGTGCCCGCACTGAGTCGGTAACCGCCGTCGGGGCCTTTGACCGCCGCGATGGGATAGCCGAGTTCGCGCAGCCGGTCGACGTCGCGGCGCACGGTGCGCAGGCTGATGTCCAGGCGGTCGGCCAGTGCGGTGCCGGACCAGTCCCGGCGGGTTTGCAGCAACGACAGCAGGGCCAGCAGTCGCGCGGAGGTTTTCGGCACAAGCCTGATTCTGCCCGCAGTAGGTGCCACTTCCTGTCACCTACTGCTGGGAGTCTCGAACTCGAGTCGGTCCCGCGCGGTGCTTCGGTGGCGCCGGGAGCCGCTCATCCCCTGCACGCCTGAGAATCCTCACCAAGGAGTCCCACATGGCCATCACCACCACCACGCACCTGAACTTCCGCGGCGACGCCCGCGCGGCGCTGGAGTTCTACCAGTGCGTCTTCGGCGGCCACCTCACCGTCGTCGCCTACAGCGACTTCGGCATGCCCAGGGAACTCCCGGACGCCGACAAGGTCGTCTTCGGCCAGGTCACGGCCGACAACGGGTTCAGCATCATGGCCTACGACGTGCCCAGCCAGGCACCCGCCGGGTCACCGGCCGCAGCCACCACCCGCGAGAACGGCATGACCCTGACCGGCGAGCGGTTCTTCGTCTCCGTCCGTGGCGAGACCGCCGACGAGGTCAGCGTGCTGTGGGACAAGCTCTCCGACGGCGCCGAGATCGTCGAGAAGTTCGGCCCCTCGCAGTGGGCACCGGGCTTCGGGATGCTCACCGACCGGTTCGGCGTCACCTGGATCCTCGACGTCGCCGTTGCCTACGCCGGCTGACCCACCACACCTCTGCGGTCCGGGCCGCCCGTAGTTTCCAGACCAAAAACAACGGTAAGCAGTTGATCTAGGCCCTCACCTGGGGCGTAGTTCCTCAAGGCGAGGTTGCCCGGCAGCCGATTCGGCCGTTTTCCGTGATCTCGGTAAGTGGGACGGGATGTCAGCGCCGGTGTCGGCGGTGGTGCTGATCGTTCTCGGCGGTGATGCGGGCGGAGGTCTCCTCGCCGAGGCGGACGTAGATGCCGAGGGTGGCCAGGTGCCGGTGGCGAGACTTGGCCTGCAGCTCGGCGGCGCTGCGGCCCTTGGCGGCCAGGTGGGTCAACCCGGAGTGACGCAGCTGGTGGAGGGTGTACCCGGCGCCGTGCGGACCGCTGGCGCAACCACAGATGTGATCCAGGTCGAGTTCGCACTGTCGCAGCAGGCTGTCTCCCAGCATCTGCGGGTTCTCCGTGAGCACGGGTTCGCGTCGGTCCGGGCTGAGGGGGCTCGTCGGTTCTACGCCGTGGAGGCCGGGCCGTTGAGCGAGGTTGACGCGTGGCTGGACCGGTTCCGCAGGCTCTGGGACCAGCGACTAGACGCACTGGAGACCGAGCTCGCCCGCGGCAGACGTATTGCCCGGCAATCCGCCAACGACGAGCCTGGCGGGCCCAACGAAGAAGCGTAGGCACGAGGGGTTCCCTACCGAACGGAGCATGATCGCCGGCTTCCTGGGCGACGGCGAGGTCCTTGACCACGAGGAGTTCAGGGCATCGCCCGCCGGCCGCGAGTTCAGCCGGCGTAGCGCCGCCGCCTGGGGCGAGGCCCACCTGGCCGGCGGCGGCGAACCGAGCCAGGTCGCGGCCGCGGTCGAGGCCACCACCGCGTTCTACCAGCCCGCCGGGGACGCGTGATGAAGTAACGCCACCGCGGAGGTGACCGCACCGTCGGCGCGCAGCAGTCGCCGCCGAGCATGCGCGTCGGCCGCAGGGCTGGTCAGTCGGCCACTATGACGCAGCGGCTGCTGCGGCGATGGCCGCACACTTGCGGCCCGGAAACTGCTGCCTAAGACGCTGAAGTTCGGTGAAACCGGCTTCTCTCAGGCGGGCGGAGAACTCGTCCACAGGCCAGCGGTATGCGGTGTGGACCTTGTGATCGAACGCGGCCACCCCGTCGTCGCTGTCGAAGAAGCCGATTACTAGCCTCCCGGAAGGGGTCAGCATCCGGCGGAACCGGGCTAGCACACCGTCCAGCTCCGGTGGCGGTATGTGAATGGTTGAATACCAGGAGAGGATGCCGGCCACCGAATGGGCGGGAAGGTCCAGGTCGGTCATCTCTCCGAGCTGGAACTCTGGCCCGGGAAAGTTGGTCTGGGCGTAGTCGATGAACTCGGGGACCAAGTCGACGCCGGTCACGTCGGCGCCGAGCGAATGCAGGTAGGCGCTCCAATGGCCGGGGCCGCAACCGAGATCGAGCACCGTGCCGTCCAGGCCGACGAGGTGACCTCGGACGAGGGCCGCGTCGTCCGCGTGGGCCTGCCAGTCACCATCGAACAAGGCGATGTACTGCTCCGACATGTACGAGTAGGCGTCACGGACCGGTTGGTTTCTCACGGCGTCACTTTACGAGTCAGTCCTCGATCCCACTCATCCCGCGAGCGTAGAACCGGCCCCTAACCCGCTCTGGGAGTAGCGAGACAGGCACTTACCGGGCAGTAGGCACTGCGGCGAGCGACCAGTCACCGTCCGGCAGCGGAGACGTCGCCGCCGATGCCGATCTCGTTGCCATCACCGTCGCGGAACACGTACTTCCCCCACCACCGTCACCGACGACGTCGTCGTCACCTCACCAGCCCGTGGTTAGCGTCGTGCCGAGATGGCCTCGATCAGCCGTAGCGCACCTCGACGACCTGCTCGCCGGTGCCGGCACCACCCTCGACGACGCCACCCTCGACCGGATCGACGAAGTCGTCGCGCCCGGGGTCGACCCGGGCACCCTCGACATCGCCTACACACCGCCCGCCCTGGATCAGACCGCCCTGGATCAGACCGGCCTGCGTCGCCGCCCCACCGGCGACCGCGCCGCCGCCTGAACGCTCGCCGCCGGGGAGGATGTGCGCAGCAACGGTCATTGTCAGGACCGGTCTGCGAACCGGTCCTGGACGCGGAGTGCCTTGATGAGCATCACCACCACGACCCGCACCGTCGTCGAGAGGAACCCTGTCATGCGTACCCACCCGGTGGACCGCGCCGCGACGGCGCGGTGGTGACCGCGCGTCTGGACGGCCGCGCGCTCAACCGCGCGACCCTGGCCCGCCAGTTCCTGCTCTCCCGTGCCGACGCGCCCGTGCTCGACGCGGTGGCCCGGGTGGGTGGGTTGCAGGCCCAGGAGCCGCAGGAGCCGTTCGTGGGGCTCTGGTCGCGGGTGGCCGGCTTCGACCCCGGCGACGTCGACCGGCTGCTGGGGCAGCGGCTGCTGGTGCGGCTGCACCTGATGCGCCGCACCGTGCACCTGGTCACCGCCGACGACGCGTGGCGGTGGCGGCCGCGCCACCACGCCCTGCTGCGGCAGCGGATCCTCGGCACGTGGCGCCGGGAGCTGACCGGGGTGGACCTGGACGACCTGGCGGGGCGGGCGGCGGCGCTGCTGGCCGACGGGCGGCCCCGCTCGCTGGGCGACATCGGCCGTGCCCTGGCCGTGGGCGCGCCGGGGCCGGCGCCTCGTGTGTTGGGCGAGGCGGTCGTCGCCGCGCTGGTGCCGACGGTCCAGTTGCCGCCGCGCGGCACCTGGCGCAGCGCCGCCGGGGCCCGGTATCTACCGTTGTCGGCCTGGTTGGGTCGGCCGGTGCCGGTCGAGGTGGATCCGGCGGCCGCCGACGCCGCCGGTGCGGACCTGGTGCGCCGGTACCTGGGGGCGTTCGGTCCGGCCGCGAGCGCGGACCTGCGCGCCTGGTGCGGGCTGGCCGGGCTGCCGCAGGTGGTGGCCGCGTTGCGCGAGGAGCTGGTGAGCTTCCGGGACGTGCGCGGCCGGGAGTTGCTGGACCTGCCCGAGGCCCCGCGCCCCGATGCGGACATCCCGGCGCCGGTGCGGTTCCTGCCGGCGTTCGACAACGCGGTGCTGGGCTACCACGACCGGGGTCGGATCATCGACGACGCCCACCGGGGGTTGTCGGTGGCCGGCAAGCGTCTGGTGCTCGTCAACGGTCGGGTGGGCGCGACCTGGGACGCCGCCGCCGGTGGTGGTGTTGCTGTCGTGCCGCTGCGGGACTTCACCGCCGCCGAGCGCGCGGAGGTCGCCGAGGAGGCCGAGCGTCTCGCCGGGTTCCTGGCCCGGCCGCCGGCGGGCGGTTGATGCGCTCGGCGGCGGCGTCGGCCGTGCGCGGCGCGTCGGAGCGCGCTGGCGCGCGGACCACCCGCTTGGGAGCGGTTCCACGACGGGTGGCCCACGCCGCATCGGCCGTTCAGCGAAATTCCCCCCGACATGACGGGAACCTGCTCGATGCGGCTCACATTCGCTTGGTACTGTGCGTCACTGGTCATGTGAACCATGACACAGTGCCCCCACAGTCCGGAGAACCCGATGTGCCAGCACCTACCCTCCTGCCCCTCCGCCGACGCCACCGACCGCGACGCCGCCCGGGTCCTCGCCTGCTTCCCTGAGCAGGGCTGGAGCCTGCTCTGCAACGGGGTCATACGCTTCGAGGACACCGGGGAGCTACTCCCCGACGGCAGCACCATCGCCCCCCACCGGGCCCCCGCCCGGCACGCCCTCGCCGCTTGATCGATCACTGCGGGTCACCCGACGCGCACTGCCCGGCCGTGGCCGCCGCGACCGTCCCTGCGGCGCCCACCGGCCCCGCGCCGGGGCGGCGTGCCGCACCGCCCCGGCCGCCCGGCGTCACTGGGCGAACGCCTCCGGCGCCGGGCACGAGCACATCAGGTTCCGGTCGCCGTACGCGCCGTCGACCCTGCGCACCGGCGGCCAGTACTTCCCCGTCCGGTCCCCGCCCGCCGGGTACGCCCCCACCGACCGGGGGTACGGGTGCGGCCACTCGTCGCCGGCCACCATCGCCGCCGTGTGTGGGGCGTTGACCAGCGGATTGTCCCCCGCCGGCCACTGCCCTGCGGCGACCTTGTCGATCTCGGCCCGGATGGCGATCATCGCCGCGCAGAACCGGTCCAGCTCGGCCAGGTCCTCGCTCTCCGTCGGCTCCACCATCAGCGTCCCCGCCACCGGGAACGACATCGTCGGGGCGTGGAACCCGTAGTCGATCAGTCGTTTCGCCACGTCGTCGACGCTCACCCCCGTCGCCTTCGTCACCGGCCGCAGGTCCAGGATGCACTCGTGGGCCACCAGGCCCTTGTTGCCGGCGTAGAGCACCGGGAAGTGCTCCCGCAACCGGACCGCCACGTAGTTCGCCGCCAACACCGCCACCGCGGTGGCCCGGGTCAGCCCCGCCGCCCCCATCGTGCGCAGGTACACCCACGGGATCGGCAGGATCCCCGCCGACCCGTACGCGCTCGCGGAGATCGCCGGGCGGCCCGGCCGCGCCGGCCCGGCAGGGTCACCGGGCAGGTACGGGGCGAGGTGCGCGCGCACCGCCACCGGCCCCACCCCCGGCCCGCCGCCGCCGTGCGGGATGCAGAACGTCTTGTGCAGGTTCAGGTGCGACACGTCCGCCCCGAACTGACCCGGCTTGGCGAACCCGACGAGGGCGTTGAGGTTCGCCCCGTCGACGTACACCTGACCGCCGGCGTCGTGGACCTTCGCGCACAGCCGGGCGATGCCCGCCTCGTACACCCCGTGCGTCGACGGGTACGTCACCATGATCGCCGCCAGGTCGTCGCGGTGCGCGTCGATCTTCGCGTCGAGGTCGGCCAGGTCGATGTCACCGTCGCCGGCGCAGCCGACCACGACCACCCGCATCCCCGCCATCACCGCGCTGGCCGCGTTCGTGCCGTGCGCCGACGACGGGATCAGGCATACCGTGCGGTGACCCTGCCCCCGGTCGCGGTGGTACGCGCGGATCGCCAACAGCCCCGCCAGTTCCCCCTGCGACCCGGCGTTGGGTTGCACGCTGACCGCGTCGTAGCCGGTGACCTCCGCCAACCACCCCTCCAGCTGGGCGATCATGTCCCGGTACCCGGCGGTCTGCCGCGCCGGGGCGAACGGGTGCAGGTGCGCGAACTGCGCCCAGCTGACCGGCTCCATCTCGGTGGTGGCGTTCAGCTTCATCGTGCACGACCCCAACGGGATCATCCCCCGGTCCAGGGCGTAGTCGAAGTCCGCCAACCGCCGCAGGTACCGCAGCATCGCCGTCTCCGAGTGGTGGCTGCGAAACACCGGGTGGGTCAGGAAGTCCGAGGTGCGCGCCAGCCCCGCCGGCAGGGCCGCGTCGACGTCACCGGTCACCGCGTCGACGCCGAAAGCCGCCCACACCGACGCCAGGTGCGCCGCCGTGGTCGTCTCGTCGCAGGTGATCCCCACCCGGTCGGCGTCGACCAGCCGCAGGTTCACCCCCCGCGCCGCCGCCGCGGCCACCACCTGCTCCGCCCGCCCCGGCACGCGCGCGCAGACCGTGTCGAAGAACGCCACGTCCGCCACACCCACCCCACCGGCGCGCAACCCGGCCGCGAGCCGCGCCGCCATGGCGTGGGTACGGCCCGCGATGGCCCGCAGCCCGTCCGGGCCGTGGTACACGGCGTACATGCCGGCCATCACCGCCAGCAGCACCTGCGCGGTGCAGATGTTGCTCGTCGCCCGCTCCCGGCGGATGTGCTGCTCACGGGTCTGCAACGCCAACCGGTACGCCGGGTCGCCGTCGGCGTCACGCGACACCCCGACCAGCCGCCCCGGCAGCATCCGCTCCAACCCCGAGCGCACCGCCAGGTACCCGGCGTGCGGGCCGCCGAAGCCCATCGGCACCCCGAACCGTTGGGTGGTGCCCACCGCCACGTCCGCGCCGATCTCCCCCGGCGGGCGCAGCAGCGTCAACGCCAGCAGGTCCGCCGCCACGCACACCGTCGCCCCCACCGCGTGGGCGGCGGCGACCAGGTCGGTGTGTTCCCGCACCGCCCCCGACGCCCCCGGGTACTGCAGGTGCAGGCCGAAGAACTCCCCCGGCAACTCCTCGGCGTCGACGTCGACCACCCGCACGTCGATGCCCAGTGGCTCCGCCCGGCTGGTGATCACCGCGATGGTCTGCGGCAACGCGTCGGCGTCGACGACGTAGGTGTTGCTGCGGGCCTTCGACGCCCGCCGGGCCAGGGTCATCGCCTCCGCCGCGGCGGTGCCCTCGTCGAGCATCGACGCGTTCGCGGTGGCCAGGCCCGTCAGGTCGGTGACCATCGTCTGGAAGTTCAGCAGCGCCTCCAACCGGCCCTGGCTGATCTCCGGCTGGTACGGGGTGTACGCGGTGTACCAGGCCGGGTTCTCCAACACGTTGCGGCGGATCACCGCCGGGGTGTGCGTGCCGTGGTACCCCAGGCCGATCATGGACACGGCGACGGTGTTGCGCCCGGCCAGGGCCCGCAGCTCGGCCAGCGCGTCGTGCTCGGTCGCCGGGGCCGGCAGGTCCAGGGTGCCGTGCCAGCGGATCACCTCGGGAACCGCCGCGTCCATCAGCTCGTCGAGGCAGCCGTAGCCGACGGCGTCCAACATGCGGCGCTCGTCGTCGGGGCCGGGGCCGATGTGACGGGCGGCGAAGTGCTCTACGGTCATGGGTGGTGCTCCCGGGGCGGGTGAGGTCGACAGGTCGGCCTCCCCCTGAGTCGCACCCCGGGCGGGGCGCTCCACAGTGCCTGCCCACGGGGTCCTTCTGCCTGAGAGGTTCCGGGGAGGAAGCTGCCCCTTCGGCGCCGACCCGGCTGGACACCGGGTGGTCTCTCCCCCGTGGGTGATCGGCGTCGTCCACGCTACCAGCGCCAACCCGCCGCCGGGCAGGTCATCCCCCGCCGCCGTGATCACCGCCGCCGCCGGTGCGGCCCGGCCCGCTCGCCGGCCCGGGGGCGTGAGGGCCTGGGGCGGGTCAGTGGGCGGTCGGGGCCGTCACCGGCGGGTCGACGGCCGCGCCGGCGCCCGGGGCCGCCGGGGCGCCCAGCCGGTCGGCCAACGCCGGCAGCACCGCGCCCAACGGCGCGTCGACGCGCACGTCGGCGTACCCGTCGCCGCGCGTCGGCCCCTGGTTGACGATCCCCACCGCGATGCCCCGCCGCGCCGCCCGGGTCACGAACCGCCGCCCCGACAACACCGTCAACGACGACCCCAGCACCAGCAGCGCCCGCGCCCGGTCCACCAGGTCGAAGCAGCGGGCCACCCGCTGCGGGGGCACCGTCTCACCGAAGAACACCACGTCGGGTTTCAGCACCCCGCAGGGGCACCACTGGCAGTCCACCGTCCGGAACCCGGCCACCCGCTCCTCGGGCAGGTCGACGTCACCGTCGGGGTTGACCTGCGCCACCGCCGCGTCGAAACCCGGGTTGGCCTGCCGCAACCGCCGGTGCACCTCCTCGCGGGAGACCAGGTTGCCGCAGCCCAGGCAGACCACCTCGGCGAGGCTGCCGTGCAACGCCACCACCGACGTCGACCCGGCCGCCGTGTGCAACCCGTCGACGTTCTGGGTGATCACCGCGTCGACCAGCCCGGCGCGTTGCAGCCGCGCCACCGCCCGGTGCCCGTCGTTCGGGGCGGCCCCGGCGATCGTGGCCCACCCCAGGTGGCTACGCGCCCAGTACCGTCGCCGCGCCGCCGCGTCGGCCACGAACGTCTGATACGTCATCGGGGTGTGCCGGCGGGCCACCCCGCTGGGCCCCCGGTAGTCCGGGATACCCGAATCGGTGGACAGCCCCGCCCCGCTCAACACCACGACACCGCCGCCGGAGAGCAGCCCCGCCAACGCGTCGATCGTCTCCGTCACGGCGTCCATGCTGCCTCAGGGCCCGGCGCGGCGGCGAGTGACGCTCCTCGCCGACCCGACCGGCCCACCCCCTCACCGCCGACGCGCCTCGCCGACGACCCGGCGGGCGGCGGCTGCGGCGACTACGGTGACGGGTATGCGCGTCGTCATCGCCGGAGGCCACGGCAAGATCGCCCAACTGCTGCACCGGGAACTCACCGGCCGCGGCGACACCGCCGTCGGGTTGATCCGCAACCCCGACCACGCCCCGGCACTACGCGCCGCCGGCGCCCACCCCGTCGTGGCCGACCTGGAACACGCCGACATCGACGAGATCACCGCGCACCTGGCCGACGCCGACGCGGTCGTCTTCGCCGCCGGCGCCGGCCCCGGCAGCGGTGCCGCCCGCAAGGACACCGTCGACCGGGCCGCCGCCGGGCTGCTCGCCGACGCCGCGCAACGCGCCGGCACCCGCCGCTACCTGCTGATCTCCTCGATGGGAGTCGACGACGCCCCGCCGGCCGGCACCGACGACGTCTTCGCCGCCTACCTGCGGGCCAAGAAGGCCGCCGAGGACGACCTGACCGCCCGCGACCTGGACTGGACGGTCCTGCGCCCCGGGCGGCTCACCGACGACCCGCCCACCGGGCGGATCACCCTGGCCCGGCACGTGCCCGCCGGCGCCGTCACCCGCACCGACGTCGCCCGGGTCCTCGTCGCCCTGCTCTACCACCCGGCGTCCGCCGGGGCGATCCTGGAACTCGTCGGCGGCAACACCCCCATCGCCGACGCCGTCACCGCCGTCGACCACCGCTGACGGCGACCCTCCCCGGTCGGCGGGGCGGGCCGGGTCAGCCGCCGACGGCCCGGCGCAGCTGCTGACTGGCCGCCCCCGCCGCCGCCGCGTCCGCGCGCAGCTGATCCCCCTGCGCCGCCAGGTACGCCTGCCACTGCCCCAGATGCTGCTGCGCCGTGGCCACCACCGCCAACAACACCTCGTGACGGGCCTGCAACTCCCGCACCTGCCGCTGCAGGTCCTCCGACCGGCCACCCACCGGCGCCGACGGGGACCCCGCGACCGACCCGGCCCGGCGGTGCGCCTCCGCGACGATCTCCTCGGCCTGCCGGCGGGCGTCGGCGATGATCTCCGCGCTCTCCTCACTGGCCTCGGCGATCGCGCGGTTCGCCTCGTCCTGCGCCCGCACCGCCAACTCCACCACCATCGGGTCCGGGCCCTGCGGGGCGGCGCTGGGCAACGCCCCGTGCCGCAGCATCTCCACCTGCCGCACCAGGCCCTCGTTCTCCCGCCGCAGCCGCTGCACCTCACCGTTGAGCAACGAGATCCGCGCGTCGGCCGACCGGGCCACATCGGCGACCTCATCCACCGGCAGCCAATCGCCGCCCCGGAACCGCCGCGCCTCCACCGCCGCCAACGCCCGCGCCGTGTCGTCGTGACGGACGCTGCCGCTGCCCTGCTCGACGTTCACCGCGCACCCGAACCGGTGAAGTCCCGCGCCGCGTCGGCCACCCCGCCCGCCAACGGCGGATACAACGAATGGTCGTAACTCTCGGCCAGGATCCGCTCCGCGGGCACCCCCGAGGCCAGCAACGCCCCCACCGTGTCCCGGGTCATCCGCGGATTGCCGCAGACCAGCACGTCGGTGTCACGCCACGGCCCCAACCGCAGCGCCGTGTCCACCGCCCGACCCACCGCCCCCGACCACTGCCAACCCGACTCCACCGTCGGCACGTACCGCAACCACCCACCCGCCGGCCACCCCGACGCCAACTCCCGGATCGCCCGGTCGTCGTACAGGTCGTCCGGGGTCTTCGCGCCCACCACCAACGTCACCATGCGCCCCTGCCCCTGCCGCAACGCCTCCACCACCGCCCGCAACGGCGCCAACCCGGTGCCACCGGCCACCAACAACAACGGCGACTCCGGCGCCCGGTCGTACGACGACAACGCCGCGCCCAACGGCGAACCCAACAACACCCGGTCACCCACTCTCAACCGACGCACCAAATGCGTGGAGAACCTGCCCGCCGCGCGGACGTGGAACTCTATCGTGCCGTCCGGGCGCGGCGCGTTCGCCGGCGACAGGTACCGCCACAGGCGAAGCTGCGGCACCTGCACCGGCAGCGACTGCCCCGGCAGGAACTCACACAGGTAGTTCGGGCGCACCGTGAACACGCACACGTCCGCCCGGCGCCGCTGCACCGCCAGGACCTCCGCCTCCCAGTACGGCGGCGACGTCCGCTCCGCCTGCGCCGCCCCGGTGAGCATCAACCGCGTCACCGCCTCGTACGCCGCCGCCCACTGCGCCCGCAACTGCGGCGTCCACCGCGGCCCCAGGAACCGCTCCAACGTGGCCAGCAACGCCTGCCCCACCCACACGTAGTGCCACTCACCCAACGGCACCTCCCGACCCTGCCGGTCGGTGCCCCGGAACCGGCGGTGATCCGCGCCCAACCGCTGCGCGAACGCCGTCAACTCACGCTCGTCGTCGACGTGGGACACGATGTGCCCCAACGCCGCCAACAACTTGTCCTCCTGATAGCTCATGTTCGTCGGGAACATCGAGCGCGCCTCCGGGGCGAGGACGAACAAGGTGGCGTAGAAGTACTTCGCCGCCTCCGGACCCGCCGCGCTGAACTGCGCCCAACTCTGCCGCAACGCCGCGACGTCCATCCTCAGTCCTCCCGCCCGCGCGCGGCCGCGTGCCGCTGACGCAACGTCAGCTGCGCCGCCCCGTCCGGCCCGTACGCCCGCTGCGCCGGCCACAGGTTCGGGTTCGGCACCCGGGTGTCGTAGTAGCGGTGGTGCACCGCGTGCAACGCCGCCCACCCCACACTGCCGTTGAGCCACGACCAGTCACCGTGCACCGCCCGCCCCGCCCGTTCCTCCTGCGCGCAGAACTTCATGAACAACTCCGACTCGGTGTGCGGGTCCGACACCCGCACCCCCGCCTGCCGGAACGACCACAACACCGCCTGGTTGATCACCAACACGGCGTGCTCGCGCCACAGCGTGTCCTCCCGCGACGTGTCCAGCCCCAACCCCCGCGCCACCGGCAGCAACTGGTCGTAACGACCCCCGTCGCCCAGGTTGCGGGTGCCGATCTCATCCCCCAGGTAGTGCCCGTTGAACGGGGCGCAACTGTAGTCCACCCCACCGACGCGCAACCGCATGTTGCTGATCACCGGCAGGGCGTGCCACCGCAGCCGCAGATCCTCGAACCACGGATACGCCGGGTGCGCCAACGCCACCTCCCGCACCAGGTCCCGCGGCACCTCCACCAACGCCGGATCCTCGTACGCCGTCTCCAGCACCCACGGCAGCACGTCGAAGCGGCCCGGCACCGGCGGGGGCCGCCACCCCAACCGCAGCGCCGCGTCGGTCATCGGCACCTGCCCCGGGTCACCCAGCACCGACCCGTCGACGCCCCGGTGCCCGCAGTAGCGGACCAACTGGTCGTTCCAGATCCGCGCCCGCGGCCCCACCCCCGGCCGGTCCGGCGCGAAGACCGTCATCACCGACTGGATCCGACCGCCGTTCTCCGCCACCGCCAGGTGCTGGCCCAGCTCCCGGGCGATGCCCACCACCGACGTCACGTCCCGGCGGTCCCGCACCCGCAGGCCCGCCCACCGCACCCGGCCCACGCAACGCGCCGACTGCCGCCACGCCACCTTCGCCCCGTACGTCAGCTCCTCACGGGTGTGCCGGTACGTGCCGGTCACCGCGATCTCGTCGCGGACCTGCCCCACCCGCGCGGCCACCCCCGGCAACCGCCGCTCCGCGTGGAACAGGCGCAGGAACTCCTCGGCCTCCGCGAGGACGTCCGCCTCCGCGAGGGCCTCCCCGGCCGGCGGGGCCCAGGCGCCGTGCGCCACCGGGCAACCCGCCCCACCCACCCGCCGGTCGACATCCACCATGGTCATGGTGCTGTGACTGTCAGTCTGCACTACGGTTCAAATCCGATCGTCGGGCAGGCAACCTCGTCGCCCCCTGCGTCGTCCCGGAACACCGTCCGCCGACTCCCACCACCGGCCGTCACCCACGGTGGCCACCCCGGTGGGGGCGAACGCCGCACATAGGATTACCGCCGACACCGAGACTGTCAACAAGATGCCACAAAACGGGAAAGTCCACACCCGACCCCGCGCGGCGCGACGATCACAGTGGACACCACACCCCCCGCAGGTCACCACCCCTGGACCCCCGCCGGGCCACCACGCCGAGAAACATTACGCCGGAGAAGACCACGGCCGGCGGCGCTCAGCCCGCCCGACGACGCGCCCGACGCGCCGCCAACTCGTCACCCACCGACTCCACCACCGGCTCGTCGACCGCCGCGCCCACCGGCTCCCCCGGCAGATGCGACAACGACCCCTCGATCTCCTTGAACGCCCCGCCGATCGCGATGCCGAAGACACCCTGGCCGCCCTGCAACAGGTCGACAACCTCCTCCGGCGACCGACACTCGTACACCGTCGTGCCGTCCGAGATCAACGTGATCCCCGCCAGGTCACCCACCCCACGCGAACGCAACGCCTCGATCGCCCGGCGGATGTTCTGCAACGACACCCCGGCGTCCAACAACCGCTTCACGACCTTCAACACCACCAGGTCGCGGAACGAGTACAACCGGGACGTCCCCGAACCCGACGCGTCCCGCACACTCGGCACCACCAACGCCGTACGCGCCCAGTAGTCCAACTGCCGATACGTGATGCCCACCGCGTGGCACGCCGTCACACCCCGGTAGCCCACCGCGCCGTCACCCTCGGCCGCCGACCCCGCCGGCGCCACACCCGCCCCCTGCGCTTGCGTACCAGACTCGGGATCTCGCGGCTCCTGCATCCGGACAACCTCCCCGCCAGTGCGGTGACACGCCGCATCCGCGGACGTGCACCCCTCGACACCGCAACCCTATAGCGCCCTTGAGGGGTCACCACGCAGAAGCGCCCGCGACACGCCGCGCGGCCACCACAAAGATCACCCACCAACCGACCGATCACCCACGGTGACCACCGCAGCGGGGAGGAACCACACCCGGGGGGCCACGCCCACACCGGCACCGACGCTCAGCCCGCGAAGTCCTCCGGACGCACCTGGTCCAGGAACTCCCGGAACTTCTCCACCTCGTCCTCCTGCTCGTCCGGAATCACGATCCCCGCCTCACTGAGGACCTGCTCCGCACAACGAATCGGCGCACCGACCCGCAACGCCAACGCGATCGAGTCACTCGGCCGCGCCGACACCCGCACCCCCTCACCGATCAACAGATCGGCGTAGAAGACGTTCTCCTTCAACTCGGTGATCTCCACCGCCCGCAACGGCGCCTGCAACGCCGCCAACACGTCCCGCAGAAGATCATGCGTCAACGGCCGGGCCGGCTTGACCCCCTGCTGCTCGTAAGCGATCGCCGTCGCCTCCACCGCACCGATGAAAATCGGCAGATAGCGATCCCCCTCGACCTCCCGCAGCAGGACGATCGGCTGGTTGCTGGGCAACTCCACCCGAACCCCGACCACGCTCAGCTCGCGCACCGCCGCCTCCGTGTCGTTGTCAACCTACGCCCGCACCGCGACCTTCCCTGCACGGTACACGGACCGCGACACGCGCATCCCGCACGCTCCGCCCGCCATACCCGCACACAGGAAGGGTTACCCCGGCAAGCCTACGACACGCCCCCCGCGGGCAGATCCCCCCACCAACACCACGCGGCCCGGGACCACCGCCCCGGGCCGCGCAGCACACCCACGATCAACGTCCCAACGTCGACCGCAACCCCACCCGCACCAACGCCGCGTGCAACTGCTGAGACAACGCCACCAACTCACGCGCCGCCTCCGCCGCCCGCCCCCGCGCCGCCGGATCACTCTGCCGCGCCAACGGCGCCACCAACTGCGCGAACAACCCCACCTCACGATCCGCCGCCGTCCGGTAACCCCGCAGATGCCGAGGCTCCAACCCGTACGCCGCCAGACCCGCCACCGCCCGCGCGATCACCAACGCGTCACCGTCGTACCAGCCCGGCGGATCGGACACCAACACCCCGAGCCGCTCCAACTCACCCAACGTCGACTCGTCGATCCCGCTCTGCGCGACCAGCTCCGTGCGACCCAACCGCACCCGCGCCGAGTCCACCGGCGCAGCCACCGGATCACGACCCGGCACCTCACCATCCGGACCCACCGCCACCAACGTCGGCCGCGACGGCCCCGCAGGAGCACCACCATCGGAATCCCACTGCGCCAACTGATCACGGATCACCCGCAACGGCAGATACTGATCCCGCTGCGCGGTCAACACGAACCGCAACCGCGCCACATCGTCCCAGGAGTACTTCCGATACCCCGAAGCCGTCCGCTGCGGCTCCACCAGCCCCTCGGACTCCAGGAACCGCAACTTCGAAATGGTGACGTCAGGAAAATCCACCCGAAGCTGCCCCAACACCTCGCCGATACTCATCAGCGGGCGCGCGCGGGCCGCCCCCGGCGGCGTCGAAGCCGCAGGCTCGTTCACCCCCGGCCGGCCCCCTCCTCCGGGCGCGGACCGGCGATGAACACCACACGGAACTTGCCGATCTGCACCTCGTCACCATTGCTCAACGTGGCCGCCTCGACCCGCTCCCGGTTCACGTACGTGCCGTTCAAACTCCCGACATCACGCACCGTGAACGTCCCACCGTCACGGTGGAACTCGGCGTGCCGCCGCGACACCGTCACATCATCCAGGAAGATGTCACTGTCCGGATGCCGGCCACTCGTCGTCACATCATGATCCAACAAGAACCGGGCGCCCGCGTTCGGACCCCGACGAACCACCAGCAGCGCCATACCCGGCGGCAACGAACCGGACATCCGGCTCGGCACCACATCGGTGTCCGGCCCCTCCAGCACTTCGTCGAGCGAACCGAGATTGAGCGTCGAAGTGACGTCGAGCGGGGGGAACTCGTCGTCTGGCCGCGTCATGGGACCACCTCACGGATCTGTTTCGCGTCGGCGTCGGGTTATGGCGGGTCTGGCCGCCGGGCAGTCCACCCGGCGGCTGGCTCCCCGTGCCCGGAAAGGCAATTCCGCAACGCTCAACTCATTGGTTTTCTCGGTCAACTGGGCGAGCCTAGCCAGCGCCGAAAAGCAGGGCAACCGGACGCGCGGGCACAACACCCACGTGCCCACGGGCACTCAGCTCTCAGTGAGCTCGCGATACGCCCCGGCGGTCAGCAGCCCGTCCACCGCCGCCGGCTCATCCGGCGTGATCTCCACCAACCAACCCGCACCGTACGGATCAGAATTGATCACCTCCGGAGTGTCCGCCAACGCCTCGTTGCGGGCCGACACCACCCCGGTCAACGGGGCGTAGATCTCCGACACGCTCTTGGTCGACTCGATCTCACCCAACGAATCGCCGGCCGCCACCCGCACGCCCACCTCCGGCAACTGGACGTACACGATGTCACCCAGCGCGTCCTGCGCGAAGTGCGAGACGCCGACCCGGACAGCACCCGACCCGTCACCCGCCACCCACTCGTGCTCGGCGGTATACCGCAGATCCTCAGGAATCACCAGACGCGTCCTTCACCGTCGTACCGACTGCGCCGGGCGAACCGGCGCGCCGCGCCGATCACGAGACCGGACGGGCGTGTTCCAACTTCACAGGATCATGCACCGCCGAAACCTCGGCAACCTCACGATCCTCGACGATCACGTTACCGCCGTCACCGGCGACCGACGCGGCCACCCCGCCCGGAATCCGCAACGCCGTCGCCATCGTCGTCGGGTCACCGATCACCGTGATCGTGAACGGCCCCGTCAACGACCGGCCATCCACCACCAGCGCACCCGACCCGCCGTCCAGGAAGAACGTCGACGCGATCACCCGCACCGCCGCACCGTCCCCACCGGAAATCTGCATCGCCTCCGCGCCCGCGCCCCGCAACTCCTGCACCGCGTCCAGGATCCGGTACGCCGAGATCGGCTTCGCCCCCGCCTCGAAGCGCACACTCAACCCCGGCCCCCGCGCCGGCAACGTCCCCGCCAGGATCCCCAACTCGTCCGCCCGCCGCGTCGCCTCCTGCAACGCCGCCTGCCGACCCTGCTCCCCCGAGCGCAACTGCCGCTGACTCTCCTCCAACGCCTCGATGTCCTGGCGCAACCGCTTGTCCCGCGAATCCAGATCCGAGAAGATCCGCACCAGGTCCTCCTGCCGCGTCGCCGCGGACGTCGGATCCGTCGACGTCGTGCGCAACTGCACCACCAGGGTGAACCCCAACAACCCCAACAACAACGCGATCATCGCCCCCGCCGAGGTCAACCGCCGCCCCAGGTCGGGCCGCGGCGGCCCCGCCGCGTAACCCGTGTCGACCTCCGCCGCGTCGACCTCACCCGCCGCCCGCCCGGCCGCCGCCATCGACACCGTCACCTCCGACGACGCATCCACCGCATCGGCCGCGCCCGGCGACGCCTCCACACCCGGACCGTCGACACCCGACGCACCCGCACCCGTCTCGCGCTGCTCCCCACTCATCGAAAGAACCTACGCCCGGAACAGGTGCCGACGAATCGCCGCCACATTGCCGAAGATCCGCACCCCCAACACGACCACCACGCCCGTCGACAACTGCCCACCCACCCCCAACTGGTCACCCAGATACACGATCAACCCCGCCACCAGCACGTTCGAGATGAACGACACCACGAACTGCTTGTCGTCGAAGATCCGGTCCAGCTTCGCCCGCACCCCACCGAACACCGCGTCCAACGCCGCCACCACCGCGATCGGCAGATACGGCTGCAACGCCGCCGGCACCGTCGGATCCAGCAACACCCCCAGCACCACACCGGCCAGCAACGCCAACGCCGCGATCATCGGCCACCTCCGGAACGACTGGGAGACGCACCCGAACCGGACGGCTCGGGCCTGGACGAACCCTCGACACCCGAGGAGGACGGACTCGGACTGACCGACGGCTCGGCGTAGCGTAACCGCGGCTCCGGCGCCCCCGGCAACGTCAGGCCGTCGACCTGCCGCACCTGGAACGACAGACCCACCGACTCCACCAGGTCCCGCATCAGGTACGCCGCCCGAGAATCGTCGAACCGCTCCCGCATCGACCCCGGCCCGATCGCCGACACCTCGTACGGACCCGTCACCGGCCGGAAGTCCACCAGCACCGCCTCACCCGCCGACCGGATCGTCGACATCGCCGTCAACCGCTGCCCGTTGATCGCCACCGCCTCCGCGCCCGCCGCCCACAGGTCGTTGGCCACCCGCTGCAGATCCGTGTACAACACCCGAGGCGGACCACCCCCCGACCCGGTCACCGAGTCCTTCTCCGCCGCCGGCGCGTCGGCCAACCGCACCACCACACCATCGCCGCGCACCCGCCCCAACCCGGTGCCCGCCTCCAACCGACGCAACCGCGACGCCTGCGAACCACTCAGCGCCGCGTCCCGCTGCCGACCGACGTCCTCCCGCAACCGGTCCGCCTGCGCCGCCAACGCGTCCGTCTCCGCCTGCCGCTGCTTGATCTGCGCCACCAACCCGGCCCGCGCCTGACTACGCCCCGGCTCCTCGGCCACCGTCTGCCGGTACGCCACCGCGAACAGGAAACCCAACGCCACCACCAGCGCCAGGCCGACCGCCCGCGACGACCCGTCACGCCCCCGTGCCGACGACGGCGAGTTCCGCCGCCGGGCCGCCGCGTCCGCGTACCCCGGATCCAACGGGTTGCGGAACAACTCGGTCAGGAAGTCCGGCTCGAAGACCCGCGGCCTCCGGTCACCCGGCCCCTGCCCGGCCCCGCCGCGCGCCGGACCCGACGTCATACCGCCACCCCGGGCGCGCCGGCGCGCACCGACCGGACCAGGCGGGCGGCCTGCACCACGTACAACGCCCCCGCCGCCCAGTACAGCGCCAGCCCCCACCACGCCAGGCCCCAGCCGATCGCGCCCGCGGTCGTCGCCGTGACCGCCGACGTCGCGTGCGCCAGCAGCAACACCGGGAACGCGGCCAACAGCAGGAAGGTCGCGGTCTTGCCGACGTAGTGCACCGGCGGCGGGCCGTACCCGTGCCGGCGCAGCACCCCCAGCGAACCCAGCAGCAGCACCTCCCGGGCCAGCAGCGCCGCGGTGAACTGCCACGGCACCACCTCGCGCGCCGTGAACGCCAGCAGGGTGGCCAGGATGTAGAGCCGGTCGGCCAGCGGGTCGAGCAGCTCGCCGAGGCGGCTGACCTGGTGCAGCCGGCGGGCGATCCAGCCGTCGACCCAGTCGGTGGTGCCGCCGATGGCCAGCACCACCACGGCGGCGACGTCGGCGCGCGCGACGAGCAGCAGGTAGAGGAAGATCGGGACGCCGAGCAGCCGGACGAAGCTGATCAGGTTGGGCAGGGTGAGGATCCGGTCCCCGCTCGGCGTTGCCGGCGGACCGCCGGGGCTCTGAGGGGGCGACGCCCCCGCCGGCCGACGCGACACCGAACCTCCCTCCGCAGCACGATCCGACGCCCACGGGCGGGCGCTGCGGAGGCACGTGCGCGTTGCCGGGCCGGCGATGCCGGCGCCTGTGCGGCCCCGGATTGGGACCCTCCCCTTGGCCGGCCGTGATCGCGGCGACCGCCGGCCGGCGAGTTGCGCTGCCACTATATCCGGCCCTGTCGTGGGCCCACGGACCGAAGTGGTTCGCCCCGGGGCGGCTGCCCTGCGGTGTGGTGGTGACGGTGGTCACCACGTGTAGGGCGTCCTAGGATGAATGTGGTGCGGGTTGTCGGGTGCCGTCAGGCGCTGCGGGCCGGCGTCTCCGCCTGGACGGTCGTCGCGGCCGACCTGGCGGCCTGACCGAACGCCACCAGCGCCAGCAGCAGCTCGTGCTGGGCCCGCACCGGCATCCGCTCCAGCACCGCGCCGACCGCCCGCTGCCGACGCTGCGCCAACTCCTGCAGCAGGGCCTCGGCCGCGGCCGTCGGCACCAGCCGGACCTCCCGGCGGTCCCGGGGGTCGGCGGCCCGGCGCAGCAGCCCGATCGCCTCCAACCGGTCGCAGAGCCGGCTCGCCGACGACGGGACCACGTCGAGCAGCTCCGCCAGCCCGTTGACGTTGGTCCCCGGGCGGGTGCTGATCAGCCAGAGCACCCGCAGCTGCGTGGGCGAGACGGTCAGCTGGTGGCGGGAACCGGTGGCGTCCAGGACGCCGACGAGCGCCTCGGCGGCCGTGGCGATCGCCGCGGCGAGATCCAGAGGTTGCTTCACCGACGTCCCCTGCGAATGTCCGGTCGTGTTCCACTTGCCGCCAGGTCACCGCGCCCAACCGGCCGCTTACCCGCCCCGGCCGTGCCAGTCGAGGCAGACGACCACGGCGTCGTCACGGAGATCGACTTCGGCATGGTAGGACTGCAGTCCGCGCATCACCGTACCAACTGCCTCGGTCGCCGGCTGAAGCCGCGTCGCGCGCATGGACCGCGCCATGGCCCGTTCCCCGTACGGCTCGCGGTCGCCGGGCGCCGCCGCGTACACCCCGTCGCTGACGACGAAGAGGCGGTCCCCCGCTTCCACGGTGAACTCCTGCACCTCGTAGCGGGTCTCGGCGAACATGCCCAGGGGAAGCTGCTGCTCCAGCGGCACCCGGGCCACCGAACGCCCGCGCAGCCGCAGCAGGTGCGGGGAGCCGGCGTCGACCGCCCGCACCCGGCCGTCGGTGGTGTCCAGGTCCAGCAGCAGCGTCGCCACGTGCCGCTCCCCCCGGTGCTGGAAGAAGATGGTGTCCGACGCCAGCTCGGCCTGCTCGACCAGGCCGCCACCGGAGCGGCGGGCGTTGCGCATCGCGTTGACCGTCACCGCCGTCAGCAGCGCCGCCGACAGGCCCGTGCCGGCGCCGTTGAGCACCGTCAGGGTGAGCCGGTCGCCGTCGACCGACCAGTCGAAGTGGTCACCGTTGACCGAGTACGCCGGCTCGAGCTGCCCGGCCAGCAGGAACGCCCCGTGCGTCACGCTGCGCCCCGGCAGCAGGTCCCACTGCATCTCGGCGGCCATGCTCAGCCGCTCCCGGCGGCGGGCCCGGCGGTACCGGTCGGTCTGCCGGTCGGCCGCGCGCAGCGCGAGCGCCAGCTCACCGGCGACCTCCCGGGCCTGCTCCACCGTCTCCGTCGAAGGGCTGTCGGGCAGCTCGACCAGGAAGACGCCGAGGCGCTCCCCCCAGACGGTCAGCGGGAGGTACGCCCGGCACCGGCCGTCGTCGCCGGAGTCGAAGACCGGCTGCTGGCTGCTGAAACAGCGCTGGGCCACGCCGTGGCAGGACAGGAAGCCCGCGTCGGGCAGGTCGGGGTCGAGCACCGGCCACAGCCCGCTGATCCGGTAGTCGGCGACGAAGACGTCGGTGCGCGACGCCTTCAGGGTGCCCCGGACGGCCCGGTCCGCAGTCTCGACCAACAGGTCGGGCGGCGCCTCGCGCAGGGCGCGCGACACCGCTCCGGACGCGTCCGACATCATCACCCTCCGACAACTCTTGCCGTACGGCAAGCATCATACGGAGCCCCGACCCGCACCGACCCGCCCGGTCGGTACGCGCCGACGACGTCCCCGGTGACCGGGGGATTCAGTCGGGGCGACGCATGGCCAGCCCGCCGTGGAAGGCGTCCGGCAGCAGCGCCGGGGGCCGCTCGGGCCGCCAGTGGGTCACCGGGACGATCCCGTCCCCGGTCGGCGTCCAGCGGCCCAGCAGCACGGGGAACGCCGCCGGCGCCCGCATCCGGAACGCCGGCCCCATCAGCGCCAGGGCCTGCGGGTGCGCCGCGAGCTCCTCGCTGTCGAAGTCCACCGCCAGCAGGCTGCCGGGGGCGGTCGCGGCGTACAGCTCGTCGAGGGTCCGGGCGAGCGTCGCGTCGTCGAGGAACGCGGCCAGCCCGAGGAAGACCACCCCGACCGGCCGGCGCCCCCAGCCGGGCACGAGGCGGCGCAGCAGCGCCGGGTCGACCGTGGCGAGGTCGGTGGCGTCGCCGTAGCCGTACCCGGCCCGGTCGTCGCCGGCCAGGATCCGCTGACCGAGCCGGACGGTCACCGGGTCCACGTCGGTGTAGAGCACCGTCGCCTCCGGCGCGGCCTCGTGCACGTTGCCCCGGGTGGGCACGCCCGCGCCGAAGACCAGGAAGGAGTCCATTCCGGCGGCGGTCATCGCCCGCACCGCCCGGCCGAGGAAGGCCCGCAGCTCGCGGAAGAGCGGCGCGCAGGGCCCGTACGCCGTCTCGAAGGCCCGCGCGGCGGCCACGTCGACCGGGAAGTGGTGCGCGCCGCCGAGCCAGAAGTCGATCATGCGGGCGGTGCTGGGTCGGTCGGCCTCTTCCATCGACATGCGCGCCTCCGCCCGACGGGTCGCCGTCAGCGTAACGGCCGCACCCGGTGCGCGGTATCGCCACGGCGACCGCCGGCGGGTCGCGATACTGACGGCGGGGCCACGGCGGAGGAGGTACGGCGGTGAACGCGGCCAACGGCGCGGCGGTGGTGGTCGGGGTGGACGGGTCGCCGTCGGCCCTGCGGGCCGTCCGGCTCGCCGCCGCGACGGCCGCCCGGCGCGGCCGGGCGCTGCGGGTGGTGCACGGCTTCATCTGGCCGCTGCTGCGCGCGCCCCTGGGCCCGGCGCCCGGCAGCCCACCCGGGGCGGGGCTGCGCGAGCAGGCCACCCGGCTGGTCGACGAGGCGGTGGCGCAGGCCGAGGCGGCCCAGCCGGGACTGCGGGTCACCGGGGAGGTCATCGACGGGTCGGCGTCGGCCGTGCTGGTCGGTGAGTCCCCCACGGCCGCGCTGATCGTCCTCGGCGACCGGGGGCTGGGTGGCTTCGCCGCCCTGATGGTCGGCTCCGTGGCGGTGCAGGTCGCCGCGTACGCCGGCTGCCCCGTGCTGGTGGCCCGGGGCGCCGAACGCGCCGACGGGCCCGTGGTGGTCGGGGTGGACGGCTCCGCGGCGTCCCAGGCGGCCGCGGAGTTCGCCGCCGAGGAGGCGGTGGCGCGCGGGGTGGCCCTGCGGGCCGTGCACGCCTACCGGCACCCGGCCTCGGAGGGTCCCGGCGACATGCAACCCCTGGTCTACGACGAGCAGAAGCTGCGCGGCACGGAACACCGGGTGCTCGACGACGCCGTCGCCGGCCTCGCCGGGCGCTGGCCGGGGCTGCGCCTCGAGCGGGTGCTGGCCCGGCGGCGGCCGGCGGCGGCCCTGACCGAGGCCGCCGGCGACGCGCAGCTGCTCGTCGTCGGCGGCACCGGCCACGGCGAGCTCACCGGCCTGCTGCTCGGCTCCGTCGGGCACGCCGTGCTGCACCGCGCCGACTGCCCCGTCGCCGTGGTCCGCGCCCCGGCCTGAGCGCGGGTGACGGTTGGTCGCGGCGCAGGCGGGTAGACGGCGTACGCCAACGACCCCAGCGACGCCCGAGGAGGCGGCGATGCCAGGACCACGACCGGGCAGCAACGCGTACGACAAGCAGCGGGCTCGGCTGCGCGACCTGATCGAGAACTCCGGACGAGCGGCGGACTCCGAGGCCAACCGGGTCGCCAACCGGATCCTGCGCGACGACCGGGGACAACGCGGTGTGGTGCGGGGCGAACGGACCTACGGCCCCAAGGGTGAACGCGAACCGGGCGATCCCCGGTGAGCGGGGCGAGACTGGTCGACGGGGCGATCGCCGGGGCGGTGGGCAGCACCGCGCTGAACGTGGTCAGCTACCTCGACATGGTGCTGCGGGCCCGACCGGCCAGCGGCACCCCCGACGAGACCGCGGCCCGGATGGCCGGGCTCGCCCACGTGGACCTGGGGCCCGAAGATCGCGCGGCGAACCGCCGCGCGGGCCTCGGGCCCCTGCTCGGGTACGGCGTCGGCGTCGCCGCCGGGGTCGCCTTCGCCCTGATCAGCGGGGGTCGGCGGGTGCCGCTGCCGGTGGCGGTGGGGCTGCTCGGCGGGGGCGTCATGGCGATGTCGGACGGCTCGATGACCGCGTTGGGCGTGACCGACCCGCGCCGGTGGAGCCGCACCGATTGGGCGTCGGACGTCGTGCCGCACCTGGCGTACGGGTTGGCGGCCGCAGCCACGCTGAACCGGCTGCGGCCGCCCGCGTAGACCCGGCGCTAGGCGCTGTCGTCGTCGGCCACCGGGCCGCCGGTCGGGCCGTACGGCGAGGTCTGGCCGCGCGGCACGGCCCGACCCTCGTCGCCCTTGGATTTGCCCTGGTGCAGCGGGTGGCCCGACGCGCCGGGGCCCTTGGCGTCCTGCACGGCGTCGTTGCGCGCGTTGCGGCGCAGCTCCGGCTGTTGCGGATTCGACACGGGAGTCTCCTTCCGGGACGGTGGGCGCGACGTCGGCCGCGCCCACGCAAGGCTTACCCGCCGCCGTCCGCGCCATTCGGTCGCCGGCGACGCCGTTCGCGATTGTGGTCGCCTCGGGCGGGTGGCCGGCGGCGGAGCGGGTACCCGCAGCGGATGGCAGACGCCCGGAGCACCGCGCGCACCCTGCTGGAGCGGCAGGGCCGCACCTACGCCCAGGAGGCGGGCATCACGCTCGCCGACCGGCCCGGCCCGCTGTACCAGCTGCTGGTGCTGACGACCCTGCTGAGCACCCGGATCCGCGCCTCGGTGGCGGTGGCGGCGGCCCGGGAACTGCGGGCGGCCGGGTACCGCACCCCGCAGGCCATGGCGGCGTCGCGCCGCTCCGACCGGATCGCCGCGCTGGGGCGGGCGCACTACCGCCGCTACGACGAGCGGACCGCCACCGAACTCGGCGACGGCGCCCGGCTCTGCCTGGACCGGTGGCACGGTGACCTGCGCCGGCTGCGCCGGGAGGCCGGCGGGGACCCGGCGGCGCTGCGCCGGCTGCTCACCGAGTTCCCCGGCATCGGCCCCACCGGTGCGGAGATCTTCCTACGCGAGGCGCAGACGGTCTGGCCCGACCTGCGCCCGTACGCCGACCGGCGCACCCTGGCCGGGGCGAAACGGGTGGGCCTGCCGGCGAGCCCCGACGCGCTGGCGGCGCTGGTGCCCGCCGACGACTTCGGCCGGCTGGCCTCGGCGCTGGTGCGGGCCGCCCTGGGTGAGGTCCCGCAGCCGGTCGCCGCCCGCTGACGGCCTACTTCGTGGTGTCGTTCTGCGGCCGGGTCAGGTACCAGGCCAGGGCTGCGGCGAGGACGGCGAGGACCACCACGCCGCCGGAGACCCCGGCGCCCTCGTCGGGGCTGCGGCCCCGGCTGCCGAAGTAGACGACCGCCAGGCCGGCGAGCACCGCCACGGCCGTGCGCATTCCTCGGTCCTTCACGTCCCGGACGGTACGGAGGCGACCCGGCCCCACGCCCGGCGAACGGGCCGGTTTCCCCCATCCGGGTGGCCCCTGCCGGCCGGTCCCCGGGCCCTGGGTCGGTTCCGGGCCCACGAGCGGCCTCGCGGCCCTCAGTCGGTCTCCAGGTCGTCCAGGGAGATGGCGTGGGTCATCAACCAGCGGGCCAGGGCGGCCATCCCGAACAGCCACAGCGGCGCCGATTCGGTGGTGCCGTTGGTGGCGAAGACGGCGAACCTGAGGTCCGGGGCCCGGTACGCCTCGATGCGCCACCGGTGGCTGCGGTCCCGCCAGACCGCCGAAGGGTCCATCCCGTCACGCTAGGCCACCGCCGGGCCCGGCGGGCTCAGTCCGGTGGGGTGGCCATGACGCGGGCGGCGTCGGGGAGCCGGCGGGTCACCCCCCGGCGGTCCAGCAGCTCCAGCAGCGGCACGGCCACCCGGCGGGTGGTGTCCAGGGCCTGCCGGGCGGCGCTGAGCGTGAACGGCTGCGGCAGCCGGGCCAGCACCCGGGCGGCGTCGTCGACCGCGCCGGGCAGCAGCACCACGTTCTCCGCCAGCCGCAGCAGCGCGCCCGTGCGCACCGCCGCCCCGATCTCCCGGGGCCCCAGGCCGAGCTCGGCGAGGTGGTGCGCCTCCGGGGCCTGGAACGGGCGGTCGCCGTACTCGGCGCGGACCCGGGCCACGGCGCGGGCCACCGCCTCGGGCAGGGCGTCGCCGACGGTCACGGCGACCCGGCCGGCGTGCACCCGCAGCGGCGGGCGGACCAGCGCCTCGACCAGGGCCCGGTCGGGCAGGTCGAGGCGGTGGCGCAGCACCTCCAGCGGGACGCCCGGCTCCAGCGGGTGCGCGCGGGCGTACGCGGTGGTCTCGGCGGCCAGCCGGGCGGCCAGGGCCCGCCAGTGGTCGGGGTCGGCCAGCCACGCGCCGGCCACCGGGGCGGCGGTGACCGGCACCCCCATCCGGGTCAGGTCGTCGCGGCGGGCCAGCCGGCGGCGGCGCAGCTCACCGGCCAGGTCCGGGCGGCCGTCCAGGTCGGCGAGGACGGCGGCGCGGGCGGCGGCGGCCCCGCGCCGGGTCAGCGGCGGCGGGGCCACGTCCAGGACGGTCACCCCGCCGGCGACGTGGTGGCGGCCCGGGTCGCGCAGCAGCGCCCGGTCGCCGATGAGCAGCGGCAGCGGGCGGGCCAGCCGCAGCCGGGCGGTGTCCGGGCCCAGCGGGCGCACCCGGGCGGCGACGGCGGCGGAGCCGACGTGCAGGGTGAGGGTGGCCGGCAGGTCCGCCGCCGGGTCACCGGCGACCCGCACGTCGAGCAGGTCGGTGCGGCCGAACCGACCGGGGGTGAGCAGGGCGTCGCCGCGACCCAGCCGGTCCCGGGCCACGTTGCGCAGGTTCACCGCCACCCGGGCGACGGCGTCGACCCGGTCGGCGGGGGCGCCGAGGCGGTGCAGGCCACGCACCCGCACCGGCTCGCCGGTGCCGGCGAGTTCGAGGTGGTCGCCGACGGCCAGCCGGCCCCCGCCGAGGGTGCCGGTGACCACGGTGCCGCTGCCCCGGATGGTGAACGACCGGTCCACCCACAGCCGCACCGGGGCGTCGACCGCCGGGGCGGGCAGCCGGGCGGCGAGGCGGTCCAGGGCGGCGCGCAGCTCGGGCAGGCCCGCCCCGGTGGGCGCGCAGACCGCGACGGCCTCCACCGCGCCGAGCGAGGTCTCGGCGATCCGGGCCCGGGCCTGGGCCAGCGCGGGGCCCGGGTCGGCGAGGTCCGCGCGGGTCACCACCAGCAGCCCGTGGGACACCCCGAGGGCGTGCAGGGCGGCCAGGTGCTCGGCCGACTGGGGCATCCACCCCTCGTCGGCGGCGACCACCAGCAGCGCCGCCGGGGCGGGGCCGACGCCGGCGAGCATGTTCGGCACGAAGCGCTCGTGGCCGGGGACGTCGACGAACGCGACGGTGCCGCCGGAGGGCAGCGTGGTCCAGGCGAAGCCGAGGTCGATGGTCATGCCCCGGCGGCGTTCCTCGGCCCACCGGTCCGGTTCCATCCCGGTCAGCGCCCGCACCAGGGTCGACTTGCCGTGGTCGACGTGCCCGGCGGTGGCCACCACCTGCACGTCAGCCCTCCCCCGGCGGCACGGCCAGGATCGCCGCGCGCAGCGCGTCGTCGGCGGCGGCGGGAACGCCGCGCAGGTCCAGCAGCAACCGCCCGCCGGCGAGGCGGCCGAGCACCGGCGGGTCGCCGGCGCGCAGCGGCTGCGCGTACCGCTGGGGCAGGGCCAGGGCCCACGAGTCCAGGGTGACGCCGGGGGCGCCGCCGCCGCCGACGACGGCGTCGGCGGGCACCACCTCGGCCTTGGCGCCGTCGGCGGTCAGTCGGTCGCGCAGCCGTTCGGTGCGCGCCCGCAGGGCCGCCGGGTCGGCGTGCAGGGCCGCGCGGGTGGGGGTGTCCGGGTCGCCCAGGGTGGCGGCGAGGGCCGCCAGGGTGAGCTTGTCGACCCGCAGGGCGCGGGCCAGGGGGTGCCGGCGCAGCCGGTCGAGCAGGTCGGCGTCGCCGAGCAGCAGCCCGGCCTGCGGGCCGCCGAGGAGCTTGTCGCCGCTGGCGGTGACCAGGTGCGCGCCGGCGCGCAGGGCGCCGGCCGCGTCCGGTTCGTCGGGCAGCAGTGGGTCGGCGGTCAACAGCCCGGAGCCGATGTCGACGACCACCGGCACGCCGAGGGTCGCCAGCCGGTCCACGCCGACGGCGCTGGTGAAGCCGGTGACCACGAAGTTCGACGGGTGGACCTTCAGCACGAAGCCGGTGTCGGGGCCGATCGCGGCGGCGTAGTCGGCGAGGGTGCTGCGGTTGGTGGTGCCCACCTCCCGCAGCCGGGCCCCGGTGCTGGCCAGCAGGTCGGGCAGGCGGAACCCGTCGCCGATCTCCACCAGCTCGCCCCGGCTGACCACGATCTCCCGGCCGGCGGCCAGGGCGGTGGCGGCCAGCACCAGGGCGGCGGCGCCGTTGTTGACCACGTGCACGGCGGCGGCGTCGGGCACGGCGGCGGCCAACGCGTCGAGGGCGTCGCGGCCCCGGCGGGCCCGCCGCCCGGTGGCCAGGTCCAGCTCCACGTCGGTGTGCCCGGCGGCGGCGACCAGGGCGGCCACGGCGGCGGCGGAGAGCGCCGCCCGACCCAGGTTGGTGTGCAGCACCACCCCGGTGGCGTTGAGCACCGCCCGGGGCGCGGGGGCGGGCAGGTCGGCCAGGGCGGTGGCGCGTACCTGCTCGGGGGTGATCTCGCCGCGGCGGGCCCGGCCCTGGGCGGCGACGATCGCGGCCTTCACCCGGCGGCGGCCCAGGGTGCCGGCGGCGGCGGCCAGCCGCGGATCGGCCAGCAGGGTGTCGGTGCGCGGCACCCGCCGGCGGGGGTCGGCGTCGCGCATCGCGTCCTTTCCGAGGGTCGCCTGGCGGAGACGGACGGGAATCGAACCCGCCTGGCCCGGGTCCCGGACCACACCGGTTTTGAAGACCGGGAGGGGCACCAGCCACCTGAACGCCTCCACGGCCATTTGACCACAAAGATCGTCGGCCGGCGCGCGGAGGCCGTCAGCCTCCCCCGGAGGGGGCCGTGGCGGTGCCGGCATCGACCCGCTCCCGCTGCGGGATCACCGTGTACTTCGGATCGCGGGCGGAGACGACGCCGCCGTAGAAGATCCCGAACCGGGTCACCGCCGACGCGGCCAGCAGCGCCACCCCCGACAGCCCCGACAGCAGCCGGCTGCGGCGGCCGACGAACGCGCCGGCCACCCCGGCGGCGGTCAGCACCCGGCCGGCGCGCAGCAGCCGACCGGGCCGACCGATGCGGTAGGGCTCGCTGAGCAGCCCCAGGCGGGTCTCCACCCGGTGCGAGCCCCACAGCTCCAGGGCCGCCCCGGCCACGGCCATCCGCCGGGCCGGGACGCCCGCCTCGCGGGGCGCGGCGAGCAGCCCCACGCCCGCGCCGCTGGCCAGGGCGCTGCCCGCGAAGATGGTCGGCAGCTCCGGGTACGCCTCGTGCCACGACGGCACCGCCGTGTCGGCCAGCAGCACCCCGGTGTACGTGGCCAGGGCCGGCGCGGTGGCGGCGGCCAGCAGCCCGGCGGCGTGCCCGACCGGGGGCAGCAGTCGGCGGCCCAGCCCGAGCAGGCCCCGCCGGGGCAGCAGCGGGGCGGCCTCGGCGATGGCGGCCACCCCGGCGGCCGGGCCGAAGACGCTGAGGATCCAGGTGCCCACCGACATCGGGGAGGTCACCTTCGCCACCCGCAGCATGTGGTGGAACCGGGCCGGCCGGCCCAGGTCGTTGACGAGGAAGTAGGTGCTGGCGCTCACCGCCACCAGCGAGGCGACCCGGCCGGCGCGGCGCACCGCCGGGCGGCCGGTGAGCTGCCCGCCGGCGGCCAGCAGCGACGACCCGGCGGCCAGCCCGCCGGTGAACAGGTACGCGGCGATGTCCCACTTCCACACCGGCGGCTTGAGGACCGGCCGGCCGTAGTAGGAGGTGAACTCCGCCGGTGGGACGTTGAGCTGCTCCCCGCCGCCGCCGCGCCGCCGCCTGCCCCGGGTCGGGGCGGCCACCTCGTCGCGGTATCGGCGGAACCGGTCGCCCACCGGGGGCTGCGGGTCGCTCACGAGGAACCTCCGACGAACGCGACGACGACGGCCGCCGCCATGGCCAGGGCGGCCGCCCCGGCGTGCTTCCACATCCGGGGCAGGTCGCGGGTGGTGACCACCGGGTCCGGGGGCAGCCCGTAGACCTCCGGGTCGTCCAGGAGCAGGAAGAACGCCCCGTCGCCGCCGACACCGTCGTTCGGGTCGTGGCCGTAGAGGCGGGCCTCGGGCACGCCCCGCTCGTGCAGGACGGCCACCCGCTCGGCGGCGCGTTCGCGCAGCTCGTCGAGAGCACCGTACTGGATGGACTCGGTCGGGCAGGCCTGCGCGCACGCCGGGGTCTGGCCCGCGCCGAGCCGGTCGTAGCAGAGCGTGCACTTCCACGCCCGGCCGTCGTCCTTGCGCTGGTCGATCACCCCGTACGGGCAGGCGGAGATGCAGTAGCCGCAGCCGTTGCAGATGTCCTCCTGCACCACGACGGTGCCGAACTCGGTGCGGAACAGCGACCCGGTGGGGCAGACGTCCAGGCACGCGGCGTGGGTGCAGTGCTTGCAGACGTCCGACATCATCAGCCAGCGGAAGTCGGTGCGCTCGGCGGCCCCGGTGTCGCGGCCGGGCGGTCGCGCGCCGGGCATGCCGAGGAACTCCGGGCCGGTGACCATCCGCGCGGCGGCGGCCGACTCGCCCGGCGGCACCCCGCCGCTGGTGCCGGTGTCGTTGGCCGTGCCGGCGGCCACCGCCGCCGAGGCGGCGCTGACCGTGCCGGCGGTGGGGGTGCCGGCGAACGGGGCGGCCCGGTGCCCGGCCGGGCGGGGCTGCTCGACGAACGCCACGTGCCGCCACGAGTTCGCCGTCAGCGCCCCGGTGTTGTCATACGACATGCCGAGCAGGTCCAGGCCGGAGCCCGGCACGTCGTTCCACTCCTTGCAGGCCACCTCGCACGCCTTGCAGCCGATGCAGATGCTGGTGTCGGTGAAGAACCCCATCCGGGGCTGCGCGTCGGTCCAGCCGGCGTCCGGGGCCGGGTCCAGCGGCCCGTAGAAGCTGTTGGCGTCAGGCATCGTTGTCCCTCTTCTCGCCCGCCGACGCCCCCGGCGACCGTTCGTCGGTGCTGCCGGCCGCGTCGTCGCCGCCGGCCGCGTCGGTGGTGACCATCGGGATGCGCCGGTCGACGGTCATCCCGGCCCGCCGCCGGTACTCGGCGACCATGTCGAGCAGCGCCGGCCCGGTGGGACGCCGGCCGGGCCGCACGTCACAGGTGCCGATCTTGCTCTCCTGGATCAGCACGTTCGGGTCCAGGGTGATGCCGAACAGGTCGTTGGCCGAGTCGCCGGTGACCAGGCCCTCGGTGCCGAAGTGGTACGGCAGCCAGAGCTGGTGGATGATCCGCCCGTCGACCCGCAGCGGGGTCAGCCGGTCGGTGACCAGCACCCTTGCCTCGATCACCGCCCGCCCGCTGACCAGGTGCGCCCAGCCCAGGTGGGCCAGCCCCACCTCGGCGGCCAGCTCCGGGGAGACCTCCACGAACATCTCCGGCTGCAACTCCGCCAGCGGACGCACGTTGCGGCTCATCGCGCCGGCGGTGTGGTGCTCGGTGAGCCGGCTGACCGTGAACACGTACGGGAAGACGTCGCTGTGCGCCTCCGGCGGGCTCGGGTTGATCGGGTTGATCGGGTGCTCGTAGATCTTGCGGGTGGGGTTGGCCTGCTGGCCGTACATCGGGTTGCGCATGGGCGACTCGGCCGGCTCGTAGTGCGTCGGCAGCGGGCCGTCGAGCACCCCGCTCGGCGCGTACAGCCAGGCCTTGCCGTCGCCCTGCATGACGAACGGGTCGTCGCCGGCGATCGCCTCCGTCCCGGAGGAGCCCTCCGGCGGCCGGTACGACGGCGGTTTGGTCTTCTCGAAGTCCGGCACGTCGTAGCCGGTCCACTCGCCGGCCTCAGCGTCCCACCAGATGTATTTCTTGCGCTCGCTCCACGGCCGGCCCTGCGGGTCGGCGGAGGCCCGGTTGTAGAGGGTGCGGCGGTTCGCCGGCCACGCCCAGCCCCACTCGGCGGCCACCCAGTCCTGCTCGTGGCCGGGTTTGCGCCGGGCTGCCTGGTTGACGCCGTCGGCGTACACGCCGCTGTAGATCCAGCAGCCGATCGCGGTGGAGCCGTCGTCGCGGGCCTCGGCGAAGCCGCCCAGCGGGCGGCCGGTGGTGGTGTCGTAGCCGTTGATCTCGCGCAGCACCGCCTCGGCGCTCGGCTCGGCCAGCGGGCCGTGCGTCGGGTAGTCCCACGCCAGGTCCAGCAGCGCCCGGTCGCGCCGGTGCGGGGAGTCGGCCAGCCGCTCCCGCAGCTTGCGCCCCAGGTGGTAGAAGAACCACAGCTCGGAGCGGGCGTCGCCCGGCGGCTCCACGGCCTTCTCCCGCCACTGCAGCATCCGCTGGGTCTGGGTGAAGGTGCCCTCCTTCTCCACGTGCGACGCGGCGGGCAGGAAGAACACCTCCGTGCGGCACTCCTGCGGCACGATCTCCCCGGTGGCCACCTCGGGGCTGTTCTTCCAGAACGTGGCGCTCTCGATCTCGAACAGGTCCCGCACGACCAGCCAGTCGAGGTTGGCCATGCCGAGTCGCTGGGCCTTGCCGTGCGCGGAGCCGACCGCCGGGTTCTGCCCGAGCAGGAAGTAGCCCTTGATCCGGCCGTCGATCATGTTGAGCACCTGCTGGTAGGTGCCGTGGTCGCCGGTCATCCGGGGCAGGTAGTCGTAGCAGAAGTCGTTCTCCGGGGTGGCCGCGTCGCCCCAGTACGCCTTGAGCAGACTGGCGGCGAACGCGCGGGCGTTGCCCCAGAAGCCCTTCTGGCCGGGATGGCGGATGCTGTCCACCCAGTCGTCGAAGGTGACGTGGTCGGCGTGGTGCGGCATCGGCAGGTAGCCGGGAAGCAGGTTGAACAGCGTCGGGATGTCGGTGGAGCCCTGGATGCTGGCGTGCCCGCGCAGCGCCAGGATGCCGCCGCCGGGCCGGCCGATGTTGCCCAGCAGGGTCTGGATGATCGCGCCGGTGCGGATGTACTGCACGCCGACGCTGTGCTGCGTCCAGCCCACCGAGTAGACCAGCGCGCCGGTGCGCTCCCGGCCGGAGTTCTCCGTCCAGGCGCGGGCCAGTTCCAGGAACTTCTCCTGCGGGATGCCGCAGACCCGCTCGACCATCTCCGGGGTGTAGCGGGCGAAGTGCCGCTTGAGGATCTGGTAGACGCAGCGCGGGTGTTGCAGCGTCTCGTCCCGGGGGGCCTGCGCCGGCACCGGCTGGCCGTGCGACTCGTTCTCCAGGCCGGAGGCGCTGTCGCGCTCCTTGCCGGTGCCCCGGGTCTCGGCGCGCCGCTCGTGGCCCTCGTACTGCCAGGTGGCCTGGTCGTACGAGCCGGTCTCCGGGTTGTAGCCGGAGAAGAGCCCGTCGAGGTCCTCGGTGTCGGCGAAGTTCTCGCTGACGATCATCGACGCGTTGGTGTACGCCAGCACGTACTCCCGGAAGTCCAGCTCGTTGTCCAGGATGTAGCGCACCACCCCACCGAGCAGCGCGATGTCGGTGCCCGCCCGGATCGGCAGGTACGTGTCGGCCAGCGCGCTGGTCCGGGTGAACCGGGGGTCGACGTGGAAGACCTTGGCGCCGCGCTGCTTGGCCTCCATCACCCACTGGAAGCCCACCGGGTGGGCCTCCGCCATGTTGGAGCCCTGGATGACGATGACGTCAGCGTTGACCAGGTCCTGCTGGAAGTCCGTCGCGCCGCCGCGACCGAAGCTGGTCCCCAGACCGGGGACGGTGGCGGAGTGTCAAATACGGGCCTGGTTCTCGATCTGGAGTGCCCCCATCGCCGTGAAGAGCTTCTTGATGAGGTAGTTCTCCTCGTTGTCCAGCGTCGCCCCGCCCAGGCTGGAGATGCCCAGGGTGCGATTGAGCGGACGGCCCTCGTCGTCGGCGTCCTCCCAGGTCTCCTCGCGCGCGGCGAGGACCCGGTCGGTGATCATGTCGAGGGCGGTGTCGAGGTCCAGGTCCTCCCACTCCGTGCCGTACGGCCGGCGGTAGCGGACCTTGGTCTGGCGCAGCGGGCTGGTGACCAGGCTCTTGCTGGCCGAGCCCTTGGGGCAGAGCCGGCCGCGCGAGATCGGGCTGTCCGGGTCGCCCTCGATCTGGGTGACCCGGCCGTCGTGGACGAAGACCCGCTGCCCGCAGCCGACCGCGCAGTACGGGCAGACCGAGCGGGCCACGCTGTCGGCGGTCTCGGTGCGGGCGGTCAGCTCCGCCGAGCGGGTCGACTGGGCTGCCGCACCCCGGCCGAGGGGGTCGGTGCCGGTGAGCTGCCGGTAGACCGGCCAGCCCGCGATGAACGTCCGCAGACCCATCCGGGCACCCCCTCCCCCACGCGCGGAAGCTGACCTGCTGAACATAAGCCAATCCGCGGCGGGCTGCGAGCCAGGCCCGGATCTTTCCGCCTGAGGGGTCCCCGGCGGGCAGCACTCGGGCTCGCCGGGCGGGGTGGAACAGAAGCCGCCCCCGGCCTGGTGGCCGGGGGCGGCTCGGTGTCGGTGTGCAGGTCGCCTCTCGGCGAGTGGCGCGACGCGGCTCCAGCCGAACGGTATTCCGCGCCGGCAATTTAGGTGAGGCCCGGGGACACTTGACACACCGACACCGGTTACAACTTACCCGCCCGGCGGTCTGTTCCACCCGCCCCGGGTGATCCGTTTCACCGGGCCGCCGGCAGTCGGCCCCCGGGCGGGCCGGCGGGTCGCTCACCCGGGGACCGCAGGCCGGCCCGGCCTCCGGGCGTGCGGACGCCGCCGGCCCGGCACCCTGCGTGCGGGTGCCCGGCCGGCGGCGGTACGACTGCGTCTACGTGCGGGTGCGACTGCTTGTGCATGCGTGTGTGTCTGGGTTCGTGTGCTGAGCGGGGGTCAGCTGTTCCAGTGCTCGGCGACGAGGTCGGCGGCGAGCTGCTCCCACTGCGCGTAGTGATCCGGGTAGGCGGAGACCTGCACGGTCTGGGCGGCCTTGGTCAGGGGCATGTCCTGCCACCCGTCGAC
>NZ_JBNCLB010000012.1:0-176179 GCF_049841815.1 Micromonospora sp. DT233 | reverse complement strand
GTGGTGTCCATGCGCATCGGGTGGTGCTGCTGGGAGAGACGCTGGACGACTTCACCACCCAGCTCGACACCGCGATCACGGACGAAACCGTGCCCGGGGTCGCGCTCGCCGGTCGGACCGCGGTGCTGTTCACCGGGCAGGGCAGCCAGCGCGCCGGGATGGGCGCGGAACTCTATCGGGCGTTCCCGGCCTTCGCGGCCGCCCTGGACGAGGTCTGCGCCGAACTCGATCCGCACCTCGACCGGCCGCTGCGCGAGCTGCTGTTCGCGGATCCCGGCACCCCCGAGGCCGAGCTGCTGAACCGGACCGAATTCACCCAGGCGGCGCTGTTCGCCGTGGAGACGGCCCTGTTCCACCTGGTACGGCAGGCGGGAGTCGAGGTCGACCTCCTGCTCGGTCATTCCATCGGCGAACTCACCGCCGCCCACGTTGCCGGGGTGCTGACCCTTCCGGACGCCGCCCGGCTCGTCGCCGCCCGCGGCCGGCTGATGCAGGCGCTGCCCGCCCGTGGAGCGATGGTGTCGGTCGGGGCGGCCGAGGACGTCGTACGCGACCTGATCGCCGACCTGGACGACACGGTCGCGGTCGCGGCGATGAACGGTCCGGCGTCCACCGTGCTGTCCGGCGACGAGGAAACGGTGCTCGCCGTGGCCGAACAGTGCCGCGAGCTCGGCCACCGGATCCGGAGACTGCGGGTCAGCCACGCCTTTCACTCCCCGCACATGGACGACATGCTCGAAGACTTCGCCGCGGTCGCCCGCTCGATCTCCTATGCGACGCCGCGCCTTCCGATCGTGTCCAACGTGACCGGGACGCTGGCCGACCCGGCCCGCCTGGCCTCGCCCGAGTACTGGGTCGAGCACGCCCGGTCCGGGGTCCGCTTCGCTGACGGCATGCGCACGCTCCGTTCGCAGGGCGTGGTGCGCTTCCTCGAACTCGGCCCGGACGCGATGCTGGCCGCCATGGGGCAGGACTGCGTCGAGCCCGACGCGGATGTCGTGCTGACCTCGGTCCTGCGGCGTGACCTGCCCGAGGTCCGTACCCTGTTCCGTGCCCTCGCGGAGATCCAGGTGCGCGGGGCGACCGTGGACTGGCCCGCCCTGACCGGCCCGGCTCGTCCGGTCGACCTGCCGCCCTACGCCTTCCAGCGGGAGCACTTCTGGCTGATCCCGGAGCCGGGCGTGACGGACATGCGCCGACTGGGCCTCAAACCGTCCGGGCATCCGCTGTTGAGCGCTGCGATGAGCATCGCGGACAGCTCCGGCCTGCTGCTGACCGGTCACCTCGCGGCCTCCGGCGAGGACGGCGGGGCCACCACCCTGCTGGAGCTGGCCATCGCCGCCGGAAATCAGGCCGGCTGCGGCACCGTCGAGCGGCTGACGGTGCACCGGCGGCTGGAGGTGCCGGCCGGGACCGGGCTAGCGGTCCAGGTTCACGTCGGTGACGCCGATGACCGCGGACGCCGTTCGGTGACCGTCTACTCGCAGCCGCGCGACGGCCTCTGGGTCCGGCACGCCGACGGGTTCCTGAGCCGGGAGCTCGCCGACACACCGGAACCGCCGCCGCTCCTCGCCTGGCCGCCGGTCGACGCCGAGGCGGCGACGGCGGACGACGAGACCGTGGACGGTCTGTGGCGTGCGGACGGCCGCGTCTACGCGGAGGTCCACCTCGATCCGGCGACGCCCGCCGTCGAGGGGATGGGCCTGCACCCGGCGCTGCTCGACATCGCCGTGCGTGCGGCGCAGGCGTGGGGGCCGGGAGCGTCGCCGGTGAACTCGTTCACCGACGTCCGCCTGTACGCCACAGGCGCGGCCGCGGCCCGGGTGGTGGCGGTCCGCAGCGCCGACGACTCGCTCGCACTCGACCTCTACGACGCCGGTGGCGCGCCGATCGCCTCGTTCGCCTCGCTCGGTCTCGGGCCGGTCGCCGCTGCAGCCTCGACGGACGTCACCGGGGACGCCGTCGAGAAGATCGAAGAGCGGCCTCTCGTACGGAGGGTCGCCTCCCGCCCGTCCGGCACCGGCACCGGCTTCGGCGACCGTCTGCTCCGCCTGCCGGAGGCGGAACGGCGGCGCGAGGCGCTGCGGCTGGTGGAGGAAGGTGTCACCGCGGTGCTGGGCCGTTCGGGCAGCGAGCCCGCGCCGCCCCAGCGCCCGTTCAAGGACCTCGGCTTCGACTCGATGACCGCCGTGCAACTGCGCAACCGGTTGTCCACGATCACCGGGCTGCCTCTGGCGACCACGCTGGTCTTCGACTACCCCTCACCGGAGGCGCTGGCCGGATACCTGGTCCAGGAGATCACCGGTGTCCGGGCGGCGAGCCGATCGGCGCGGGGCGGCAGCGCCGCCGACCCCGTCGCGATCGTGGCGATGAGCTGCCGTTACCCCGGTGGCGTCCGGTCGCCCGAGGACCTGTGGCAGCTGGTCGCCGACGGTACGGACGCCATCGGCGACTTCCCGGTCAACCGCGGCTGGGACCTCGAGGCCCTCTACGATCCCGACCCCGACAAGCCCGGCACCTGCTACACCCGCCTGGGAGGTTTCCTGCACGACGCCGACCGGTTCGACGCCCCGTTCTTCGGCATCAACCCGAGGGAGGCGCTGGCCACCGACCCGCAGCAGCGGGTGCTGCTCGAGATCGGCTGGGAGCTGTTCGAGCGCGCCGGGATCAGCCCGGCGTCGGTGCGCGGCAGTGACACCGGCGTCTTCACCGGCGTGATCAACCAGGACTACGGGTCCCGTCTGCTGAAGATCCCGGAGGAGCTGGAGGGCTATCTGTCCACCGGCACGACCACCAGCGTCGCCTCGGGCCGGCTGGCGTACACCCTCGGCCTGGAGGGGCCGGCGGTGAGCATGGACACCGCCTGTTCCTCTTCGCTCGTGGCGCTGCACCTGGCCGTCCGCGCGCTGCAGAACGGCGAATGCGGGCTGGCCATCGCCGGCGGCACCACGATCATGGCCACCACCAACTCCTTCGTGGAGTTCAGCCGGCAGCGGGTGCTCGCGCCCGACGGCCGGTCCAAGGCATTCGCCGCCGGGGCGGACGGCGCCGGGTGGGGCGAGGGCGCGGGGCTGCTGCTGCTCGAAAGACTCTCCGACGCGCGACGCAACGGGCACCGGGTGCTCGCGGTGGTCCGAGGCAGCGCGATCAACCAGGACGGCGCGAGCAACGGCCTCACCGCGCCGAACGGTCCATCCCAGCAGCGGGTGATCCACAGCGCGCTGCGTGACGCCGGCCTGACGCCCGCCGACGTGGACGCGGTGGAGGCGCACGGTACCGGCACCACGCTCGGCGACCCGATCGAGGCGCAGGCCCTGATCGCCACCTACGGTGAGGCCCGGACGGCCGATAATCCGCTGTGGCTGGGCTCGCTGAAGTCGAACATCGGTCACTCGGTGGCCGCGGCCGGGGTCGGCGGTGTCATCAAGATGGTGATGGCTCTACGACACGGTGTGTTGCCCAAGACGCTGCACGTGGCGGAGCCCACCCCGCACGTCGACTGGTCGGCGGGGACGGTCTCGCTGCTCAGTGAGGCGGTGCCATGGCCGGCCCACGACCGTCCGCGCCGGGCGGGAGTCTCCTCCTTCGGGATCAGCGGCACCAACGCCCACGTGATCCTGGAACAGGCCCCACCCACGCCGGACGACGTGGACACGCCGGCGGACGACGAGGACGTGCCCCTGGTCTGGCCGATCTCGGCCGGTTCCGCAGCGGCGCTGCGCGAGTACGCCGTACGCCTCTCGGGGGCCGTCGGCGAGACACCTCTCGCCGACGTCGGGGCGACGCTGACCAGACGGGCCGAGCTCGCGCATCGGGCGGCGATCGTCGGCTCCGGCCGAGCCGAGTTGCTCGCGGGCCTGACCGCGCTCGCGGGCGCCGCCGAGACGCCCGATCTGGTCCGGGCCACGGCCGGCCCGACCGGCCGTACCGTCTTCGTCTTTCCGGGCCAGGGCTCCCAGTGGCTCGGCATGGCCCGTGAGCTCGCGGATTCCGACGACATCTTCCGGACGCGACTGGCGGCATGCGCCGCGGCGCTGCGTCCGCACACCGACTGGGAACTGTTCGACGTCCTCGGTGACGAGTCGGCGCTCGCCCGGGTCGATGTGGTGCAGCCCGCCCTGTGGGCGATCATGGTGTCGCTCGCGGACCTGTGGCGCCACCACGGCGTGATCCCGGACGCGGTGATCGGGCACTCCCAGGGTGAGATAGCGGCGGCCTGCGTGGCCGGAGCGCTCTCCCTCGAGGACGCCGCCCGGATCGTGGCGCAACGGAGCCGCGTGATCACGGCCCTCGCCGGGACCGGTGCGATGATGTCGGTGCCGCTCCCCGCTGACCAGGTCCGCGTCCGTCTCGCCGAGGTACCGGGCCGGGTGTCGGTGGCGGCGGTCAACGGACCGTCCGCCACGGTGGTCGCCGGTGAGTCGGCCGCCGTCGACGCGATGCTGGCCGACTACGAGCGCGACGGCGTCCGGGCACGGCGGATCCCCGTCGACTATGCCTCGCACTCCGCGCAGGTGGAACCGATCCGGGAGCGGCTGGCCGAGGCGCTCGGCGTCGTCGAGCCCGCGCCCGCGGACATCCCGCTCTACTCGACGGTGACCGGCGGCCGGCTCGACACCACCGAGCTCACGGCGGAGTACTGGTACACCAACCTCCGGCAGACGGTGCGCTTCGACGAGGCCGTGCGGGCGCTGCTCGCCGACGGCCACTCGACCTTCGTCGAGTGCAGCCCTCACCCGGTGCTCACCACGAGCGTGCAGGACCTCGCGGACGATCCGGACCCGGCCGTGGTCGTCGGCACCCTCCGCCGGCAGGAGGGCGGCCGGCGGCGGTTCCTGCTCTCCGGGGCGCAGCTCTGGGCCGCCGGTGTGCCGGTCGACTTCGGGCCGGTCTTCGCGGGCCGCCGCCGTCGGCTGGCGGACCTGCCCACCTACCCGTTCCAGGGGCAGCGTCACTGGCTCGAGTCGAGTGCTCGCGCGGGCGACGTGACGGTCGCCGGGCTGGTGGACGCCGAGCATCCGCTGCTCGGCGCGGTCACCGACCTGCCAGGAGATCAGGGGCTCCTGCTCACCGGCCGGCTGTCCCTGTCCACGCACGCCTGGCTGGCCGACCACGAGGTCGCCGGTACCGTCGTGCTGCCCGGCACCGCGCTGGTCGAGCTGGCCGTGGAGGCCGGTGGACGATGCGGCGCCGCGTACCTCGAAGAACTGACCATCGCGGTGCCGCTGACACTGCCGGACCCCGGCGCCGTGCAGGTGCAGGTCCACGTCGAAGGGCCGGACGAGGCCGGCAACCGCCCCTTCGCGGTGCACGCCCGCCCGGAGGCGGGGCCCGGCCGGGAACAGCCCTGGACCCGGCACGCGACCGGAATGCTGGCCAGCACCGGCGGCGAGCCGGCCCCGGCGGCACCGGCCTGGCCTCCCGTGAACGCGGAGACCGTCGACCTCTCCGGCTTCTACGACCGGCTGGCCGCCCACGGGCTGCACTACGGCCAGCTCTTCCAGGGCCTGACCGCGGTCTGGCGCTCCGGCGACGAGCTCTACGCCGAGGTGAGCCTGCCCGAGGGCCACGAGACGGCCGCCGAGCGCTTCGGCGCGCATCCCGCCCTGCTCGACGCGGTGCTTCACACGCTCGGCGCCGCAGCCGGCGAGGGCCAGGGTGCCCAGCTGCCGTTCTCCTGGAGCGGTGTCACCCTGCTCGCGTCCGGAGCGCGGGCCGTGCGCGCACGGTTGCGCCCGGCCGAGGACGGCGGCACCGAGATCCACCTCTGGGATTTCAGCGGTGTTCCGGTCGCCGCGATCGGCTCGCTGGTCACCCGGCCGCTCGACGGTGAGCAGCTGAGGGCCGCACAGGCGGGAAGGTACGAGGCGCTCCAGTCGGTCGACTGGCCGGCCGTCCCGCTCGGTGCCGCCGTCCGGCGTGGCGGGTGGGCTGTCGTCGGCGCGGACGATCCGCTCGTGAAGATGGCCGGTGCCGACTGTGCCGACCTGGCCGAACTCTCGGCCGAGGTGGCCGCGGGCGGTGCCGTACCGGAGGTGGTGATCGTGCCCCGGATCGGTTCCGGCGGCGACCCGGTGACCGAGGCGCACGAGTCCACTCATCACCTGCTGCGCCTGATGCAGAGCTGGCTGGCGGACGAGCGGTTCGCCGACACCCTGCTGGTGGTGGTGACCCGCGGAGCGGTCGCCGTCGGTGACGGCAGCGACGTCACGGATCTCGGCCAGGCGCCGATCTGGGGAATGGTTCGCACGGTGCAGTCGGAGAACCCGGGGCGGGTCGTCCTGGTGGACCTCGACGAGCACGACGACTCCCTGCGCGCGCTCCCGGCCGCCGTCCTGTCCGGAGAACCGCAGGTGGCGCTGCGTGCCGGGATCGCCCGGGTGCCGCGCCTGGCCAGGGTGCCACGCCCCTTCGCCGAACCCGAGGTACCGGCCTTCGACCCCGCGGGCACCGTCCTGCTCACCGGCGCGACCGGCACCCTGGGCGGGCTCGTAGCCAGGATGCTGGTGAGCCGGCACGGTGCCCGGCGGCTGCTGCTGGTGAGCCGCCGGGGCCCGGCCGCCGAGGGCGCGCAGGACTTGACCGACGACCTGACCGCGCTGGGGGCCGAGGTCACCTTGGCCGCCGGCGACATCGCCGACCGGGCGGTCCTGGCCGAGCTGCTTGGCCGCATCCCTGCGGAGCACCCACTGGTGGCGGTGGTGCACACGGCCGGCGTCCTGGACGACGGCGTGGTGGCGGGCCTGACCGAGGAACGCATGTCGGCGGTTCTGCGGCCGAAGGTGGACGCCGCCTGGCATCTGCACGAACTCACCCGCGACGCGAACCTCAGCGCGTTCGTGCTGTTCTCCTCACTGGCCGCCGGCCTCGGCAATCCCGGGCAGGCCAACTACACCGCGGCCAACGCGTTCCTCGACGCCCTGGCCCACCACCGCCAGGCGCGCGGACTGCCGGCGACCTCGCTCGCCTTCGGGCTGTGGGGCCGGGCCAGCAGCATGACCGGACACCTGGACCGGGCCGACCTGGCCCGGATCAGCCGCGGTGGCGTGGCACCGCTGGATTCGGACCAGGCTCTGTCACTGATCGGCACGGCCCTCGCGATCGGCCGGCCCCTGCTGGTCCCTGCCCTGGTCGACCTGCCCGCGGTGCGTGCCCTGCTCTCCTCGGGCATGGCCTCGCCGTTGTTCCAGGGGCTGGTCCGCGCCCCGGCGCGCCGGGCCGTCGCGGTCTCCGGTGACGTCCCGGCGATTGCGGAACGGTTGGCCGGGCTCGACCCGGCGGGGCAGGAGGCGTTCCTGGTGGCTCTGGTGTCCAGCACCGTCGCCGTCGTCCTCGGACAGTCCGCCGTGGACCCGGCCGACGCCGACCGGGCGTTCAAGGATCTGGGCTTCGACTCGCTGACCGCGGTCGAACTGCGCAACCGGCTCAACACCGCGACAGGTCTGCGGCTTCCGGCCACCCTGGTGTTTGACCATCCCACCCCCAAGTCCCTGGCCGGCCTGCTGCGTGGCCTGCTCGGGGCCGAGCCCGCCGATCCGGGCCGGCAGGTCCTCGACGATCTCGACCGTCTCTCCGCCGCGATGTCGTCACTCGACGCGGAGGCCCCGGCCCGCGGCGAAATCGCGCAGCGGCTCCAAGCCCTGGCCGCCTCGTGGGGCCGATCGTTCACCGCAGCCGCCGGCGCGGGCGACACCGGCGAGCGGATCCGCTCCGCCGACACTTCCGAAATTCTCGACTTCATCGACAAGGAGCTCGGCCGCAAGGTCGGCTGAACCGGCTCGACGGCCGTGATCCGAGAGAGGGAAATCCCCGTGACGAACGAGGAAAAACTGCTCGACTACCTCAAGTGGGTGACCGCCGACCTGCACGAGACCCGTCAGCGGCTGGCGGAGGTCGAGGCCGCACGGGCCGAACCTATCGCCGTCATCGGCGCGGGCTGCCGCTTTCCCGGTGGGGTGACCGATCCCGATGGACTCTGGGACCTGGTAGCCGCGGGGCGGGACGCCATCACCGGCTTCCCCGCCGACCGCGGATGGGACGTCGACCGGCTGTACGACGCGGATCCGGATCGCGCCGGACACTCGTACACCCGGCAGGGCGGTTTCCTCCACGACGCGAGCGGCTTCGACGCCGAGTTCTTCGGCATCTCGCCGCGCGAGGCGCACGCCATGGACCCGCAACAGCGACTGCTGCTGGAGATCTCCTGGGAGGCGATCGAACGCGCCGGGATCGACCCGGTCACGCTGCGCGGCAGCCCCACCGGTGTCTACGCGGGCATCATGTACGGCGACTACGCCTCGCGCCTGACCACCGTGGCCGCCGAGTACGAGGGCCTGGTCGGCAACGGCAGCGCCGGCAGCATCGCCTCCGGCCGGGTGGCGTACGCCCTGGGCCTGATCGGTCCCGCCGTCACGATCGACACCGCCTGCTCCTCGTCGCTGGTGGCCGTCCACCAGGCCGCCGCGGCCCTGCGCTCCGGTGACTGCACGCTGGCACTGGCCGGCGGCGCCACGGTGATGTCGACACCGAACCTCTTCGTCGAGTTCAGCCGCCAGCGCGGTCTGTCGCCGGACGGCCGGTGCCGCTCCTTCGGCAGTGGCGCGGACGGCGCCGGCTTCGCTGAAGGGGCGGGGATGCTGCTGCTCGAACGCCTCAGCGAGGCACGGCGGCTCGGGCACCCGGTCCTGGCCGTGATCCGCGGCTCGGCCGTCAACCAGGACGGTGCCAGCAACGGCCTCACCGCCCCGAACGGACCGTCCCAGCAGCAGCTCATCCGGCAGGCGCTGGCCGCTTCCGGGCTGCGCTCGGCCGACGTGGACGCGGTGGAGGCGCACGGCACCGGCACCACGCTGGGCGACCCCGTGGAGGCGCAGGCCCTGCTGGCCACCTACGGCCAGGACCGGCCCGCCGGCCGGCCGCTGCGGCTCGGCTCGGTGAAGTCGAACATCGGCCACACGCAGGCCGCGGCCGGAGTGGCCGGCATCCTGAAGATGATCTGGGCGATGAGCCACCGTGTGCTCCCGCGCACCCTGCACGCGGATCCGCCCAGCACCCACGTTGATTGGACGGCCGGGGCGGTGTCACTGCTGACCAGCGCGATGCCATGGCCGGAGACCGACGGGCGGCCCCGGCGCTGCGCCGTGTCGTCCTTCGGGATCAGCGGGACCAACGCGCACGTCGTGCTGGAGCAACCCGTGGAGGAGCCGGCACCCGATCGGGCCGGCACCTCGCTGCCGGTGGCGGCATGGGTCCTGACCGGTCGCTCGGAACAGGCGCTGCGGGAGCGCGGCGGGCAGTTGAGCGGCCTGGCTCTGGAGGGTTCGTCGGAGGACGTCGGCTACTCCCTGGCCGTCACCCGCACCCCCTTCGACAGGCGTGCGGTCGTCGTGGCCGCCGGCAGCGAGCGCCGCCGCGCACTCGACGCGCTCGCCGCCGGCATCACGGCACCGGGCCTGGTACGCGGATCGGTGCGACGGCTCGGGGGTACGGCGTTCCTCTTCACCGGGCAGGGAAGTCAGCGCGCGGGCATGGGTCGGGAGCTCAGCGCCGCGTTCCCGGTCTTCGCCGAGGCCCTGGACGAGGTGTGCGAGCACCTCGATCCGGGCCTCGACCGCGCGCTGCGGGACGTCCTGTTCGCCGATCCGGGGTCGGCGGAGGCCGCCGAGCTGGACCAGACGGTCTACACCCAGGCCGGGTTGTTCGCGGTCGAGGTCGCTCTGCACCGGCTGCTCCGTCGGCACGGCCTGAGCCCGGACTTCGTCCTGGGCCACTCCATCGGTGAACTCGTCGCCGCGTACGTCGCCGGGGTGCTGTCGCTTCCGGACGCGGCCACGCTCGTCACCGCGCGGGGGCGGCTGATGCAGGAGGCGACGTCCGGCGGCGCCATGGTCGCGATCGGCGCGTCGGCGGCGGCGGTCCGCGAGTCGCTGGCCGGGCGGGAGGACCTGATCGCGATCGCCGCGATCAACGGAGCTGCGGCGACGGTCATCTCCGGGGATCGGGACGCGGTGACGGAGGTCGCCGCCGAGTGGACCGCCCGGCGGTGCCGCACCCGCCGGCTGCGGGTCAGCCACGCGTTCCACTCGCCGCACATGGATGGCGTGCTCGAGCGGTTCCGGGCGGCCGCCGCGGAGCTGACGTACGCGGCGCCGGCGATTCCGCTGATCTCCAACGTCACGGGCGAGGTGATCACCGGTCCCGGCACGATCGATGCCGGCTACTGGGTGCGGCATCTGCGCGGCACCGTGCTGTTCGAACCGGGCATGCGAACCCTCGTCGACCGGGGGGTGCGACAGTTCGTCGAGGTCGGGCCGGCGCCGGCGCTCACCCCGATGGTCCGCGACTGCGCCGGGGACGGCGCGCTGCTGGTCGCCGTCCAGCGCCCGGATCAGCGGGAGGTCACGGGGTACCTGATCGGGCTCGGCGAGGCGTACGTCAGCGGGATGCCGGTCGACTTCGGCGCGGTGCACGGCGACGCGGGCGCCCGGCGGACGACCCTGCCGACGTACCCGTTCCAGCGGCAGCGGTACTGGCTCAGCGAGCCGGAGCCGACACGCCCGGCCGACGTCGCCTCGGACCGGTTCTGGACGGCGGTGGACCGGGAGGACCCGGATGTGCTGTTGAGCAGCCTGGGTGTGGACGCCGCGCTCCGTGAGCACGTACAGGCGCTGCTGCCGGCCCTGGCACTGTGGCGGCGCCGCCCGGGCTGGCGGTACCGGACCGCCTGGCGGCACGTTCCGGACGGCCCGGTGCCCGAGCTGCCCGGCACCTGGCTCATTCTCACCCCGCCCGCGGCGGACGACACCGCGCCGGAGATCGCCGCGGCGCTGTCCGAGCGGAACGCCACCCCCGTCGTGGTCGAGCTGGACCCGGAGGCGCCGGCCCGCGCTGTCGCATCAGCCGCGGAGGCCGGCCGCATCACGGGGGTGCTCGTACTGGTGGCGGCGGACGAACTGCGGGGCACCGGGGACGGCAGCCCCGGTCGTCTGCGTATCGTCCGCCGGCTGCTCACCGAGGCCGGGGTGCTCGCGCCGCTGTGGTGCGTGACCCGGGGCGCGGCCGTGGTCGACGACGCCGACCCGGTACCCGATCCGGCCGCCGGCATGCTCTGGGGCGCGGTCCGGGCCGAGGTGCTGGCCGACCCACGGTCCTGGGGCGGGCTGGCCGACCTGCCAGACAAGCCCGGCCGGCGTCACCTGGACGGCCTCTGTCGCGTCCTCGCGGGGGAGAACGGCATGGGGGAGAACGAGGTGGCGATCCGTGACTGGGGCGTCCTCGCCCGTCGTCTGGTCCGGGTGCCCGGGGACGACGCCGCCCTCTGGCGCCCGCGGGGCACCATGCTGATCGTTGGCGCCGGGGAACGGGCCGACACGGTGGCGGCATGGTTGACCGCGCAGGGTGCCGACGAGCTCGTCCGGGTCGCCGCGGACAGCCCGCCGCCGGCCGGTGCCGTGGCCGGGGTGGTGTACCTGTCCGGCGACCACGACAGTCCCGCCACGGTTCTGGACACGGCCACCCGGTGGGGCCATCTGACGACGGAAGCCTTCCTCGTCGTCACCGAGTTCGCTGCCCTGCTCGGCGGCCCCGGAAGCGTCGCCGCCGGCGGCCTGGAGGTCTTCGCCCTGAACCGCAGGCGGCGTGGTCTCGCGACGACGGTGACGGCTGTCGGTGGCACCGCCGCGGCGGTCGAGGCCGCCCTGGCCCTGGCCCCGGACAGCGACCAGCCACTGCTGGCGGTGGCCGACACCGACGTGGCGCAGCTCGCGCCCGGCGCGGGGATCGGCGCGGACGCGCCGGTCCTTCGCGAGCTGGCCGGTGGCGTCCCGGCGGGGCTCCGAGCGTCCGGCGGGGCTCCGGGTGGCGCGGCCGCACTGCGGCAGGCGCTGGCGGCGGCCGACAGCGAGGACCGGGAGGCCCTGATCCTCTCCGTCGTCCGGCAGCACACCGCCGAGGTGCTGGGCCACGAATCGGCCGAGGCGGTGCCTGCCGATCTCGGCTTCCTGGAGGCGGGTTTCAGCTCGTTCACCGCGCTGGACCTGCGCAATCGGCTGTGCGAGGTGACCGGTCTGGCCCTGCCGCCGGCCGTCATCTTCGAGCTGCCCAGCCCGCGTGACCTGGCCGGCTACGTGCACGCCGAGATCACAAGAGCGAGATAAGGGTGGCTTTAGGAGCGCTGCACAGGATGAAAGACCACGCAGGACAGCACGGGAGCGGGTATGAACAGGACTGTTGTCATCGCGGGCGGGGGACCCACCGGCCTGACGCTGGCCGGGGAACTGGCCCTCGCCGGCGTGCCGGTCATCGTGCTCGAGACCGGTGCCGAGCCGGCCCCCCGATCACGGGGAATGGGTTTGCACGGACGAACCCTCGCCTACTTCCAGCAGCGCGGCCTGACCGACCGGATGGACCGTTCGGCGAGCCTGGTCTGGCCGCGGACCCCGTTCGCGCTGCTCTGGCTGGACATGGCCAGTGTCGCCGAGGTCGACCAGACGTTGGCCTACCCGCAGTGGCGCACCGAGCGGCTGCTCGAGCAGTGGGCGACCGGGCTGGGCGCAGATGTGCGCCGCGGCCGGTCGGTCATCGGGTTCGATCAGGACGACGACGGTGTCACCGTCCGGGTGGACGGCCCCGGAGGTGAGCAGGACCTGCGCGCGGCGTACCTGGTCGGCTGCGATGGGGCGTCGAGCCGGGTCCGGGGCCTGGCCGGCATTGGGCTCGACGTGAGCGGGCACGACCACTACGGCATGTACGCCGACGTGCCGGCGACCGAGAGCCTGCGCGACACCTTCGAGTCCGGCCTGTTCCCGACCGGTATGGCGGCCGCCATGCCGGTCGAGCGAGGGAGCCTGCGCCTGATGGCGATCGAGCTGGCCGTCACACCGCCCGGCCCGAGCGGGCCGGCTCCGGCTGACGAGTTGCGGGCCATGCTCGTCCGGGTCTGCGGCAGCTCGCCCGACCTGGACCGGGCCACCGGTGTGGAGCGTTTCGGCGGCCGCACCACTCTCGCGGACCGTTATCGTGCGGGCCGGGTGCTGCTCGCCGGTGACGCCGCGCACCACCTGTTCCTCTCCGGCACGCAGGGGATGAACGCCGGCATCCAGGACGCCGCCAACCTCGGGTGGAAGCTTGCCGCGGAGCTCAACGGCTGGGCGCCGCCGGGGCTGCTGGACACGTACGAGAGCGAGCGCCGCCCGGTGGGCGAGCGGATCTGCATGCACGCCCGCGCCTCGCTGATGCTACTGCACGAGGCGACCGGCAAGATGGGCCCGCTGCGCGAGCTGATCGGCGAGCTGCTGCAGTTCGGCGCGGTCAACCGCTACCTGTCCCGGCTGCCCGCCGCGGACGACTACTCCTCGGACGGCGACGACCCGCTCGTCGGTACGAGGATCGGTGACCTCAAGCTCGCGTCAAGCGGGGGCGAGATCAGCGTGAGCTCGACGTTGCACGCAGGCCGCGGCGTGCTGCTGATCGACGGCGACGGCCTGTCCTCCCGCCGGCCGGACCGGGTGGACACGCTGACCGTGCGGCCCTCCGCCGAGCTGCCGTACGCCGCGGTCCTGCTGCGGCCCGACGGGTACGTGGCGTACGCCGGGCCGGCCGGCGAGGGGCTGGAGGACGCCCTGGAGACGTGGTTCGGACAGTCTGCCGAAGGCGTCGCGTGATGACGCCCGTGCCGTCGGGCCCCGCCGACACTGTCGAGCTGCGCGGGGGCGTACGCATGCCGGTTCTCGGTCTCGGGGTCTTTCGTCTGTCCAGGGCGCAGACCCGCCTGGCCGTCGGCACTGCGCTGAGGGCAGGCTATCGCCTGGTCGACACCGCTGCGGTGTACGGCAATGAGCAGGACGTCGCCCACGGCGTCCGAGACACCGGCATCGGCGACCCGGTGTTCGTGACCACCAAGGTGTGGAACGACGATCAGGGCTACGACGCGACGATCGCCGCCTGCGAGCGCAGCCGGCGGCAGCTGGGCGTCGAGACGCTCGACCTCTACCTGGTGCACTGGCCGGTGCCGGCCCAGCGGCGGGAGACGTGGCGAGCCATGGAGCAGCTGCTGGAAACCGGGCGGGTACGCGCGATCGGCGTCAGCAACTACATGGCGCACCACTTCGAGGAGCTGCTGAAACACGCAGAACATCTACCGTCGGTCAACCAGATCGAGTTGAGCCCGTACAGCTACCGGTCGCGCCGCGACGTGCTCGACGTCTGCGCCGGCGCGGGCGTGACGGTGCAGGCGTACCGGCCGCTGACCGGTGGGCAGTTCCTCACCGACCCGGTGCTCCGACGGTTGGGTGAGGAGCTCGGCCGGAGCCCGGCACAAATTCTGATCCGGTGGGCGGTGCAACGCGGGTTCGTGCCGCTGTGCCGGTCCACCGATCCGTCCCGCATCGCGAGCAACGCGGACGTCTTCGGCTTCTCGCTCACTGAGGAGCAGATGGCGCGGCTGGACGCGCTCGACCGGAACTTGGTCACCAGAGGTTGGGATCCCACGGGTGTGCCGTGAGGGCACCGACCGTAACCATCCTATCTGAAGGGAACACCCGAATGGATCGGATCACACTCGCCGCGTCTGGCCCGGAGGTCTCGGTAGTCGGCCTCGGCTGCATGGGCATGAGCGAGTTCTACGGCCAAGCCGACCGGGACCAGTCGCTGGCCACCATGGCGCGAGCCCGGGAACTCGGCATCACCCTGTTCGACACCGCCGACACCTACGGGGTCGGTGACAACGAGCGTCTTGTCGGTGAGTTCCTGGCCCGGGGTGGCCGCGACGAGATCGTCGTAGCCACCAAGTTCGGCCCGGTCCGGGATCCGAAGACCCGCGGCCTGCTAGGGCTGCGGGCCGATCCCGAGTACGTGCCCCAGGCCTGCGACGCCAGCCTGAAGCGCCTCGGCACCGACCACATCGACCTGTACTACCTGCACGTACCGGACCCGAAGGTGCCGATCGAGGAGACGATTGGTGCGATGGCGCGGCTCGTCGAGGCCGGCAAGGTGCGCCAGATCGGTCTCAGCAACCTCGGCGCCGACCAGATCCGCGCGGCCCACGCTGTGCACCCGATCACGGCGGTGCAGAAGGAGTGGTCGCTCTTCACGCGCGGGGACGAAGCCGACGTCGTTCCGGTCTGTGCCGAGCTGGGCATCGCGTACGTGGCGAACTGCCCGCTCAGCCGGGGCCTGCTCAGTGGGGCGTATACGGCGGACTCCACGTTCGGCGAGGGTGACATCCGCGGCCGGGTCTCGCGGTTCTCCGCAGAGAACGCCGAGCACAATCTGGGCCTGCTGAAGGTGGTGCGTTCGGTGGCGGACGCCCACGGCGCCACGCCCGCACAGGTGGCGCTGGCCTGGCTGATCAGCCGGACCGCCGCTCACGGCCTGTCGGTGGTGCCGATCCCCGGCACGTCACGGCCGGACCTGATCGAGGAGAACGCCGGGGCCACCTCGATCCAGCTCACCGAGGACGACCTGCGGGCGCTCGACCCGCTGGCGGCCGAGGTGGCCGGCACCAACCAGCACTGAGCTCGTGATCGGCCGGTGATGAACGAGGGACCCCGGTGGTGACGTCAGCGAGACGTCACCACCGGGGTCCTGGCGCGCCGCCGAGGAGCACGGGGAACTCACGGCGGCGGCTCCGGGAGAAGAGTCAGGAAAGGCGTTCGGCCGTCAGACGGCGTGCCGAATGCCGGTGACCGGGCGAGGGGCCGGACCCGAGACCTGGTCGAGCCGTGCGACCAGTTCCTCCGGCAGGTTCAGATCGAAGCCGCTCATGTTCTCCTCGTGCTGCTCCACCGTGCGCGGGCCGGTGATGACCCCGGCTACTGCGGGATTGGCCGCGAGCCACGCATGCGCGACCGCGGCCGAAGTGCTGCCGACCGCGTCGGCGACCTCGCGAACCGTGTCCGCGATGTCGAGCGTGTGTTCGTTGAGCAGCTCCTCCGCCCAGCGCCGCGCCGACGGCGCCGGGATGGCGAACAGCCGCCCGAGCCGCGAGTCGCGGTCGGGCTCCGTGTCGCGCCGGTAGCGCCCGGCCAGCACGCCGCCGGCGACCGACGCATAGGTGAGGACGCCGAGGCCCTGCCGCTCACAGGTGCGCAGGATGTCGGCCTCGATGTCACGGTTGATCAACGAGTACTGCGCCTGGAGGCTGATGTAGCCCTCAGCGCCGATCCGTCGGGCCGCCCACTGGCTCTCCACGACCTGCGCCGCGGTGAAGTTCGCGCACCCGTAGTAGCGGATCTTCCCGGCCTGGACGAAGCTGTCGAGGGTCGCGACGGTCTCCTCGATCGGCGTCACCGGGTCCCAAAGATTCGCCTGGTAGAGGTCGATGTAGTCGGTGCCGAGGCGGCGCAGGCTGCCGTCGAGGGCGCGAGTCAGGTGCAGCCGTGACAGGCCGCTGTCGTTGGGCAGGTTGCCCTGCGGCAGAAACGCCTTGGTGGCGATCACGGCAGCCTCGCGCCGGCTCTTGACCGCACGGCCGACGAATTCCTCCGCCTGACCGCCGTTGTACACGTTCGCGGTGTCGATGAGGTTGTGGCCGGCATCCAGGAACCGGTCGATGATCTGCCGGGCTTCAGCCTCGTCGACGCTGCCCATACCTTTGCCGACCCCGAAGTTCATGGTGCCCAGGCATGCCTTCGAGATCTTGATGCCCGAGCGGCCCAGGGGAGAGTAAGTCATCCGGTGGTGCCTCCTTGACTGATTCTGGACGGTGTGTCCAGGGGTGGGACTGGTGGTACGCACACGACGGCGGGCCGCCGAGAGTCGACGGGCCCGCCGGGTGAGTCAGGCAGCCGCAGGTTCCTTGCGCGCTCTGCGGCTCAGGGTGAAGCCGATCGCCAGGAGTAGGCCGCAGCTGGCGGAGATCATCGCCGCCAGGAACCCGGCCGAGACGCCGTCGGCGAGCTGTGCGCCGCTGGCGGAGTCGCCGCTGACCGATCCGAGGACGGTCACGAAGATCGCCAGGCCGAGGGTTCCGCCCAGCCACTGGGTGGTCTGCAGCAGACCGGAGGTCGCGCCGGCCTCGGTGGGTGCCACTCCCGACATGATGGTCATGTTGAGCGCGGGGAACACCAGGCCGCCGCCGAGGCCGATCAACGCCAGCGGCACGAGCTCGCCGGACAGGAAGTCGCTGTCGGCCGACAGCATGCTGAGCCACAGCAGCCCGGCGGTCGACGCGATCGCGCCGGCCACCAGCAGCCGCATCGCGCCGACCTTGGGCATCAGCTGGGGGACAAGCTTGACGAAGCCGAACTGGGCCACGGTCATCGGCAGGATGGCGCACCCGGCCGCCAGCGGGCTGAAGCCGAGCACCTCCTGGTTGAACTGGGTGAGCAGGAAGATGACGCTGAAGCTTGCGGCGGTGATGAAGGCCATGATCGTGAACAGCCAGACCCGGCCGCCGCTGGTGAGCACGTAGAGCGGCGCGATCGGCTGCGCGGCGCGCGTCTCGATGGCGACGAACGCGGCGAGCAGAACCACCGCGAGCGCGAAGGAGGTCAGCGTGACCACGTCGCCCCAACCGCGGGACGGGGCGCTCAGGAAGGCGTAGACGAGGGCGACCATGCCGAGCGTGGCGGTGGCGGCCCCGGGGATGTCGAAGCGACCGGGCTGGCGCGGCGGCTGCTGGATGTAGCGCCCCGCGAGGAAGGCGCTGATCAGGCCGAGCGGCACGTTGACCAGCAGGACCCAGCGCCAGGAGATCCACTCGGTGACCAGACCGCCGACCACCAGACCGAGCGACCCACCGGCCAGCATCATCGCGGAGAACCAGGCGATCGCGCGGGCCCGCGCGACGCCCTCGAAGTTCGTCATGATCAGCGCCATCGAACTGGGCGCGGCCAGTGCCGCGCCGACGCCCTGCCCGCTGCGCGCGGCCACCAGCCACCAGTCGCTCTGCGCCAGCCCGGCCAGCAGCGAGGCTAACGTGAACAGCAGGATGCCGGCCACGTACACCCTGCGGCGGCCGAGGATGTCGCCGAGCCGGCCGCCGAGCAGCAGCAGGCCGCCGAATGCGAGGGTGTAGGCGTTGAGCACCCAAGAGAGCCCGGTCGTGGAGAAGCCGAGGGGCTCCTGCAGCTTGGGCAGCGCGACGTTGACGATGCTGGAGTCGAGCCCGATCAGGAGAGTGAAGAACACGATGGCGGTCAGGACCAGGCTGTGCCGCTTATCGCCCTGCTCGGCCGTGACTGGAGTTCGTCCGGTTACAGATGTCATCGGGAGTCGCCTTCTACGGTACGGCTCGCACCGGCATGCATGGCCGTAAGGAACGGATTCGTCTCCTGGAACGCTAGCGAACGGATTAGTCTCTTGCAAGCAGGTTCGCCGATTCCATTCCGTGGCGCCGCGTGGATGCCCGCTGGCTGCGGTTCTCGGAGATGTGGAGTCGCCGCCGGGTGCGTTTACACTGGGACGCGGCGGCCGGAGCTGGGTACGGAACCGTTCCCTCCGCAGACAGGTTGTCCAGCAGACAGGGCTTGCAGGTGACTCACACCAGAGCGGAATCGCCACACACCCCGGTCCCCGCCCGACGTCACGGGCGTGTCCTGGAGCAGGCCATCTTTGACGCGGTCATCGAGCAGCTGGAGAAGTTCGGCTACGCGAAGCTGACGATGGACAGCGTCGCCGCAGCGGCACACACCGGCAAGGCCACGCTCTACCGCCGCTGGGCGGACAAGGACGAGCTGATCCTGGACGCGTTCTACAATGCGCTGCCGTCGCCGGTGGCCATTCCGCTCCGCGGCGTGCTGCGGACCGATCTGGCGATGGTGCTCCGGAGCCTGCGGGACGCGTTCGACGCGACTCGGGGCGCGGCCTTCCAGATCGTCAAGTCGGAGAACGGTCCCAAGGCCGCAATGGTGCACACGATGGTCAAGGAGCGGGTCACCGACCCGTGCAAGAAGCTGCTCCTGGACATCCTGCGCGACGGCGTCGAGCGGGGTGAGGTCCGTGCGGACGCGGTCACCCCGCTCGTGGCGAACGTCGGCTCGGCGATGATGATCTACCATTCGCTCACCGAGGGCCCCGTCTCCGACGACATGATCAACAACGTCGTCGACGGGGTGCTGCTCCCGCTGATCAGCCCGAGACCGCCGGCGTGAGAACGCCCGCCGGCGCCGGGGCACCGAACCAGGCCCCGATCGCCCGGCGCAGGCCGTTCGCGTCGGTGCCGTCGACGTCGACGTGCGCGACGTGCCCGTCGGGACGCACCAGCACAGTGGCGGCGTCCAGGCCTGCGGCGCCGTGTGCCGTGACCACGTCGACCCGGTCACCCCACCGGGCGAGGTCCGCGGGAGCGGGGCCGCCGGTCAGGTCGAGCACGACGCCGCGTCCGGCGTGCAGCGTCTGGTAAACGGTGCGGGCGTGGTCGCCCGCACCGTCGAGCGCGGCGTCGGGCACCCGAGCGCCGAGCAGCGGGTGGTCCCGGCCGCCGGTCTCCATGGCGTACCGGTTGCTGAGTCCGCTCACCTTGCCAAGCAGGTACGCACTGACCTCGTCCATCTTGAGCAGCTCGTTGAAGACGTGCCGCAGGGGACCCATCTGGTTCAGCGGGAAGTAGAGCGCCACCGAGGCACGTGAGTGCCGGCACGCCCACTGCCCGATGGGATGACGTTCCGCGTGGTACGTGTCGAGCAAACCCGGCGGCGCCCAGCCGGCCCGCGTGGCGGCGAGTTTCCAGCCCAAGTTGACGGCGTCCTGCAGGCCGCAGGTGAGCCCGAGCCCACCCGAGATGAAGTGCACCTTCGTGGCGTCGCCGGCAAGGAACACCCGGCCGTCCCGATACCGCGTCGCCTGATGAGTGCGGTTGGCGAACCTCGTCGCGTACGGGATTTCCTTGATGTTGAGTTCTATCCCGGAGATGCGGGCGAACGCCTCGGCGAACTCCGCCGGCGTGACCGGCGTGTCACGGTCGCCGGGCACGGTGTCGAACTCGATCGCCGTGGCGCGGAAGGTGTCCGGCTCCTCCGGATGCGGAGCGACGGAGACCAGGCCGCCCTGGTGGATGGCGGGCAGGATGCCGCCGCCCTCGCCGTCAGCGAAGACGACGTCGCCGGTCATGCCCGACAGCGTCGCGCCGGTGCCGGGGAACTCGATGCCGGCGAGTTTGCGCACCCGGCTCCGGCCGCCGTCGCAGCCCATCAGGTGGCTTCCGGTGAGCTGATACTCGGAGCCGTCGAGTTGGCGCACCGTGACCGTCACGCCGGCCTCGTCCTGGGCCAGGCCCACGAGCTCGTGGCCGCGGCGCACGTCAACGCCGAGGTCCGTCGCGCGCTCCTCGAGCAGCCGTTCTACGCGACGCTGCGGCACGAGCAGCGGGGTGTAATCGGGATCGAGCTGGACGTGGCCCAGGAAGCCAAAATTGTAGCGCGGGATCTGCGGCGCATCGTCGAACCAGTCCAGCCCACGCTGCCGGAACAGGTGCGGCGAGCTCACGTGCATGGATAGCGACGGCGACCGTCGAGGACGCTCGGGCAGGCGCTCGAGGACGACCGCCGGCACACCGGCCAGTCCCAGCTCGCAGGCGAGCATGAGACCGGTGCCGCCCGCGCCGGCGATGATGACAGGCTGATTCATCTCGTCTCCCCGCCGCTCAGCCGAAGGTGAGGTCGAGCCGGGACAACCCCCGGGCCGGGCTGTAGTGCCGGACCGGGTCGCTGCCCTCGGTCAGGCGGTACCGCGGAATCCGCTTGTGCCATTCTTCCAGCGCGACGGTCATCACCCGCCGGGCGATGTACATGCCGAGGCAGCGGTGCGGGCCGACGGCGAAGGCGAGGTGGCGGATCACCGGACGGTCGAAGTCCACCTCGTCGGGCCGCTCGAACACCTCGGGGTCGAGGCCCGTCATGCCCCAGGCCATCAGCACCCGGTCACCCTTGCGCATGGTTACGCCGTGCCGCTCCACGTCCTGTGCCACCACGCGGGCGGTGGTGACGACCGGCTCGTGCCGCAGCAACTCCTCGACGATGACCTGGGACTGCTCGGGGCGCGCCGCGACGATGTCCTGCACCTCGGGATGACGCGCGAGGTAGTGGAACATCAGCCCGAGCGCGGCGGTGGTGGTGTCGAGGGCGGCCAGCATCGCCACGAACGCCGTGTTGACCATCTCGTCCTGGGTGAGCGCGCGCCCCTCGAACCTGGTGTTGAGCAGGCCGCTCAGGACGTCGCTGCGACCATCTGTGCCTTCCTCACGGCGGCGGTCGATGGCTTCGCTGAAGAAGTTCCACAGCGGTTTGTTCGCCTCGTACAGGTCGCCGTCGGTACGGGCGTTCGGGATGCCCACCCGGCGTAGCCAGTCTTTGTGCGCCAGCAGTTGGTGGACGTACTCGTGGCCGATGCCGAAGGTGATGACGAACGTCGCGGCGGGCAACTCCGTCGCCACCTCGGAGATGAACTCGCAGCGGCCGTTCGGCAGCACCGCCTCGACCGCGTCCGCGGTCGCCTGCCGGATCTGCGGGGTGAGTTTGTTGACCACGCCCGGTTTGAAGAGGTCCGAAAGCGCCTGACGCCACTTGCGGTGTTCGTCGCCGTCGAGCTGAATGGGGATCTGCTTGTCCGGGAAGAGCTGGCCGTGCGGAATGCTTATCTGTGCGCTGGAGAATATATCCGGATTGCGCGCCGCCCACTCCACATCCGTGTAACGCGTCAGGATCCAATAGCCGCCGAGCTCCTCGGACCACACGATCGGCGCGTGATCGCGCATCTCCTTGAAGTGGCTCACCGGATCGTCCTGCAGCCACGGCTGGTAGATCGTCCAGTGCTTGATGCGTTCCTCGAGCGTGGCGGGGCCCGAGAAGGGGCACTTCTCGACATCGGTCATGGCACCGTCCTTCCGTAGCGGTACGAACCGCCAGGATCTCCGAGGCAGCTAAATAGCGCCTTCGGGCTCGCTAAAGGAAGCCGTTCTTTAGCTCGGCAAAAGCGCCTCGTTAGCAGGGCGAACCACGATCGTCAGGCAGGTCGGACCGAGGGCCTGAAGCGATGACCAGAACCCGATCCTGCGAGGGGAGTTGTGATGGCTGACGGCAGCGGCGCGGGCGGATGCCCGTACCACGTTCCGGCCACGCTGGAGGAGCGCATCAAGCAGTGGAGCGTGTACCAGCCGTGGCTCCAGGACGACCCGGTTCCCTATTTCAAGGAGATCCGCGACCACTCGCCGATCGTGTGGTCCGAGGAGCTCGGCGGCTATTGGATGATCACCAGGTACGAGGACATGGAGTGGGTCGCGCGCAACCCGGAGATCTTCTCCAACTCCTTCCTCGCGATTCCTCCGCACGACGTCTTCAAGGAGAAGTCGATCCCCATCCAATTGGACGGGAATCATCACCGCCGGTGGCGCCAGGCATTGTCGGAATTGTTCAATCCGTCCATGGTGAATCACTTCACGCCGCAGATCCGGCGGGCCGCGGCTGACACGATCGCGGCGGCGGCCGAACGGGGAAACTGCGAGTTCATCTCCGAGATTGCGGTGCGGCTGCCGGCCGAGGCGTTCCTCATCACTTTCGGCATCGACCGCAGCCGAATGCCGCAGATCCTGGAGTACAAGGAGTACCTGCGTCAGCAGCTGCCGAAGGCCAACAACGACGACGATGTGGTGGCGGCCGCCCAGCCGCTGTGGGACTTCTTCGGTGAGGCGATCGACAAGCGTCGCGCCGAGGGCATCGAGGGCCGGCGGGACGTTCTGAGCGGTCTGCTCCGGATGAGGTTCGACGGCCGGCAGCCGACCAGGGAAGAGATGATCAACGTCGCGTTCATGAACATGCTCGCGGCCTTCGATACGACCACGGCAGCGATGGCGGTGGTGTTCCTCTACATGGCCGAGCACCCCGAGGTCCAGGACCTCGTCGTGGCACAGCCGGACCGCATCCCGGCGGTCGTCGAGGAACTGATCCGGCACGACCCGGTGTCGGCGACGGCACGGCTGGTGGTCCAGGACGTCGAACGCCACGGGATCACGATGAAGAAGGGCCAGATGGTCCTGGTGCCGTGGGGCATGTCGGGGCTGGACCCCGCCGTCTTCGACAACCCGGACGAGGTCGACTTCGACCGGCCTACCATGCGGCAGTTGGTCTTCGCCATCGGCCCGCACCGCTGCCTCGGCATGCACCTGGCGCGCCGGGTCATCCGGACCGCGATGGAGGAGTGGCACGCCCGCGTCCCGCGGTACGGCCTCACCGAGGGCATCCCGCCGGTCCGGCATTTCACCACCGTGCGGGGGGTCACGTCGCTCCACCTCACCTATCCGATCAAGGCGGCGGCATGAGAATCCGGGTGGACGAGAAGCTTTGCACCGGGCACGGGATGTGTGCCGCCATGGCGCCCGGGATCTATCAGATCAACGAGGACACCGCCTTCAACGAGATGGGTGAGTTCACCGTGCCCGAGGAGGCACGGGCGATCGCGCTGCGGGGTCTGTCCGCCTGCCCCGAGAAGGCCATCTCCTTCGTCGACGAGCACCAGGAGGCGAACCGATGAACTTGCAGGAATTCCAGCGGCACAAGAAGACGGTCGACACCGCGTCCGGCCCGATCGGTTACGCGGACGTCGGTGAGGGGCCGGTGGCCTTCTTCGTGCACGGGCTCGGCACCAATGGTTACCTGTGGCGCCGGGTGATCGGCGAGCTGCGGCACGAGCGGCGGTGCATCGCCATCGACCTGCCCGGACACGGCAGCAGCCCGGCCGGCGAGACGCAGGACCTGTCGCTGTCCGCCCTGGCCGACACGATCGAGCACTTCCTGGACGCGCTGGAGTTGACCGGCGTGGACCTGGTCGCCAACGACACCGGCGCCGCGATCTCGCAGATCTTCGTCTCCCGCCACCCCGAGCGTCTCACCAGCCTCACGCTGACCAACTGCGAGGCGCACGACAACATCCCCAACGAGGCCTTCAAGGGCACGGTCGAACTGGCCCGCCGTGGTGAGCTGGCGCCCATCGCGCAGAACATGATCGTGGACATCGAGACGGCCCGGTCGGGTGATCGGGCCATCGGGCTCAACTACGAGTTCCCGGACCTGCTGACGGACGAGACGCTGCGGACCTACCTGGAGCCGGTGTGCGGGACCCTGGCGGCGGCGCGAGCCTTCGAACGGCTGCTGAGCTCGCTGGACAGCAAGGACCTGCTCGGCGCCGAACCGGGACTGCGCGCCTTGACGGCCCCCACGCTGATCGTCTGGGGCACCGGCGACTTCCACTTCGAGGTCTCCTGGGCCTACTGGCTGCGCGACCTGATCCCCGGCGCCAGCGAGGTCGTCGAGATCGAGGGCGGAAAGCTGTACTTCCCCGACGAGCGGGCCGACGAGTTCCTGCCGCACCTGCGCCGGCACTGGGCGGCGGCTCGGCGCGACACCGTACCGGCGAGATGACCCGGGCCGAGTCGCGTGTCGTCATCGTCGGCGGCGGCCTGGCGGGCACGCGCACGGCCGAGGGACTCCGGGACGCCGGCCATCGGGGGCCGATCACCGTCGTCGCGGCCGAACGGCACCTTCCGTACGACCGTCCCGGTCTGTCGAAGGACGTGCTGGCCGGACGGCACGCGCCCGAGCGGCTGCGCTTCCGCTCGGCCGACGAGTGGGCGGCGATCGGTGTCGACCTGATGCTGGGGTGCCCGGCGGTTGCCACGGACATTCGGGGCCGGACGGTGGTGCTCACCGATGGGACGACCCTGCCCTTCGGTGATCTCGTCATCGCGTCAGGCGCCGCGCCGCGCCGGCTGCCCGGGACCGCAACGGTGGCGGGAGTGCACACCCTGCGTACGGTCGATGATGTTCTCGCCGTGCGCGCGGCTCTGGCCAGGCCGTCTCCGGTGGTGGTCATCGGTGCCGGCGTCCTCGGCTGCGAGGTGGCGGCGACGCTGGGCACGGCCGGGCACGACGTCACGGTTGTCGAGACCGAAGCCGGCCCGCTCTGGGCCGCCCTCGGCGGGGCCCGCGGACGAACCGCAAGCGACCGGGTCGGCACTTGGCATACCCGGCATGGCGTGCGCCTGCTGCTCAAACGGCGGGTCGCGGGCCTGCAAACCGAGGCGGGCCGGGTCAGCGGCGTCGCCCTCACCGACGGTGCCAGGCTGCCCGCGGCCGTCGTGGTGGTGGCGATCGGCGCCGCGCCGGTGACCGGATGGCTGGACGGCAGCGGGGTGCCGCTGGCCGACGGCGTGGTCGGTGACCAGCACTGCTCGGTCAAGGGGACCGAGGGAGTGTGGGCCGTCGGCGACGTGGCCCGATTCGACCACGGCGGGCGCAGCGAGCGCGACGAGCACTGGACCGGTGCCGTCGACATGGCCCGAATCGTGGCGACCAACATCCTGGCCCAGCCCGGCGACCGGGTGCCGTACGTGCCTTCCGGCTACGTCTGGACTGATCAGTATGGGCTCAAGCTGCAGATTGTCGGCCGGCCCTGCCGCGCCGACCGGTCGCATCCGATCAGCGCCGACGACGACACCGGGAAGTTTCTCGTGCTCTACAGCGCGCACGGGCGGCTGGTCGGCGCGGCCGGAGCGGGCCACGCGCGGGCCGTGGTCGGGGCCCGCGCCGCGATCAGCGCCGGGGTGCCGATCGACGAATACCTCGTGGGGGTGTGATGAGCCATCCGGTGGCGCGTCTACTGCGGTGGATACTGCGCATCTCGGCCGAAGGGCTTCGTGGCCTGGCGATCGTGATGCTGCCGATGCCGACGGTCGAGTCACGCTCCGAGCAGCCCCGCGCTGCGGAACCGCCCGGTCCGGACACTCCACCGGGGGAACCGTCGCCGGGGCACCCGGAACGGATCCCGTCCGATCCCTTCGTCCTGTCTCCCACCGAGCGTCTGCTGTGGCAGAGCCTGCTTGAGACCCGCAACGACCGCTCCGCTGCCTGGGAGGGGGCGGACCGCACCGACATCGAGGAGCGCCGTGAGTAGCACCGTGATCCGGTTGAGCCGTGCCGACGTCGATGATTTCGCCCGGGCCAGCGGCGATGTCAACCCCCTGCACGTCGACGAGAACTTCGCGCGGCGGACGCCGTACGGCGGCACGATCGCGCACGGCGTCCTTGTCGTCCTAGCCGCCATGGCCGCAGTGCCGGCGGACCGGCTGGCCGCCGTCGGCTCGCTGACCGCCAGGTTCTCCCGGCCGGTGCGACCCGGAGCGGTTTGCCGGCCCAAGGTTCGCTGTGCCGCCGACGGCTCTGTCGCGGTCGAGGTCCGGGAGGGTGAGATCACCGTCCTGCGGGTCGATATGCGTCCCGGCCCGTCCTTCGCCGGCGCGGCAGAACCGATGGATCTGGTGTTGCCGCCGGTCGCCGAGGTGCCCGACGTCGAGACGATGAGGGTGGGCGATCGGCAGCGCGGGAAGTACGCCGTCGCCTCGCTCGGCGCGCTGGGCGACCTGGCCCGGCGGATGGGCGCCGGCGCGCTCCCGCCGGCTCTGCTCGGCGCGCTGGCCTGGAGCAGCTGGTACGTGGGCATGCGCAGGCCCGGCCGGAGCGCGCTCTTCGCCAAGGTCACCGTTCGGGTGGATCCGGCCCCTGCCGAGCAGACCGGCCCACCGGAGTACTCGACGGTGCTCACCACCCTGGAGCCTCGCACCGGCACCCTCGTCACCGAGGCGGTCTGCACCGGTTCCGCCGCCGGGGTGCGCATCAGCATGCAGGCGTTCCATCGTCCCCCGGTGACGCCGCCGCGCAGCGACCTTCTCCCGGCCGGCGATCGGCTCACCGGGGCGCGGATCCTGGTCGTGGGCGGAAGCCGCGGCCTTGGCGCGGCCTTCACTGCGGCGTTCGCGGGGCAGGGCGCGACGGTGTGGGCCGCGCACCGCCCGGCCGGCTCGGCTGCGGGGTTGCGCGCGGAGTTCGGTGAGCGTGTCCACTCGTTACCCATGGACGCCGCTGACGAGGTGGGCGTGCGCACGGCGATCGGCGCACTCGCGGCGACCGGCACGCTCATCGACGGCGTGGTGCTGTCGGCGGGACCGGCCGTCCTCTCGTCGAGCCTGCATCCGGACAGCGTGGCGTCGATGCGGTCGTTCATCGACACCAGCGTGGCGATGGCCTTGAATCCGCTGACGGCTGCGCTGCCCATGCTGCGCCCGGACGGGTGGCTGGTGGTGGTCTCCTCCTCGACGGTCGAGGACCATCCGGAGGAATGGCCGCACTACACGATGGCGAAAGCCGCGGTGGAAGCGCTCGCGGCGCACTGTGCCCACCGCCGTGGCCTGCGCGTGCTCGTGGCCCGGGCACCGAGAATGTGGACCGACATGTCGAACGGGCCTCTCGGGCGGGTCGGCGCGACGCCCACCGAGCAGGTCGCTTCCGCGGTGACCGCCTGGGTGATGGCCGGTGGCGGGAGCGGATCGGTCTCGGTGCTCGGATCCGGTGAGCTGGCCGCCTGGCCGCCCACGCGGATCGAGGGGCCACGGTGATACGAGGCCGGGTCGAGTAAGCGCAGCGTGGAGGGAATCTCCGCCCTACCCGATCACACCGGCCTCGGACATCCTGCCCGAGCTGTCGAAGCACAAGCGGTTCGTCGTGACGACCGTGCAGGCCGAGGACGAGATCGCCGCTATCGGCGCCGCGCTGGGGGCCTCGTACGGCGGCGCGCTTGGCGTCACCACCACCACCGGCCCCGGCGTCGCGCTCAAGGGCGAGACGACTTCACTGGCGATCGCGCTGGAACTGCCGTTGGTCATCGTCGCCGTGCACCGGATGCGGTGTCGGTACGGCGTGCACCCCCGGACACAGAGCGCGAGCTCGGTGCCGGGGGTGCCGGTCGTACCGTGATGGCGTCGTGACGATGGTCAGACGGCCGTGCGCGACCACTGCTGGTTGGTCCCGGTGTTGCAGGGGTACTGCTTGAGGATTGCGCCGTCTGCGGTCGATGCGGCCGGTACGTCGACGCACTTGCTGCTGTGCCGGGCGCGGAGCTGGAAGTAGCTGCCGTTGGCGACCAGCTGGAACTGCTGGTTGGTGCCGGTGCCGCAGGTGTACTGGACGAGTTCGGCACCGTCGGCGGTCGAGGCGCTCACCACGTCGAGGCACTTTCCGCTGTGCCGGCTGATGACGCGCCAGTAGCCGCTGCCGGCGTCCTGGAACTGCCACTGCTGCCAGGCGTTGCCGCCGTACGTGTACTGGCCGACGCGCGCGCCGTTGTCGGTGTTCGGTGACTGGACGTCCATGGCCTTGCCGCTGTGCCGCACGTTGATCCGGTAGTACGTCTCCGTTCCCGGCGGAGGCGTCGTGGGGTCGCCGCCGATGGTGTCGCCCCACGCGTAGCGGATGCGGTTGGCTCCGGAGGTGTTGCGGACGGTCAGGTTGAGGTCGGTGCCGCTGCCGCTGAGGGAGTACATCGAGTACCAGTCGTAGCCGATGGTGCCGGGCTTGCCGCCGAGGGCGGGCCAGTAGGTGCCGCCCATCTGGTTGTCGCGCATGACCTGCGCCATGGCGCGGATGTGGCGTACAAAGTTGTCGGTGCTGCCCGCGTCGGCGTAGTTGCGTCCGTCGTTCATGGGTGCGCCGAACTCGGTCGCGACCGCGCGGGAGGCGCAGTTGCCGAGGCGGGTCTGGATGTGGCTGCGGAAGGCGTCGTAGGTCATCGCGCCGTAGAAGAAGGCGTAGTGGTGGAAGGAGAGCAACGTCGAGGCGAAGCGGGTGTCGTTGCAGATGTCGCGCAGGTCCTGGCTGAAGCCGGTGCCGCCGATGAGCACCCGGCCGGGCACCGCCGAATAGTGGTAGCTGAGCCAGTTGGCCGCGACGTCGCGCCACTCCGCCGAGCTGTAGCCGTGCGGCTCGTTCATCGGCTCGAAGTAGACGTTGCTGTTCGAGCCGTAGGCGTTGGTCACCGCGGACCACATGGTGTTCCACGCGGCGAGGTTGGTGATCCTGCCGCCGGAGGCGGCACCGTCCTCCCAGTAGGCGAGGATCACCTTGAACCCGCGGGCGGTGGCGGCGTCGATGGCGCCCCGGTAGGCGTTCCACCACGCCGTCCCCACCGTGTGGGTGTTGATGGGCAGCCGGACGGTGTTGACCCCCATGGTGGCGGCCATGTCGTCGTAGAGGGCATTCGCCTTGGCCCGCACCGTCGCATTGCTGTCGGACGCGCTCAGGCCCTGCACGACGAGCGGGCCGGTGCTGAAGTTGTCACCCAGCACGGCCCAGTTCATGCCTCGGAACTGGTTGGTGGCGGCGGTGGCCGGCGATGACGTGACGACGACGACGCCGACCATCGCCGTCACCGCGCTCAGCAGGGCGCTCAGCAGCCGGCGGGACGGCCGGACACTCCGCGCTGCTCCTGACCCGGGACCGTCGGACGACGTCCGCCGGGTCGTGAAACGTCCAATCACTGGATCTGGCCTCTCTCTGGGTTCGGACATCCTTGACCTGGTCGACGCCGGGCCTCTTGCCGGTGGTGGGTGGTCAGCCTCGGCGCCACAGCTGGGCCCCGGCGCCGTTGCACGGATAGAGCGATAGCCGCGCGCCGTTGGCCGCGTTCCACTCGTAGTTGTCCAGGCACATGTTGCCGGCGACGTTGCGCAGCGAGAACCAGCCGTTGCCACGGTCCTGGAAGGTCCACCGCTGGGCGGTCGAGCCGTTGCAGGTGTAGAGACCGACATCGGCGTTCGGGGCGGTGTTGAAGTTGAGGTCGTCCAGGCAGGTGCCGGTGTTGCGGTTGCGGATCTCGTAGTAGCTGCCCGCCGCGCGGTAGGTGAACTCCCACTGCTGGGCGGTGCCGCCGTTGCAGTCGTAGAGCCGCACGAGGGCGCCGAGGGTGGTGTCGCGGTTGTAGTTGTCGACGCATCGGTTGCTGAACTGGCCTCGGATGCCGGGATTCGTCACGCTGCTCGGGATCGGCTGGCCGAAGAACGGATCGCCGTTCTCCTGCCAGTGCAGTTGCTGCATCCGGGTGTGCCGGTTGGGGTCGGTCAGCGCGTCCGGGGTGGGGTTGGCGTAGTCGCGGGCGTGGTAGACGAGCATGTCGGTGCTGTTGTCCTCGGCCACGGTGAAGCTGCCGTGCCCGGGGCCGTAGACACCGTTGGCGGTCTGGAAGACCGGGTTCGGCCGCTTGGCCCAGGAGGCCGGGTTGAGCAGGTCGGCGGTGTCCGGCGCGGAGAGCAGGCCGAGCTTGTAGCGGGAGTCGGTGGCCGATGCCGAGTACGCGATGAAGACCCGGCCGTTTCTCACCAGCGGCGACGGACCCTCCACGACGCCGGCGACGCCCTCGGACTCCCAGTTGTGGGTGGGCCGGGCGATCTCGACCGCGGCGCCCGTGATGCCGGTCGCGCCGTTCATCCGGGCGATGTACATGTGGCTGTTGTAGTTCGTGGACGGGCTGTCCTGCGCCCACACGAAGTAGCGCACCCCACGGTTGACGAAGGACGCCGCGTCGAGTTGGAAGGACTCCCAGCCGGTGTGGAAGCGCTGGGGGGCGCTCCAGGAGCACGTCATCGGGTTGGCGCAGGTGTTGCGGATCCAGTACAGCCGCTGGTCGAACCGGGCGGTGCTCGGTGACGCGGAGAAGTACATGTACCAGGCGCCGTCGTAGTACTGGATGTCGGGCGCCCAGATCCAACCGCTGAGCGCTCCGCTGGACGGTGCCACGAACGCGTTCGTCGTGGGGGCCGTGCCGAGGCCCTGCAGGGTGGTGGACCGGCGCAGCTCCACCCGCTTGTAGTCGGGCACCGACGCCGTCATGTAGTAGTAGCCGTCGCTGTGTTTGTAGACGGCGGTGTCGGCGCGCTGGGAGACGACCGGGTTCCTGATGCTGATGAACTCCGCGGACGCCGGCGCGGCGAAGGTGGCCAGCAGGGCGACCACCAGACTCAGTACGAGGGCCGAGCTGCGGCAGACCCGAGCGGTGATCCTCATGAAGCACTCCTTGTGGCGGGGAGCTGGGAAGAACGGGTCATCACGTCGTCGCCGGTGCTGTTAGCGATCACCCGGAGCCTCGCATGATCACTGATGGCCATCGAGGACGGCGGGAGATTCTCACTAGGACAATGTAAGTCATCGATGTGAGCGATAACATAGCGTGGGAGCTGACCGACCGGATGAGTCAGGTGCGCGCGGGCTGCCACCACCCGACATGACAGGAGTGACACAGATGATCCATCGGCGGGACACCCGGCGGCGCAGGGGCCTGATGGCGGCGGTGCTGACCGGGGTCGTCGCGATCGCCTCGGCAGGCTTCGCGGTCGCCTCCCCGGCGGCTTACGCGGCGACCATCGACCCTACGGCGTTCTACCAGCTTGTCGCCCGGCACAGCGGCAAGACGCTGGCCGTCGCCGGCGGGTCGACGGCCGACGGGGCCGGCCTCGTCCAGCAGACCACCACGTCCTCGGCCAGCCAGCAGTTCCAGTTCGTGGATGCCGGCGGGGGGTTCTATCGACTCCGGGCCCGGCTCAGCGGCAAGGTCGTCGATGTCGAAGGCAGGTCGACGGCGGACGGGGCCAACGTGATCCAGTGGCCCGACACCGGTGGGACGAATCAGCAGTGGTCGGTGACGGAGACCGGTACCGGCCAGGTCAAGCTGATCAACCGCAACAGCGGCAAGGCGCTCGAGGTGTGGGAGCGCTCGACCGCCGACGGGTCACGAGTCTCGCAGTACACCGACAACGGCGGCACCAATCAGCAGTGGCAACTCGTCCCCGTCCAGGGCAGTCCCGGTCCGGCGTACGCCGGCTACCTGTTCAGTCACATGCTGGGCGAGGGCACGAGCGACGGTGAGCAGGTCTACTTCGCCCTCAGCCAGGGCAACGACCCCACCCGCTGGCGGCAGCTCAACGGCGGTCGGCCGGTGCTGTCCTCCACCGTCGGCACCCGTGGGGCGCGCGACCCGTTCATCATCCGCTCGCCGCAGGGCGACCGCTTCTACCAGATCGCCACCGACCTGCGGATCTACGGCAACGGCAACTGGGACGCCGCCCAGCGTTCCGGCAGCAAGTCGATCGTGGTCTGGGAGTCCACCGATCTGGCCACCTGGAGCGCGCCACGACTGGTGCGGGTCTCGCCCGACACCGCCGGCAACACCTGGGCGCCGGAGGCGTACTACGACGAGACCATCGGGCAGTACGTCGTCTACTGGGCCGCCAAGCTCTACCCGGCCGACGATCCGAACCACACCACCAGTACCTACAACCGCATGATGTACGCGACCACCAGCGACTTCCGCACCTTCAGCGCCCCACAGGTCTGGGTCGACAAGGGCTACTCGACCATCGACTCCACGATGATCAAGGACAACGGCACGTTCTACCGGTTCACGAAGGACGAGCGCAGCGCCTCACAGTCGGCGTGCGGCAAGTTCATCCTCGCGGAGACCTCGACCACCGTTCTCAACCGCAACTTCTCCTTCCTGCGCGACTGCATCGGCCGGGGCTCCCTCTCGCAGGGCGAGGGACCGCTGGTGTTCAAGTCGAACACGGAGCGACGGTGGTACATGTACGTCGACGAGTACGGCGGCCGCGGGTACCTCCCGTTCACCACCACCGACCTGAGCAGCGGGCAGTGGAGCGCGGTGCCGAGCTACAGCCTGCCCGGCCGGCCCCGGCACGGCACGGTGCTCCCGGTCACCCAAGCCGAGTACGACCGCATCCTGCAACGGTGGCCCTGAGCCGACGCGCCATGAAAGCGGGGGCACCGAGCGCGGGCGTGGCGTCGGCCCATTCGACGATCTCGCGGTGCCAGACGCCCCCTTACTTGGGTGGGGGCCGGGCGGCCACCCCCGACGGAGGTCGGGGGTGGCGCGCGGGGTCAGCCGGCGGTCAGGTGTTTCCGCAGCTTGGCCAGGGAGCGGGTCAGCAGCCGGGAGACGTGCATCTGGGACACGCCGACCCTTTCGGCGATCTCCTGTTGGGTGAGGTTGCCGTGGAAGCGCAGTGAGATGATTTTCTGCTCCCGCTCGTCGAGGGTGGCGAGCGCCGGGACGAGAGCCAGCCTGAGCTCGGCGAGGGCGAGCTCCGTGTCCTCGCCACCGAGCATGTCGCCCAGCTCCGTGGTGGTGGTGGTGCCGTCCCCGACCGGGCTGGACAGCGACACCGCGCTGTAGGCGCGAGCACCCTCCAGGCCCTCCAGGACCTCCTCCTCGGTGAGATTGAGGTACGTGGCGATGTCGGCGACGGTCGGTGACCGGCCAAGGACATGGGTGAGCGTGCCGTTGGCCTGCGAGATGGCCAGCCGCCGCTCCTGCAGGCGGCGCGGCACCCGCACGTCCCAGGCGCGGTCGCGGAAGTGCCGCTTGATCTCGCCCACGATGGTGGGGATGGCGTAGCCGGCGAAGTCCACCCCCCGCGTCGGGTCGAACTTGTCGATCGCCTTGATCAATGCGAGTGCGGCGGTCTGCGTGAGATCCTCGCTCGGTTGTCCGCGGCCGTGGTAGCGACGAGCGAGATGGTTGGCCAGCGGAAGCCAGGCCTCGATGGCCCGATGCCGGGCGGCAGGCCGCGACGGGTGGTCGGCCGGCAGCGCGACCAGTGCGGCGAGCAGTTGACTGGCAAGCGAGTCGGTGGAGCTGGGCCCGTCTGCGGTGGCCGCCTGGGTGGGGCGGGCCGGGGCGGTGATGGTCATGGGCTTCCTTGCCGTATGTGGTGGTTGAGGGGGTTGGTGAGGTTCGTCGAGGTGGCTGTGGGAAGGCGCGGGCAGTGCGGCACCGCACGGCGCGGTCATCGCAGGCTGGTCCACACCGTCGACGGCGGGCCGGTACCGCACGCACGGCGCGGCGTCCGGGATCGCGGGTTCCCCGCCCGCCCGCGCCACCTCGGCGCGGACGGTGATCAGCTTTTCCGCCGGGGGCGGCCGACGCAGCTCAACGCCACCGAGCCGCTGGGCGGGCCCGGGTGCGGAGCGTGGGTGGCGCACCGCCGGGATCGGGCGGGGATGGTGGGAATCGACATGTCGCCTCCGAAGCTCGTGGGCTTCGTGGTCATCGACGTCCGGCTGCGAACGGATGACCACTTAGGGGGGCGCATGTCTTGACCCTGGCCAACCAAGCTACCCCGCCGGGGAAGGGTTCACACCTCTTCGAAGGGGCGAGGTCAGTCAGCGCGGTGACGAGCCTCGCCGAGCCGTTCCCGGTGCGGGCCAGCGACATGAGGGGAGATCGGGCCGAGTGACCCTCGGGGCGGACCGACGGCCGCGCGTAGGAGGAGTTTGTGTTCTGACCTGACGTCTCCGCTGTCCACCGACGGCTCGTTCGTGGCGGGCGACGGGACTCGGCAGGGAGGGCGCAGGTCTGACCCGTGCGCTCCTCCCTACCCGGGGTGCTGGCCCCACACCGGCTGTTTCGCTGCCCTACCGGCGGCCGGCGACCCGGCGCAGGGCCAGATAGGCGGCAGCTCCGGCCAGCACCCAGGGCGCGGCGACGAGGACCGGGTCGAGCGGGTGGTGTACGCGGTCGACCCGGTTACCGTGCGCCCGTGACCGGAGCCCCTGGTGGGTGAATTCGCTCAGCACACCGGTCTCGGTGATCGGGTTGTCCGGACGGCGGGTCAGGAACGACGCGAGGTTGCTCTCGACCGCGTCCACCCGGTCGGCGGCCAGCAGGAGCAGCCAGTGGGCGGCGCGTGCCTCGCTGTAGGTGCGGTAGGAGTACCGGCGGATCAGGCCGGAGAGCCCCTTGGGCGGGCACGAGGTGCCGAAGACGGGGGTGAGGAACTTGTGCTCGATCGACCGCTCCCTCGGCCACTTCTCGGGCTGCCGCTCGGGGAACTCCCAGCGGGCCCCGTTGAGGGTGGGGTCGAAGCGCTCCTGCGGCACCGAGGGGCGGTCCTTGGGGTCGAGGTCGGCACCCCACCCGGGGATTCGGGCACGCAGCTCGGCGCTGGACTCGGCCAGCTTCGGCTTGTCAGCGGTGTAGGCCATGGCGGGCTCCCGGTCTCGTCAGGCGGGGTTCGGAACGATCAGCGGCTTGATGCAGCCGTCGAGCTTGGCGGAGAAGATGTGGTACGCCTCGGCGATGTGTTCCAGCGGAATCCGGTGGGTCACGATGTCGCTGGGCTTGAGGTAGCCGTTGCGGATGTGCTCGAACAGGCGCGGCCACTGCCGCTTCACCGGGCACTGGTTCATCCGCAGGGTCAGGCCCTTGTTCATCGCGTCGCCGAACTTGACGGCGCTGAACATCGGCCCGTAGGCGCCCATCACCGAGATGGTTCCGCCCTTGCGGACCGAGTCGATCGCCCAGTTCAGGGCGACGGGGGAGCCACCCTGTAGCTTCAGCTTCGCGGCGGCGACGTGCTGCAGGAGGTTGCCGTCCGCCTCGGCGCCGACGGCGTCGATGACCACGTCGGCGCCGAGGTGGTCGGTGATCTTCTTCAGGTGTACGACGATGTCGTCGTACTCGGCGAAGTTGCAGGTCTCGGCGTGGGCGAACGACGCCGCCTTCTCCAGCCGGTAGTCGAGGTGGTCGATGACGATGACCCGACCGGCGCCCATCAGCCAGGCCGACTTCGCGGCGTAGAGCCCCACGGGCCCGGCACCGAAGACCACGACCACGTCACCCTCGACGATGTCGCCGAGCTGCGCGCCGAAGTAGCCGGTGGCGAGGGCGTCGGTGAGCAGGACGGCGTCGTCGTCGTCCATCCACTCGGGGATCGGGCTCGGGCCGATGTCGGCGAACGGCACCCGGACGTACTCGGCCTGGCCGCCGTCGTAGCCGCCGCAGGTGTGCGAGTAGCCGTAGATGCCGCCGACGGCGGTGGCGTTGGGGTTGACGTTGTGGCAGTTGCTGAAGAGCCCCCGGGCGCAGAAGAAGCACGACCCGCAGTAGACGTTGAAGGGCACCATGACCCGGTCACCCGGCTTGACGCTGCGCACCGACGGGCCGACCTCGTCGACCACGCCCACGAACTCGTGGCCGAAGGTCGTCCCGACCCGGGTGTCGGGCATCATGCCGTGGTAGAGGTGCAGGTCGGACCCGCAGATCGCCGCCCGCGTCACCCTGACGATCGCGTCGTTGGGGTGCTCGATGGCCGGGCGGTCCTTCTCCTGGACCCGCAGCCGGTACGGACCGCGGTAGACCATCGCTCGCATTGACTGCCTCCTGGGCCGAAGCGCTGCCGGACATGTCGCCCCGGCTTTCCTCCGAAGCGCAGCGAAATGGGTACCCCTGTCCCTTGCCGACAAACCGGCACCCGCCCGAGCAGTGACCCGGCCGGGGCGGTCGTACCGCAGCGGCACTGTAAAGAACCTTCAACTCCGGGTCCTGAATTGACGGATTTATTTCCGCCCATGCCGTTGGTACTGTGCTGCCGTGCCCGTCCCTCGCACCGTCGACGCCCCACCGGATGATCGCGCTTCGACCACAGAGCCCACGCCCTCCGCCGTCCGGCGGGGGAGGCCGGCACGCGTCGTCGAGTCCGGTCTCGGGTGGCTGCTCCTCCTGCCGTCCGTCGTGGTCTTCGCGTTGTTCGTGTTCTGGCCGCTGGGACGCACCCTGTACCTCTCCGTCCACGGCAACGACCTCTTCGGTGCCCCGTCGGTCTACGTCGGCGCCGAGCACTACCGGCAGTTGCTCTCCGCCGAATTCGGCAAGGTGCTGGCCACGACCGGCCTCTTCACTCTCTTCTCCGTGGTGCCGGCCGTCCTGGGCGCGCTCTTCGTGGTGCTGCTGCTGGAGGCGTGCATCCGCGGCGTACGCGCGTTCCGCACCGCCTTCGCGCTGCCGTTCGCGTTCTCGGTGGCGACCGCGTCGGTGATCTTCGCCGTCATCTACAACCCGGCGATCGGCGTGGCGAACGGCCTGCTCGGTTCCGTCGGGATCGACCGGGTCAACTGGCTCACCGACCCGTCGATCGCGCTGCCCGCCGTCTGCGCCGCGACGGTCTGGATGAACTTCGGCTACAACGTCCTCGTGCTCTCCGCCGGCGTCTCGGCGATCTCGCCCGAGGTGCTCGAGGCGGCGCGGCTGGACGGCGCGTCCGGCTGGCGGCTGGCGTCCCGGATCACTCTGCCGCTGCTCTCCCCGCAGCTGTTCTTCCTCGTCGTGATCTCCACCATCCACGCGTTGCAGAGCTTCGGGCAGATCCACATCCTGACCAAGGGCGGCCCGGACCAGGCCACGACGACGCTGGTCTACTCGATCTACGAGAAGGCCTTCGCCTTCGGGTCCTCCGACTTCGGGTCGGCCAGCGCGCAGGCCGTCGTGCTGCTGGTCGTCATGCTCGGCTGCACGGCTGTCCAGTTCGGCGTCCTCGAACGGCGGGTCCACTACCGATGAAAAAGATCAGCCTCGGGCGCGTCGCCGTCTACGTGGTGCTCGTCCTCGCCGCGATCCCGGTCCTGTTCCCCATCTACTACGGCTTCGTCGGGGCCGTGATGGGCCCCGGTGACCTGGCGACCTACCCACCCGCCCTGGTGCCGAGCGAGCTCTACTGGCAGAACATCACCGACGTCTTCCGATCGGTGCCGCTCGGCCGCTTCTACGTCAACTCCGCCGTCCAGGCCGGGGCCGTCACGGTGGCGCAGGTCATCACCAGCATCCTGGCCGCGTACGCCTTCGCGTTCCTCCGCCTGCCCGCGAAGGCGGCGACGTTCGGTCTCTTCCTCGCCACCCTCATGGTGCCGTGGGAAGCGATCATCATCCCCAACTACCTGGCCATCTCCGGCTGGGGCCTGGCCCGGGGCGGGGCGACCTACCTCGGCCTCGTGCTGCCCTTCCTCGCCTCGGCCTTCGGCACGTTCCTGCTGCGGCAGGCCTTCCTGCAGTTCCCCACCGAGCTGCGCGACGCCGCGGTGATCGACGGGTGCGGGCACTGGCGCCTGTTGTGGCGGGTCATCGTGCCGCTCTCCAAGCCCTCGATCGCCGCGGTCGGGGTCTACGTCTTCCTCTCGGCGTGGAACCAGTACTTCTGGCCGCTGATCCTGATTCGCGACTCCGAGTACCAGACGTTGCAGATCGGCATCTCGCAGCTCAACGACGCCGAGGTGGCACAACCCGGCCTCGTCCTCGCGGGCGTCGCGTTGTCGCTGCTCCCGACGTTGGCTGTCGTGCTCTTCGGTCAGCGCTACATCGTCCGCGGCATCACCGCCGGCGCGCTGCGTTAACTTCAGAAGTGGAGAACCCGTGAGACAACCCAAGCTCCGCCGGGCCCTGGCGGCGTTCGCCGCCCTCTCCGCCGCCGCCGCGCTGACGGCGTGCGGCGGCTCGGGCTCCGGCACCGACTCCGCCGACGCGCTCGAGGCGCCGGGCGCGGAGGTGCTGGAGAAGGCCACCGGCAAGACCACCATCGAGTTCTGGCACGGGATGAAGGGCGCCAACGCCGAGGCGATCGACAAGCTCGTCGCCGACTTCAACGCCCAGAGCGGGGGCAAGGCCGAGGTCAAGGCGGTCTACCAGGGCAACTACGACGAGACCATCGCCAAGTACAAGGCCTCGGTGCAGCAGAAGAGCACCCCCGCGCTCGTGCAGATCTACGACATCGGCTCCCGCTTCATGGTCGACTCGAAGCAGACCGTGCCGATGTACAAGTTCATCGAGAAGGACAACTTCAACGTCGGCGACATCGAGCCGAACATCGCCAACTACTACTCGATCGACGGCAAGCTGCAGTCGATGCCGTTCAACACCTCCACCCCGCTGCTGTACCTGAACAAGGAGGCCTTCGTCAAGGCCGGCCTCGACCCGACGAAGCCGCCGCGCGACCTCGACGAGATCGGGGAGGCGGCGAAGAAGCTGACCGTCAAGGACGCCGGCGGCAGGACCGTCCAGTACGGCTTCGGCGCCGCCATCTACGGCTGGCTGGTGGAGCAGCTGATCGCCACCGACGGCAAGGAGTACTGCGACAACAGCAACGGCCGCAAGGGCCTGGCCACGAAGGTGCAGTTCGACCAGGAGACCGGCGTGCGCGTCGCGCAGTGGTGGGCGGACCTGGTGAAGGGCGGCTACGCGACGAACACCGGCCGCAAGACCGACGACGCCCAGGCCGCCTTCAAGGCCGGCACGGTGGCGATGCACCTGGAGTCCACCGGCGCCATGCGCGGCTACATCGACGCGGCCAAGGGCAAGTTCACCGTCCTCACCGCGCCGTACCCGAAGGCGAGCAGCTCGGCCACGGGCGGGCCGATCATCGGTGGGGCCTCGCTGTGGATCAACGGCGTCGGCCACAGCGACAAGGAGAAGCGGGCCGCCTGGGAGTTCCTTAAGTTCGCCTCGAGCCCGCAGCAGCAGGCGAAGTGGCACACCGGCACGGGGTACGTGCCGGTCAATTCCAAGGCGCTCGACGAGCAGGTCGACAAGGACTGGGTGGCGCAGTATCCGCAGTTCAAGACCGCCGTGGACCAGCTGCACGGGCTGCCGCCGTCGGTCGCGTCGGCCGGCTGCCTGCTCGGCGTGATGCCGCAGGCCCGCAAGGCCTCCGAGGACGGCCTGGAGGCGGCGATCGTCGGTAGCAAGCCGGCCGAGCAGGCCATGAAGGACGCCGCGGCGAGCCTGCAGCCCGCCATCGACAGCTACAACAAGACGGTCGGCTGACCGCCGGAAAGACAGCACCGTCGAGGGGCCGGCTCCGTCGGGGCCGGCCCCTCGTCTGACCCGGCCCGGCCCCACCGGCCCCGCCGGGTCAGACGAGGTACGCGTGCAGGTCGACGATCGTGCCGTCGACGCGATGCAGCCCGGCGGAGTCGCCCTTCGTGCCGTTCCAGACGGCGGCGGCGTGGCCGTTGTGACAGTTGGCCGCGTCGTCGGTGCCCGGCCCGGTCCAGACCCGCAGCAGCCCGCCCGGCGCGATGACGTAGCCGTCGCCCACCACGACCCGCTTCGAGGACTGGCTGCGCAGATACCAGCCGCTGACGTCCACCGACTGCCCGGAGACGTTGCGCAGGACGACATGCTCGCCGGCCCACGGCGGCTCGTCGTCGGGGCGGTGGTGAACCACGTCCTGGACGACCACCCCCGCCGCGTCGGGCAGCGGATCGCGGCCGTGGAGCAGCTTCCTCAGGGCGTCCGGGTAGTTGGTGATCATCCCGGCGCAGCCGGTGTCGAGGGCCCACCGCCACGACTGCGGCGCGTCGACGGTCCACGGCACGAGGGCCAGACCCGCCTCGGCGACGCGGGCCACGTCCTCGGGGCACAACCGGCGGATGTCCGGGTTGACGGAGAAGGTCCACTCGGCGAGGTCGGTCAGCCGCCCGCTCGCCGGCACGTCGTAGGCGATCAGCGAGACCGGAACGGCGGGCAGCCGGGCGTGGAAGTCCCGCAGGGCCTGCTCGTCGAAGGACCCGACGACGAGCGGCTGGCGCGGCCGGCCGTCCGGCCCGATCCAGTCGCGACGCCCGCGCAGGCGGGCGGCGACGGCCCCCGCCAGCCCCGGATTCGCCGCGGGTGCCTTCAGCTCCAGGTTCAGGCCGACCCGGCCGCCGAGCAGGTCCAGCAGCTCGTCGAGCGTCAGGATCTGCTGGCCGGTGAAGGCGTCGTCGTACCACCCTCCGATGTCGAGCTTTTTCAGCTCGGCGAGGGTGAAGTCGTGCACGTTCCAGGGCGCGCGGTCGGCGAACAGCAGCCTGGCGTCGGTGGTGCGGGCGAGCGTGACATCGTGGATGACGACCAGCTCCCCGTCGGCGCTGAGCTGCACGTCGGTCTCGACGTAGTCGGCGCCGTCGGCGATCGCCAGCTCGAAGGCGGCCGCGGTGTTCTCCGGCGCCATGCCGGACGAGCCCCGGTGCGCGTACGTCAGGCACGGGCGGACAGTGACCGGTGCGCCGGAGCGTGCCGGCAGGATGGCGCTCATCCAGGAACTCCCTCGGATCGGGCCCGCCGGCTCCGGCGGTCGCCGGCTCGCCGCCGGCGGGTCGGTGTGGCCAGGTCGAGGAGCGCGGCCGGCACGCCCTCGCCGTGCGTGTCGCGGAAGCACCGCGACCCGACCACGACGCCGGGCTCGCCGCAGCGGCGGCCGGGCGGCACCACGTTCGCCACGGCGACGCAGTCTAGTGCCGTACCCGCGCCCACCGGCGCAGCCCCGCGCATGCCTGGGAGATGGGGAGACCGGCGGGGGACCGGGCGCTGACCGGCCGCAGCACCACCCGGCCCAGGGCGTCGACGCCCTGGGCCGGGTGGTGCTGCGGCTGCCGGTCCTGCCGGTCAGGAGATGGTGATGTCGCTGCACCACATGTAGGTCTGGTCCGCGTGCGAGGCCTTCCACATCACGAAGAGGACGTGGTTGCCGGTGCGCCCGGAGACCGAGACGGGGAACGAGATGTTCTGTGCCGGCGCGTAGCGCCCGGTCGTCGTGATCAGGTCGAGGTTGCCCCAGCCGACGCTCTGGGTGGCCGGGTTGAAGCCCGGCTTGGTGACGTAGACCTTGAAGAAGTCAGCGCCGTGGCTGGCCTGGTCGTACAGCTGGACGTTGAAGTTGCGGCCGACCGAGGTCGACTTCCACGGTCCGGGCTGGTTCAGGGTGTCGTTCCTGGACAGGGCGTTGCTGCAGAGCTGCCCGTCCGGGGTGCGGGCCTGGTACTGGCCGGCGAGGCCGTCCCGCAGGGCGCTCATCCAGTTCCACATGGTGTCGGGGTTGGCCTGGAACGCCCGCCAGCACATCGGGTCCTGCTGCTGCATCGCCGGGTTCGTGTGCTGGCTGCCCCAGGTCTTCCAGCACTGGTAGGCGCGGGTCGCCGGGCTGACGATGGTGCCGTGGGCCTGGGCCGGGCTGGTCCAGGGCAGCGTGGCGGCCACCATGGCGAACAGCAGGACGAACACCTGGAAGGACTGGCGGCCGACTGACCGGGACAGTCCGCCAGCGTGATCGGGCTTGTGTGAAAGCACTGTTCATCCTCCGCTTCTCGGTATTGGAGATCGACTTGGGAGCGCTCCCAATCAAACTATTGCACCCGTAGCCCGAAATATCAATATTGATCTATCTATGGATCATTTGGACCGGAGTCGTCGTCGCGGGGCGGCGCCCACGTCGAAGCACGGGAGGTGCCGACCGCCGGGGACCGACAGTTTCCACGGGCCACCGAATGCGGCGCGGCCCGGGGGCCTGGTCACAGCCCGGCGGCGGCGTCGTACCGGCGGCGCAGGTCGGCCATCTCAGGCCGCTCCAACGCCTCCTGGAGCGCCAGCTCCGCGTACTTGGCCGGGAACATCTCCCGGAGCCGGTCGACGAACCTCACCTCGGCCGTGGCCTCGACCACCTGGATGCCCGGCGGATCGGTGGACATGTCCATGATCACCGGGCCGGCCAGCTTGACCGCCACGTCCCACGGGCGCCGCTGCTCGGCGACCCCGCAGAGGTGGAAGCCGTAGACGGTCCGCACGTCGGCGAGCGCGGTGACGCCGGCCGGTTCGTAGCCGTAGACGCGGACCCCGCAGATCACCTCCGGCTTCTCCTCCTTGGCGGCCGCCTGCCCGACGGCGGGTCCGGCGTGGTGGTGCTGACCCGGGTCCGCCTGTTCGAGCGTGGTACGAATCCGGGCCACGATCTGTCCCCGCAGGTCCGCCGGTGCCGGCTCTGGAGCGGCTCTGTTGGCCACTGCGACCACCCCGGCCGTCGCCGCCAGGATCACCGCCACCCACACCAGGCGGTGCCGGTACCACCCCGCGAAACTCTCTCGGGAAGTCATGATTGCTTCTCACCTCGTCGCCGGTTCTCGCGCACTGGCGGAGCGCATCGGACGTCCCCTGCGTGTCGGACGTCGAGGCGCGTCGGCCGTCGCGGTGACATGTGCGGCGGGCGAGCCTGCCTGCCCGGCAAGACGCCCGTCGTCGTGCAGGTGGCCCGGCGATGCGGCGGGCTGGCGTCTGCCAAGGTGACGCGCTGCCGGCGCTGCGTTGCTCCCGTGCTGGCCGTTCCCAGCACGGTTGCCCCCGTGCTGCGGCGATGTGAGCTATTGCATCACGTCGGGGCACGTTCCGGCAATATCGACGACCGTCAGCGCCAGGCCGGTCCGGTCGATCGCCGGCAGCGACGGGGGAGGCCGGTGACCCGGGTCAGGTCCAGTAGAGCACCCGGGCGGCGGGCACCCGCGCGGCCAGCTCCCGCTCGAACCAGGTGCGCAGCTCGGCCATCACCTCGGGCGGGTACACGTACTTCATGGCCCCGAAACGGCCGAACTTGCGCCGGCGGGACTGCTCGTCCATCTCCAACCGGGTCTGGGGATACCAGCCGAGCAGCACCTCCTTGCTGCCGGGCGTGAACCGGTGCGTGATCAGCTCGGCGGTCAGGTCCAGCCGGTCGACCCCGGCCACGGCCACCCCGACCCGATCGAGCAGCGCGCCGTAGTGTTCCCGCCAGCCCGGCGCCGGCATGATCGGGGCGATGGTCAGCCCCACCGGGTAGCCGTCCAGGGCCAGCGTGCGCAGCGCGTCGAGGCGCTGCGGGACCGTCGCGGTGCCGCCCTCCAGCCGCTCGCTGATCGGCGCGGCGTTGACGCTGAACCGCACCCGGGTACGCCCGTGGCTCGGCAGCCCGACGAACGTCGCCACATCGGCGTACTTGGTGGTCCACCGTAGCTGCACCGGCGCGTCCCAGGCACCGAAGTGCTCCACGGCCCGGCGCCAACTGCCCGTGAGGTGCTCCAGCGCGAGGGGATCGGTGTAGCAGGACGCCTCGAAGGTCGTGCCCTCGTCGGCGCGGGCGGCACGACGACTGGTCACCGTTCCCCGGCCGGCGTAGTCGGCCAGCCCGGCGAGGATGTCGTCGAGGTCGGCGTAGACGCGGGTCACCGGCGGCCCGGAGAGCGAACCGGCGAGATAGCAGTACTGGCAGTGCGCCGGGCAGCCCTCGGCCAGGTCCACCCGCCAGTCGGCACTCGGCGCGATCGGCTGCAGCGTTCGCCGCGACGGCGGGCTGACCACGATCGCCAGGGTCGACTTGGCCCGCGCGTACGTCTGCCGGTCGGTCTCGCCGCGCAGGCCGACCAGCCGGTTGGCGCGCAGCCGCTCGACGGCGATGCCGAGCCCTTCGATCCGGTCGACGATCCGGCGCCCGTGGGCGTGGTCGAGCGCCGCCGGGGTGACGACGACCCGGCGGGGCGTCCAGCGTCGGGCCGGCCGGGTGGGTGGTGCCAGCCCGCTCAGGTCCCGGGTCGCCACCTGCTCCCCGCTGGCGTCGTGTGGCGCGGCGGGCCCGTCCACGGCGAGCGGCGCGTCGACGTCCACGGCGTCGTCATCCGGCTCCACCCGCAGCGGGTACCCGTTATCGCACCGACCGCACCTGGGGTGCGGCCGTCGGCACCGCGCCCTGCCGTAGCCTCGGACGGGCGTGGTCTGCGTAGGTCGTCGCGGCCTTACTACCTGCGTCGTAGAGACAACCGACGATCGATGGCTGTTCGGCGGCTGCGCCGACCGGTAGTGTGAACAGCAGTCAACGCGGGGATGTCAAGGGAACCTTGCTCTCTGAGGGGTAACGCTGGGGTCGGCCGAAGGGAGCGCACGTGGCGAATCCGGGCGGGCCACCTCGGCGACGAACGCTGGCCCAGAAGCTGAACTACCTGTTCCAGACCTTCCACCCCGGGCAGAACGAGCCGTTCAGCTCCCGCTACGTCGCGGGCGCGATCACCGCTGCGGCGCACGAGCGCGGCGACACCAAGTACGAGATCACCCACAGCTACATCTCCCTGTTGCGCAGCGGGGAGCGGGACAACCCGACGATGAAGCACCTGGAGGCGTTGGCCGGCTTCTTCGGCGTCCCGGTCTCCTACTTCTTCGCCGACGAAGAGGCCGCGGGGCGGATCGAGGAGCAGCGGGAGCTCCTGGCGGCGATGGCCGACACCGGCGTCCGCGAGGTCGCCTTCCGGGCGGCGGGCCTCTCCCCGGAGAGCCTCGAGACCATCGCCGAGGTGCTGCGCCAGGTGCGTAGGCTCGAAGGGCTGGACCAGGACCCGCCGAGCGTCCGCCCCTGACGTCCGCCCGCCCGCGGAACCGGTCACCCCGCCGTTCTCCGGTCGCCCCGCCGTTCTCCGGCTGGCCCCCGTTCTCCGGCTGGCCCCCCGACCGTCGGCTGGCCCCCCGACCGTCGGCGCCTCGGTCCGACCCGGCCACCCTACGCGCCCGTCGCTTCTGTAGACAATAGTTGACGGCGGTGTATCCGGGTGCCGAGTCGTGGTACCCCTAGCCGGACCCTTCCCGCCCCCTTGCTGCGGACATGCTCCTGCGTAGGTGTCGACTGGTATTGACACTAGGAGATGGGGCTGCCTACGCTGCGACAGTGTCAACAATAGTCGACAGCCGCCGAGCTCGATGGTCCCAGTGGCCGTCGACCAGCCGGTGCGCCACCCGCAACGGCGGGTCGCGGGGGCTCCGCAAGGGGCGCCCGCGTGCCGTTCGGGCGGCCCGCTCGGCCGGCTGAGAACCGAGGTCTCCAGCGGGGCTGCCCCGACGGGGACCGGTTCATCATCCGTGGCTCGGACGACCGGGCCGAACCCGCTGCCTGGCCGCAGGCACGGCGCCACCGGTCCGGCCGGTGCACCCCCGGTACGCCAGCGACCCAAGCTGCCGGGCCCCTTGACGACAACAAGGAGACGTACCAGTGACAACCACCGCTGCCGTCGCGTATCCCCTCGCGGACCTGGGCACCGACTGCCCGCTGCTCTCCGGTGCCGAGTACCGCGACATCTTCCTGTCGATCACCGAGCGCAACGGGTCGGGCTTCGCCGTGCTCGACCGGCACCTGCGGGTGCGGGAAAGCAACGCGGCGTTCGAGCGGCAGTGCGGCGACCCGTTGGTGAACCTGCGGGGGCGGCCCTTCGGTGAACTGCTGCACCCGCAGGCCAAGCCGCACGTGCTGCACCAGTTGGAGCGTCTCCTCCAGGGGCGCAGTGAGCGTTTCGTCGAGCGACTCGCCGTGCTGCGCCACAGCGTGACCCCGAGCACCGCGACCCTCACCGCCATGGCGGTCGCCCCCGCCGACGGCCAGTCCCGGGCCGTCCTGGTGCTGATCAGCCCCGATCGCGGGGCGGACGAGCGCCGGGCGTGGCCGGGGCGCAAGAAGAGCCTGAGCGCCATCAACGCCCGCATCCTCGAGGGGATCGCGACCGGCGCCACGACCGTTCAGCTCGCCGCCCGCCTCTTCCTCAGTCGACAGGGCGTCGAGTACCACGTCAGCAGCATGATGCGCGAGTTCAAGGTGCCCAACCGGGTGGCGCTGATCTCGAAGGCGTACTCGATGGGTCTGCTGGGTGTCGATTCTTGGCCGCCGAAAGTGAACGCCATTCACATCGATCGGTAGCTTCCGGACGCCTCTCGGTGGCCGGCCGAAGCCTCCGTGGCGCCGCGTTCGCGGCTCTCCGTGCAGGTCACCGGTCACTGATGATTCACTCAGGTTAGGAGTGTTGTACTGAGCACGGTCCATGTAGGGTGAGCGCCGAGCAGGCGGCGCGACGACAAGGGTTCGTGGGCATCATGTTGTCGCGCGCCGTCCACCCATGACTCGCCAGGGGGGCGCGTGAGCAGGCTGCGGCAGCGCTGTGAGCGGATACTGGACGACATCCCCGTTCCGCGACCGTTCAACCTCGAACGCTGGTCGGAGGCGGTCGCCCGGTACCGCGGGCGGAAACTGTGCCTGCGGCCCATGCCCGGCCTGAGTCGTACGGCGCCGTGTGGCATGTGGATTTCGCTGGCCTCGACGGACTATGTCTTCTTTGAAGTCAACACGTCCCGTCTCCACTCCGAACACATCATCCTGCACGAACTCGCCCACATCATCAGCGGCCACTCCCTCGGCGTCGACATCGCCGAATCGGTGTTCGGTGGCCTGCTGCCGGACCTCGACCCGACGTCGATCCGTCGGGTCCTCGGTCGTGTCGGCTACACCAGCGAGCAGGAGAGGGAGGCCGAGATGCTGGCCTCCCTGGTGCACGCCAGGGCCAGGTGCCCGCAACCAGGCGGACAGGACCAGGAACTCGCCCACCTGGCCGAGGCTCTGTACTTCTCCTCGTAGTCGGAACGATACACGTTAGGTTTCAGGTCTATTGCTAGACGCTGTCGTTCTCGCCCTGTTATGGCTGACCGTCGTACTGCGGACCCCGTCCCTGGTGCGAGGGCCGGCGCCGCGCGCGGTGTGGCTGGTGTTCCTGGGCCTCGCCCTGGCCAAGACGATCGTCTTCGCACCGGTCACCGAAGTCATCACCAGCGTGTCGGAGCGGCCTGACCTCATCACCCTGATCCACCACCTGCTGGGTGTCGTGTGTGCGGTGGCCGTGCTGCGGTTCGTGACGCTGGTGACCGGCATGGACGACGTACGACCCCGCGCGCCGCGGCAGGTCCGGATCACCGGCCTCGTCGTCGCCGTCGTCCTCACGCTGCTCTTCGGTGTCTCCGACGAGGGCATCGAGGTCGACCTCGACGTGCTACTGGCCTCGCCCACGATGTCGGCGCCCACGGTGCTGTACTGGCTGGTGCTGGAGGTCTATCTCGGCGGGGCCCTCGCCGTGGCGACCCTGCTGTTCTGGCGCACCGCCAACAGGTCGACGGCGAGACTGCTCCGGATCGGCCTGCGGCTCATCGCCCTGGGCACGCTGCTCAACACCGGCTACGCCGTGGTCAAGATCGTGTTCATTCTGGTCCACGCGGCCGGGAAGGCCCTGCCGCTGCGATCGGCGGCCGGGGTGCTGGACATCGTGCTGACCCTGGTCCCCACGCTCATCGTGGTCGGCGGCGCGCTGCCGGGGTCCGCACTGGCGTGGCGGATCGTCCGGGCGCACCGCACCATCGCGGCGCTGTCCCCACTGTGGCGGCTCATGCGCTCGCTCTTCCCCGACATCGTCCTGCCCTACCGTCAGGACCGCCGGTGGCCCCTGGTCGACCACGGCGAACTCCGGCTGCTGCTCTATCGGCGGATCATCGAGATCCGCGACGGCATCCTGCAACTGGGCAACTTCGTCCCCGCCGGCGCCGGGGAGGACGCCCTGCGGTTCGTACGCGCCGCCGGGGCGGCCGAGGCGGACGAGTCCGCGCTGGCCGAGGCCTGCCGCATCGAGCTCGGCGTGCGCCGGATGCGGGCCGGCGAGCCGGCCGGCGCCGGGCGCGACGAACCCGTCGGCGGTGGTGCCAGCATCGAGGAGGAGTCGGAGTGGCTGTCCCGGGTGAGCCGGGCCGCCGCCCACTCGCCGCTGCCCGCCCGGTTCGCCGAGTGGTGGGAACGCGAACACCTGCACCCCGCGACCCCGGTGCACGGCGGATGAACGCGTCGACCCTGACCCAGGGACGCGGTGACCGGCAGACGACGGCCCGCCTCGGTGACCACCTGCGGGCCCAGGCCCGACGGTACGGGACGGAGCGCTCGTACACCTTCCTCTCCGAGGCCGACGGTGACCTGGTGGGGGAGCGCCGCGACTACCGGGACATCGACGCGGCGGCGCTGCGCAGCGCGTACCTGATCGACGACCTGGCCGGCCCCGGCCGGCTGGCGCTGCTGCTCTTCCCGGCCGGCTTCGATTTCCTGCAGTCCTTCCTGGCCTGCGTGTACGCCGGGGTGACCGCGGTGCCCGCGCCGCTGCCGGGCAACGACGTCGGCGCCCGGCGGGTCGCCGCGATCGTCCGGGACTGCGGGCTCGACCTGGTGCTCACCACGGCGCAGCGGCGCGCGGACGTGACCCGGCAACTGCGCGCGGCCGGGCTGTCGGCGGTGCGGGTGGTCGCCTGCGACGACCGGGCGCAGAGCGTCGTGCCGCGCACCCTGCCGCCGCCACCGGACGACACGGTGGCGCTGCTGCAGTACACCTCCGGCTCCACCAGCGACCCGAAGGGCGTCATGGTCACCCATGGCAACCTGCGGCACAACCTGGCGGAGATCCGGGCCCGGCTCGGCACCGGCGCCGACACCGTCGCCGCGCTCTGGCTGCCGCACTTCCACGACATGGGGCTGATCAGCCTGCTGAGCTGCTGGTACGCGGGAGGCGACGGGGTCTTCATGGACCCGATGACGTTCCTGCGCCGCCCGGTGCGCTGGTTGCAGGCGATCAGCCGCTGGCGGGCCACGTTCACCGTCGCCCCCGACTTCGCCTACGAGCTCTGCGCCCGGGCGGTGCCCCCCGCCCAGGTCGCCGCCCTGGACCTGTCCTCGTTGCGGGTCGCGCTGACCGGGGCCGAGCCGGTACGCGCCCGCACGCTGGCCGCCTTCGGGCAGCGGTTCGCCCCGGCCGGCTTCCGCCCGGAGGCGTTCTCACCCTGCTACGGGCTGGCCGAGAACACCCTGCTGGTCACCACCGTCGACGCCGGCACGCCACCGACGGTGCGCTGGGCCGAGCCGCGCGCGTGGGAACGCGACGAGTTCCGCCCGAGCACCGCCGGGCAGGGGATCGCGCTGGTCGGCTGCGGCACCCCGGCCACCCAGGACGTCCGCGTCGTCGACCCGAACACCCGCGTGCCGGTCCCGGCCGGGCGGACCGGGGAGATCTGGGTCCGGGGCGCCAGCGTGGCGGCCGGCTACCGGGACCGGCCGGCGGCCACCGCCGAGACGTTCGGGGCGCGGATCCGCGACGGCCAGGGCCCCTACCTGCGCACCGGCGACCTCGGCGTCCTCATCGACGGCGAGCTGTACGTCACCGGCCGGCTCACCGACATGCTGGTGGTGCGGGGGCGCAACCTCTGGCCCCAGGACATCGAACACGAGGCCCGACAGCTGCACCCGGCGCTGGCCGGCGGCTTCGGCGCCGCGTTCGCGGTGACCGCCGACCGGGAGTACGTCGTGCTGGTGCACGAGGTCCGCAGGACGCTGCTCGACGGCGCGGCCCCGGCCGATCTCGCCGACGCCGTCCGCACCCGGCTGGCCCGCGACTTCGACCTGCCGTCGCCCGGTGTCGTCCTGGTCAACCGGGGCGCGGTCCGGCGCACCACGAGCGGCAAGGTGCAGCGCCGGCTGATGCGCGAGCTGTTCCTGTCCGGGGCGTTGCGCCCGCTGCACGTCACGGTCCCGCCCGCGCTGCGGGGCCGGACCGCCGCCGTCGGCGCCGACCGACCGGCGGACCCGACGTGCGCCGTCGGCGCCGACGGACCGGCGGACCCGACCGACGCGAAGGGACGCTGACGTGTCGGCGGGGCCGCACCCGGCTGCGACGCCCTACGTGGAGTCGACGCCGCGCGTGGACGCGATGCCCTACGTGGAGTCGACGCCGCGCGAAGGGCGGGGGCGGGCCGTGGAGCGGCTGGAGGCCCACCTCGGCGACCCGACGGACCCGGCGGTGACCTTCTCCTACGCCCGCTGCGCCGACCTCGACCGCGCCGAACGCTTCCCCGCCGACATCTGCCGCCAGCTCGACGAGTGGGGACTGCAGCGCTGGTACGTCCCGAGTCGGCTCGGCGGCGCGCTCGACGACCACACCGAGGCGGTCGAGCTGATGCGGGCGGTCGCCCGCCGCGACCTCACCGTGGCCGTCGCGCACGGCAAGACCTACCTCGGCGGGGTGCCCGCGTGGATCACCCCGCCGACGCCACGGATCGGGCGACTCGCGCGGCAGGTCCTCGACGCGGCGCCGGTCTCGCTGGCGCTGACCGAGCCGGAGCGCGGCAGCGATCTGCTCGCCGGCGAACTGCGCGCCGAGCCCGTACCGCAGGGGCACCGGTTGACCGGGACGAAGTGGCTGGTGAACAACGCCACCCGAGGGCGGGTGCTCACCGTGCTGGCCCGCTCCCGGCCCGAGGGCGGCCCACGCGGGTTCGACCTGTTCCTGGTCGACAAGGGCGAGCTGACCGCCGACGCGTACGACCCGCTGCCCAAGGTGCGCACGTACGGCATCCGGGGCGCCGACATCAGCGGCGTGCGCCTCACCGGGGCGGTGGTCGGGCCCGACGCGCGGCTCGGCCCGGCCGGCACCGGGGTGGAGACCCTGCTCAAGGCCCTGCAACTGACCCGGACGATGTGCGCGGCGCTCTCCCTCGGCGCCGGTGAGCACGCGCTGGGGCTGGCCGTCGACTTCGCCGCCGAGCGGTCGCCCCAGGGGCGGCGGTTGCTGGGGCTGCCGACGGCGCGGGCGGTCCTCGCCGACGCGTACGCCGACCATTTGCTGGGCGAGGCGCTCGCCCTGACCGCGACCCGGGCGGTGCACCTGTTCCCCGACGAGCTGAGCGTGCTCTCGGCGGTGGTGAAGTACCTGCTGCCCACCCGGACCGACGCGACGATCGGCGCGTTGGGCCGGTTCCTCGGGGCCCGCTCGCTGCTCGACGGGGTCTTCGCCGAGGGGCGGTTCCAGAAGCTGCAACGCGACCACCGGATCGTCGGGATCTTCGACGGCAACACGCTGGTGAACCTCAACGGGCTGATCAACGAGTTCCCGACGCTGGTGCGGCGGGCCCGCCGGGAGCCGGACGACGCCGCGTTGGCGGCGCTCTTCGACGTGGGTCGCCCCGTGCCGGCGTTCGACCCGGCCCGGCTGACGCTGGTCTCGCGGCACGGCAGCAGCGTGCTGGCCGCCCTGCCGGGGCTGGTGCGGCGGCTGACCCGGCTCGGCGGGCGAGACCCCGAGCTCGCCGCCGTCGTCGAGCTGGCCCGGCAGCTCCAGGCCCGCACCGACGCGCTGCTGACCGCGATGGCCGGGCACCGACCGGTCCGGGTGACCGTGCCGAGGTCGGCCTTCCAGCTCGCCGAGCGGCTCGCGCTGCACGTCGCGGCCGCCGCCGCCGTCGGGGTCTGGCTGCACAGTTACCACCGGTACGAACACGGCCCGGCCGGCCCGCTGTGGCGCGACGGGCGCTGGCTGGGGGCGGTGCTACGGCGAGTCCTGGCCGTCGAGCGGTGCCCGCGCACCGACGAGGTGCTGCTGGACGTGCTGACCGGGCAGCACGGGCAGGGGTGGTCGCTGTCCCTGCTGCCGCACCGCACCGCGCGGGGCGGCGGCTCGTGACCGCGCCGTACGCGCCCGAGCGGGACCTCGAACGGCTGCTCGGCGACCCGTTCGACGAGGCGAACCCGCTGGGCTTCGGGCCGCTGCTGGCCGCCGACGAGCGGGCCGAGCTGCTGGCCGCCGGCGAGTCCGCCCTGGAGCGCTGGGGCTGCAACGGGTGGTTCGTCCCCCGGGCGCTCGGCGGGCGGTGGGCCGAGACCGACGCGGTGGGCCGGGCGCTGCGGCCGGTCTTCCGCCGCGACGGCGCCCTCGGCCTGGGGTACGGCGTCACGTCGTTGATGGCGGCCGTGCCCGTCTGGGTGGCCGGGGACGCCGGGCAACGCCGCCGGGCGGCCGACGACCTGCTGGCCGGGCACCGGCTCGCGGTGGCCTTCCACGAGCTGGCGCACGGCAACGACCTGCTGCGCAACGAGTTGCGGGCCCGGCCGGCGGGGGACCGGTGGGTGCTCGACGGCACCAAGGAAGTGATCAACAACGTCGATCGGGCCCGGTCGGTGCTGCTCTTCGCGCGCACCCGGGACGCCGCCGGGCCGCGCAGCCACTCCATCCTGGCCGCCGACCTGGCCGACCTGCCCGCGGCCGCCGTGCGCCAGCTACCCCGGTACGCCTCGTCCGGGGTGCGCGGCTGCCGGCTGGGCGGCATCGAGCTGACCGGCTGCCCGGTCCCGGCGGGGAACCTGATCGGCGCGGAGGGCACCGGCGGGGAGACCGCGCTGCGCGCGTTCCAGCTGACCCGGGTGCTGCTGCCGTCGATGGCGCTCGGGGTGCTCGACGCCGCCCTGCACGTCACGGCCCGCTTCGCCGCCGGCCGCCGGTTGTACGGCCACCGGGTCGCCGACCTGCCGCACGCGCGCGGCACCCTCGCGGCGGCCTTCGTCGACCTGCTGGTGGCCGACTGCCTGGTCACCGCCGTGGCGCGCGGGCTGCACCTGGCGCCCCGGCACGCCGCCGCGCCGGCCGCCGCGACGAAGTACCTGGTGCCCCGGCTGCTCGGCGAGGCGATGGACGAGCTCTCGGTGCTCCTCGGCGCGAGCTTCTACCTGCGTGAGGGCCCGTACGCCGCGTTCGGGAAGTTCCACCGTGACCTGCCGGCGCTCGGCGTCGGTCACGCCGGGCCGACCGCCTGCCTGCTCACCGTCGTCCCGCAACTGCCGCTGCTGGCCCGCCGCGCCTGGCGAGGCGTCCCCGCGCCCCCGGAACTGTTCGACCCGACCGCGCCCCTGCCCGACCTGGACCTCACCGCGCTCTCCGTGGCGGGCACCGGCCGCGACGTGCTGATCTCGGCGCTGCTGGCCGCCGCCGAGGACCCACCGCACGACGCGCCGGGGGTGACCGCCCGGATCCGCGGGCTCGCCGCCGAGGTGCGCCGGCTCGCCCGCGACTGCGCGGCGCTGCCGCCGGCCGAACGTGGCCCCCTCGCCGGGCCGGCCACCTTCGACCTGGCCCACCGGTACGCCCTCCTGCTGGCCGCGGCGGCCTGCGTCGGTACGTGGCGGGCGCGCCGGGGCGACCCGGCCGCCGGCCTGCTGGCCGGCGACGAATGGATCGAGGCGGCGCTGGCCCGGCTGGCCGCCCGCTGCGGCGGCGACCCGGTGCTGCCCGAGGCCGTCGCCGAGCCGCTCTTCGCCGAGCTGTCCCGGCGGGTCGACGGGCGGCTCTCCTGCGACCTGCGACCCATCCCGATCTTCGGCTGACCGGGCCGGCGACCCCACCGACGAGCGTCAACCACGGAGGACACATGAGCGCCAACACCCAGACCACCCCGGCGGACGTCCGGCAGTGGCTGGTCGGCCGGATCGCCGACTACCTCGGCGTGCCGGCCGGTGAGCTGGACGTGCAAGCGCCGCTGGCCGAGCTGGGTCTGGACTCCGTCTACGCCCTGGCCCTCTCCGGCGACGTCGAGGACACCTTCGGCATCCCCGTGGAGCCCACCCTGGCCTGGGACTATCCGACGATCGACCGGCTCGCCGGGGGGATCGTCGAGGCGGCCCGGACGACAGCGGCGTCATGACCGGCGACATCGCCGTGGTCGGGCTCGACGGCCGGTTCCCCGGGGCGGCCGACCCGGCGGCGTTCTGGGACCTGCTGATGCGCGGCGGGGACGCCCTCACCGAGGTGCCCGCCGACCGTTGGCCCCGGGCCGACTTCTACGACCCGGCGGGCGGGCCCGGCCGGACGAACACCACCGTCGGCGGGTTCCTCACCGACGCCGACGCCTTCGACCACGAGTTCTTCGGGATCGCCCCCCGGGAGGCGGCGGCGATGGACCCGCAGCAGCGGCTGATGCTGCAGAGCGCCTGGCGGGCCTTCGAGGACGCCGGACTCGACCCGCGCCGGCAGGCCGGCACCGACACCGGCGTCTTCGTGGGCGTGATGAGCAACGAGTGGGCGCAGCTCACCATGACCGACTACGACCGGGTCACCCCGCACCGGGGCACCGGCAACGGCTACTGCATGATCGCCAACCGGATCTCGTACCACCTGGACCTGCGGGGGCCGAGCTGGGCCGTGGACAGCGCCTGCTCCTCGTCGCTGGTCGCCGCCCACCAGGCCTGCGTCGCCCTGCGGGCCGGCGAGTGCGACCAGGCCCTCGTCGGCGGCGTCAACGTGGTGCTGACCCCGGCGCTGAACATCTTCTACGCCCAGGCCGGGCTCTCCGCGCCCGACGGGCAGTGCCGCCCGTTCAGCCGCGACGCCCGGGGCATCGTGCGGGGCGAGGCCGTCGCCGCGCTGGTGCTGCGCCGGTTGGACGACGCGGTCGCCGCCGGCCTGCCGGTGTACGCGGTGATCCGGGGCAGCGCGGTCAACTCCGACGGCCGCAGCAACGGCCTCACCGCCCCGAACCGCTGGGCGCAGCAGGCGGTCATCGCCGAGGCGTACCGGCGGGCCGGGGTCGCGGCGCGCGACGTGGTGGCGGTGGAGGGGCACGGCACCGGCACGGTCCTCGGCGACCTGGTGGAGGTCAACGCGCTGGGCGGGGTGCACGGCGTGCCCCGGGAGGCGCCCTGCGCGCTGGGCTCGGTCAAGGGCAACATCGGTCACGTCGAGGGCGCGGCCGGGGTCGCCGCCCTGCTGAAGATGGTGCTCGCGCTGCACCACGGCGTCGTCCCGGCGAGCCGGCACGCCCGGACCGAGAACCCGGACCTGCGGCTGGCCGAGAAGGGCCTGCGGCTGCTCACCGCGCCGCTGCGGCTGCGGGGCCGGGCCTCGGTCGTCGGCGTGAGCGGCTTCGGCCTCGGCGGGACCAACGCGCACCTGGTCCTCGGCTCCGCGCCGGTGCCCGCCGCGCCCGTCACCCCGGCCGCACCGCCCGTGCCCGGGGTGCTGACCGTGTCGGCGGACGGGCCGGAGGGGCTGCGGCGGGCCGCCGGCCTGCTCGCCCGGGACGTCGCGGGCACACCGCCCCGGCTGCTCGGCCAGCTCTGCTGGAGCAGCAACGCGGTGAAGTCCAGCGGCCGGCACCGGCTCGCCTTCGTCCCGGCCGACCAGCAGGACGCGGTGCGGCGGCTGCGGGCCGTCGCCGCCGACTCCGACGACGCGCTCGTCGGCCGGGCCCGGACCACCCGTTCGATCGGCTGGCTGGTCACCGGGCAGGGCGTGCAGCACCCGGGGATGACCGGCGCGCTCTACGCGGCCAGCGGCGCGTACCGGCGGGCGCTGCACGAGGCCGACGACGCGCTCGCCCCGCTGCTCGGCGCGTCGGTGCTCGGCGCCGTCCGGGACCGGACGGCGGGCCCGGTCCCACCGGAGCTGACCCAGCCGGCGTTGTTCGCGGTCGGCTACGCGCTGGGCCGGGTGCTCGACGACCTCGGCGCGCACCCGGACTGGTTGCTCGGCCACAGCCTGGGCGAGTTCGCCGTCGCCGTGCACGCGGGGGCGTTGACCCTGGCCGGCGCGGCCCGGCTGGTCACCCTCCGGTCCCGGCTGCTGGCCCGGCTGCGCTGCGGCGGCGCGATGCTGGCCGCGCGCTGCCCGGTGGAGACCGTCGCGCCGCTGCTGGCCGCCGAGCCGCTGGTCGACCTGGCCGCGCTGAACGGGCCCCGCGACGTGGTCTGCTCCGGTGACCCGGCGGGCCTGCGCCGGGTCGCCGAGGCGCTGCGCGGGCAGCGGGTGGCCGTGCGCCGGCTCGACGTGCCGTACGCCCTGCACTCCCCGCTGATGGAACCGATCCTCGACGAGTTCGCCCGGGGCGCGGCCGACGTCGACGTCCGTCCGGCCCGCCGCCCGGTCTACTCCGGCCTGCGGGGCCGGCTGCTCGGGCCGGACGAGCTGATGGACGCGGCGTACTGGACCGCGCACCTGCGCGAGCCCGTCCGCTTCGCCGATGCGGCCACGGCGGCCCTCGCCGCCGCGCCCAGCCACCTGGTGGAGGTGGGGCCCCGGCGGGTGTTGTCGCCGCTGCTGCGGGCGCTGCCGGCGGGCCGGGCCGTGCCCACGCTCAGCGCCTGCCCCGGCCCCGACGCCACCGGCGCGGAGCTGTGGGAGCTGACCGCCCGGCTGCACCGCGACGGTCTCGACCCGGACTGGGCGGTGCTCTACGAACCGGAGCAGCGGGTGCTGCGGCGGCTGAGCCCGTACCCCTTCTCCACCGCCGCCCGGTTCTGGATCGGCGCCTCCGGCGCGGCGGGCCGGCCGACGCACCCGGTGCCGGAGCCGGCGCACCTGCGGCCGCTGCCGGCGGCGCGGCCCGCCGGGCCGCCCGGCGACCACCTCGACGACGAGGTGCTCGACCTGGTCGCCGAGGTCTGCGGCTACCCCCGGCACCAGGTGGCGCGCGACGCCTCGCTACACGAAGGGCTCGGCTACGACTCGATCATGGTGGTCCAGCTCAAGGAGCGCATCGAGGCGCGCTGGGGGATCCCGGTCGACGTGCGGGAGTTGCTGACCGAGGTGAGCACCCCCGGCCACCTGGTCGACCACCTGCGGGCCCGGGCCGTGCTCGCGGATCGGAAGGGACACCATGGCTGAACCGACCGTCCACGTCACCGGGGTCGGCACGGCGTTGCCCGGGCCGCCGGTGGACAACGCCACCCTCGCCGACCGGCTCGGCCTGGACGCCCGCTGGATCGACACGTTCATCGGCACCCGGACCCGGCACTTCGCGGTGGACCTGGCCAGCGGCCAGCAGGTGGCCACCCTCGCCGACCTCGCCGAAGCGGCGGCCGCCGAGGCGATGCGGCGGGCCGACGTGATCGCCACCGAGATCGACTTCGTGGTGCTGGCCACCGCCTCGCCCGACGAGCTGATGCCGGCCACCGTCAACCGGGTCGCCGACCTGCTCGGCGTGGACCGGGTCCCGACGTACCAGCTCCAGTCCGGCTGCGCGGGCGCCGTGCAGGCGCTGGACGTGGGCCGGCTGCTGCTCGGCCGGGCGGAGCACCGCACCGGGCTGGTGATCGGCGGCGACGTGTGCGCCCGCCACCTGCGGCTGGACCGGGACTTCCGCCGGGCGCCCTCGGCGGAGCTGGTCAACTACGTGCTCTTCGGCGACGGGGCCGGCGCGGCGGTGCTCAGCGCCGACGACCGCCCCGGCGCGCCTGCCCTGCGCGAGGTGCGCCACCAGGTCACCGGCCTGCGCCAGCCGCCGGGGCAGGTCGTCCGCTGGTTCGGCGAGGCCGACCGGGGCACCGAGGTCCGGGGCTTCGAGGAGGACTACAAGGCCATCGAGGAGCGCGTGCCGGACCTGGCCGAGCAGGCGCTGTGGCAGCTGCTGGACGCCACCGGCTGGCGGCCGGAGGACCTCACGTACCTGCTGCCGCCGCAGCTGTCGGGGCGGATGACCCGGCTCATCGCCGAGCGGCTGGGCGTACCGGACGCCGAGGAGATCAGCTGCGTCGAGGAGACCGGCAACAACGGCAACGCCCTGCCCTTCCTGCAACTGGAGCGGCTCGTCGGCCGGATGCGCGGCGGCGAGCGGGCGGTCGCGGTCTGCGTCGAGGCCAGCAAGTGGATCATGGGCGGGTTCGCCCTGGAGGGACGGTGACCGCCCCCGCCGGAACCCTGGCCGGCCACGCCTGGGCCCAGCTGCGCCGCATCCGCGACGCCGGCCGGCTGGTGGCGGACTTCCCGCAGGTCTGCGCCCTGGTCGGCGCCCTCGACGAGGAGCACCGGAGCCGAGCCGGGCGGCTGCTGGCCGGCTGCGACCCGGCCGAGGTCACCGCCGCGCACCCGCCGATCCCGGCGGTGACCGTGGCGGTCACCGGCAACGGCGCCTGCGCGCCGCTCGTCGCGCCGCTGGTGGCCGAGTTCGCCCGGCACCGCCTCGCGGTCCGCGTCGTCGGCGCCGCCCACGGCCAGTACGTCGCCGACCTCGCCGACCCGCAGGGGCCGCTCCTCGCCGCCCGGCCCGAGCTGACGGTGTGCCTGCTCGACGCCGACGTCGTCGCCGACGAACTCGGCGTCGGCTGGACCGTCGACGACTGCGCCCGGGTGCTGGACACGGTCCTGGACCGGATCACCGGGCTGGCCCGCCAGCACGACGAGCGCACCGGCGCGACGCTGGTGCTGCACACCGTGCCGCTGCCGGCCTGGCTGGCCCGCCAGCTCGTCGACCACCGGTCCCGGGCCCGGCTGGGTGTGGTGTGGCGGCAGTTCAACGCCGCCCTGCTCGCCCTCGCCGTCGACCTGCGCCGCTGCGTGGTCGTGGACCTGGACACCTGCCTGACCGACGGCACGCCGCTGGACGACCCGCGGCTGCGCGCGTACGCCCGGACCGGCTTCTCCGAGCCGCTCTTCGGCCGGCTCGCCGCCGAGGTGGGACACGTCGCCAAGGCGCTGCGCGGGCACGGCCGCAAGTGCCTGGTGCTGGACCTCGACGGCACCCTGTGGGGCGGCGTGCTCGGCGACGACGGCCCGGAGGGCATCGAGCTCGGTGGCACCGGCCGGGGTGCGGCGTTCCGCCGGTTCCAGCAGGTCCTCGCCCAGTTGGGCCGGCAGGGTGTGCTGCTGGCGGTGTGCAGCAAGAACGACCCCCAGCAGGTGCGGGCGGTGCTGCGCGAGCACCCGGACCTGCTGCTGCGGGCGGAGGACCTGGTGGCGGTGGCGGCCGGCTGGGGCCCGAAGAGCGAAGCGCTGGCGGAGCTGGCCCGCACCCTCGACATCGGCGTGGAGAGCCTCGTCCTCGTCGACGACAGCGCCTTCGAGTGCGGGCAGGTCCGCCACGCGCTGCCCGAGGTCGCCGTGGTGCCGCTGGACGGCGAGCCGGCGCGGCACCCGGGCCGGCTGCTGGCCGAGGACTGGTTCGCCACGCTGCGGCTGACCGACGACGACCACGACCGGCCCCACCGCTACCGGGCCGAGGCCCGCCGCCGGGAGCTGCGCGACGGGCACGACACGCTGCGCGACTACCTGCGGGAGCTGGAGCTGCGGGTCGAGGTCGCCCGCCCGCACGAGCGGGAGCTGAGCCGGGTGGCCCAGCTCACCCAGCGCGCCAACCAGTTCCACCTCAACACCCGGCGGATGGACGACGACGCCGTACGCGAGCACTGGCGTGACCCGGACGCCGTGCTCTGGGTGATCCGCGCGGCCGACCGGTTCGGCGACGCCGGCCTGGTCGGCGCGGTGTTCGGCCGGCACCGGCCGCCCGGCCTGCTGGTGCTGGAGAACATGCTGCTCAGCTGCCGGGTCTTCGGCCGCGACATCGAGACCGCGGCCCTGCGGGCGGTGCTGGCCGACGCCCGCGAGCGAGGGCTGACCGGCGTGCTGGGCCACTACCGGCCCAGCCCGCGCAACGGCCGCTTCGCCGACTTCTACCGGCGGCACGGCTTCGCCCCGGTGGCACCCGACGACGATGTCGCCCGGTTCCACCACGACCTGACGGTGCTGCCGGAGCCCGTGGCGCACCTGCGGACGACCTCACACCTGGCGGGAGCAGCATGATCACGCAAGCGGAGTTCCTCGACCTGCTCGACGACGAGTTGGGGCTCGACTACACCCCGGCGGACCTGGACCGGGACGTCGACGAGCTGCCCCGGTGGGATTCGGTCTACCTGTGGCGGCTGCTCACCGCCCTGGAGGCGCGGACCGGCCGGCCGCTGCCGTTCGACCGGCTGCTGACCACCCGTACCCTCGACGGGCTGCGGAAGCTGGCGGCCGACGATGCCTGAGCCCGGCCGGCTGCCCGCCCAACGGCGGCACACGCTCTACTTCCTGCGCTGGAGCAGGGCCGTCGCGCCGGTGTTCCTCGACACCGAGGTGGACATGACCCGGGTGCTGGCCCACCGGGAGCGGGCCGCCGCGCAGGGCCGGCGGATCTCCGTGCTCAGCTACGTCGTCCGGTCGGCCTGCGAGGTGCTGGCCCGCCACCCGGCCTGCAACGCGGTGGTCGGCGGTGGGCTCGTGCCACGGGTCCACCACGTCGACGAGGTACGGCCGAAGATCGCCATGGACCGCACCGTGGCCGGAGCGCGGGTCGTGCTCTCCGCCGTGCTGCCCGACCAGCGGGGCGTCGGCCTGGACGACCTGCAGGCCGCGCTGGACCGGCTGCGGGACACCCCCGCCGAGCACCTGCCCGAGCTGCGGGGCACCCTGCTGCTGCACCGGCTTCCCGCCCCGCTGGGCTGGCCGGCGTTCCGCGCGACGGTGGCCCGGCTGTCCCGCCGGCCGGCGCTGCTCGGCACGGTCGCGGTCTCCTCCCTCGGCCACCGGGCGGTGGACGGCTTCCACGCCGTCGGCGGCACCACCTGCACCCTCAACCTGGGCCGGGTACGGCCCGTCCCGGTGGTGCGCGACGGCGCGGTGGTGGTGGCGCCGGTGCTGCGGCTGAACCTGGCCTTCGACCACCGGGTCGTCGACGGGGCCGAGGCGGCGGACGTGCTGACCGAGATCAAGCAGAGCCTGGAGGACGGCGATGTCCCGGCACGGTTGCCCGCCGCTGCTGCGTCGCTACCGCGCTGACGGCGGCCCGGCCCTGGCCACGGCGCTGCGCGGTGCGGACGCCGTCGTGGTGCACGCCCGGGTGGCGCACTGGCGCCCGCGCCCCGGGGACGGCCACGACTGGGCGGCGGTGCTCGGCGACGAGGCGGCCCGGCTGGACCGGTTGCCCGACGAGCCCGGCCGCAACCGGCTCGCCGCCTCCCGGCTGCTGCTCAAGCACCTGGTCGGGGCGGCGACCGGCCGGGCGGCCGAGGCGATCCGGCTCGCTCGTGGCCCGTCGGGCCGCCCCTACCCGGTGGGGCACCCGGTCGACGTCAACCTCAGCCACACCGGTGACGTCCTGCTCGTGGGGCTCAGCACCCGGGGGCGCATCGGCGTCGACATCGAGCGGGCCGACCGGTGGCTCGGCGGTCCCGGCGCGCTGCGCCGGCTCTGCTCCGACCGCGAGCGGGCCGCCCTCGCCGGCCTGCGCGGCGCGGCGCTCGACCGCCGTCTCGTCGGACTCTGGACGATGAAGGAGGCGTGCGCCAAGGCGTTGGGCGTGGGCCTGGCCCTCGACCTGCGATCGCTGTCGTTCGACCTCGACCGGCGGGCCGGCGGGACGCCGGCCCACGACCTGCCCGGTGGCCCGGCCGCCTGGTCGGTCACCCCGCTGCCGGTGGGCGCCGCGCACGTCGCCGCGGTCGCCCGCTGGCACGCACCGCCCGCCGAGCTTGCGCCGGGGGCGCACCCATCCCGACATGGAAGGTTCACCTCATGACCGAGACCATCACGACGGACGTCTGCGTCGTGGGCGGCGGCCCGGCGGGGTTGACCTTCGCCCTCGCCCTGGCCGCGCGGGGCCACCAGGTGGTCGTGCTGGAGAAGAACCGCTCCTTCGAGCGGTCGTTCCGGGGTGAGTCGATCGCGCCCGACTCGGTGTGGCTGCTGGAGCAGTTGGGCGTGCTCGACGCGCTGCGCCGGCAGCGCATCCTCGACGTGCGGCAGATGGAGCTGCGCGACGCCGGCGCGACGGTGCTGCGGGTCGACTTCCGCACGCTGGCCCAGCCGGCCCGGCTGCCGGTGGAGGTGCCGCAGCCGATGCTGCTCGGCACGCTGACCGAGGCCGCCGAGCGGCATCCGGGCTTCACCCTGCTCCGGCAGGCCGCCGCGACCGGGCTGGTGGTCGCCGACGGCCGGGTGCGCGGGGTGGACGCGACGACCGAGCGGGGGCCGCTGCGGGTACGCGCCCGGCTCACCGTCGGCGCCGACGGCCGGTACAGCAAGGTCCGCGACTGGGCCGGCCTGCCGTACCGGAAGCTCCCGCTGGGCCGCGACTTCCTCTGGTTCGTCGCGCCCTGCCCAGCGGTCTGGACCAACGACACCTACCGCATCCGGATCAGCGGCAACCAGCACGCCATGTGCATCCCGACGTATCCCGACCTGGTGCGGGTGGGCTTCAACATCCCGAAGAACGGGCTGCGTCAGCTGCGCGCCCAGGGCATCGGCGCGCTGCACGCCCGCATCGACGAGCTGGCGCCGGAGCTCTCCGACGCGGTGCGCGAGGCCGTGCCCGGCTGGTCGCAGACCGCCCTGCTGGAGATCTTCACCGGCGTGGTGCCGCGCTGGGGCGTGCCCGGCCTGGCCCTGCTCGGCGACGCCGCCCACACGCTGACGCCGGTGCTGGCCCAGGGCATCAACCACGCCATCATCGACGGGATCACGTTCGCCAGGATGGTCGGCCACGCGCTCACCGGCACCAGCGTGGACGAGCGGCTCGACGAGGCGACCGCCGGCTTCCAGCGGATGCGTAAGCCCTCGGTCGACCGGGCCCGGGGGTTGCAGCTGCGCCAGGAGAAGCTCTTCGCCCTGGCCAGCGCGCCCGCGCAGGCGTTGCGCCGCACGGTGTACCGCCTCGTCGACCACACCCCGCCGCTGAAGCGCCGGATCTGGACCGGGCTCTACCAGACGCCGATCGGCGGGACCGACGGCCCCGACGTGCCCGCGGCGGGGCTGCACCCGGCCCATTGACCGGGCCCGTGCCACCATCGCAGCGAGCAGGACCGACGGAACATCATCGAATGCAACGGAGCGGACAACTGGTGCGGACCATCGACACGTCGATCATGATTCTGTCGCCGGCGGAGCGGGTGTGGGAGATCCTCACCGACCTGCCCCGCTACGCCGAGTGGAACCCGTTCGTCCGCCAGGCGGTGGGGCGGGCGGCGGTGGGGGAGGTGCTGACCCTGTTCATCCAGCCCCCAGGGGACAAGGGCATGACCCACCACCCGACCGTCACGGTCGCCGAGCCGGCGCGGCACCTGCAGTGGCTCGGTCGGGTGGCCGTGCCGGGGCTCTTCAGCGCCCGGCACGAGTTCCTCCTGGAACCGGCGGACGGGGGCACTTTGGTGCGCCACCGCGAGGAGTTCACCGGCCTGCTCGTGCCGTTGCTCACGCGCACGCTGAACCGCACCGAGAGCGGCTTCGAGCAGCTCAACCGGGCCCTGAAGCAGCGAGCCGAGGCCGGGACGGACTGAGCGGCCCGCACGCGGGGCGGCGCCGCCGATCCGGGAAGCGGGCGGCGCCGGAGCCCGACCCGACACCGGTGGCTCCGGCGCCGCCGCGCGTGGTCAGCGTGGGCTGTGCGAGATCGCCCCGACCACCGCCAGGGCGCGCAGGTTGTGGGCGCGGCGCACGCTCATCACCCCGAAGCACGCGGCGAGCACGACCAGCTCCGGTCGGGGCCACGCCCCGGTGACCTCGGCCCGTACGTCCGCGCCCATCCGGGCCGACTGGTGCACGTCGATGCGGTTGCCGCCCGCGCTGAGCACCGCGTCGTAGCGACGGCGGCTGCCGCGCAGCTCCCAGGTGGCCGGCGTGGGAAGGCCGGCGATCCGGGCGCCCCGGCCGTCGAGCACGATCAGCGGGGCCTCCTCCGTGCCCACCGTCACCCGGTGGTAGCCGCGGTCGGTCCAGATGCCGAACCTGCCCTCCGGTGTCTCGATCTCACCACCGCGCATGCTCCAGTGGGCACGCAGCGCGGCGAGCTGGTTGCCGCCGGCGTCGGTGAGCCGGAAGGCTCCACCGTTCTTGCTGACCGTGAAGACAGTCACGCGGCTTCCTTTCCGTTGCGGGTGGGGAGGTGCGGGCGACCGGAGGGGAACCGTCAGCGCCGCCGGGAGGAGCTGCGGAAGGCCGGGATGATGACGGCCGCCGCCGCCAGGTGCATCGCCGCCAGGGTGGCCTTGGCGCCCGTGGAGTCGCCGCCCAGCGGGCCGAGCAGGGAGACCAGGAGCACGAGGACCGCGATGACCGTCCAGATCGTCCGCCCGGCGGCGGTCAGGCGCTCCAGCAGGGCCAGCAGCGCCCAGCCGGCCAACCCGGCGACCACGGTGGCGGCGATCACGGCGCCGACGCCGACCTCCTGCCGGGTGTCGCCGCTGCCCACCGCCAGGGACACGTCCAGCGCCCGGGCGATCAGCCAGATCGCGACGGTCACCACCGTGGCCACGGCGATGGCGAGCAGCCGCTTGCCGGCGGAACCGCCGCGTCGGGTGGGAGCTGGGGGGGCCTGCCTGGTGCTCGACATCCGTCTACCTCCGATTGGCGGTCGGGACGGGGGCCGGCCCGGATTCCGCGAAAAACGTGGTGGGTCTGGATCGTATCGGCGCATGTCCACCCCCAGCTTCGGCGGGCGAGCCGCCGCCGGTAGGTATGAGGGAAACCCTTAGCTCTGTCCCGCCCGCCATTGTTTCCGGTGGTGCCGGCGCACGATGCTCGGTGCGCGGCACCCCCAGCGGACCGAGGGATCGGCGATGACGACGACCACAGACGACGTTCCGGGCGTCCCCGATCGATGGATGACTATCGATCTCGACGCCTGGACGCGACACGTCGTGCGGCGCCACTTCGACCCGGAGACCGGCAGCCCGTACTGGCTCAAGCGCGCCGTCGAGCTGGCCTTCGACCCGCGCGACATCACCGCCTACGACCAGCTTGCCGCCCTCGGCCACACCGACCCGCGCGGCGTCGACCCGGTGGACCTGCTCCCGCAGGTCGCGTCGACCCCGCCGGCCGGCCGGCTGTGGGAGTCCACCGGCACGCTCCGTGGACCCTGCCGCTTCGTCCACACCGCCACGATGACCCTCCACCGGGAACACTGGCAGGCCCGGCACCTGCGGTCGGCCGGCTTCGCCCCGGGGCGTACCTGGCTGCGGGTCTGCCCCGGCGGGCCGCACGCGCTGGGCCGGGGCGCCGGCCAGCTCGCCCGGCACCACCGCTGCACCGTGCACACCGTCGGGGTCGACCAGCGCTGGATCCGGCGACTGCTGCGCGACGGTCTGGTCGGTGCGATCAACGCCTACGTCGACCACGTGGTGGGGCAGATCGTCGACGTGCTCCAGCAACGGCCGGTGGACTACCTGGAGGCCGCCCCCGCAGTGCTGACGACGCTGCTGTCCTGCCGTCCCGACCTGGTCTCCCGGCTCGCCGGGGTGGACCTGACCGGCACCCACCTGACCCCGGGGACGTACCGGGACGTGGTGGCGGCCCTCGACGGGGGCGTGGTGGGGCACCGCTACGTCGGCGCCGCCGGGTACGCCATCGGGCTGCCGGTGCACGACGGCGGCGAGCTGATGCCGTACCTGCCCGCGTACCCGCAGGTGACCATGGCCGTGGTGGACCCCGCCGACCCCACCCGCACCGTCGGGTACGGCGAGCTCGGCCGGCTCCGGCTCACCGTGCTGCACGAGGACCTCTTCCTGCCCAACGTGCTGCAACGGGACCAGGCGCTGCGGTACCGCCCGCCGGCGGGCTGGCCGTGCGACGGGGTGGCGAACGTGGCCCCGTTGCAGGCGATGTTGACGCTGCCCACCGGCCTCTACTGACACCCCACCGACCATGACGATCGCAGTGGTCACCGGTTACGGCCCCGGCCGCCGGGCGATGAAACGGTTCGCGGCGACTCGCCACCGTCGCGGCGCAGTACGTCGACGGCTCGTCACCCGCGAGTCGTCGCTGTCCGGCGGGACCAACCTGAGGAGAAGGTACGGATGGACGTAGGACTCAAGCGGGAACTCGAGCAGAAGGTCGCCGCGGGCGACCGGCTCAGCCGGGAGGACGGCATCGCGCTCTACGCGAGCGACGACCTGGCCTGGCTGGGCGGCCTGGCCCACCAGGTGCGGACGAAGAAGAACGGCGACGCCGTCTTCTTCAACGTCAACCGGCACCTGAACATGACCAACGTCTGCACCGCCTCGTGCGCGTACTGCTCGTTCCAGCGCAAGCCGGGTGAGAAGGACGCCTACACGATGCGGATCGAGGAGGCGGTGCGGCTGGCCAAGGCGATGCAGAACGAGCAGCTCACCGAGCTGCACATCGTCAACGGCCTGCACCCGACGCTGCCCTGGCGGTACTACCCGCGCTCGATCCGGGCGCTCAAGGAGGCGCTGCCGGCGAACGTGGCCGTCAAGGCGTTCACCGCCACCGAGATCCACTGGTTCGAGCGGATCTCCGGGCTGAGCGCCGACGAGATCCTCGACGAGCTCATCGACGCCGGCCTGGAGTCGCTGACCGGCGGCGGCGCGGAGATCTTCGACTGGGAAATCCGCCAGCACATCGTCGACCACCAGACCCACTGGGAGGACTGGTCGCGCATTCACCGGCTGGCCCACAGCAAGGGCCTCAAGACCCCGTGCACGATGCTGTACGGCCACATCGAGGAGCCCCGGCACCGGGTCGACCACGTGCTGCGGCTGCGCGAGCTGCAGGACGAGACCGGCGGCTTCCGGGTCTTCATCCCGCTGCGCTACCAGCACGACTTCCACGACTCCGCGGACGGCAAGATCCGCAACCGGATCCAGGCGCGCACCAAGATGGCGAGCCCGGCGGAGTCGCTGAAGACGTTCGCGGTCTCCCGGCTGCTGTTCGACAACGTCCCGCACGTGAAGGTGTTCTGGGTCATGCACGGCCTGCAGACCGCGGGTCTCGCCCTGAACCACGGCGCCGACGACATCGACGGCTCGGTGGTGGAGTACAAGATCACGCACGACGCCGACAACTACGGCACGCCGGACAAGATGTCCCGCGAGGGGCTGCTCGACCTCATCCGGGACGCCGGGTTCCGGCCGGTGGAGCGCAACACCCGCTACGAGATCCTCCGCGAGTTCGACGGCCCGGACACGGCCGTCCGGGAGAGCCCGCAGCCGATGCGGGTCTGAGCGACCACCCATCCGGACACGACCAACGATCAGCAGGTGATGACATGACCGCAACCGAAGAGGCCCTCGAGGTCTGGATCGACCAGGGGCTGTGCACCGGGGACGGCATCTGCGCGCAGTACGCGCCGGACGTCTTCGAGTTGGACGTCGACGGCCTCGCGTACGTCAAGGGCGAGGACGGCGACCTGCGCCGGGAGGACGGCGCCACGGTGCTGGTGCCGGTGATCAGCCTCAAGGACGTGACCGACTCGGCCGGCGAGTGCCCGGGCGAGTGCATCCACGTGCGCCGCCGCAGCGACGGTGTCGAGGTGTACGGGCCCGACGCGGACCCGGTATGACGCGCCCCGCCGAACTGCTGCCCGGCGAGGCCGCCCCGGCGTCCAGCGACCACCGGGGCGCCTTCCGCGCCCCCCGACCCCGGCCCCGGGTGGGCCACATCCAGTTCCTCAACTGCCTCCCGCTGTTCTGGGGGCTCGCCCGCACCGGCGGGCTGCTCGACCTGGACCTGACCCGGGACACCCCGGACGGGCTGAGCGACGCGCTGGTCGCCGGCGACCTCGACATCGGGCCGATCAGCATGATGGAGTTCCTCCGGCACGCCGACGACCTGGTGGTGCTGCCGGACATCGCCGTCGGCAGCGACGGGCCGATCATGTCCTGCCTGCTCGTCAGCCGGTGCCCGCTGGAGCAGCTCGACGGCGCCCCGATCGCGCTCAGCTCGACCAGCCGCACCTCGGTGCGCCTGGCCGAACTGCTGCTCAACGAGTCGATCGGGGTGAAGCCGGAGTTCTTCGTCCGGCCGCCGGACCTGGCCACGATGCTGGCCGAGGCACCGGCCGCCGTGGTCATCGGGGACACCGCCCTGCGGGCGGCGCTGCACGAGGCCCCGGCGCTCGGCCTGCAGGTCCACGACCTCGGGCAGATGTGGCAGGACTGGACCGGGCTGCCGTTCGTCTTCGCCGTCTTCGCGGCCCGCCGCGAGTTCGTCGAGCGGGAGCCGGAGATCGTCCGGGAGGTGCACGCCAGCTTCCTGGCCTCCCGGGACCTGTTCCTCACCGAGATGGACGACATCTGCGCGCAGGCCGCCCGCTGGGAGGCGTTCGACGCCGAGACGCTGCGCCGCTACTACCTGACCGCGCTGGACTTCAGCCTCGGCGACCGGCAGCTCGCCGGCATCGCCGAGTTCGCCCGGCGGGTCGGCGGACCGGACGCCGGCTTCGCGCCGGACGTCCGACTCCACCTGCTCGACGCCCACCGACCCGTGCTGCCCGGCGCAGCCGTCACCCCCTAGCTGGAAAGGCAGCCACCGTGCCGACATCCACCAGTATCGACATCGCCGAGGTCCTGGACCGGGCCGCAGGCGGCGGTCGGATCACGCCGGCCGAGGCCCTGGACCTCTACCGGTACGCCCCCCTGCACGCCCTCGGACAGGCGGCCGACGCGGCCCGTCGACGCCGGTACGCCGGCACCGAGCACATCGCCACGTACATCATCGAGCGCAACATCAACTACACCAACGTCTGCGTCACGGCGTGCAAGTTCTGCGCCTTCTACGCCCCGCCGAAGAGCGAGGCGGGCTGGATCCGCGACCTCGACGACATGCTGCGCCGCTGCGCGGAGACCGTCGAGCTGGGCGGCACGCAGATCATGTTCCAGGGCGGGCACCACCCCGAGTTCGGGGTGGAGTACTACGAGCGGCTCTTCTCCACCGTCAAGCAGGCGTTCCCGCAGCTGGTCATCCACTCGCTGGGCGCCTCCGAGGTGGCGCACATGGCCAAGGTCTCCGGGGTGTCGGTCTCCGAGGCCATCGTCCGGATCCGCGACGCCGGTCTGGACTCGTTCGCCGGGGCCGGCGCGGAGCTGCTGCCGGCCCGTCCGCGTACCGTGATCGCCCCGCTCAAGGAGTCCGGCGAGCGCTGGTTGGAGATCATGGAGGTGGCCCACGGCCTCGGTCTGGAGTCCACCTGCACGATGCTGATGGGCACCGGCGAGACCAACGCGGAGCGCATCGAGCACCTGGCCATGGTGCGCGACGTGCAGGACCGCACCGGCGGGTTCCGGGCGTTCATCCCGTACACCTACCAGCCGAACAACAACCACCTCAAGGGCCGCACCCAGGCCACGCCGCTGGAGTACCTGCGGCTGATCGCCATCGCCCGGCTGTTCCTGCACAACGTGGCGCACATCCAGGGCTCCTGGCTGACCACCGGCAAGGAGCTGGGGCAGCTCTCCCTGCACTACGGCGCGGACGACCTCGGCTCGATCATGCTGGAGGAGAACGTGGTCTCCTCGGCCGGGGCGAAGCACCGGTCCAACCTCGGCGAGCTGATTACGCTGATCCGGGGCGCCGACCGGGTGCCGGCCCAGCGCAGCACCACGTACGAGCACCTGCGGGTGCACGACGACCCGGCGGCCGACCCGGTCGACGAGCGGGTGGTGTCGCACCTGTCGTCGATCGCGGACGACGCGCCGCGGGCCCGCCGGCAGCTCCCCGTGCTCTCCGCGTCGTGAGCGGGGTGCGTCAGGGCCGGCCGACGCCGGCGCGGATCGATCGGACGGAAGGCGGCAGGGGATGAGGGTGCTGGTCACCGGCGGGGCCGGCTTCATCGGCTCGCACTACGTCCGGTCCATGCTCGCCGGGCGCTACCCCGGCTACGAGGACGCCTCGGTGACCGTCCTGGACAGCCTGACGTACGCGGGCAACACCGCCAGCCTGCCGATGGGGCACGAGCGGCTGCGCTTCGTCGAGGGCGACATCCGCGACGCCGAGCTGCTGGCCGGGCTGCTGCCGGGGCACGACGCGGTGGTGCACTTCGCCGCCGAGTCGCACGTCGACCGGTCGCTGACCGGCGCCACCGCCTTCGTCTCGACCAACGTGGTCGGCACCCAGCAGCTGCTGGACAGCTGCCTGCGGGCGGAGGTCGGCACGGTGCTCTGCGTCTCGACCGACGAGGTGTACGGCTCGATCGAGTCCGGTTCCTGGGACGAGGACGAGCCGCTGCTGCCGAACTCGCCGTACGCGGCGTCGAAGGCGGGCAGCGACCTCATCGCGCGGGCCTACCACCGCACCCACGGGCTCGACGTGCGGACCACCCGGTGCTGCAACAACTACGGCCCCTACCAGCACGTCGAGAAGCTGATCCCGCTCTTCGTCACCAACCTGCTGCAGGGCCTGCCGGTGCCGCTCTACGGCGACGGCCGCAACGTGCGGGAGTGGCTGCACGTCGACGACCACTGCGCGGGGATCCAGTTGGTGCTCACCGGGGGGCGCCCCGGCGAGATCTACAACATCGGCAGCGGGTTCGAGGCCAGCAACGCGGAGATCACCCGGCGGTTGGTCGAGCTCTGCGGCGCCGACCCGGGTCTGGTCCGGCAGGTCGGCGACCGCAAGGGCCACGACCTGCGCTACTCCGTCGACACCGGGAAGATCGAGAAGCTGGGCTACCGGCCGGCGATCGACTTCGACGCCGGGCTGGCCGAGACGGTGCAGTGGTACCGGGACAACCCCGGCTGGTGGAAGTCCTGACCGTCGTCGGGTCAAGGGGGACGGGGGCCACCGGCAGCACGCCGGTGGCCCCCGTCGATGTCGGCGTCGCCGCCGGTGGTGTCACCCGAGGGCCAGCGCGGCGGCCCGCACCTCCCCGATGACGGTCTCGACCGCCGCGTCGGACAGGTGCGGGCCGACGGGCAGGCTCAGCACCTCGTCGGCCAGCCGGGTCGCGCGCGGCAGCGCGCCCGCCGGCCAGCCCTCGCGCCCCGCGTAGGCCGGGCTCAGATGGGTGGCCACCGGGTAGTGGATCATGGTTTGCACGCCCGCCTCGGTCAGCCGGTCGCGCAGCGGCTCCCGGGCCGCGCAGCGCAGCACGTACTGGTGCCAGACGTGCTCCGCCCAGGGGCTGACCTCGGGGGTGACGACGCCCGGCAGCCCGGTGAGCGCGCGGGTGTAGCGCTCGGCGATGCTGCGCCGACGCTCGTTCCACCCGTCCAGGTGGGGCAACTTCGCGGCCAGCACGGCGGCCTGGATCTCGTCCAGCCGGGAGTTCGTGCCGCGCAGCTCGTGGACGTACTTCTCCCGGGAGCCGTAGTTGCGCAGCAGCCGCAGCCGGTCGGCGAGGGCGGCGTCGTCGGTGACGACCCCGCCGCCGTTGCCCAGCGCGCCGAGGTTCTTGCCCGGGTAGAAGCTGAACGCCACGGCGTGGCCGGCACCGACCCGACGGCCCCGGTAGCGCGCCCCGTGGGCCTGCGCCGCGTCCTCGACCACCGCGAGGCCGTGCCGGTCGGCGACGGCCGCGATCGCGGCCAGGTCGACCGGATGGCCGTAGAGGTGGACCGGCAGCACCGCCCGGGTACGCCGGGTCACCGCCGCCTCCAGCCGGTCCGGGTCGAGCAGGAAGGACCCGTCGCCGGGCTCCACGGGCACCGGCCGGGCGCCGATGGCCGAGACCGCCAGCCAGGTGCCGATGAAGGTGTGCGAGGGCACGATCACCTCGTCTCCGGCCTCCACCCCGACGGCGCGCAGCGCCAGCTCCACGGCGGCCAGGCCGGACCCCATCGCCACGCAGTGCGCGTTCTCGCAGTACGCGGCGAAGGTCGCCTCGAAGATCTCCAGCTCCGGCCCGAGCAGGTAGTGCCCGGAGCGGGACACCCGCAGCACCGCCGCGTCGATCTCGTCCTGCAGGCCGGACGCGAGGTGCAGGTTGCGCAGGTCGAAGAACGGGACCCGGGTCGCCGGGGCCGTCGCGCTCGTCATCGTCGGTCTCCCTCGGCGACGCCGGCCGGCAACAGGTCGGCCGCGTGCTGGTCCAGCCAGCCCTCGATCACCAGCGCGCCGCGCGCGGGGCCGCCGGCGGCCAGCAGGGCCGTACGCATCCGGGTGACCTGCCGCCGGACGTGGGGGTCGGCGGTGATCTCCTCGACGACCGTGCGCAGTCGCGCCGGCTCCAGCCCTTCGCCGGGCAGCGTCCGGCCCAGGCCGAGTGCCTCGGTGCGGGCGCCGTTGACCCGGTCCTCCGGGGTCCAGGTGACGACCACCAACGGTGTGTCGAAGTACAGGGCCTCGAGCATGGTGCTCATCCCGGCGTGACAGACGACCGCCGAGGCGTGGGGCAGCACGGTACGGAAGGCGATCCACTCGTGGACCTCGACGTGCTCGACGGGGGGCGGGCCGGCCGGGAGGTTGCCCGGACCCACCGTCATCACCACGTGCCAGCCGGCGTCGGCGAACGCCGTGCCGCAGGTGCGGAAGAAGTCGGGGTGGTCGTTGACCTCGGTGCCCAGGGTGATCAGCACCACCGGACGCCCGTCGGCGGGCGGCGTCCACGAGCCGGTGTCGGGCCGGTCCGAGGCCAGGCTGTGCCCGACGAAGGTGAACCGGTCGTCGAACGTCTCACCCCGCGGCTGGAACTCCCGGGGCAGCAGCACGAGGTTGCGTTCGGAGAAGTTCGCCATCAGCGACCAGACCGCGTCCGGCTCCTCGCCCTGGGCGGTGAGGTGGGCGGTCAGCAGGTCGATGCAGCGCTGGACGTTCTCCGTGGCGCCGTCGAAGACCTCCTGGGCCAGCGAGAAGTGCTCGTTCGACGCGACGTACGGGAAGAGTTGCGCCGTGGGCCGCCCCCAGGCGCGGGCGGCGCTGCGCGCGGTGAAGAAGCTCTCCAGGTCGTGCAGGACGAGGTCCGGCACGTCGTCGCGGAACGCCTCCAGGGTGCGCGGCAGGATCACCTCCATCGACTCGCGCAGGAAGGTCAACCCCAACGCGCCGATGTCCTCCCCGGTGACCGCGCCGTCGCCCAGCCGGGTGCGCCGGGAGGCGTAGACCACGGCCTCGGCGCCCACCGCGAGCACGTCGGCGGCGTACCGCTCGTCGACGACGTGGGTCACCCGGTGGCCCAGCCCGACGAGGAACCGGCTGAGCTCCAACGTCGGGTTGACGTGCCCGTAGCCCGGAAACATGAAGATCGCGACATGCTTCAACGTGGAAGTCTCCTCAGTGAACTGATCTGCCTGGCCGGCGACCGGTCCTGGTCACCGCTCGTCGAGCTCCGCCTGGGCGAGCTGCATGACGTAGCTGCCGTAGCCCGACTTGGCGCTGGCCTGGGCCCGGCGGTAGCAGGTCTCCGCGTCGACGAATCCCCGGCGCAGCGCGATCTCCTCGATGCAGGCGATCCGCACGCCCTGGCGGTGCTCGAGGACCTGCACGAACTGGCCGGCGTCCAGCAGCGACTCGTGGGTGCCGGTGTCGAGCCAGGCGAACCCCCGGCCCAGGTCCACCACCCGGGCCTTGCCCCGCTGCTGGTAGTGCCGGATCACGTCGGTGATCTCCAGCTCCCCGCGCGCCGACGGGACCAGGTTCTTGGCGATGTCGACGACCTTGTTGTCGAAGAAGTAGAGCCCGGTGATGGCCCGGTTGGTCCGCGGCCGTGCCGGCTTCTCCTCGATCCTGACCAGCAGGCCGTTCTCGTCGATCTCGCCGACGCCGTACCGCTGCGGGTCGGAGACCTGGTAGCCGAAGAGGACGCACCCGTCGAGGACCTGGGAGCTCTCGTCGAGGAAACCCGACATGCCGGGACCGTGGAAGATGTTGTCGCCGAGGATCAGCGCGACCGTGTCGTCGCCGATGTGCTCGGCGCCGATGATGAACGCCTCGGGGAGCCCGTTCGGCTCGGGCTGCACGGCGTAGCTCATCCGCAGGCCCAGGTCGCTGCCGTCGCCGAAGAGCCGGCGGAACAGCGGCTGGTCCTCGGGGGTGGAGATGATCAGGATGTCGCGGATGCCGGCGAGCATGAGCACGGAGAGCGGGTAGTAGATCATCGGTTTGTCGTAGACGGGAAGCAGTTGCTTCGACACGGCAACCGTCACCGGATGCAGTCGGGTGCCGGCTCCGCCGGCCAGGATGATGCCCTTCACGTGACCGTCACTCCTGTTGTCGTCGCTGACTCGCTGGTTTGCTTCGGACCACCGGATCCTTCCGACCGCCGGCTCAGTATTCGCCCGCGCGCGGCCAGCACCGCAGCGTCGCGATCGGAAGACTAGGGCCTTTGCTAATTCGCGCCCCCATTTGCCGGGTAGGAGGTTCACGCATCCGGCCACGTCGTCCACCCTGGTCCAGCAACCGGGGTCACCCGAGGCTCCTGTCGAGATGGCGGTTGACTATGCGTGTACTACCCACCACCCTGATTCGTAGCAAGAGAGGACTGACAACCATCGTCGCCACGGCGGCCGTGGCGGTCGGCACGGTCGCCTCGATCGGCGCCGCCGCTCCGGCGGCCAAGGTGCAGCGCGCCGAGGTGTCGCTGAACCAGATCCTTCCCGCCCCCGTCGAGGTGCGCACCAGCGACGGCGGGGCGTTCGAGCTGCGGCCGGGCACCGAGATCCACACCACCGCCGGGTCGCCCGGCGCGACGGACGCCGGCAACTACCTGGCCACGCTGCTCAAGCCGGCCACCGGATACGGCCTGCCCGTGCAGGCGATCCCGGCCGGGCGGCCCTCCGGCCGGCCGGCCGACGGCATCTCGCTGCTGCTCGGCGGCGCCGACCGGCGCGTCGGGCCGCAGGGCTACGAGCTCGACGTGACCCGCCGTTCGGTGGTTATCCGGGCCAACGAGCCGGCCGGGCTCTTCAGCGGCGTGCAGACGCTGCGCCAGCTGCTGCCGGTGCGGATCGAGTCGACGACCAGGCAGAACGGCCCGTGGACGGTGCAGACCGGGCGGGTCCTGGACTACCCCAGGTACGCCTACCGGGGCGCGCTGCTCGACGTGGCCCGGCACTTCTTCCCGGTGGAGACCGTGAAGAAGTACATCGACAACGTGGCCCGTTACAAGGTCAACTACCTGCACCTGCACATCACCGACGACGCGGGCTGGCGGGTCGCCATCGACTCCTGGCCGAAGCTCGCCACCTACGGCGGCAGCAGCGGCGTCGGTGGTCAGCTGCCCGGCCACTACAGCAAGGCCGAGTTCAGCGAGATCATCAGGTACGCCAGCCAGCGCGGCATCACCGTGGTGCCGGAGATCGAGGGCCCCGGCCACTCGCAGGCCGCTCTCGCCTCGTACGCGGAGCTGAACTGCGACGGCAAGGCCAAGGAGCTCTACACGGGCTGGGTGCCCAGCCCCGACGGCATGCTCTGCGTCCGCAAGGACATCACCTACAAGTTCCTGGACGACGTCATCCGGGAGATCACCGCGCTGACCCCCGGCCCGTACCTGCACATCGGCGCGGACGAGGCGCACTCGATGGCGCCGGAGGACTTCGCCTACTACATCTCCAAGGTCACCCCGATCGTGCGCAAGTACGGCAAGAAGCTGATCGGCTGGCAGGAGATGGTCAGCGCCCAGCCGGGCGAGGCGATCGGGCAGTACTGGATCGACGGCGTCAACAACGAGGACATCGTGGCGGCCGTGGCCAAGGGCACGAAGTTCATCATGACCCCCGCCGACCACGCCTACCTGGACATGAAGTACAACCCCTCGCAGCCGGCGTACCCGGTCGGCAACGTCTGGGCGGGCACCACCGACGTCGAGGACGCCTACAACTGGCAGCCGGACACGGAGCTGCCCGGCCTGACCGAGTCGGCCGTGACCGGGGTCGAGGCCGCACTGTGGACCGAGACGCTCTTCGCCCTCGAGCACATCGAGGCGCTGGCCTTCCCCCGGCTGCTGGCCATCGCCGAGATCGGCTGGTCACCGAAGACGAGCCACGACTGGAACGCGTTCTCCGGGCGGCTGGCCGCCCAGGGGCCGCGACTGCGCACGGCCCGGGTCAACTACACCCTCACCAGCGGCGTGCCGTGGCAGGCCTGTAGCTGAACCATCCGACGCCGACGCCGCCCCGGTCCGTGACGCGTGAGGGTCACCGGCCGGGGCGGCCCGGCAACAGGGGAGGCACCATGAGCAACGGCAGCCCGCGGGTCGCCGACCACATCATGTCCACGCTGACCGTGGCCGGCGTCTCGCACGTCTTCGGCGTCGGCGGCGCGAACATCGAGGACCTGTACGACGCGGCCCACCGCACCGACGGGCGGATCCGGGCCGTGGTCGCCAAGCACGAGTTCGCGGCCACCTGCATGGCCGAGGGCAGCGTCCGCGCCCGCGGTGGCCTCGGCGTGGTCATGGCCACCTCGGGCGCCGGGGCGATGAACCTGGTGCCCGGCGTGGCCGAGGCGTACGCCGCCCGGGTGCCGCTGCTGGCGCTGGTCGGCCAGCCGCCGCGCGACCTGGAGGGCCGGGGCGCGTTCCAGGACTCCAGCGGGCGCGGCGGGGCCTTCGACGCGACCGAACTCTTCGGCACCATCTCCCGCTTCTGCGCCCGGGTCGACGACCCGGCGGAGACCGACAAGTTGCTGGCCGCGGCGATCGACGCGGCGCGGTCCCCACGGGGCGGGCCGGCCGTGCTGCTGCTGCCCAAGGACGTCCAACAGGCTCCGGCGGCCGGCTTCGCGCCCGTGGACCTGCTGCCCACCTCGGCCAGCGGCCCCGCCCCCGGCCGGCGCGCCGCCGCGGAGCTGCTGGCCCGGACCGTCGCCGCCGGGGGAGAGATCCTCGTCGTCGCCGGCGACGGGGTCGGCCACGCCGACGCCCGCGCCGAACTGGCCGCGCTCGTCGCGCGGCTCGACGCCTGGGTGGCGGTGACCCCGGAGGGCAAGGACACCTTCCCCAACGACGATCCCCGCTTCGTCGGGGTGACCGGCGCGATCGGGCACCCCAGCGTGGGACGCCGGCTCGCCGCCGCCGCCCTCTGCGTGCTGGTGGGGACCCGACTGCCGGTGATGGCCCGCGCCGGGCTCGACGCGGCACTGGCGACCGTCGCGCTGGTCGCCTTCGACCCGGAGCCGCCCTTCGTCGCCCCGGCCGACGGCGTGCCGCTGGTGCACGTCGACGGCGACCTGCGGGCGGAGCTGCGGGCCGTCGTGGAGCTGCTGGCCGACGCGCCGCCGGCCCGCGCGGTGCGCCGCGACCCGGCCGGTCACCGCGAGTACCTGGTCACCCCGCCGTTGGACGCCCCCGGCGTACGGCTGCCGGACGCGGTCCGGGCGATCGGGGACGCCGTCCCCGCCGACGCCACCGTGGTCTCGGACGCCGGCAACGCCAGCGCCGCGGCCGTGCACCACCTGCCGGTCCCGCCCCGGGGCCGGTTCGTCATCGCGCTGGGCATGGGCGGGATGGGACACAGCTTCGGCGCCGGCATCGGGGCGGCGTTGGCGACCGGCCGGCGCAGCTACGTGCTGACCGGCGACGGCGGCTTCTACGCCCACGGCATGGAGTTGCACACCGCCGTCGAGTACGACGCGCCGGTGACGTTCGTCGTGTTCAACAACAACGCCCACGCCATGTGCGTGACGCGGGAGCAGTTGTTGCAGCACGCCGACTACTCGTACAACACGTTCAAGCCCGCGTACCTCGCCGCCGGTGTGGCGGCCATGTTCCCGTCGCTGCCGGCGGTGCGGGTCGGCACCGCCGACGAGCTGCGCGACGCCCTGCTGGCCACGAACGACCGGCCGGGCCCGGCCCTGGTCTGTGTCGAGACCGACCCGGCGGAGACCCCGCCGTTCGTGCCCTTTCTCCGACTTCTCACCGAATCCACCATTCCCCCAGGAGGCAACCGTGCCGAGCACGTCCCACCCGTTGGCTGACATCCCCGACCTCGTGCGCTGGGAGAACACCAGCCGCGACGAACTCCTGGCGCAGGCCGCCGGGATGACCCACGCCGCGTACCCGCACGAGGAGGTCTACGGCGACTTCTGCACCGTGCAGGACTACATCGACTGCCCGCCCGAGGAGGTGTTCGAGTACCTGTGCAACATCCACAACCTGGACGAGTACTCGTACAGCACGCGGGCCTTCGAGCCCACCGACACCCCCGGGCTCTACGTCGGTTGGGACACCCTGGCCGACGACACCCGGATCTACATGCGGCTGATCCCCAACGCCGAGGCGCTGACCCTGGACTACCACTGCGCGTGGGACCAGGGCGAGGACCTGTGGATGATCTACCTGTTCCGGGTGGTGCCGGCCGAGCGGGTGCTCGGCCGGCCGGGCTCGGTGGTCACCTGGACCAACTGCCACCACCCGAACTACGACAAGAACCCGTACCCGGAGCTGGCCCCGGACCCGCAGCGGCCCTGGGTGGGCGACTTCTGGCCGCTCTTCTACGCCGGCCACAAGATCGAGCTGACCAACCTCAAGCGGATCCTGGAGCACCGGCACCGCAGCGGCCAGCCGATCTCCGTGCGGGCCGTCGCCGAGGCCGCCCGGTGAGGCCGGTCAGCCTGGTCGACGTCGGCAGCTACCTGCCGGCCCGCGCCGTCGACACCCGGTACTACTTCGGCGACGAGGAGGTCTCGGACAGCCTGATGTTCCGGGCGCCGACCGAGCGGCGGCTCGTCGCCCCGGACGAGAGCGCCGCGAGCATGGCGGAGCGGGCGGCCCGGCCGATGCTCGAGCGGCTCGCCGAGGCCGGCGACGCCCAGGTCGACGTGCTGCTGACCAACGTGGCGCTGCCGGACCGGATCCACACCGGCGCGGGCGCCGACATCGCCGGCCGGCTCGGGCTCGACCCGGCCCCCGAGTGGATCATCGACCTGCACAACAGCGGCTGCGCGTCGTTCGTCTACATGATCAAGGTGGCCCGGCAGCTCATCGGCAGCGGCGCCGCCCGCACCGCGCTGATCTGCGCGGTGCAGAACACCGCCGGCAACGTCTTCGTCCAGCCCGACGTGCGCCGGCGCAAGCACGCCCCGGTGCCCGGCGACGGGTGCGGGGTCGGCTTCCTGCGCGCCGGCGACGAGTCGCCGATCCTCGACGTGGTCTCGTACCAGGGCATCGAGTACGCCAACGACATGGAGCTCGACGTCGACACCCGCAAGTACTGGGCGCCGGGCGAGGGGCAGATCGACATCGGGTTCACCGACAGCAAGGTCGACAAGATCATCAGCCGGGGCAACCGGCTGGTGCCGCAGGTCGCCAGCGAGGTGTGCGCGCGCATCGGCACCCCGACCCGGGACATCGACATGCTGGTGACCAACCAGCCCAACCGGATGTTCCTGCGCAACTGGCGGGAGGCGCTGGAGGTCAAGCCCGAGCGGCACGTGGACACCTTCGACCGGTACGGCAACCTCTTCGGCGCGGGCATCCCGGTGAGCCTGGACCACGCCCGCAACGAGGGGCTGCTGCACAAGGGCGACCTGGTCGTGCTCTCCGCGTTCGCGCACGCCGGCGACTTCGCCGCCGCGGCGGCCGTGCGGTGGTGACCGGGGCGCCCGCGCCGGCCACCCGTGGCCGGCGCGTCACGGTCCATTCCCCCCGAATCAGGAGTAGCCGCCGATGACCGACACCTTCGTCGCACCACGGGCCCGCACCGGTGAGGAACTGGCCGAGCTGGACCGCCGCCACCTGCTGCACCCGTTCACGCCGGTCGGCGTGAGCGAACAGCTCATGATCGTCTCCGGGCAGGGCTGCGAGGTCACCGACGCGCACGGCCGCAGCTACCTCGACGGGCGCAGCGGCCAGTACAACGCCACCCTCGGCTACGGCCACCCCCGGGTGCTGGCCACGCTGCGCGAGCAGTCCGCGAAGCTGATGACGTACGCCCTGCTCGGCGCCTCGAACGAGGCTGCCGTGCTGCTGGCGGCCAAGCTGGCCGAGCTCTACGGCGAGCCGCTGACGCACAGCCTGTTCTGCAACTCCGGCTCGGAGGCCAACGAGGCGGCGATCCGGATCGTGCGGATGTACCACGCGATGCGCGGCCAGCCCGACCGCACCACCGTCCTGTCGCTGGCCGAGGGCTACCACGGCACCACCATCGCCATGTCGGCGCTGACCGCGTCCCCGCTGCTCTGGTCCGGCTGCGGGCCCCTGCCCGGCGGGTTCGCCCACGTACCGACGCCCCGCTGCGTGGCCTGCGCGGGCGGCGCGGCGCACGACGAGTGCGTCGTGCCGGGGCCGGAGGCCCTGGAGGAGGCGATCCTCGCCCAGGGCGCGGAGCGGGTCGCGGCCTTCATCGTGGAGCCGGTGCTCGGGGTGGGCGGCATCCGCCCGCTGCCCGACGGCTACCTGCGGGCGGTCCGCGAGATCTGCGACCGGCACGGCGTGCTGCTGATCCTCGACGAGATCACCACGGGGCTGGGCCGCACCGGGGCCTGGTTCGCCCACCAGCGCGAGGGGATCCGCCCCGACGTGATCACCACCGCGAAGGGACTGACCAGCGGTTACGTCCCGTTCGCCGCCGTCACCATGACCTCGACCGTGGCCGAGGCGTTCGCCGGTGACCCGATGCTCGGCGGGCTGCGTCACGGCCACACCACCAGCGGGCACGCGCTCGGGGCGGCCGTCGCGCTGACCGTGCTCGACGTGCTCGCCGACGGCGTGGTCGCCAACGCCGCCGCGGCGGGGGAGCGGCTCTGCGGCCGGCTCGCCGAGCGGCTCGGCGGGCTGCCGGGGGTCCGTGAGGTGCGCGGCGTCGGCCTGCTGGCCGCCGTCGAGTTCGACTCCTTCGTGCAGGCCACCCAGGTGGTCGCCGCGTGCCGGGCCAACGGGGTGATCGTCCGCTCGGAGGGCACCGTGCTCTCCGTCGCGCCCCCGCTGATCGTCACCGCCGAGCAGGTCGACCGGATCGTCGACGCGCTGCACGCCGCGGTGCTGGCCACCGACCCGGCCCCGGCCGCGTAGTCGTCCCGGGTGGCCGGTGCTCGGGATCGCACCGGCCACCCGGGGCCGTCGCCTTGCCCGGGGCCGTCGCCTCACCCCCGGGCCGTCGCCTCACCCCGGCCGTCACCGCCGTTCGATGACGCCCTCGCGCCGCAATCGCCCGAGCCAGGCGTTCATGGTGTGCCGGGGCACCCCGTACCGGCGGGCGAGCTCGGTGACGCTGACCGCCTCCCGGTACGCCCGGACCAGCCCGGCCACCTCCGGCATCCGCCGGTAGTTGCGGGTGGTCCGTTCGTCGGCGGCGCCCGGCGGGGGCGACGGGTCCTGCCGGCCGCGCGTCGACTGCCCCGGCCCGGCCGCGCCGGGCGCCGCCGTCAGCTGCGCCGGCCCGCCCGCCTGCGGTGGCGCCGTCGGCTCCGCCGCACCGGGCCCGCCGAACGCGTCGGCGATCTTCGCCAGGTCGACCGGGGGCAGGGCGGTCGAGCAGACCACCCCGTCGGCGCCCGCCCTGACGGTCACCTCGACGATGCGCGGCCGTGGTGTGGTCTCGACGCGCAGGATGGTCGTCGACTCTCCAGGTTGTGACTCGATGGTCACCGTGTACTGCGTCATGGCGCGACTCCCGGCCAGGCTCTGACCGTCCTGACCGGTCGGCCGCAGATTTCGAGGTAGGTCAATTCAAGGATTTCGCCACGTCGGCGGGGGCGTCGGGGTCGACCGCCGCCGTTGTGGGCGGCCCGGCCGTCGGGTTCACCGCACGGTCCCAGGTCACCGGCATCTCGTGCACGCCGTAGTGCAGCATGTCCTCGCGCATCGGCAGGTCGCCCGCCGGATCGACCAGCCGCAGCGACGGGAACCGGTCGAACAGCGCCGGGTAGGCCACCCGCAGCACGGCCCGGGCGAGGTTCTGGCCGATGCACTGGTGCACGCCGTGCCCGAAGGCCACGTGCCCCCGGTGGTCCGCCGTGATGTCCAGCCGGTCCGGCTCGGCGAAGTGCGCGGGGTCCCGGTTCGCGGCCGGCAGCGCCACCACCACGGTGTCACCCGCGCGGATGCGCACCCCGCCCAGCTCGACGTCCTCCAGCGCGGCCCGGCTCGCCCCCAGGTGCGAGATGGTCAGGTAGCGCAGCAGCTCCTCGACCGCGTCGTCGACCAGGTCGGGGCGGGCCCGCAGCAGCGCCAGCTGGTCCGGGTGGCGCAGCAGCGCGTACGTGCCGAGGGCGATCATGTTGGCGGTGGTGTCGAAGCCGCCGCCGAGCAACGCCCAGGCCAGGTTCACCCGCTCGGTGTCGGTCAGCGAGGCGTCGCGGGCGAGGTCGCTGAGCAGGTCCGCCCCCGGTGCGGCCCGCTTCGCCGCGACCAGGTCCCCGAGCAGCTCGGCGATCACCGTGCACGCGGTGATCAGCTCCTCCAACGGGTACGACATCCGCGACAGTACGGCGAAGTGTTCGGCCAGCGGCGCCTGCGCCTGTGCCGGCACGCCGACCAGCTCGCACATCACCCGCATCGGCACCGGTTCGGCGAACGCGGAGACCAGGTCCACCGGGCCGGTGGCCTGCGCCATCCGATCCAGGTGCTCGTGGGTGATCCGGGTGATCATCGGGGTCAGCTCGGCGACCCCACGGACGGTGAACCGGCGGGTCAACAGCCGTCGGTAGCGGATGTGCTCCGGCCGGTCCATCTTGATGAACGCGCCCGGTGCGGCCGGCGAAGGCTGGTAGTCGTCGATCGGGAACGGCGGGGGGATCGGCAGGCCGATCAGCTCGTTGCGGTGGCTGAACCGGCCGTCGCTGAGCACCCGACGGGCGTCGGCGAGGCGGGTGACCAGCCAGCCGACGCCGCCGCCCGGCCCCACGGTGAGCCGCAGCGGGGCCACCGGGCGCTGCCGTTGCAGCTCGGCGTACTCGGCGGGCGGGTCGAAGGGGCAGCCCCGCCGCACCGGCAGGGTCACCGGCTCGTCGCCGGCAGGCGGGGTCGTCCCGCCGGTCGTTCGTGCGGCGCCGGTCATGCCACCCCCTCCAGGGCCGCCCGCAACTGCCGCTCGACGGCGTCGGCAGCGCGCGCCGCGCCGCCGGCCGCCCGGACGTGCCCGCGCATCCGGTGCACCCGGTCGCGCATCGCGGCGTCGGCCGCCACCACGGACACCGCGTCGCGCAGCGCCTCGACGGACGCTTCGTCGCGCTGGACCACCCGGGCGAGCCCCAGGTCGGTCAGCCGACGCGCGTTGACGTGCTGCTCGGGGTGGTGCGGTACGACCACCATCGGCACGCCGGCGTGCAGCGCCTGCATGACGCTGCCCATTCCGGACTGACAGAGGAAGACCGACGCGTGCGCCAGCACCGATCGCAGCGGCACCCAGCGGTGCGCCTCGACGTTCGGTGGCAGCTCGCCCAGCTCCGCCGGGTCCACCCGGGCACCCAGCGCGATCACCACGTGCCAGGGCAGGTTCGCGAAGGCGCGTACGCAGTCGCGGAAGAAGTCCGGCTGGTTGTTGACGGTGGTGCCCAGCGAGACCAGCAGCACGTTCCTACCGTCCGGCGGCGGCCGCCACCCGGGCCCGTCGTCGGCCTGCCCGGTCGGCCCGACGAAGACGTGCCGCTCGTCGAAGGTCTCGCCGGCGAACTGGAACTCGCGGGGCAGGAAGGCGATGGTGAACTCCTCCCGGCCGTGGAAGAGCTCCACCTGGCGCTCCTCGGGCAGTCCGCTGCCGGTCACCGCCTCGGTCAGCCGGGTGGCGAACTCCGCCAGCGCCGGATGCGACCGATCGATCTGGCCGGCGTACTCCTGCTGCTGGTCGGAGAGGTTGAAGTGGTCGTTGGAGACGAACGTGGGGGACAGCTGGATGCTCGGTCGTTGCCAGCGGGCGGCCAGCAGCCGCCCGGTGAGCCAGAGTGTGGTGTCGTAGACCACGACGTCCGGCGGGCCGTCGAGGCATGCCTCGATCGTGGGCAGCACCGCCAGGCTTGCGTTGAGCAGCTTCAGCGGCGCCCGCGCACACTCGTCGGCGTCGATGACGCCCGGCGGCGGGTCCGCCGACGGCGGCGGGTCGTACGGGTGCACCTGCGCGCCCGTGGCGCGGACCCGGTCGGCGAAGTCGTCGGTGGCGAAGCAGGTCACCCGGTGCCCCCGGGCGACCAACTCGGCCAGCACCGGCAGCACCGGCATCATGTGCCCGTACGCCGGATAGGGCAGGAAGAGCAGGTGCGAGGCGGTGGCGGTCATGCCCCGACCAGCCGGGCCTCGATGGTGTCCGCGGCCAGCGAGGGGCCCTTGCGGGCGGCGATGGCGGCCGCCAGCTCCGCGACCCGTCCCTGGACGCCGGTGTCGTCGCGCAGCCCGAGCACGGCGTCGCGCAGCCCTCGCGGGGTCAGCTCGGCCGGCGTGATGCAGCGGCCGAGCCCCAGCTCGACCACCCGGGCGGCGACCAGGTCCTGCTCGCCGGTGCGGGGCACCACCACCGGCGGCACGCCGAAGGACAGCGACTCCATCGTGCTGCCCATGCCGGCGTGCGACACGAAGGCCGAGGCATGCTTGAGCACCGCCAGCTGCGGCACCCACGGCCGGGCCTGCACGTGCGCCGGCAACGGGCCGAGGTCGTCCGGGGTGACCAGGCCACCCAGCGACATCACCACGTGCCACGGCAGGTCGACCAGGGCGGCGAGGGCGTCGCGGTAGAAGCCGAGCTGGTTCTCGTACCCGAAGCTGCCGAGCGCGACCAGCACCACCGGCCGGCCGTCCTCGGGCGGGGCCCACTCGCCCTGGTGGGCGCGGTCGCCGATGCACGGCCCCACGAAGACGAACCGGTCGTCGAACGTCTCGATGCCCGGCTGGAACTCCGGCGGGACGAAGACCAGCGTCTTCGCCTCCGGGGCGCCGGCGAACTCCTCGTTGGACATGTCGCCCAGGCCGTGCTCGTCGAGCGTGCGGCGCATCAGTTCCCGCTCGCGGCGCAGCGCCGGATGGTCCGGGTCGGGCGGGGTCATGGTCGCGGCGAGCTGCGCGTACGGGGAGAAGGTGTCGCTGGAGACGAAGGTGGTGGCGGTCAGCACCGAGGGCAGGTCCCAGGCCCGGGACAGCAGCCGGCCGGTGGCGTAGCCGAAGGAGTCGTAGACCAGCACGTCCGGCCGGTCGGCGTCGAGGCGTCGTTTCACCTCGGGCAGCGGGGTGAGCACCTCGGCGAGGTGCACCGCCGCCGCCTCCGCCAGGTCGTCGCCGGTGATGGTCGTCGGGATGGCCACGGTGGCCCACGACTTCGGCACCATCGACTCGTAGCTGATGACCTCCGCGCCGGTCGACGCGACCACGTCCGCGAAGTGCGACGCGACCACGTACGTGACCCGGTGGCCGCGCCGCACCAGCTCGGCCGCCACCGGCAGTGTCGGGTTGACGTGGCCGTGGGCCGGATAGTTGAAGAACGCGATGTGGCGGCCGGTCATGAACGCTCCCTGTCGGTGTGGTGGGCGGGGATCCGGATCAGCGACTCGACGGCGTCGGCGCCCCGCACCGCGCCGCCGGCCCGGTGCACGTGGCCGCGCATCCGCTCCACGGCCGTCCGGATGCGCGGGTCGACGGTGATCTCCTGGACCGCCGCGCGCAGCGCGTCCGCGCTGGTCTCCTCGCGGCGCATGACCCGGCCGAGGTCCAGCTCCACGGCCCGGTCGGCGATCACCCGCTGGTCCATGTGGTAGGGCACGAGCACCATCGGCACGCCGTGGAACAGCGACTCCATCACGCTGCCCATCCCGCCGTGGGTGACGAAACCGGCGGCGTGCCGCAGCACCTGCGGGTGCCGCAGCCACTGGTGCGCCTCGACGTTGCCGGGCAAGGGGCCGAACTCCTCGCGCCGCACCCGGTGGCCGAGGGTCAGCACCACGTGCCACGGCCCGTCGGCGAGCGCGTCCACGCAGAACCGCAGGAACTGGGCCTGGTCCGGGGTGTATGAGCTGCCCAGCGAGAGCAGCAGCACGTCCCGGCCGTCGGCCGGCGGGGTCCAGTCGCCGGTGCCCGGCGCGTCGGCAAGGCACGGCCCGACGAAGGTGAAGCGCTCGTCGAAGGTCTCCGGGGCGAGCTGGAACTCCCGGGGCAGGAAGACGATGTTGGGCCCGTGCTCCGCGCCGAACCCCTCGATCGACACCCCGGCCAGGCCACGGTCGGCCAGCATCCGCTCCCGCCGGGCGACGAACTCGGCGAACCGCGCGTCGGCCGGGTCGACCGGCTCCGGTGGCGGCCCGATGACCTCGAGGCTCTGCCGCTGCGACATGGAGAAGCCGGGGCTGGAGGCGATGGTGGGGCAGAGCTGCACCACCGGGACGTCCCAGGCGCGGGCGATGATCCGGGCGGCCTCCGAGGCGGCCAGGTCGTGTGCGACGACGTCGGGCCGGTCGTCGGCGAGCCGGGACACCGCCGCCGGCACCGGCGCGATCGCCTCCGCGAAGAAGTCGAGGATCTTCTCCACCGCCGACCCGGTCGGGCCGTCGGCCCAGGGGAAGTCGGACTCGTACTCGACGACCTCCGCCCCGCTGGCCGCGACCAGCTCGGCGAAGCGGGCGACCACGAAGCAGGTCACCCGATGGCCGCGCCGCACCAGCTCGGCGAGCATCGGCACCGCCGGGGCGATGTGCGCGTACGCCGGGAAGGTGAACACGGCGACGTGTCCCGGGGCGCGGGCGGTCGGTTTCCGATCCGGATCTGCGGCCATCGCGGGATCATCCACCCGCCGGGGCGGGCACCGGCAGGTGACGCACGGTAAGACTAGGGCTCTCGCTAGATCACCGGACGGCGTTCGGCCCCGGGCGCGCTCTAGGGGATCCCTCACTGCCTGCGGGCCGATACTGCCGACATGTCGGTGAAGGCGAGCAAGGAAGAGCTGCAGGGGCTGACCGATGACTGGCTGGCCCGGGACCTCGACGCGTGGACGCGCCACGTCCTGCGCCGCCACTTCGATCCGGACGGCGGGTCCGGCTACTGGCTGAAGCGCCGCGCCGAGCTCGACTTCGACCCCCTGGAGATCACCCGCTACGACGAGCTCTCCGCGTTCGGCAACTTCGACCTCGCCGTCCTGCGCGACCTGGACCCGGCGGAGTTCGTCCCGCAGAGCGTGCCCCGACCGCTGGCCGGCCGGGTGTGGGAGTCGGCCGGCACCACCGGCAAGCCGTGCCGGGTGCACTACACCGACGCGATGTCGGTGCACTGGGCGGCGTGGCGGCTGCGCGGGCGGCAGATGGTCGGCTTCCGACCGGGCGCGGTCTGGATCGACGCCTGCCCCAGCGGCCCGCACCTGGTCGGCGAGGAGGCCGACCAGCTCGCCGACATCGACGGCTCGATGGTCTACTCCGTCGACCTGGACCCCCGGTGGATCAAGACGCTCATCCGGGGCGGCCAGCTGGCCGAGATGAACCGGTACGTCGACCACGTCATCGAGCAGGTCACCGACATCCTGGAGAGCCGGCCCGTGGACTACCTGCGGACCACCCCCGCGGTGGTGCAGGCCCTGATCAACCGGCGGCCGGAGCTCACCGCGAAGCTCTCCGGGGTCTACCTGGGCGGCACCCAGCTCACCCCCGACGCGTGGCAGCGCTTCGCCGCCGCCATGCCCGGCGGCGTCATCGGGGCCACCTACGGCAACACCTTCGGCAACGCCAACGGCCTGCCCTCGCCCGACGGCGGCGAGACGCTGCCGTACGTGCCGAACTTCCCGCACACCACGATGACCGTGGTGGACCGGGAGCACCCCGACCGGGTGGTGGAGTACGGCGAGGTGGGCCGGGTGCGGCTGATGGTGCTGCACGAGGACCTGTTCCTGCCGAACGTGCTGGAGCGGGACCAGGCGATCCGGTTCCGCACCTCCGACGAGTGGCCCTGCGACGGCGTGGCCAACGTGGCGCCCCTGCAGATCAGCACCGACAAGCCCGAGGGCCTGTACTGAACCACCCCGTCGGGCACCGCCGGAGCGACGAGTCCCGGCGGTGCCCGACGGCGCATCCGCGTCACTTCGACACCCCCCGAGGAGCGGCGGCATGTTGCGCACCGACTTGATCAGGCCGCTGCACGAACTGCTCGCGGAGCATGCCGACCGGCTCGGGGAGCGGACCGCCTTCTCCGACGGCCGGCGCGCGGTGACCTGGGCCCAGCTGCGGCGGCGCACCGGCCGGCTGGCCGGGCACCTGGCCGCCCTCGGCGCCGACCGCGGCGACCGGGTCGCGCTGCTGCTCGGCAACCGGGTCGAGACCGTGGAGACGTACCTCGCCGTGGCCCGCGCCGGCGCGGTGGGCGTGCCGCTCAACCCGCACGCCACCGACGCCGAACTGGAGCACCTGCTCACCGACAGCGGGGCGGTGGTGCTGGTCACCGACCCGGTCCACCTCGACCAGGTCACCCGCCTGCGGCCCCGCCACCCGGACCTGCGGGTGGTGCTCACCGGCGACGACCCGGCCCCGCCGGGCGTGCGCGCGTTCGAGGAGTTGGCGGGCAGCGAGCCGCCGATGGCCGCCCGCGACGACGCCGACCTGGACGCTCCCGCCTGGATGCTCTACACCTCCGGCACCACCGGCCGGCCCAAGGGCGTGCTCTCCACCCACCGCCGGTCCATGTGGGGGGTGGCGGCCTGCTACGCGCCGATCCTCGGGCTCGACGGGTCCGACCGGGTGCTCTGGCCCCTGCCGCTGTCGCACACCGTGTCGCACAACCTCTGCGTCCTCGGGGTCGTCGCGGTCGGCGCCACCGCGCGGATCATGGACGGGCTGGCGGTCGACGAGATCGTCACCGTGCTGCGCGAGGACCGGTCCACGTTCGTCTGCGGGGTGCCGACGCTCTACCAGCACGTGCTGGCGGCCGCCCGGGAGGTCGGGCTGGGCACCTCGGCGCTGCGCGTCTGCATGGTGGCCGGCTCCGGCTGCTCGGCCGCCCTGCACCAGTCCTTCGAGGAGACCCTCGGGGTCCGGCTGATCGACAGCTACGGCAGCACCGAGACCGGCGGCCCGATCACCACCAACTCGCCCACCGGCCCCCGGGTCCCGGGCTCCTGCGGGCTGCCGGTGCCGGGCCTGACCCTGCGGCTGGCCGACCCGCGCAGCGGCGCGGAGGTGCCGGACGGTGCCGAGGGCGAGGTCTGGGTGGACAGCCCGGCGGTCATGCTCGGCTACCACGGCCGCCCCGAGGAGACCGCCGAGGTGCTCTCCGACGGCTGGTACCGCACCGGTGACCTGGCCCGCCGCGACGAGGCCGGCTACCTGACCATCACCGGCCGGGTCAAGGAGCTGATCATCCGGGGCGGGGAGAACATCCATCCCCGCGAGGTCGAGGACGTGGTGGCCGGGGTGCCCGGGGTGGCCGAGGCGGCGGTCGCCGGGCAGCGCCACGAGCTGCTGGGCGAGGTGCCCGTGGCGTTCGTGGTGCCCGGCCCGCAGGGGGTGGACCCCGACCTGGTCGTCGCCACCTGCCGGCGCGAGCTGTCCTACTTCAAGGTCCCCGAGCAGGTGTACGAGGTCGACCGGATCCCGCGCACCGCGATCGGCAAGGTGCTGCGCCCGGCGCTGTTCGACCTGCCCGCCCGGCTCCGGCTGGGCCCGCAGAGCTTCCACGACGCGCTGCTGCGCACCGAGTGGACGCCGGTGCCCCCGGTGCGCGACGCCGCCGGCATCCGCTGGACCCGCCACGGCGACGACGACGGCGGGCCGTACGACGTCGTGCTGCTGGCCTGCCTGCCGCAGGACGCCGCCGGCCCGGCACCGGCCGCGCGCCGCGTCGCGGAGCTGGTGCGACGGTGGTTCGCCGAGGAGCCCACGGCCACCGCCCGGTTGGTGGTCGTCACCCGCGGCGCGGTGGCCGCCACCGGAGACGAGGACGTCCGCGACCTGGCGCACGCCTCGGTGTGGGGGCTGCTGCGGTCGACGCAGGCGGCGCACCCGGACCGCCTCGTCCTGGTCGACCTGGACCCGCAGGCTCCCTTCGACCCGGCCCTCGCGGTCGCAGCGGCCGGGGCCGGGGAGCCGCAGCTCGCGCTGCGCGGTGACGACCTGCTGGCCCCCCGGCTGACCCGGGTGCCGGCCACGCCCGCCGGCGGGCCACCGGTCGAGCTGGACCCGGACGGCACGGTCCTGGTCACCGGGGTCACCACCGATCCCGGCCCGGACCTGGTCCGGCACCTGGTCACCCGGTACGCGGCCCGGCGGCTGCTGCTGCCCGTGCCCGGTGGCGCGACCCGGCCCACCGCCGAACGCCTCGCCGCCGAGCTGACCGGGCCCGGCGTGCAGGTCCACGTGCCGGAGTGCGACCCGGCCGACCCGGCGGCCCTCGCCGCGCTGCTGGCCGGCCTCGATCGGCCGCTGACCGCGGTGGTCGCCGTCGACGACCCGACCGCCCCGCTGCCGGCCCGCCTGGACACCGCCACGCACCTGCACGACCTGCTCCGGGACCACCCGCTGCGGCTGCTGGTGACCTGCTCCCGGGCCACCGCCCTGCCCGGGCTCGGCGCGCCGCCCGTCGGCGCGGACGCCGACGCCGCCGTCACCGCCCACCTGGACGCGCTGGCCCGCATCCGCCGCGCCGCCGGCCGGCCGGCAACCTCGGTGGCGTGGGCGCCGTGGACCGAGCGGGCCGAGCGGGGCACGCTGTCGCGCCAGCAGGGCATCGCCCTGTTCGACGTGGCGGTCGCCGGTGGGCTCGACGCCGTGGTGGCCGCCCGGCCGGAGCTGACCGCGCCGCTGCCCGGCCCGGTCCCCGGGCTGCTGCGCGCGCTGGTCGGCCCCCGCGCCGCCGCCGGCCCGGACGCCGTGCTGCTGGCCCGCCGGCTGGCCGCCGCCGACCCGCCGGGCCGCACCCGGATCCTGACCGAACTGCTCCGCTCCGAGATCACGGCCGTGCTCGGCCGCGACGGGGCGGAGCGGGTCGGCACCGACACCGCGTTCAAGGACCTCGGCTTCGACTCGATGAGCGCCGTGCGGCTGCGCGACCGGCTGGCCGCCGCCGTCGGGGTGCGGCTCCCGGCGACCCTCGTCTTCGACCACCCGACCCCCGAGGCGGTGGTCGGGCACCTGCTGACCGAACTCTTCGGGTCGGCCGCCCCGGACGACGGGTCGGCGGCCGCGCCGCCGCCCGCCACCGAGGAACCGGTCGCCGTGGTGGCGGTCGGCTGCCGCTACCCCGGCGGCGTGGACTCGCCCGAAGCGCTGTGGCGGCTGGTGGCCGACGGGACCGACGTGCTCGGGCCGTTCCCCACCGACCGCGGCTGGGACCTGGAGCACCTCTTCGACGCCGACCCCGACGCCGCCGGTCGCAGCTACGCCGCCGAGGGCGGCTTCCTGTACGACGCCGACCGCTTCGACGCCGCCCACTTCGGCATCAGCCCCCGGGAGGCCCTGGCCACCGACCCGCAGCAGCGGCTGCTGCTGGAGTGCGCCTGGGAGGCGTTCGAACGCGCCGGCATCGACCCCACCTCGGTGCGGGGCAGCCGGACCGGGGTCTTCGCCGGGGTGATGTTCGGCGACTACGGCACCCGGCTGGCCGACCGGGTGCCCGACGGGGTCGAGGGGTACCTCGGCAACGGCAGCGCCGGCAGCGTCGCCTCCGGCCGCGTCGCGTACAGCTTCGGCCTGGAGGGCCCGGCGATCACGGTGGACACCGCCTGCTCGTCGTCGCTGGTGGCGCTGCACCTGGCCGCCCGCTCGCTGCGCTCGGGGGAGTGCGCCCTCGCCCTGGCCGGCGGGGTCACCGTGATGTCCACCCCCGCGCCCTTCGTGGAGTTCAGCCGGCAGCGGGCCCTCTCCCCGGGCGGCCGGTGCCGGGCGTTCTCCGCCACCGCCGACGGCACCGCCTTCGCCGAGGGCGCCGGGCTGGTCCTGCTGGAACGGCTCAGCGACGCCCGCCGCAACGGCCATCCGGTGCTGGCGGTGATCCGGGGCAGCGCGGTCAACTCCGACGGTGCCAGCAACGGGCTGACCGCGCCGAGCGGCCCCGCCCAGCAGCGGGTGATCCGCCAGGCGCTGGCCTCGGCGGGGCTCACCGCCGCCGACGTGGACGCGGTCGAGGCGCACGGCACCGGCACCACCCTCGGTGACCCGATCGAGGCCCAGGCCCTGCTGGCCACGTACGGCCGGGACCGGGACCCCGCCGCCCCGCTCTGGCTCGGGTCGCTGAAGTCCAACATCGGCCACACCCAGGCCGCCGCCGGCGTCGGCGGGGTGATCAAGATGGTGATGGCCCTGCGGCACGGCACGCTGCCCGGCACGCTGCACGTCACCGAGCCGACCGGGCACGTCGACTGGTCCGCCGGCGCGGTGCGCCTGCTCACCGGGGCGCGACCCTGGCCGGAGACCGGCCGGCCGCGCCGGGCCGGCGTGTCGTCGTTCGGCGTCAGCGGCACCAACGCCCACCTCATCCTCGAGCAGGCGCCACCGGAGCCCGACCGGCCGGCGGCCGACCCGACCCCCGACCGGCCCGACGTGCCGTGGCTGGTCTCCGCGCGCACCGAGGAGGCGCTGCCCGCCCAGCTCGACCGGTTGGCCGGGGCGACCGGCGGACTCGACCCGTGGGACGTGGCGTACTCGCTGGCCACCGGGCGGGCCCGGCTGGCGCACCGGGCGGCCGTGGTGGGCGGCGACTTCGCCCGGGTCCGCACCGGCCGGGTCCGCGAGGGGCGGCTGGCGGTGCTCTTCACCGGGCAGGGCGCGCAGCGGCCCGGCATGGGCGACGCGCTGGCCGCCGCGCACCCGGCCTTCGCCGAGGCGTACGACGAGGTGTGCGCCGCCCTGGACCGGCACCTGGACCGCCCGCTGCGCGAGGTGGTCCGCGACGAGCCGGAGCTGCTCGACCGGACCGGCTGGGCCCAGCCGGCGCTGTTCGCCTTCGAGGTGGCGCTGTTCCGGCTGCTCGCCTCCTGGGGCCTGCGCCCGGACGCGGTCGGCGGCCACTCCGTCGGCGAACTCACCGCCGCCCACGTGGCCGGCGTGCTCAGCCTGGAGCACGCGGCGGAGCTGGTGGCCGCGCGGGGCCGGCTCATGCAGGCGCTGCCCGACGACGGGGCCATGGTCGCGCTGCGGGCCAGCGAGGACGAGGTCCGCGAACTGCTCACCGCCGACGTGGACATCGCCGCGGTCAACGGGCCGGAGGCGGTGGTGCTCGCCGGGGACCGGGAGGCCGTGCTGCGGTTGGCCGACCGGTTCGCCCGCTCCGGCCGGCGCACCCGCCGGCTGCGGGTCTCGCACGCCTTCCACTCGTCGCTGATGGAGCCGATGCTGGAGGACTTCCGCAAGGTCGCCGACCGGATCGCGTACGCGCCGCCGCGCATCCCGCTGCTGTCGAACCTGACCGGCGGCTTCGCCGGGGCCGGCGCGGTGGACACCGCCGACCACTGGGTGCGCCACGTCCGGCACACCGTCCGCTTCGCCGACGGGGTGCGGGCGCTGCACGACGACGGCGTGCGGGTCTTCGTCGAGCTCGGGCCCGACGGCGTGCTGACCGCGCTGGCCCGGGACTGCCTGGCCGACGTCGACCCCGACGAGGTGGCGTTCGTCGCCGCCCAGCGGCGCGACCTGACCGAGCCGCGCGCCCTCGCCACCGCAGTCGGCGAGCTCTTCACCACCGGGGTGGACCTCGACTGGCCCACCGTCCTCGCCGGCCCCGGGGCACGCCGGGTCGACCTGCCCACGTACGCCTTCCAACGGCGGTCGTACTGGCTGCATGCCCGGCCCGGCCCGGACGACCCGGCCGCGCTCGGGCAACGCCCGGCGGGCCACGCCCTGCTGGGCGCTGCGGTGCGCCTGGCCGACACCGACGGGGTGCTGCTCACCGGCCGGATCTGCGGCCGTACCCAGCCGTGGCTCGCCGACCACGCGGTCGCCGGAACCGTGCTCTTCCCCGGCACCGGCTTCGTCGAACTGGCGATCCGGGCCGGCGACGAGGTCGGTGCCGGCGGGCTGGAGGAGCTGCTCGTCGAGAGCCCGCTGGTGCTGCCCGAACGCGGCGGCGTGCGGCTCCAGGTGCAGGTGGGCGCGGCGGACGACGCCGGCCGCCGGCCGGTCACGGTGCACGCCTGCCCGCAGGACGACGGCGCGGAGGCGGACACCTCGTGGACCCGGCACGCCACCGGCGTCCTGGCCCCCGCGCCGGCCGAACCCGGCCTGGCCCCCGCGCCGGCCGAGCCGTGGCCCCCGGCGGGGGCCGAGGCGGTGCCGCTGGACGGGATCTACGACCGGCTCGCCGAGCACGGGCACGGCTACGGCCCGGCCTTCCAGGGGCTGCGGGCGGTGTGGCGCACCGGCGACGAGGTCTACGCCGAGGTCGCCCTCCCCGGTGCCGCCGACGGGTACGGGATCCATCCCGCGCTGCTCGACGCCGCCCTGCACGCCGACATCGTCACCGCCGCGCCGGCCGACGACACCGGCCCGCGCCTGCCCTTCTCCTGGCACGACGTGCGGCTGCACGCCAGCGGCGCGACGGCGCTGCGGGTGCGGCTGCGCTACGGCGCCGACGGCGCGGTCGGCCTCCGGGCCACCGACCCGGGCGGCGCGCCGGTGGTCTCCATCGGCGCGCTGCGGACCCGGCCGGTCGCCGGGGCCCCGGCGGGCGGGGTCCCGGCCAGCGTCCGCTCGGCGCTGTTCCACCTGGACTGGCAGCCCCTGCCGCCAACCGGAGGCGACCGGGACCGGCGGTGGGCGGTGCTCGACGAGCCCGACTCGACCCGGGCCACCGGGCTGCCCGCCTACCCGGGGCCCGGCTCGCCGGAGTTCGTGCTGCTGCCCGCCGCCGGCCCCACCAGCGGGGACGTGCCGACGGCCGAGGCGGTGCACGAGGCCACCCAGCGGGTGCTGCGCCTAGTGCAGTGGTGGCTGGCCGAGGAGCGGCCGGCCGACGCCCGGCTGGTGGTGGCCACCCGGGGCGCGGTGCGCGTGCGGCCCGGCACCGACGTGCCGGACCTGGCCCACGCCGGGGTGTGGGGGCTGGTCCGCTCGGCCCAGACGGAACACCCCGGCCGGATCGTCCTGGTCGACCTCGACCCGGCCGCCGACCCGGTGCCCGACCGGGCGGTGCTGCGCAGCGTGGCCGGCGCGGCGCAGTCCGGCCAGGAGCAGTTCGCCCTGCGGGCCGGCGCGGTGCTGGTGCCCCGGCTCGCCCGGGCGGTGGGCGCCGTGCCGACCCGCCCGGCCGCCCCGCTGGACCCGCACGGGGTGGTGCTGGTCACCGGCGGCCTCGGGCTGCTGGGCCGCGTCTTCGCCCGGCACCTGGTGGACCGGGGCGCCCGCCGGCTGCTGCTGCTCGGGCGCGGCGGCGACCGGTCCGGGGCCGGCGGCCGGCTGGCCGCCGAGCTCGCCGAGGCCGGCGTACGGGTCGACGTCGCCGCCTGCGACGCCGCCGACCGGGACGCCCTCGCCGCCCTCCTCGACGGCCTGGACCGGCCGCTGACCGCCGTGGTCCACGCCGCCGGGGTCCTCGACGACGGCGTGTTCGGGTCGCTGACCGCGCAGCGGGTGGCCCGGGTGCTGCGGCCCAAGGTCGACGGGGCGCTGAACCTGCACGAGCTGACCCGCGAGGCCGACCTCGCCGAGTTCGTGCTCTTCTCCTCCGTCGCCGGTGTGCTCGGCGGCCCGGGCCAGGCCAACTACGCGGCCGCGAACGCCTTCCTCGACGCGCTGGCCGCACACCGGCGGGCCCGGGGCCTGCCCGGCACCGCCCTGGCCTGGGGCCTCTGGGCGACACCCGACGACGAGGGGATGGCCGGCGCGCTCGCCGGGACCGACCGCGCCAGGATGGCCCGCGACGGCATGCGTCCGCTCGACGCGCGGCGGGGGGTGGCCCTCTTCGACGCGGCGCGCGAACTGGCCGAGCCGGTGCTGGTGGCGGCGGCGATCGACCCGGCCGCGCTGCCGGCGGCGGTGCCCGCGCCGCTGCGCGGGCTGCTGCGCCGGCCGGACCGGCGCAGCGCCGACGCGGGCGGCACCCGGCAGGTGGACCTGCGGCAGCGGCTGGCCGGGCGGAGCGACGCGGAGCGGGAGAGCATCCTGCTCGACCTGGTCCGCCGCGAGGTGGCCACGGTGCTCGGCGCGGAATTGGGCAGCGTCACCCCCGACCAGTCGCTCAGCGACGCCGGCTTCGACTCGCTGACCGCCGTGGAGCTGCGCAACCGGCTCTCCGCCGCCACCGCGCTGCGGCTGGCGCCCACGTTGGTCTTCGACCAGCCGAGCCCGCGCCGGATCGCCGGGCACCTGCGCAGCGCGCTCACCGGCGACGCGCCGGGCACCGGAGCGGACGCGCCGAGCGCCGGAACGAACCCGACGGATCCGGTCGAGGCGGACCCGGGCGAGACGGTCGGCGCGCTGTTCCGCGAGGCGTGCCTCGCGGGGCGTACCGGGGCGGGGTTCGCGTTCCTGCGCGGGGCGGCCCGGCTGCGGCCGACCGCCGGCTGCGCCACCGACCTGGGCCGGGAACTCACCCCGGTCCGGCTCAGCTCCGGCGATGGCATTCCGCTGGTGTGCCTCAGCTCCTACGTGGCGCGTGGCGGCGTGCACGAGTACGTGCGCTTCGCCGCCCCGTGGCGGGGCGAACGGACGGTGTGGGCGCTGCCCAACCCCGGGTTCGCCCCGGGGCAGCCGCTGCCGGCGGACGCCTCGGCCGTCGTCGACGTGCAGTCCGCGCTGGTCCGCAGGTGCGTCGGCGACGGGCCGTACATCCTGGTCGGTGCCTCCTCCGGCGGCGTGCTCGCGCACGACGTGGCGGCCCGGCTGGCGGCGGCCGGCGACCCACCGGCGGCGCTGGTGCTGATCGACACCTACCCGCCGACCACCGTGGATTCGCCGCTCAACCCGTTCCGGGACGCCCTGGTCGAGGGCATGTACGCCCGCCAGGACGCGCTGGCCCGGATGGACCACGCCCGGCTGACCGCGATGAGCTGGTACTTCGACCTCTTCGAGGGGTGGCGGGCCACCCCGTCGCCGGTGCCCACGCTGTTGGTGCGGGCCGCGTCGCCGCTGCCCTCGGTGGCGGACGGAGCGCCCTGGCGCACCTCCTGGCCGGCGGCCGACACCACGGTGGACGTGCCCGGGGACCACTTCACCATTCTGGAGGCCCACGCCGACACCACGGTCGGGGCGGTACGGCAGTGGGTGGGCACGCGTTTCGCCGGATGACGCCGGGGCGGGCGGCCGGTCGGGGGACTGGGCCGCCCGCCCCGGTCACCGGCCCAGCCGGTCGCTCAGGGCGCGCCACCGGTGCGCGGCGGGCGAAGCCGTCCGCTCAGAGCGCGACGCCGTGTTCGAAGACGGCGGCGACGGCTCGGGGCAGCGCCGCCGGGGAGTCCACGAAGACGGCGGGAAACGGGTACCGCAGGGCGTTCATCACCGGGGAGGGGCCCACCACCAGGGCGAGCTGCGCGCCGTGGCGCTTCAGCTCCTGGTTGACGTGGACCAGGCTGATCGGCCGGACCACGTTGTCGACGAACATCGCGCGGACCTCGTCGGCGGTGCGCAGGGTCCGCTGCTCCAGACAGGAACAGACCGGAAGGACCGGGTCGCTGAACGTCAGCGCGTCGATGTGCGGGCGGCTGTGCTGCCGGGCCGTCTCCCGCAGCGGGCAGTGCACGGCGAGGTCCGCCCCCTCGGTGACGGTCACCATGCCGTCCGGCTGCTCGGCGGCGTACTTCTCCAGGGCGTCGCGGTAGCCGCTGAGCATCACGATGCGGATGCGGCCATCGGCGTCGGTGCCGAAGTCGCTGCTGACGTACACCCCGTCGCGGTCGGCGACCTCGGACTCCGGGTCGGCGTCGCGCGCCAGGTACGCCGAGGCGATGCCCTCGGCCCGGTCGGCGTCGTCGCGCTCGGGGCGGTGCTCGCCGCGCGCCAGCAACTCCATCAGGTCCCGCCGGCCGACCGCGCCGGCCACACAGGCGCCGACGAGGCCGCCCAGGGACAGGCCACCGACCATCGCCGGGCGCAGCCCCTTGGCGACGAGGACGTCCTGGATGCCGAGCTGCGCGGCGGCCAGCCCGATCGACGCCACCCGGATCTGCTCCGCCTGGTCGGCGTGCTCGGCGTTCTGCCGCAGCAGCAGCTCCACGTCGATCCCGGTCCACGCCGCGGCCTGGGCGAAGGACTCGCGCACCACCGGGTACCCGTCGTAGAAGTCGATCACCCCGCCGGGCTCGTACTTGAAAAGGTTCGTGCCGAACACGGATGCGAGGGCCACGACGCCACCTCAACTGGGAAAATGTTTGCGATCGGGGCCATGCTAAGGCGCAGAGTCGAGAAACTCTCCCAGACTTGACCGCGTTACGGGCCCTGCGGGGCGGTGCCGGCCCGCGCCTGCGCGCGGCCCCGGCGCGCGGGCGTTGGTACTGTCCCGCCCATGCCGATCGGTTATCTCGTGACGGTGGTCTTCGTCGCCTGGCTGACGTTCTTCGCGGTCGCCGCGCCGCGCCGACCCCGGCTGGTCGGCGCGATGAGCTTCTACTTCGGACTGGCCGTCAACGAGCTGCCGTTCCTGGCGATCTACTGGCTGGCCGCCGCGACGACGCTCACGGTGGTCGAGGGCGACGCCGGCTCGCCGGGCGGGTTCGCGGCGGTCGCGTTGGCCGGGTTGGTGACGGTCGGGCTGCTGGTCGTCGCCGCGCGGGGCGCGCGCGCCGACCGGACGGTCCGCGCCGCCCTGGCCGACGCCCTCGGCGCCCACTGGCGGGACACCCTGGCCCCGGCGGCGCGGCGCGGGCTGCGCCGACGCCGGCCGATCGCCCGGATCCTCCTCGCGCCGTTCGCGGTCCGGCGGCGCGACGTGGAGCGGATCGCCGACCTGAGCTACGGCGACGCGGGCCGCCGCAACCTGCTCGACGTCTACCGCCACCGGTCCCGGCCGGCGGGCGCGCCGATCCTGATCCACCTGCACCGGGGCGGGTTCGTCAGCGGCCGCAAGAACCGGGAGGCCCGGCCGCTGATCTACCGGTTGGCCGGCCAGGGCTGGCTCTGCGTCAGCGCCAACTACCGGCTCCGTCCGGAGGCCGGGTTCCCCGAACACCTGGTCGACGCCAAGAAGGTCATCGCCTGGGTGCGGGCGCATGCCCACGAGTACGGCGGCGACCCGGACCGCATCGTCGTCGCCGGCAGTTCCGCCGGCGCGCACCTCGCGGCGACGGCCGCGCTGACCCCGAACGACCCGGCCTTCCAGCCCGGCTTCGCCGACGCCGACACCTCGGTCGCCGCCGCGGTCTGCCTGTACGGGTACTACGGAGCGCTGACCGCCGACCGGCGGCTGCCCTCGGCGCCCGGGGCGTACGCCGGGCCGGCCGCCCCGCCGTTCTTCCTCGCCCACGGTGACCGGGACACCGTGGTGGCGGTCGAGGGGGTCCGCGACTTCGTCGAGCGGCTGCGCGCCGGCTCCCGCAACCCGGTGGCCTACGTCGAACTGCCCGGCGCGCAGCACGCGTTCGACCTGTTCCACTCGCTGCGCTTCGACGCGGTCGTGGACGGCGTCGAGGCCTTCACCGCCTGGGTGTTGGCCAACCGCGCGCCGACGGCACGGCGCTAGCCGCGCGCCGACGTCATGGCGCCAGCCGCGCGCCGACGTCATGGCGCCAGCCGCGCCGGTCGGCGGGCGACCCGGTTCGCGGCGCGGGTCGCGCCGCCGGGCCGGATCGCCCGCCGACCGGTCACAGGTCGCGCAGGAACTCGTCGTAGTCCCGGTAGTAGTCGGACTCGTCGTACTGCTCGGACGCCAGCACCAGGCAGACCCCCTGCGGGGAGAAGTCGACCAGGTCACGCCAGACCAGGGGGCCGACGTACAGCCCGACGCCCGGGTCGTCCAGGTGGTACTCGGTCTGCTGGAAGCCGTCGTCGACGCGGACCGTGAAGCTGCCATGGGCGGCGATCATCAACTGCTCCAGGGCGCGGTGCGCGTGGCCGCCCCGGTCGGTGCCGCCGCGCATGCCATGCAGGTAGTACACCCGCCGGATGGGGAATCCGAGGGCCGCCCCCTCCTCGACGACCGAGAGTTTCCCCCGGTCGTCGGCATGCTGCTCGATGTCGATGAGTCGACAGGGCTTCACTCTGCCGACCGCCGTCCCGGTGATGCTCGCCGCCATCGCCACCTCTCTCGTCGCTTGTTCCGTCCCACCCGTCCGCGGGGCCGGGACGCCTCGCCCACGGTCATTGCCGGGCCGCTCCCGCGAGGTCCGCGTGCCGCGCCACCACCGCGGGCGCGTCGCTCACCGCGGTCCGGACCACCTCGCCGATCCGGGTGATGTCGTCGGCGTCGACCTGTGGCCCGGTGGGCAGGGCGAGCAGCCGCCCGCAGAGCGCCTCGGCGTGCGGCAGGGCCCTGGTGTCCGGGCGCAGGTACGGCCGCATCAGGTGCAGCGGCTGCGCGAAGTAGGGCCGGGCCCTGACGTTCTCGGCCCGCAGGACGTCGAGCAGGACGTCCCGGTGCAGGCCACTGCGCTCCGCCGTGACGGTGACCATCAGGTAGTGGTGGTTGTTGCGGTTCGGTCCGTCGTAGTCCAGCACGGCCACGCCCGGGATCCCGGCGAGCGCCCGACGGTACTGCTCGTAGTTGACCCGGTTGCGCGCGGAGATCTCGTCGAGGGTCTCCAGGGAGGTCAGGCCCATCGCGGCCGACGCCTCGCTCAGCTTGCCGTTGGTGCCGACCAGGTGCACCGTGCCGTCCGCGCCGAAGCCGAAGTTGCGGGCCGCCCGCAGCCGGTCGGCCAGCGCGTCGTCGTTGGTGACCACCGCGCCGCCCTCGAAGCTGTGCACGACCTTCGTGGCGTGGAAGCTGAACACCTCGGCGTCGCCGAGACCGCCGACCGGCGTGTCGCCGTACGTGCAGCCCACGGCGGGCGCGGCGTCGAAGTACAGCCGAAGCCTGTTGCTCTCGGCGATCTTGGCGAGCCGGGTCGCGTCGCAGGCCTGACCCCACAGGTGCACCCCGATGATCGCCCGGGTGCGCGGGGTCACCAGGCGCTCCGCGTGGTCCGGGTCGATCAGGCCGGTCACCGGGTCGACCTCGCAGAACACCGGGGTGAGGCCCCGCCACGCCACCGCGTGGGCGGTGGCGGCGAAGGTCAGCGCGGGCACGATCACCTCGTCGCCGGGTCGGCCACCGGTCGCCTCGTCGGCGGCCAGCAGTTGCAGGCCGACCGTGGCGTTGCAGACCGAGACGCAGTGCCGCACCCCGGCCTGCTCGGCGATCCGCGCCTCGAACTCGTGCATCAGGGGGCCCATGTTGGACAGCCACTCGCTGTCCAGGGCCCGGTTCAACCGTTCCAGGAACCGGGCCCGGTCGATCGGGTTGGGCCGCCCGACGACACGGGCCACGTCGAAGGCGGGCGTCGCGCCGAACAGGGCGAGCCGCTGCAAATCACTCTTCATTTGAACGCTCTTTCTGCACGAGCAGGCATCATCACGTGGGCTCGCCAGCGAGGTCGGCGCGGGCGCTAGCTGTTGCGGACAGCGCGCCGCGCCGCCGCGTGGTCAGACCCGGCGTCGGTACGCCCGGATCGCCAGCGGCGCGAACACGAGGGTGAGGCCGATGGCCCACCCGAGTGTCCAGTACGCGGAGTTACCGACCCGGCCCCCGGACATCAGCGCCCGCATCGCGCTGGCCTCGTGTGAGATCGGGTTGACTTCGGCCCATGAGGCGAGCCAGCCGGGCATGGTGTCGGTCTTGACGAACACGTTGCTGCCGAAGGTGAGCGGGAACAGCAGCACGCTGCTGAACAGGTGCACGGTGGTGGCGGACTTGGCGAGCAGCCCGATCAACATCGACATCCAGGCCAGCCCCATTCCGAAGGCGGCGGCGAGGCCGAGCGCGGCGAGCGTCTTCAGCGGGCCGGTGCGCAGCTCGAAGCCCTGGATCACCCCGCAGGTCAGCAGCATGATCAGACCGGCGAAGAAGCGCACCATGTCACCCATCAGGTGGCCCACCAGGGGCGCGGAACGGGCGATCGGCAGGCTGCGCAGCCGGTCGAAGACCCCGTTGTTGATGTCCTGGTTGAGGCCGGCGCCGCTGGTGAGCACCGTCATGACGGCGGACTGGGCGATCAGGCCGGGCAGCGCGTACTGCAAATAGGTGTGCGAGTCGCCGGCGATCGCCCCGCCGAAGACGTACACGAGCAGCACGATCACCATGATCGGCTGCACGACGGCGAAGCCGATGATCTCCACCGGGTTCGAGCGCAGGTGGGTCAGGTTGCGCCAGGCCAGGGTCATGCAGTTGCGGACTACCGCCGCCGGCCCGAGTGGGTGCCGGACCAACGCCTCCGGCCCGAGCGAGTGCCGTACCGGTGCCTCCGCGATCGTGCTCATGCCGCCACACCTTCCGTCGAGTCTTGGACCGGCCGGGTGTTCTCCGTGTCCGGGGAGTCCATCGCCGTGCGGCTGCGCCCGCCGGTCAGGGAGAGGAACACCTCGTCGAGGCTCGGCTGGCGCAGGGCCAACGAGGCCAGCGAGATGCCCGCCTCGTCGAGCCGGCGCAGCACGGCCGCCGGCAGTCCGGTGTCGTTGACCTGCAACACCAGTCGCTCGCCCTCGCGGATCGGCTTGGTCCCGGCCAGCTCCGCGACGATGGCCGTGCAGCGGTCCACCGTCGTGGCGTCGGCCGGGATCAGCTCCAGGGTCTGCTGGTCGATCTTCGACTTGAGCTCGGTGGGGGTGCCGCTGGCGATGGCGACGCCCTGGTCGATCACCACGATGTCATCCGAGAGCCGGTCCACCTCGTCGAGGTACTGCGTGGTGAGCAGCACCGTCGACCCGCCCGCGACGAGGTCGCGCACGATGTCCCAGAGCTCGAATCGGCTCTGCGGGTCCAGCCCCGTGGTCGGCTCGTCGAGGTAGAGCACCGCGGGATCGCCGACCAGGCTGACCGCCAGGTCCAGGCGGCGGCGCATCCCGCCGGAGTACGTGCTCGCCTTGCGGCCCCCCGCGTGGGCCAGGTCGAACCGGTCGAGCAGGTCCGCCGCCCGGCGTCGGGCCGCCGCCCGGGTCATCCCTAGCAGGCACCCCACCATCACCAGGTTCTGGCTGCCGGTCAGTCCCAAGTCCACCGAGGCGTACTGGCCGGTCAGGCCGATGATGCGGCGGACCTCGTGCGGGTACCGCAGCACGTCGTAGCCGCCGACCCGGGCGGTGCCGGAGTCCGGTCTGATCAGCGAGGCCAGGATGCGGACCGCCGTGGTCTTTCCGGCGCCGTTCGGCCCGAGCACGCCGAGCACGGTCCCCGGGCTGGCCCGCAGGTCCAACCCGTCCAGGGCGGTGACCTTGCCGTAGCGTTTGACCAGCCCTTCGGTCTCGAACGCGTACCTCATCAGTGAACTCCCTCGATCCTGTGGCCGGAGTGCGCCCAATCGGCGTCCGGTCGTTCCCGCAGCCAGCCCTCGACCACCTCGGCGGCCCGGGCCGGGCCGCCGCCGGCCAGCATGGCCTCCCGCATCCGCGCGACCCGTTGCCCGAAGCGGGGGTCGGCGACGACCTGTTCGACCGCCGCCCGTAGGCGTTCCGCGTCGAACTCCGCCTGCTCGACCATCAGGCCGAGCCCCAGCTCGGCGACGCGGGCGGCGTTCAGCGTCTGCTCCGGCGTGTGCGGGACGATCACCAGCGGCCGGCCGAAGAACAGCGCCTCCAGCACGCTGCCCATGCCGCCGTGGCACACCAGGACCGAGGCGTGCGGCAGCACGGCGCGGAACGGCAGCCATTCGTGCACCTCGAGGTGCGGGGAGCCGACCCCGGTGGCCGGCAGGTTGCCGGGCCCGACCGTCATCACCACGTGCCACCGCCCGTCGGCGAACGCGGTGCCGCAGGTGCGGAAGAACTCCGGCCGGTCGTTGACCTCGGTGCCCAGCGTGATCAGGGCCACCGGGCCGGCGCCGGCCGGGCCCGCCCACGAGCCGGTGCCCGGCTGGTCGGTGGCGAAGCTGTGGCCGGTGAACGTGTACCGGTCGTCGAACGTCTCGCCGCGCGGCTGGAACGCGCGGGGCAGCAGCGCCAGGTTGCGCCGGTCGAAGTTGGTCAGCAACGGCAAGGCCTCGGCCGGCTCTCGGCCCTCGGCGACCAGCCGCACGACCACCAACTTGATGCACTCGTACACGTGCTCACCGGCGCCGCCGAAGACCTCCAGCGCCAGCGAGAAGTGTTCGTTGCTGGCCACGTACGGGAAGAGCTGCCCGGTCGGGCGGCCCCATCGGCGGGCCGCCGACCGGGCGGCGAAGAAGCTCTCCAGGTCGTAGAGCACCAGGTCCGGCACGTCCGTGCCGAAGGCGGCCAAGGCGCGCGGCAGGATCACGTCGGCCGATTCACGCAGGAACGCCAGGCCCAGCGCGCCGATGTCCTCACCGGAAACCGCGCCCTGCCCGGTGGCGTCGCGCCGCCAGACGTAGTCGACCACCTGCGCGCCGACCGCCGTCACCGCCGCGGTGTGCCGCTGCTCCACCACGTACGTCACCCGGTGTCCCGCCGCGACCAGGTGCCGGCTCAGCTCCAGCGTCGGGTTCACGTGCCCGTAGCCCGGGAACATGAAGATCGCGGCGTGGCTCATCCGTGCTGGCTCCTGACCTTGACGGCGCGTGGCCGGGCCACCGCGCGGGATGCGGACATCGGACGTCGGGTCCGCCGGTCAGCGCCGGGCGACGGCCGGTTGGCCCAGTCGCTCGTCGATCTGCCGGATCACGTCCGCCGCGTGCGCCACCAGGTAGAAGTGGCCCCCCGGGTACGTCTTCAGTTCGAACTCGGCGTCGGTGTGCGTCCGCCAGGCGGCGACCTCCTCGTGGGTGGCCTTCGGATCGCGGTCGCCGGTGAGCGCGAGCACCGGGCAACCCAGCCGCGCCCCGCCGGTGTGGACGTACGTCTCCGCCGCCCGGTAGTCGTTGCGGATCGCCGGCAGGACCATGCGCAGCAGTTCCTCGTCGCCGAAGACCCGCTGGTCGGTGCCGGCGAGGGTGCGCAGTTCGGCGATCAGCCCGGCGTCGTCGCGCAGGTGCACCCGCTCGTCGCGGTGCGCCGACGGCGCGCGCCGGCCCGACACGAAGAGCCGCTCGGGTCGGTGCCCGGTGGCCTCGAGCCGCACCCCCACCTCGTACGACAGGGTGGCGCCCATGCTGTGGCCGAAGATCGCGAACGGCCGGTCGACGGCCGCGCGGACCGCCTCGGCGACCTGGTCGGCCAGCTCGCCGATGTTGTCGATCATCGGTTCGTGGCGGCGGTCCTGCCGGCCCGGGTACTGCACGGCGAGCACTTCCACGCGCGGGCTGAGCGCCTGGGCCACCGGGTGGAAGAACGGCGCCGACCCTCCCGCGTGGGGCAGGCAGACGAGCTGGAAGTCCGCCCGGGGGCTCGGGAAGAACCGCCGGATCCAGGAATCGGTGTCAATCATGCTGCCCTCTTTCGTCCGCGAGCACGGCCAGCATGTCGGTGGTGCGGCCCCGGCCGCCGCTACCGGCTGGGCAGTCTAGGGAAATTCGTCGAGTGTCCGGCTCCACCGGCCCCGGCCTGCGGGTCTGAGTGAACCCCTAGAGTGCGCCCGCCTCCCTAGGCCGGCCGTGTCGGTCGTGGTCACCTGGGTCACCGCCCCGGGTCGCCAGCCGGTCGCCTCGACCGTGGAGACGACTCACGAACCGGAGAGGGACCTGATGCCGCCCACCACCGGAACCGGCGTTCTCCGCCGCGACGAACAGCACCTTCAGGAGCGGTTGGCCTGGTCCGCGCGTGCGGTCGACGGGGTGGCCACCAGCAACGAGCAGTTCGAGAAGTGGTTCGCCGACCGGCAGGCGGCGCAGGTGCAGAAGGTGGACCGGATTCCCTTCGCCGACCTGCGGGGCTGGTCGTTCGCCGAGGGCACCGGCGACCTGGTGCACGACAGCGGGCGCTTCTTCTCCGTGGTGGGCCTGCACGTGCGGGTAGACGACGGCCCGGTGCGGGAGTGGTGGCAGCCGATCATCCGGCAGGCCGAGATCGGGCTGCTCGGCATCGTGGTCCGTGAGATCGACGGCGTCCTGCACCTGCTGATGCAGGCCAAGGTCGAGCCGGGCAACCCGAACGGGATGCAGCTCTCGCCGACCGTGCAGGCCACCAAGAGCAACTACACCGGCGTGCACCGGGGCCGGAGCGTGCCGTACGTCGAGTTGTTCCGCGAGGTGGCGCCGCACCGGGTGCTGGCCGACGTGCTCCAGTCCGAGCAGGGCGCCTGGTTCTACCGCAAGCGCAACCGCAACATGATCATCGAGGTCGGCCCGGAGGTGGCGGCCGGCGAGGACTTCTGCTGGCTGACGCTGGGCCAGGTGCAGCGGCAGTTGCACATCGACCACCGGATCAACATGGACGCCCGGACCGTGCTGTCCTGCCTGCCGGGCCCGGCCCCCGACGAGGGCGTGCGCACCGGCACTGAGCTGCTGCACTGGATCACCACCAATCAGGCGGTGCACGACGTCGAAACCCAGGTCGTCGGCCTCGCCGGCCTGCCCGGCTGGCACCGGTCGGACTGGGCGATCTCGCACGAACGCGGCTGCTTCTTCCAGGTCATCGCGGTCGACGTGCGGGCCGACAGCCGGGAGGTGTCCGGCTGGACCCAGCCGCTGATCGAACCGCACGCGGTGGGGGTCTCCGCGCTGCTGGTGAAGCGGATCGGCGGCGTGCTGCACGCGCTGCTGCGGGCCCGCATCGAACCGGGCTACGTCGACGTCATCGAACTCTCCCCGACCGTGCAGGGCACTCCCGAGAACCACGCCCACCTGCCCGGGCTGATCCGGGACCAGCTGCGTGACCTGGACCGGATCCGCGCCGCCGGCCGGGTGCTCTACGACGCGGAGCTCTCCGAGGAGGGTGGCCGATTCCACCACTCCCGCAGCCGCTACATGATCATCGAGGTGGGCGACGACTATCCGGAGCGGGAGCCGGACGGTTTCCGCTGGGCGACCCTGCCGCAGATCACCTGGCTGCTCCGGCACCGCCACTACCTCAACGTGCAGGCGCGCAGCCTGATCGCCTGCCTGCGCGCCTGCGTGGACTGACCGGGCCGGCACAGACGTGGGTGAGGGGAAAGGCAACGCGATGACCCTGGACATGGCAGGAGGCTCCCGCCCGGAGCCGGTCGCGATCGTCGGACTCTCCTGTCGGCTGCCCGGCGCGGCCGACCCGGCGGCGTTCTGGCGACTGCTCCGCGACGGCACCGACGCCGTCACCGAGGTGCCCGCCGGGCGGGAGCCCGTCGGTGGCCGCTGGGGCGGTTTCCTCGACGACGTCGAAGGGTTCGACGCCGGGTTCTTCGGCATCACCCCGCGCGAGGCCGCCGTCCTCGACCCGCAGCAGCGGCTCGCCCTGGAACTGGCCTGGGAGGCGCTCGAGGACGCCCGGATCGTCCCCGACGAGCTGCGGCACACCGCCGCCGGGGTCTTCGTCGGCGCGATGCGCGACGACTACGCCACCCTGCTCAACCGGGGCGGGGCCGGCGCCGCCAACCACCACGCCATGCCCGGCGTCAGCCGAGGCGTCATCGCGAACCGGGTGTCGCACGTCCTCGGCCTGCACGGTCCGAGCCTGGTCATCGACGCCGGGCAGGCGTCGTCGCTGGTCGCGGTGCACCACGCCGTGCACAGTCTGCGGCGCGGGGAGACCAGCCTGGCCATCGCCGGTGGCGTCAACCTCAACCTGGCCCGGGAGACCGGTGCCATCGCCGAGGAGTTCGGCGGGCTCTCCCCGGACGGCCGCTGCCACACCTTCGACGCCCGCGCCAACGGCTTCGTCCGGGGTGAGGGCGGCGCGGTGGTGGTGCTGAAGCTGCTCTCCGAGGCGGTGGCCGCCGGGGACCGGGTGCACGCGGTGATCCTCGGCGGGGCGGTCAACCACGACGGGACCACCGAGGGCATCGCGGTGCCCAGCCGGCAGGCGCAGGCGGACCTGCTCCGGCAGGCGTACGCGTCGGCCGCCCTGCCGCCGGACGCCGCCCAGTACGTCGAGCTGCACGGCACGGGCACCCCCGTCGGTGACCCGATCGAGGCCGCCGCGCTCGGCGCGGCGCTCGGCACCGCCCGGGAGCGGTCCCGTCCGCTGCTGGTCGGCTCGGTCAAGACGAACCTGGGCCACCTGGAGGGTGCCGCCGGCATCACCGGCCTGCTCAAGGCGGTGCTGTCGCTGACCCACCGGCGCATCCCGGCGACCCTGCACCACGACCGACCCCACCCGGACATCCCGCTGGCCGAGCTGAACCTGCGGGTGGTGCGCGAACTGACCGAGTGGCCCGCCACCGACGGCCCCCGGGTCGCGGGCGTCAGCGCCTTCGGCATGGGCGGCACCAACTGCCACCTGGTCCTCGCCGAGGCACCAACCGGCGTGGACTCGGCCACGACCGAGCCCGGCCCGGCCGTGGTGCCGTGGTTGCTCTCGGCCCGTTCGTCGGCCGCCCTGGGTGGTCAGGCGCGGGCGTTGGCGCCGTTGGCGGGTGTGGGTGATCCGTTGGGTGTGGGTTGGTCGTTGGTGTCGTCGCGGTCGCGGTTCGAGCGGCGTGCGGTGGTGGTGGGTGATCACGCGGCGGGTTTGGCGGCGTTGGCGGCGGGTGAGCCGGCGGGGAATGTGGTGTCGGGTGTGGCCGGTGGTGTGGGTCGGGTGGTGTTCGTGTTCCCGGGTCAGGGTGCGCAGTGGGTGGGCATGGGCGCCGCGTTGCTGGATTCGTCTCCGGTGTTCGCGGGGGTGGTGTCGGAGTGCGCGGCAGTGTTGTCGGGTCTGGTGGATTGGTCGCTGGTCGATGTGTTGCGTGGTACCCCTGATGCGGTGTCGCTGGGGTGCGTCGATGTGGTGCAGCCGGCGTCGTTTGTGGTGATGGTGGGTTTGGCGGCGGTGTGGCGGTCGTTTGGGGTGCGTCCGGCGGCGGTGGTGGGTCATTCGCAGGGTGAGGTGGCGGCGGCGTGTGTGGCGGGAGCGCTGTCGCTGGCGGACGCGTTGCGGGTGGTGGTGGCGCGTTCGCGGGCGGTCGCGGAGTTGTGCGCCGGTGAGGGTGCGATGGCGTCGGTGCGGTTGCCGGCTGCCGAGGTGCGGGTGTTGCTGGCCGAGTGTGGTGGCGCGGTGGGTGTGGCGGCGGTGAACAGTCCGTCGCAGGTGGTGGTGTCGGGTGAGGTCGCCGCGGTGGAGCGGTTGTTGGCGCGGTGTGAGCGTGATGGGGTGCGGGCGCGGCGGATCGCGGTGGATTACGCGTCGCATTCCCCGGCGATGGATGTGCTGGCCGACCGGTTGGCGGCGGAGTTGGCCGACGTCACCCATCAGGTGCCGCAGGTGCCGTGGTTGTCGACGGTGACGGGTGAGTACGTCGAGGTTCTGGGCCCGGGTTACTGGTTTCGGAATTTGCGGGAGTCGGTGGGGTTCGCCGACGGGATCGCCCGGTTGGCCGGTGAGGGTCACGGGGTGTTCGTGGAGGTCTCCTCCCACCCGGTGCTCACCAGCGCCGTCGAGGAGACCGTCGAGTCGCTCCACGCGGAGCCCGCCGTGGTCACCGGCACGCTGCGCCGCGACGACGGCGGCCCCGACCGCCTCCTCGCCAGCATCGCCGAGGTGTGGGTCCGTGGCGTGGACGTCGACTGGACCGCCGCGTTCCCCGCCACCCGACCCACACCGGTCGACCTGCCCACCTACGCCTTCCAGCGGCGGCGCCACTGGTTCGACACCGTCGCCCCGGAACACACCGGCGACGAGCCGGACCCGGGCAGCGCCCGCGCCCGGCTGGCCGCCGCCGGCCCCGCCGAGCGCCGCCGGATGCTGCTCGATCTGGTCCGCTCCCACGCGGCGGCGATCCTCGGCCACGGCGACGCCGGCGCGGTCCCCGCCCGCACCGCGCTGCGGGAACTCGGCGTCGACTCGCAGTCCGCGCTGCGGCTGCGGCACCACCTCGGCGCGGCGCTCGGCGTCACCCTGCCGACCACCGTGCTCTTCGACCACCCCACCGCGGCCCGGCTCGCCGAGCACCTGGACACCCTGGTCGACACCACCCCGGTGACCACCGCCCCGGCGCCGACCCCGCCCGTGCACCGCTTCGGCGCCACCGACGAGCCCATCGCGATCGTCGGCATGGGCTGCCGCCTCCCCGGCGGGGTGCACTCACCCGAGCAGCTCTGGGACCTGCTCAGCGCCGGCACCGACGCCGTCTCGCCGTTCCCCACCGACCGGGGCTGGGACCTGCGGCGGCTGCTGGCCGACCCGGACCGCCCCGGCGGCTCCACCGTCGCCCAGGGCGGCTTCCTGCACGACGCCGGCGACTTCGACCCGGAGTTCTTCGGGATCAGCCCCCGCGAGGCGCTGGCCATGGACCCGCAGCAGCGGCTGCTGCTGGAGACGTCCTGGGAGGCCCTGGAACGGGCCGGCATCGACCCGTCCCGGCTCGCCGGCAGCCGCACCGGCGTCTTCGTCGGCGCGATGGCCCAGGAGTACGGCCCGCGCATGCACGAGGCGTCCGACGGGCTGGAGGGCTACCTGCTCACCGGCACCACCGGCAGCACCATGTCCGGCCGGATCGCGTACGTGCTGGGGCTGGAGGGGCCGGCGCTGACCGTCGACACCGCCTGCTCCGCCGCCCTCGTCGCGATCCACCTGGCGGTCCGCTCGCTGCGCTCGGGGGAGTGCGCGCTCGCCCTGGCCGGCGCGGCGACCGTGATGGCCCGCCCCGGGATCTTCGTCGAGTTCAGCCGCCAACGCGGCCTCGCCCCGGACGGGCGGGTCAAGGCGTTCTCCGAGCACGCCGACGGCACCGGCTGGGGCGAGGGCGTCGGCACCATCGTGCTGGAGCGGCTCTCCGACGCCCGCCGCAACGGCCACCCGGTGCTCGCCGTCCTCGCCGGCACCGCCGTCAACTCCGACGGCGCCAGCAACGGGCTGACCGCCCCGAACGGCCTGTCCCAGCAGCGGGTGATCCGGCAGGCGCTGGCCGACGCCGGGCTGCGCCCCGCCGAGGTGGACGCCGTCGAGGCGCACGGCACCGGCACCGTCCTCGGCGACCCGATCGAGGCGGGCGCGCTGATCGAGGTGTACGGCCGCGACCGGACCCCGGAGCAGCCGCTCTGGCTCGGCTCGCTCAAGACCAACATCGGCCACACCCAGGCCGCCGCCGGCCTGGCCGGAGTCATCAAGATGGTCGAGTCGCTGCGCCGGGGTTTGCTGCCGCGCAGCCTGCACGCCGACCCGCCCTCGTCGCACGTGGACTGGTCGGCGGGGACCGTCCGGCTGCTCACCGAGGCCCGCCCGTGGCCCGCCGGAGCCCGGCCCCGCCGGGCCGGGGTGTCCGCGTTCGGGGTGAGCGGCACCAACGCCCACGTCGTCCTCGCCGAGGCCGGGGCCGAACCGGCGACCCCCGCCGCTCCGCCGACCGCCCCCGACCGGCCGGCCGGCCGGCTGCCGTACCTGCTCTCCGCGCGCACCCCGCAGGCGCTGGCCGAGCAGGCCCGGCTGCTGCGCGCCCGACTGCGCGGCGACGACCGCCCCCGACCGGTCGACCTGGCGTACACGCTGGCCACCGGCCGGGCCCGGTTCGACCGGCGGGCGGTCTTCCTCGCCGACGACCTCGACGACCTCGACGGCACGTTGGCCGTGCTGGCCGACGGCGGCGAGGCACCCCACCTGGCGTACGGGGGGCCGGCCGGGGACGACCGGGTCGTCTTCGTCTTCCCCGGCCAGGGCGGCCAGTGGCCCGGCATGGCCACCGAACTGCTCGACGCCGAGCCGGTCTTCGCCGACCGGATGGCCGACTGCGAACGGGCGCTCTCCGAGTTCGTCGACTGGTCGCTGACCGACGTGCTGCGCGGGGTGCCCGGCGCGCCGACGCTGGACCGGGTCGACGTGGTGCAGCCCGCGCTCTTCGCCACCATGGTCTCCCTCGCCGCGCTGTGGCAGTCGCACGGCGTGCGACCCGCCGCCGTGCTCGGACACTCCCAGGGTGAGATCGCCGCCGCCTGCGTGGCCGGCGCGCTCAGCCTGCGCGACGCCGCCCGGGTGGTCGCGCTGCGCAGCCGCGCCCTGCGCACCACGCTGGCCGGGCAGGGCACGATGGCCTCGGTCCTCGCCCCCGCCGAGACGGTCCGCGCCCTCATCGCCCGCTGGGACGGCCGGATCTCCGTGGCGGCCATCAACGGGCCCCGCTCGGTGGTCGTCTCCGGCGACACCGACGCCGTGGCCGACCTGCTGGCCGAGTGCGCGGCCCAGGACCTGCACGCCCGCGCCGTACCGGTCGACTACGCCTCCCACTCGGCGCAGGTCGAGACGCTCCGCGACGACCTGACCGACCTGCTCGCCCCGGTCCGGCCCCGGCGGGCCGAGGTGCCCTTCTGGTCCACCGTCACCGCGACCGCGCTCGACGGCACCGAACTCGACGCCGACTACTGGTACCGCAACCTGCGCGGCACCGTCCGCTTCGACGAGGTCACCGGCCTGCTGGCCGAGGCCGGGCACCGGGTCTTCGTCGAGGTCAGCCCGCACCCCACGCTCACCACGGCGGTGGGGGAGACGCTGGAGCACGCCGACGCCCGCGACGGCGTCGCCGTCGGGTCGCTGCGCCGTGGCGACGGCGGCCCCGGCCGCTTCCGGGCGGCCCTGGCCCAGGTGTACGCGCACGGCGTCGAACCGGACTGGGACGACGTGTTCGCCGGGCACACCCCCCGCCGGGTCGAGCTGCCCACCTACCCGTTCCAACGGCAGCGTTACTGGTGGACGCCGCCGGCCCCGACCGCCGCCGCCCCGATCGTCACCCCCGACGGCCCCGACTGGCGCTACGAGGTGGTCTGGCGGCCCGTACCCACCGTCGCCGGCCCGCTGCTGACCGGTCGGTGGCTGGTGGTGGCCGGCGCGCGGACCGCCACCTCGACGCGGTACGCCGACGTCCTCGCCGCCCTGCGCGAGCACGGCGCCGACGTCGTGCCGGTGCTGCTGCCCGACGACGCGTCCCGTCCCGCCGCGCTCGCCCCGGCGCTGGCCGGGCACACCCCCGCCGGGGTGCTCTCCCTGCTGGCCCTCGACGGGCCGGACGACCCGGTGGCGGCGGTCGCCGACCTCGCCGCGCTGCTGCGCGAACTGGACGCCGCGCACATCGCCGCCCCGCTCTGGTGCGCCACCCGGCACGCCGTCCGCGTCACCGCCGCCGAACCGGCCCCCGAGCTGGCGCAGGCCGCGCTCTGGGCGGCCGGCCGGGCGGCGGCCGTGGAGCACCCGCGCGGCTGGGGCGGCCTGGTCGACCTGCCCGACGGGTGGGACCGGCGGGCCGGGCAGCAACTCGTCGCGGTGCTCGCCGGCACCGGCGGGGAGGACCAGGTCGCCGTGCGGCCCTCCGGCGCGTACGCCCGACGGCTGCAACGGGCGACGGCCGGCGCGGCCGTGCGGAGCTGGCGGGCGCACGGCACCGTGCTGGTCACCGGCGGCACCGGCGCCCTCGGCGTACGGCTGGCCCGCTGGCTGGCGGGCCGGGGCGCGCAGCGGATCGTGCTGCTCAGCCGGCGGGGCGCCGACGCCCCCGAGGCGGGGCCGCTCGCGGCCGACCTCGCCGAACTCGGCGTGGCCCTCGACGTCACCGCCGCCGACGTGACCGACCGGGCGGCGCTGGCGGACGTCCTCGCCGGCATCGACCCGGAGCGGCCGCTGACCGCGGTGTTCCACGCGGCGGGCGTCTGCGAGCTGGACCCGGTGACCCGCACCGACGCCGGACAGCTGACCCGCGTGCTGGCCGCCAAGGTCACCGGGGCCGTGCACCTCGACGAGTTGCTGGCCGACACGCCGCTGGACGCGTTCGTGCTCTTCTCCTCGATCTCGGCGACCTGGGGGGTGGCGGAGCACGCCGCGTACGGGGCCGCCAACGCCTGCCTCGACGCCCTGGCGCACCGCCGCCGGGCCCGGGGCGGCACCGCCACCTCCATCGCCTGGGGGCCGTGGGGCGGCGGCGGAATGATCGACCCCGGCCGCTGGTCGGAGCTGGCCGCCAGCGGGCTTCCCGTCCTCGACGCCGACCGGGCCCTCGACGCCCTCCAGGTGGTCCTCGACCACGACGAGACCACCCCCGTCGTCGCCGACGTCGACTGGGACCGCTTCGTCCCGGTCTACTCCTCGTCCCGGCCGAGCCCGCTGCTGGCCGACCTGGCCGCCGCCCCGGGGGAGACCGACACCGCCGCGCCGGTCGGCGCGCTCGGCGCCCGGCTCGCCGCGCTGCCCGAGGCCGACCAGCGCAAGCTGCTGGCGGACCTGGTACGCCAGCACACCGCCGCCGTGCTCGGCCACGCCGACGCCGGGGCGGTCGCCGCCGACCGGGCGTTCAAGGAACTCGGCTTCGACTCGCTCACCGCGGTGGAGCTGCGCAACCGGTTGGCCGCCGCCACCGACCTGCGGTTGCCCACCACGCTGGTGTTCGACCACCCCACGCCCGACCGGCTGGCCCGGCACCTGTGGCAGGAGGCCCTCGGCCGGCTGCCGGTGACGGAATCGACCCGGCCCGCCCCCGTCGCCGCCGACGAGCCGCTGGCCGTCGTCGGCATGGCCTGCCGGCTGCCCGGCGACGTGGCCCGGCCCGACGACCTGTGGCGGCTGCTGCGCGACGGCGTGGACGCCGTCGGCGGGCTGCCCACCGACCGGGGCTGGGACCTCGACGTCCTGTACGACCCCGACGCGGACCGCCCCGGCACCAGCTACACCCGGGCCGGCGGGTTCCTGGGCCGGGCCGCCGAGTTCGACCACGACTTCTTCGGCATCTCCGCCCGCGAGGCGCTGGCCATGGACCCGCAGCAGCGGCTGCTGCTGGAGGCGTCCTGGGAGGCGTTCGAGGACGCCGGTCTCGTCCCCGCCGACCTGAGGGGCAGCGACACCGGTGTCTTCGCCGGCGTCCTCGCCTCCGACTACGGCCAGCCGCACGGCCTCCCCGGTGAGCTGGAGGGCTACCGGGTGACCGGCGGTGCCCCGAGCGTCGCCTCCGGGCGGCTCGCGTACAGCTTCGGGTTCACCGGGCCGGCGCTCACCGTCGACACCGCCTGCTCGTCGTCGCTGGTGGCGCTGCACCTCGCCGCCCGCGCGCTGCGCGCCGGGGAGTGCGACCGGGCCCTCGTCGCCGGTGCCGCGGTGATGTCCACCCCCGACCCGATGATCAGTTTCAGCCGGCAGCGCGCCCTCTCCAAGGACGGGCGCTGCCGCTCCTTCGCCGACGACGCCGACGGGTTCGGCATGGCCGAGGGCGTCGCCGTCCTCGTCGTCGAACGGCTCTCCGACGCCCGCCGCGACGGCCACCGGGTCCTGGCGGTGGTGCGGGGCAGCGCGGTGAATCAGGACGGCGCGTCGAATGGGTTGACGGCGCCGAATGGTCCGTCGCAGCAGCGGGTGATCCGGCAGGCGTTGGTCAATGCGGGGGTGTCGGCGTCCGATGTGGATGTGGTGGAGGCGCACGGTACGGGTACGTCGTTGGGTGATCCGATCGAGGCGCAGGCGGTCATCGCGACGTACGGGCAGGACCGTCCGGCGGATCGGCCGTTGTGGTTGGGGTCGGTGAAGTCGAACATCGGCCACACCCAGAGCGCGGCCGGGCTGGTCGGTGTGCTGAAGATGGTCCTCGCCCTGCGGCACGGGGTGCTGCCCCGGAGCCTGCACGCGGCGCGGCCGTCGTCGCGGATCGACTGGACCGCCGGTGCCGTCCGGCTGCTCGACGAGGAGCGGGACTGGCCGCGTACCGACCGGCCGCGCCGCGCGGGTGTCTCCGCCTTCGGCATCAGCGGCACCAACGCCCACGTGATCGTGGAGGAGGCGCCCGTCGACCCGGCCCCGCCCCGGGCGACGCCCACGACCGGCCCGGCCGTGGTGCCGTGGTTGCTCTCGGCTCGTTCGTCGGTTGCCCTGGGTGGTCAGGCGGAGGCGTTGGTCCCGTTGGCGGGTGTGGCTGATTCGTTGGCTGTGGGTTGGTCGTTGGTGTCGTCGCGGTCGCGGTTCGAGCGGCGTGCGGTGGTGGTGGGTGATCACGCGGCGGGTTTGGCGGCGTTGGCGGCGGGTGAGCCGGCGGGGAACGTGGTGTCGGGTGTGGCCGGTGGTGTGGGTCGGCCGGTGTTCGTGTTCCCGGGTCAGGGTGCGCAGTGGGTGGGGATGGGTGCGGCGTTGCTGGATTCGTCGCCGGTGTTCGCGCGGGTGGTGGCGGAGTGCGCGGTGGTGTTGTCCGACCTGGTGGATTGGTCGGTTGTCGATGTGTTGCGTGGTGATGCCGGTGGGTTGTTGGGTCGGGTGGATGTGGTGCAGCCGGCGTCGTTCGTGGTGATGGTCGGTTTGGCGGCGGTGTGGCGGTCGTTTGGGGTGGAGCCGGCGGCGGTGGTGGGTCATTCGCAGGGTGAGGTGGCGGCGGCGTGTGTGGCGGGGGTGTTGTCGTTGTCGGATGCGTTGCGGGTGGTGGTGGCGCGGTCGCGGGCGGTGGCGCAGTTGTGTGCGGGGTTGGGGGCGATGGCGTCGGTGCGGTTGTCGGCGGAGCAGGTGGGGGAGTTGCTGACCGGTTTTGAGGGTCGGGTGGGTGTGGCGGCGGTGAACAGTCCGTCGCAGGTGGTGGTGTCGGGTGAGGTCGCGGCGGTGGAGCGGTTGTTGGCCGAGTGTGAGCGGGTGGGGGTGCGGGCGCGGCGGATCGCGGTGGATTACGCGTCGCATTCTCCGGCGATGGATGTGCTGGCCGAGCGGCTGGCGGTGGAGTTGGTTGATGTCACGCATCGGGTGCCGCAGGTGCCGTGGTTGTCGACGGTGACCGGTGAGTACGTCGAGGTCCTGGGCCCGGGTTACTGGTTTCGGAATTTGCGGGAGTCGGTGGGGTTCGCCGACGGGATCGCCCGGTTGGCCGGTGAGGGTCACGGGGTGTTCGTGGAGGTCTCCTCCCACCCGGTGCTCACCAGCGCCGTCGAGGAGACCGTCGAGCCCTTGCAGGACGCCCCCGTGGCGGTGACGGGGACGTTGCGTCGTGACGATGGTGGCCTGGATCGGTTCCTGCTCAGCGCGGGCGCGTTGTGGGTGCACGGGGTCGACGTCGACTGGACCGCCGCGTTCCCCGCCCCCCGACCCGCACCGGTCGACCTGCCCACCTACGCCTTCCGCCGGGTCCGGCACTGGATCGAGCCACCGGCCGCCGCCACCGCCCGCCAGGAGGCCGCCCAGATCGACGGCTGGCGCTACCGCCTCGACTGGGTGCCGGTGCCCACCACCGGCGACCGCCGCCTCGCCGGGACGTGGCTGCTGGTCACCCCCCGCGCCGACGTCCAACCCGACCTGGTGGACGCGGTCGCCGACGGCCTCACCGCGCACGGGGCCACGGTGTGCCGACGTACCGCGGCGCAGCTCGCCACCGCACCGGCCGACCTCGCGGGCGTGCTCAGCCTGGCCGCCCTCGACGAGGCCCCGCACCCGGAGCAGCCGGAGGTCAGCACCGGCCTCGCCGACACCGTCACCGTCGTACGGGCCCTCGCCGCCCGGGCCCCGGACGTGCCGTTCTGGACGGCCACCCAGAACGCGGTCGGCACCGGCGCGGACGACCCCGTCCGGCACCCCACCCAGGCGCAGCTCTGGGGCCTCGGCGTGGTGCTCGGCATCGACGACCCGCACCGGCACGTCGGCCAGCTCGACCTGCCCGCCGTCGTCGACGACACCACCGTCGCCCGCCTCGCCGAGACGCTGGCCGGCACGACCGGCGAGAGCGAGGTGGCCGTACGCGGTGACCTGCTGCTCGGCCGGCGGCTCGTCCCGGCGCCCGCCGGGATCGTCGACCCCTGGCAGCCCCGGGGCACCGTCCTGATCACCGGCGGCACCGGCGCGCTCGGGGCCCACGTGGCCCGCTGGGCCGCCGCCAACGGCGCCGCGCACCTGGTGCTCACCAGCCGGCGGGGCGCCGACGCGCCCGGTGCCAAGGAGCTGCACCGGGAACTCGCCGGGCTCGGCGCCCAGGTGACCATCGCCGCCTGCGACGTCGCCGACGCCGACGACCTCGCCGCCGTGCTCGCGGCGATCCCCGCCGACGAGCCGCTGACCGCGGTGGTGCACGCGGCCGGCGTCACCCAACCGGAGATCCCCGTCGGTGACCTGACCCCCGACGTCCTCGCCCCGATCCTGCGGGTCAAGGTCGACGGCGCCCGCAACCTGGACGCCCTCACCGCCGACGTCCCGCTGGACGCGTTCGTCCTCTTCTCCTCCGGCGCCGGCACCTGGGGCGACAGCGGCAAGGGCGGCTACGCCGCCGCCAACGCCCACCTGGACGCGCTCGCCCACCAGCGGCGCAGCCACGGCCGGCCCGCCACCTCCATCGCCTGGGGCGCCTGGGCCGGTGGCGGCATGGTCGAGGGCGAGGTCGCCGACCTGCTCACCCGCCGGGGCGTACGCCTGATGCGTCCCGACTCGGCGGTGCGCGCGCTCGCCACGGCGGTCGGCGCCGGGGACGCCGCCGTCGCGGTCGCCTCCTTCGACCTGTCCCGCTTCCTGCCGCTCTACACGATGACCCGCCCCCGGCGGCTGGTCGACCAGCTCTGGGCGACCACGGCCGGGCACGACGGCGACGCGGCGGCGCAGCCGGGGCCGGCGACCGGGGAGAACACGCTGGCCGCGCGCCTCGCCGGGCAGTCCGCCGAGGAGCAGGAGGCGGCGCTGACCGCCGTCGTGCGGCGTGAGGTCGCCGCGGTGCTCAAGGCCGGCCGGCCGGAGGACATCCCGCCCCGGCGGGCGTTCAAGGAACTCGGGTTCGACTCGCTCACCGCGTTGGAGCTGCGCAACCGGCTCGCCACCGCGACCGGGCTGCGGCTGCCGGCCACGCTGGTCTTCGACCATCCGAGCCCGGCCGCCCTCGCCCGGCACCTGCGCGGCGAGCTCACCGGCGGCACCCGGACCCTGCTGGCCGACCTGGACCGCTTCGAGGCGGACCTGGCGGCGTTGCCGGAGGGCGACCCGACCCGCGCGGGCGTCGTGGAACGCCTCCGAGCCCTGCTGCTGCGGGCCGCCCCGACCGCCGGCACCGAGGGCGTCGAGGAGCCGCCCGACGACCTCAGCACTGTCTCCGACGACGAGATCTTCGAAATGATCGACCGGGAGTTGGGTATCTGATGAGCGGCGGCACGAACGAGGAACGGCTCCGGGAATACCTCAACCGGGTCACTGCGGACCTGCGGACGACCCGGAAGCGGGTCCGGGAACTGGAGGAGAAGCGGCGCGAGCCCATCGCCGTCGTCTCGATGAGCTGCCGCTACCCGGGCGGGGTCGGCACCCCCGAGGAGTACTGGGAGCTGATCTCCGCCGGCGCCGACCTCGTCGGCGACCTGCCCACCGATCGGGGCTGGGACGTCGAAGGGCTCTACCACCCCGACCCCGCCCACCCGGGCACCAGCTACACCCGGCACGGGGCCTTCCTCCGCGACGCCGCCGGCTTCGACGCCGACTTCTTCGGCATCTCACCCCGCGAGGCCCTGGCCATGGACCCACAGCAGCGGCTGCTGCTGGAGACCGCGTGGGAGGCGTTCGAACGCGCCGGCATCGACGTGGAGACGCTGCGCGGGTCCCGGTCCGGCGTCTTCGTCGGCGCCAGCAACCAGGGGTACGCCTCGGCGGTGGGCACCGCCCCGGAGGGCGTCGAGGGGCACCTGCTCACCGGTGGCTCCGGGGCCGTGCTGTCCGGCCGCATCGCGTACACCCTGGGCTTCGAGGGGCCCGCGGTCACCGTCGACACGATGTGCTCGTCCGCGCTGGTGGCGGTGCACCTGGCCGTGCAGGCGCTGCGCGCCGACGAGTGCTCCCTCGCGCTGGCGGCCGGCGCGACCGTGATGGCCACCCCGCGCAACTTCGTCGAGTTCAGCCGACAGTCCGGGCTGGCCGTCGACGGACGGTGCAAGCCGTTCTCCGACGACGCGGACGGCACCGGCTGGGGCGAGGGCGTCAACGTCCTGCTGCTGGAACGGCTCTCCGACGCGCGCCGCAACGGCCACCGGGTCCTCGCCGTGATCAGCGGCAGCGCGGTGAACCAGGACGGGGCATCGAACGGGCTGACCGCGCCGAACGGCCCCGCCCAGCAGCGGGTGATCCGGGCCGCCCTGGCCAGCGCAGGCCTCTCCACCGCCGACGTCGACGCGGTGGAGGCGCACGGCACGGGCACCGCCCTCGGTGACCCGATCGAGGCGCAGGCGTTGCTGGCCACGTACGGGCAGGGACGCGGCGACGGCGACCCGCTGTGGCTCGGGTCGGTGAAGTCGAACATCGGCCACACCCAGGCCGCCGCCGGCATCGCCGGCATCATGAAGATGATCCTCGCCATGCGGCACGGGGTGCTCCCCCGGTCGCTGCACGCCGAGCGGCCGTCCACCCTGGTCGACTGGTCGTCCGGCGCGGTGGAGCTGCTCGCCGAGGCGCGCGACTGGCCCGCCACGGAGCGGCCCCGTCGGGCGGGCGTGTCCGCGTTCGGGGCCAGCGGCACGAACGCCCACGTGATCGTGGAGCAGGCCCCGGAGCCGGCCGACGAGCCGGCCGACCAACCCGCATCGACGCCCGTGCCGCTGCCGGTGGTGCCGTGGGTGTTGTCGGCGAAGACGCCCGCCGCGCTGGGCGCGCAGGCCGCCCGGTTGGCGTCGGTGGTGCCGGGTGGGCTGGTGGACGTGGGGTTCTCCCTGGCCACGACCCGGTCGGCGTTGGAGCGTCGGACGGTGGTCCTCGGCGCGGACGTCGACGAGTTGCGTGGTGCTCTGGCGTCGGTGGTGGAGGGTGTGCCGAGTGCGGGTGTCGTGTCGGGGGTGGCCCGGGAGGGCCTGACGGCGTTCGTCTTTTCCGGTCAGGGCGGTCAGCGGGTCGGTATGGGCCGGGACCTGGCGGCGACGTTCCCGGTCTTCGAGGCGGCGTTGTCGGAGGTGTGCGCGCAGTTCGACACGTTGTTGGACCGTCCGTTGCGGGAGGTGATCGACGGTTCCGCCGACGACCTGGGTCGGACCGGTAGGGCGCAGCCGGCGTTGTTCGCCGTCGAGGTGGCGCTGTTCCGTCTCCTCGCCTCCTGGGGGGTGCACCCGGACTACCTGGTGGGTCACTCGATCGGCGAGCTGGCCGCCGCGCACGTCGCGGGGGTGTTGGATCTGCCGGACGCGTGTCGTCTGGTGGCGGCGCGGGCGTCGTTGATGCAGGCCCTGCCGTCGGGTGGGGCGATGTGGGCGGTCCGGGCCGGCCTCGACGAGGTGTCCCCGTTGCTGGTCGATGGGGCGTCGGTCGCGGCGGTGAACGCGCCGGGTCAGGTGGTGGTCTCCGGCACGCGTGATGCGGTGGAGCGGGTCGCGGCGGGGCTGCCCGAGCGGCAGGGCCGCTGGTTGGCGGTGAGTCACGCGTTCCACTCGGCGTTGATGGACCCGATGCTGGCGGAGTTCACCCGGGTCGCCGGGAGCGTGCGGATGGGGGCCCCGCGTATCCCGATCGTTTCCACGCTCACCGGTGAGCCGGTGGAGGAGTTCACCGCCGAGTACTGGGCGCAGCAGGTGCGTGGGACGGTCGCCTTCGGTGCGGCGGTGCAGAGGGCCGCCGAGCTGGGGGTGACCCGGTTCGTGGAGCTCGGCCCCGACGCCAGCCTGATCGGCGCGATCGAGGAGAGCCGCGACGACGCGCTGGCCGTGCCGGTGCTGCACCGCAAGCGGGCCGAGGCCCTGACGGCGGTGACCGCGCTGTCCCGGCTCTGGGCCGACGGTGGCACCGTCGACTGGGCGGCGTTCTACGCCCCCACCGGCGCCCGCGCCGTCGACCTGCCCACCTACGCCTTCCAACACGAACGGTACTGGCTGGCGGAGACCGCCCCGGATCGGACCGACCCGGTCGACGCCGAGTTCTGGGCCGCCAGCAGCGACCCGGGCGTGCTCGCCGACACCCTCCAGGTCGACCGGGACACCCCGCTGCACGCCCTCGTCCCCGCCCTGCACCAGTGGCGGGACCGGCGTCGCGCCCGGTCCACGCTCGACACCTGGCGCTACCGCCTCGACTGGACGCCCGGCACCGGCGGCACCCCGCAGCGGCTCACCGGAGGGTGGCTGCTGGTGACCGCCGCCGGGGTCGACCACGACCTCACCGGCACCGTCGAGGACGGGCTCACCGCCGCCGGTGCCGCCGTCACCAGGCTGACCGTCACCGACGACCTGGACCGGGCCGGCGTCGGCGACCTCCTCGCCGGCCACCCCGAGGCGGCCGGGGTGCTCTCCCTGCTGGCCCTCGACGAGCGACCCCACCCGGGCCACCCCACGATCACCGCCGGCCTCGCCGGCACCCTCCTGCTGGCCCAGGCCGTCACCGACCGCGACACGCCCATCCCGCTCTGGCTCTGCACCCAGGGCGCCGTGGCCACCGGCGACGACGACCGACCCACCCACCCGGCGCAGAGCGCCACCTGGGGCATCGGCCTCGGCATGAGCCTGGAAGAGCCGGACCGCTGGGGCGGGCTGATCGACCTGCCCCCGAACGTCGGCCCCGACGCCGCCGCGCAGGTCGCCGCCGCGCTGGCCGCCACCGACGGCGAGGACCAGCTCGCCGTCCGGGCCGGCCACACCCTCGCCCGCCGGCTGCGCCGCCACCCGGCACCCCGGGGCGACGGCCGGGCGTGGCGCACCAGCGGCACCGCGCTGATCACCGGCGGCACCGGGGGACTGGGCGCGCACACCGCCCGCTGGCTGGCCACCGCCGGCGTCGAGCACCTGGTGCTGACCAACCGGCGCGGCCCGGACGCCCCCGGCGCCCGGGAGCTGGCCGCCGAACTCAGCGCCCTCGGCCCCCGCGTCACCGTCGCCGCCTGCGACGTCACCGACGCCGACGCCCTCGCCCGGCTCGTCGCCGACGTCGAGGCGACCGGTCCGGCGATCCGCACCGTCGTGCACAGCGCCGGGACCGGGCTGCTGGCCCCGCTCGCCGGCACCGACCTGGACGGCTTCGTCGCGGGCGTACACGTGAAGCTGGCCGGCACGGCGAACCTGGACCGGCTCTTCGACCGCGCCGACCTGGACGCCTTCGTCCTCTACTCCTCCGTCGCCGCCGTCTGGGGGGCCGCCGACCACGGCGCGTACGCGGCCGGCAACGCCTACCTCGACGCGGTGACCCGCAGCCGGCGGGCCCGTGGACTCACCGGCACCACCATCGCCTGGGGCATCTGGTCCGGCGGCGGCATGGGCCGGGACGTCGACGCCGGCGACCTCAAGTGGCGCGGACTGCCGTTCATGGCACCCGACGTGGCGATCGCCGGCCTGCGCGCGGCGCTCGCCGACGACGAGGAGTTCCTCACCGTCGCCGACGTCGACTGGGAGCGTTTCGTCCCGGTCTTCACCGCCGCCCGCCCGCGCCGGCTGCTCGACGACGTGCCGGAGGTCCGCGCCGTCCTCGACCGGGAGACGCCGCCCGCCACCGCCGCAACCCTTGCCGACCGGCTCCGTACGCTGGCCGAACCGGAGCGGGACGCGGCCCTGCGGGACCTGGTCCGCCAGCAGGTCGCCGCGGTCCTCGGCCGCCGCGACGCCGACGGCATCGACGACGACCGGCCCTTCCGTGACCTCGGCTTCGACTCGCTGCTGGCGGTCGGCCTGCGCAACGCCCTCGGCGCGGCCACCGGCCTGCGCCTCGCCACCACCCTGGTCTTCGACTACCCGAGCGTCGGCCGGCTGGCCCAGCACCTGCACACCACCCTCTTCGGCACGGCAGAGCCCGCCCCCGCCCCCGCCCGCGCCACCGCCGCCGGCCCCGGCGGCGACCCCGACGACCACGCCGTCGCGATCGTCGGCATGGGCTGCCGGTTCCCCGGCGACGTCTCCGGCCCCGAGGAGCTGTGGCGGCTGCTGCGCGCCGGGGAGGACGCCGTCGGCGAGTTCCCCGACGGGCGCGGCTGGAACCTCGAGCAGCTCTACAGCCCCGACCCCGACGACGAGGGGAAGGTGTCGGTCCGCACCGGCGGCTTCCTCGGCGACGCCGGCCACTTCGACCCCGCGTTCTTCGGCATCTCGCCCCGCGAGGCGCTCGCCATGGACCCGCAGCAGCGGCTGCTGCTGGAGACCAGCTGGGAGGCGATCGAGCACGGGCGCATCGACCCGCGCAGTCTGCGGGGCAGCAACTGTGGCGTCTTCGTCGGGGCCGCCCACAGCGGCTACGGCAGCGACCTGCGCCACCTGCCCGAGGGCACCGAGGGGCACCTGGTCACCGGCACCGTCACCAGCATCGCCTCCGGCCGGATCGCCTACACCCTCGGCCTCGAGGGCCCCGCCGTCACCCTCGACACCGGCTGCTCCTCGGCGCTGGTCGCGCTGCACCTCGCCGTCCGGGCCCTGCGCTCCGGCGAGTGCGCGTACGCGCTGGCCGGCGCCGCCTCGGTGGTCTCCTCGCCGCTGGGCTTCCTCAGCTTCAGCCGGCAGCGCGGGCTGGCCGCCGACGGCCGGTGCAAGGCGTTCGCCGAGGACGCCGACGGCATGGGCTTCGCCGAGGGCGCCGGCATGCTGCTGCTGGAACGGCTCTCCGACGCCCGCCGCAACGGCCACCGGGTCCTCGCGGTGGTGCGGGGCAGCGCGATCAACCAGGATGGGGCGTCCAACGGGCTGACCGCCCCGAACGGCCCCGCGCAGCAGCAGGTGATCCGGGCCGCCCTGGCCGACGCCGGGGTGACCACGTCCGACGTGGACGCCGTCGAGGCCCACGGCACGGGCACCCCACTGGGCGACCCGATCGAGGCGCAGGCGCTGCTGGCCACGTACGGGCAGGACCGGCCCGCCGACCGGCCGCTGTGGCTCGGTTCGGTGAAGTCCAACATCGGGCATGCCCAGATCGCCGCCGGTGCGGCCGGGCTGATGAAGATGGTCCTCGCGCTGCGGCACGACCTGCTGCCCCGGACCCTGCACGTGGGGCAGCCGTCGTCGCGGGTCGACTGGTCCTCCGGCGCGGTGCGGCTGCTGGCGCAGGAGCGCGAGTGGTCGGCCGACGCGGGCCGGCCGCGCCGGGCGGGCGTCTCCTCCTTCGGGGTCAGCGGCACCAACGCCCACGTGATCGTCGAGGAAGCCCCGGCGGAGCCGGAGCCGCCGGTGCGGGAACCGGGCCGGGCGTCGACCGGGCCGGCGGTGCCGTGGCTGCTCTCCGGGCGCTCCGTGGCGGCGCTGCGCGACCGGGCCGCGGCGTTGGCCGCGCTGCCGGCCGCCGACCCCGTGGACGTGGGCTGGTCGCTGGCGGTGTCCCGGTCGAGCTTCGAGCACCGCGCCGTGGTGCTGGGCGGGCACGCCGACGGGCTGGCCGCGCTCGTCGCCGGCACGCCCGCCGACGACGTGGTCTCCGGGGTGGCCGCCGGCTCCCCGGGCCGGGTGGTGCTGGTCTTTCCCGGTCAGGGGGCGCAGTGGGTGGGGATGGGGGTGGAGTTGGCGGCGGTGTCGCCGGTCTTCGCCGCGCGATTGGCGGAGTGTGGGGCGGCGTTGTCGGAGTTCGTGGACTGGTCGTTGGTGGATGTGCTCGGCCAGGTGGCGGGTGCGCCGTCGTTGGAGCGGGTGGAGGTGGTGCAGCCGGCGTCGTGGGCGGTGATGGTGGCGTTGGCGGGGTTGTGGGAGTCGTTCGGGGTGCGGCCGGCGGCGGTGGTGGGTCATTCGCAGGGTGAGATCGCGGCGGCGTGTGTGGCGGGGGCGTTGTCGCTGGCCGACGGCGCCCGGGTGGTGGCGCTGCGGTCGCGGCTGCTGGCCGGGCTCCCCGGCGGTGGCGGCATGGCGGCGCTGGGCCTGCCCGCCGACGAGGCGCAGGAACTGCTGACCGGCTTCCCCGGCGTGCACGTGGCGGCGGTGAACGGCCCCACCTCGGTGGTGCTCTCCGGTGACCGGGCGGAGCTGGACCGGGTGGGCGTCGAGTGCGGGCGGCGCGAGGTGCGGTTCCGCGTCGTCCCGGTGGACTACGCGTCGCACTCCCCGGCGGTCGACGGCGTACTGGCGCGGCTGCGCCGGGAGGTTGCCGCCGTCCGGCCGCAGGTGCCCCGGATCCCGCTGCTGTCGACGGTCACCGGCGAATGGGTGCGCGACGCGAGCCTCGACGCCGACTACTGGTGTGCGAACCTGCGGCAGCCGGTGCGCTTCGCCGCCGCGGTGCGCACCCTGGCCTCGGCGGGCTTCGGCACGTACGTCGAGTCGTCGCCGCACCCCGTGCTGACCGCCGCCGTCGAGGAGACCCTGCACGGCGGGGGCGACGGGTGCGTGGTCGGTTCGCTGCGGCGCGACGACGGAGGCCTCCGGCGGTTCCTGCTCTCCCTGGCCGAGGCGTGGGTGCGGGGCGCGCCGGTGGACTGGACGGCGGCCTTCCCCGCCGGTGGCGCCCGCCTCGTCGACCTGCCCACCTACCCGTTCCAGCGCGAGCACTACTGGCTCACGGCGCCGGCCGACACCGCCGAGGCCCACCCGGGCGACCCGTTCGACGCCGAGTTCTGGGCCGCCGTCGAACGCGAGGACCCGGCCGCCCTCGCCGCCACCCTCGGCATCGACGCCGACGGGTCCCCGCTGCCGCAGCTGCTGCCGGTGCTCGCCGGCTGGCGGCAGCGCCGCCGGCAGGCGTCCACCGTGGACTCCTGGCGGTATGACGTGACCTGGCGGCCGGTCACCGCAGCCGCCGGGGGTCGTCTCGACGGCAGCCGGTGGCTGCTGCTGCTGCCCACCGAACCCGACCCGGCCGACCCGGGCGACGAATCCGGCCCCGACCAGTGGTCCACGCACCTGCGGCGGCAGCTCGAAGCCCTCGGCGCCCGCGTGCACCACCTGGCGGTGGCCGACCTGGACCGGGCCGCCCTGTCCGAGCGCCTGCGGGCGGACGCCGAGAGCTGCGCCGGCGTACTGTCCCTGCTGGCGCTCGGCGGGCGGCCCTCCCTGGACCGGGCGGTGACCGTCGTGCAGGCCCTCGGCGACGCGGGCAGCACCGCGCCACTGTGGTGCCTGACCGCCGGCGCGGTCACCGTCGGGCGCACCGCCCACGCCGTCGAGCCCGACCAGGCCCAGCTCTGGGGCCTGGGCCGGATCGCCGCCATGGAGTACCCGCAGCGCATCGGCGGCCTGGTGGACGTGCCGGCCATCCCGGACGACCGGGCCGCGCAGCGGCTCGTCGGGGCCGTCACCCGCGACGACGGCGAGGACCAGCTCGCGGTACGCCCCGCCGGGGTGTACGCCCGCCGGCTGGTCCGGCGCCCGACGGCCGACACCCCGCCGGTGCGCGACTGGCAGCCCCACGGCACCGTGCTGATCACCGGCGGCACCGGCGGCATCGGCGCCGAGATCGCCGCCTGGCTGGCCGAGGCCGGCGCCGAGCACCTGCTGCTCACCAGCCGGCGGGGCGACCGGGCCCCCGGCGCGGCGGAGCTCGCCGCCCGGCTGACCGCACTCGGCGCGACCGTCACCATCGCCGCCTGCGACGCCGCCGACCGCGACGACCTCGCCCGGGTCCTCGACTCGGTCCCGCCGCAGCACCCGCTCACCGCCGTGGTGCACGCCGCCGCCGTCCTCGACGACTGCCTGCTCGACGCGCTCACCCCGGAGCGGGCCGCCACCGTGCTGCGTCCCAAGATCGACGCGGCGCGGCACCTGGACGAGCTGACCCGCGGCGCCGACCTCGACGCGTTCGTGCTCTTCTCGTCGCTGGCCGGCACCCTCGGCGGCCCCGGCCAGGCCAGCTACGCGGCGGCCAACGCCTGGCTCGACGCGCTCGCCCTCGCCCGTCGCGCGCAGGGGCTGCCCGCCACCTCCATCGCCTGGGGGGTGTGGGGCGACGTCGGGCTGGCCAGCGGCGAACTGGGGCAGCGGCTGCGCCGCACCGGCATGGGACAGCTGCCGCCGCGCGCGGCGCTGGACGCCCTGCGCCAGGTCGTCGACGCCGACCTCGGCTACCTCGCCGTCGCCGACATCGACTGGACCCGGTACGCGTCGACCTGCACCGAGGGACGCTCCGGACGGGTGCTCGACGCCCTGCCGGAGGCGTCCGCCGCGCTGCGCCCGGCCGTCGACGAGCCGGCCGAGACCGGTTTCGCCGGCACGCTCGCCGGGCTCACCCCGGCCGAGCGGGAGCAGGCGCTGCGGACGGTGGTGCGTACCCAGGCGGCGGCGGTGCTCGGCCTGCCCGGCCCCGACGCGGTCGACGCCGACCGGGCGCTGCGTGACCTCGGCTTCGACTCGCTGACCGGGATGGACCTGCGGAACCGGCTCAACGCCGCCACCGGCCTGCGGCTGCCGGTCACCGTGGTCTTCGACCACGCCACCGCGAACCGGCTGGCCCGGCACCTGGCCGGCGAACTCTTCGGCGCCGGGGAAGCGGCGGCCGACCCGCAGCCGGCCCGGCCCTCGGCCGCCCACGACGACGACCCGGTGGTGATCGTCGCGATGAGCTGCCGCCTGCCCGGCGGGATCGACACCCCCGAGCAGTACTGGGAGCTGCTGGCCGCAGGCGGGGACGCCGTCTCCGGCTTCCCCACCGACCGGGGCTGGGACGTGGCCGGGCTGTACGACCCGGACCCGGACCGGCCCGGCACCTTCTACACCCGCGGCGGCGGGTTCCTGCGCGACGTCGGCCACTTCGACCCGCCGTTCTTCGGCATCTCCCCGCGCGTCGCGCCGGCCATCGACCCGCAGCACCGGCTGCTGCTGGAGACCTCCTGGGAGGCGTTCGAGCGGGCCGGCATCGACCCGGCGACGGTCCGGGGCACCCCGGTCGGGGTCTTCGTGGGCGCCAACTACAACGACTACGGCTCCCGGCTGAGCCACGCCCCCGGTGAGTACGAGGGACAGCTCGCCACCGGCAGCGCGGCCAGCGTCGCCTCCGGGCGGGTGGCGTACACGTTCGGGCTGGAGGGGCCGGCCGTCACGGTCGACACCGCCTGCTCGTCGTCGCTGGTCGCGCTGCACCTGGCCGTGCAGGCGGTGCGCAGCGGCGAGTGCGTCATGGCGTTGGCCGGCGGCGTCACCGTCATCTCCACCCCGGACACGTTCGTCGAGTTCAGCCGGCAGGGCGCGCTGTCGCCCGACGGCCGGTGCAAGGCGTTCTCCGCCGACGCCGACGGCGCCGGCTGGGCCGAGGGGGTGGGGCTGCTGCTGGTGGAGCGCCTCAGCGACGCCCGCCGCCGGGGCCATCCGGTCCTCGGCGTGGTACGCGGCGTGGCGGTCAACTCCGACGGCGCGTCCAACGGCCTGACCGCCCCCAGCGGCCCCGCCCAGCAGCGGGTCATCCGGGCCGCGCTGGCCGGCGCCGGGCTCACCGCCGCCGACGTGGATTTGGTGGAGGCCCACGGCACCGGCACCACGCTCGGCGACCCGATCGAGGCCGAGGCGCTGCTGGCCACGTACGGCCACGACCGGCCCGCCGACCGGCCGGTCTGGCTCGGGTCGGCGAAGTCGAACATCGGCCACACCCAGGCCGCCTCCGGCGTCGCCGGGCTGATCAAGGCGGTGCTGGCGATGCGGCACGGTGTCATGCCGCGCACGCTGCACGTCGGCGAGCCGACCCCACACGTCGACTGGTCCGCCGGCGCGGTGCGGCTGCTCACCGAGGAACGCCCCTGGCCCGACGTCGACCGGCCGCGCCGGGCCGGCATCTCCTCGTTCGGGGTCAGCGGCACCAACGCCCACGTGATCGTCGAGCAGGCCCCGCCGGAGGTTCCCGCGCCGTCGGCCGCCGCGCCGGGCGTCGGGTGGCTGCCGTGGACGCTCTCCGCCCGGACCGCCGCCGCGCTGACCGCCCAGGTGCGCCACCTGCTCACCGCCCTCGACGAGCGTCCCGACGCCGACGCCGCCGACGTGGCACACACCCTGGCCACCCGGGCCCGCCTCGGGCACCGCCTGGTCTGCTGGGGCACCGACGCCGACGCGCTGCGCCGGCAGCTCACCGGCTGGCTGGCCGGCCGGCCGGTCGCCCCCGGCGCGGCCGGGGTGGCCGACGCCGGTCGCACCGCCTTCCTCTTCTCCGGGCAGGGCGCGCAGCGCCTCGGCGCCGGCCGGGAGCTGTACCGGGTCTTCCCGGTCTACGCGGAGGCGTTCGACGAGGTGTGCGCGCGGATGGACCTGGAACTGGACCGGCCGCTGCGCGAGGTGGTGTTCGCCGCCGAGGGCGACCCGGACGCCGACCTGCTGGACCGCACCGACTACACCCAGCCGGCGCTCTTCGCCGTCGAGGTGGCGCTGTTCCGGCTCTTCACCTCGTGGGGGATCACCCCCGACCACCTCATCGGCCACTCCGTCGGCGGGTTGACCGCCGCCCACCTCGCCGGGGTCTTCGGGCTCGACGACGCCTGCCGGCTGGTGGCCGCCCGGGGCCGGCTGATGCAGCGGCTGCCGGCCGGCGGTGCCATGGTCGCCCTGGCCGCCGCCGAGGACGAGGTCACGCCCCTGCTGGCCGGCCGGGAGGACCGGATCGGCGTGGCGGCGGTGAACGGGCCGAACGCCACCGTCGTTTCCGGTGACCTCGCCGAGGTGGAGCGGGTCGCGGCGCACTTCGCCGAACTCGGCCGCAAGACTAGGCGTTTGCGGGTCAGCCATGCGTTTCACTCGCCTCATATGGACGCCATGCTTGCCGGATACGCGGAGACGGTTCGGGCTGTCCCGATGTCGCCGCCGACCGTCCCGGTGGTCTCCGACGTGACCGGTGCGCCGGCCACCGCCGCGCAGCTCTGCGACCCCGACTACTGGGTGTCCCAGGTGCGCCGGCCCGTGCGGTTCGCCGACGGCGTCGCCGCCCTCACCCGCGCCGGGGTCACCCGCTTCCTGGAACTGGGCCCGGACGCCGTACTCGCCGCGATGACCGTCGACTGCCGCGACGACGACGCACCCGGCGTCGTGGTGCCCGCGATGCGGCGGGGCCGCGACGAGGTGGCGGGGGTGCTGACCGCGGCGGCGCAGGTGTACGCGCACGGCGCCGCCGCCGACTGGACCTCGTTGCACCCGCACGGCCGCCTGGTCGAACTGCCCACCTACCCGTTCGAGCGGCAGCGGTACTGGCTCGACGCGCCGTCGATCGACGCGGACGTCCGGACGGCCGGCCTGGACCGCACCGACCATCCGCTGCTCGGCGCGGCCCTGCCGTTGGCCGGCGGGGACGCCCACCTGTTCACCGCCCTGCTGTCCCGGCAGCGGCACCCGTGGCTGGGCGACCACGTCATCGACGGCACCGTGGTGCTGCCCGGCACCGCCTTCCTCGAACTGGCCGTCCGCGCCGGTGACCAGGTCGGCTGCGTCCGGGTCGACGAGCTGACCCTCTCCGCGCCGCTGGTCCTGCCCGAGCGCGGGGCGGTCCGGGTGCAGGTGCGGCTGGACCCGGCCGACGACACCGGGGCCCGCGCCCTGGTCGTGCACTCCCGCCGGGCCGACGCCGACGCCACCGAGCCGTGGCAGCGGCACGCCGAGGGCCGGCTGGCACCGGCCGAACCCACCGCGGCGGCCGCCCCGCTGCACTGGCCGCCGGTCGACGCCACCCCGGTCGACCTGGGCGACTTCTACCCGCGACTGGCCGAGACCAGCGCCGACTACGGGCCGGCGTTCCGAGGGCTGCACGCCGCCTGGCGGCGCGACGGCGAGGTCTTCGCCGAGGCGGTGCTGCCCGACGGGCTCGATGCCGCCGGCTACGGCCTGCACCCGGCGCTGCTGGACGCGGCGTTGCAGACCATCGGGCTGGGCGCGGCCGGTGCGCGGGGCCGAGGCGTGATGCCGTTCTCCTGGCGGGGCACCGTCCTGCACGCCGCCGGGGCGACCCGGCTGCGGGTACGGCTGACCGACGTCGCCGACGACACCGTGTCGCTGCAGGTCTGGGACGGCGCGGGCCACCCGGTCGTGTCGGTCGACTCGCTGGCCGTCCGGCCCACCGGCGGCGGCGTCGCCCGACGGGCCGGCCACGACGCGCTGTTCCGCACCGAGTGGCTTGCGGTGCCGCCCGCGTCGCCGCCCACCGGCCGCCGCTGGGCGGTGGTCACCACCACCGAGCTGCGCCCGGAGCTGGCCAAGGCGCTGGCCGGCGCGGCGGCCCTGGAGTCGTACCCGAGCGTGGCCGCGCTCGCCGAGGCGGTCGCCGCGGGCACTCCCGTGCCGGAGCGCGTCGTGGTGGTCGCCGCCGGCGCGCCGGCCGCGACCGCGCCGACCGCGACGGACCTGGGCGGGACCGCGCCGACCGCGACGGACCTGGCCGCTACCGCGCCGACCGCCGGGGAGCTGGCCGCCGCCGCCAGGTCCACCGCCCACCGGGCGCTGGAGCTGGTCCGGTCGTGGCTGGCCGACGAGCGGCTCGCCGCTTCCCGGCTGGTCGTCGTCACCCAGGGCGCGGTGGCGGTCGACGCCGACACCGAGCTGACCGACCTGCCCGCCGCCACGCTGCACGGCCTGATCCGCACGGCCACCAGCGAGAACCCCGGCCGGTTCGGGCTGGTCGACCTGGACGCGAGCGACGCGTCCGCCGCCGCGCTGCCGGCCGCCGTCGGCGGCGACGAACCGCAGACGGTGATCCGCGCCGGTGTGGTGCGGGCCGCCCGGCTGGTCCGGGTGCCCGCCGCGCCGCCGCGCCCCGCCCACGCCGCGCCGATCTGGGACCCGCACGGCACCACCCTGGTCACCGGCGCCACCGGCACCCTCGGCCGGCTCGTCGCCCGGCACCTGGTCACCGCCCACGGCGTCCGCCGGCTGCTGCTGGTCAGCCGCCGGGGCCCCGGCGCCGACGGCGCGACCGAGCTGTACGACGAGCTGACCGCGCTGGGCGCCGAGGTCACCGTGGCGGCCTGCGACGTGGCCGACCGGGCGGCGCTGCGCCGGCTCCTTGACGGCATCCCGGCCGGGCACCCGCTGACCGCCGTGGTGCACGCCGCCGGGGTGGTCGACGACGGGGTGGTCACCGCGCTGACCCCGCAGCGGATCGACGGGGTGCTGGCGCCCAAGGTGGATGCCGCGCTGCACCTGCACGAGCTGACCGCGTCGGCGGAGCTGACCGCGTTCGTGCTCTTCTCGTCGCTGGCCTCGACCTTCGGCGGGGCCGGGCAGGCCGGGTACGCCGCCGCCAACGCGTTCCTCGACGCGCTGGCCAGCCACCGGCGGGCCCGTGGGCTGCCGGCGGTCTCGCTGTGCTGGGGGCCGTGGGCGCAGCAGAGCGCCATGACCGGCAAGCTGAGCGCCGCCGACCACGCCCGCTTCGCCCGGGGCGGGGTGGTGCCGCTGACCTCGGCGGACGGGCTGGACCTGCTCGACCTGGCCTGCGCGCGGGACGAGGCGGTGCTGGCGCCGGTGCGCCTGGACGTCGCCGCGCTCGCCGGCTCCGGCGCGGTCCCGCCGCTGCTGCGCGGCCTGGTCCGCGCCCCGGCCCGGCCGGCCGCCGCCGCGCCCGCGCCGACCCCGGCCGACCCGGCCGGCCGGTACGCCACGCTGCCCGCCGCCGAGCGGGAGCGGGCGCTGCGGGAACTGGTCCGGGCCGAGGCGGCGCTGGTGCTCGCGTACGCGGGGCCGGAGCTGGTGGACGTCGAGCGGGGCTTCCTGGAAATGGGCTTCGACTCGCTCAGCGCCGTCGAGCTGCGCAACCGGCTCGGCCGGCAGACCGGGCTGACCCTGCCGGCCACCCTGCTCTTCGACCACCCGACCCCGGCGGCGCTCGCCGCGCACCTCGCCGGCGCCTTCCCGTCCGACGGGGAACGCCTGCTCGGCCCGATCCTGGCCGAGCTGGACCGGCTCGGCGCGCAGCTGCCCGACGACCCCGCCGACGACCCGCTGCGCGACCGGGTGGCGGTCCGGCTGCGGGAGCTGCTGGCCCGGGTGGCCGGCCCCGACGCGGCGGCCCCGGCCGGGCGGGCGCCGACGGCGGTGCTCGACGGATTCGACTCGGCGACCGACGACGAGATCTTCCAGTTCCTCGACAACGAGCTGGGCAGCTGAGGACGGCGGATGGACAGCATCGCCGTGCCAGTGCCGCCCCGGCCCGGACGATTGGCGGACCGATGAGCGAGCAGCGACTCCGCGAGTACCTGAAGCGGGCCAGCGCCGACCTCCAGCAGACCCGGCAGCGGCTGGCCGACCTGCAGGAGCGCGACACGGAGCCGATCGCGATCGTCGGCATGAGCTGCCGGCTCCCCGGGGACGTCACGTCGCCGGAGGAGCTGTGGCGGCTGCTGGCCGACGGCACCGACGCGGTCGGTGGCTTCCCCACCGACCGGGGCTGGGACCTGGAGTCGCTCTACGACCCGGACCCGGACCAGCCGGGCACCTCCTACGCCACCGAGGGCGGGTTCCTGCACGACGCCGGTGACTTCGACCCGGAACTGTTCGGGCTCAGCCCGCGCGAGGCGTTGACCACCGACCCGCAGCAGCGGCTGCTGCTGGAGGCGTCCTGGGAGGTGCTGGAGCGCGCCGGGATCAGCCCCACCTCGCTGCGCGGCAGCCGCACCGGCGTCTACGTCGGCGTGATGTACAACGACTACGCCACCCGGGTCCGGCAGCCACCCAAGGGCCTGGAGGGGCACCTCGGCAACGGCAGCTCGCCGAGCATCGCCTCCGGGCGGGTGGCGTACACCCTCGGGTTGGAGGGGCCGGCGGTCACCGTGGACACCGCCTGCTCGTCGTCGTTGGTCTCCATCCACCTGGCCTGCCAGGCGCTGCGCTCGGGGGAGTGCACGCTGGCGCTGGCCGGCGGCGTCACGGTGATGTCCACCCCGGTGACGTTCGTGCAGTTCGCCCGGCACCGGGGCCTCGCCCCGGACGGCCGCTGCAAGTCCTTCGCCGACGGCGCGGACGGCACCGGCTGGGCCGAGGGCGTCGGCCTGCTCGCCCTGGAACGGCTCTCCGAGGCCCGCCGCCACGGCCACCGGGTGCTCGCCGTGATCCGGGGCACCGCGGTCAACTCCGACGGGGCCAGCAGCGGCCTCACCGCCCCCAACGGGCCGTCCCAGCAGCGGGTCATCCGGCAGGCGTTGACCAACGCCGGCCTCACCCCCGCCGACGTGGACGCCGTCGAGGCGCACGGCACCGGCACCACGCTCGGCGACCCGATCGAGGCGCAGGCGCTGCTGACCACGTACGGCCAGGACCGGCCGGCGGAGCAGCCGCTCTGGCTCGGCTCGCTCAAGTCGAACCTGGGCCACACCCAGGCCGCCGCCGGCGTGGCCGGCGTGATCAAGATGGTCCTCGCCATGCGGCACGGGGTGCTGCCGCGCACGCTGCACGTCGACCGGCCGTCCCGGCACGTCGACTGGTCCGCCGGCGACGTCCGGCTGCTCACCGAGGCCCAACCCTGGCCCGAGCGGGACCGGCCGCGCCGCGCGGCGGTCTCCGCGTTCGGCGTCAGCGGCACCAACGCGCACCTGATCGTCGAGGCGCCGCCGGCCGAACGCCCCGAGGCCGCCGGGCCGCCGCCGGCCCAGGACGCCGGGGTCGCCGGGCCGACCCCCTCGCCCCGGGCGCTGCCCGTGACGCCGTGGCCGGTCTCCGCCCGGACGCCCGCCGGGCTCGCCGCGCAGGCCCGCCGACTGCGCGACGGGCTGCCGCCGGCCCGCCCGGTCGACGTCGCCTTCTCGCTGGCCACCGGGCGGGCGCCGCTGGAGCACCGGGCGGTCGCCCTGGGCGCCGACCGGCCGGGGCTGCTGGCGGCGCTTGCGGCCGCCGCCGAAGCCACCGACCACCCCGACCTGGTCCGTGGGCACGTCCTCGGCGGGCCGGTCGCGTTCCTGTTCAGCGGCCAGGGCGCCCAGCGGGTCGGGATGGGCCGGGAGCTCGCCGAGACGTTCGACGTCTTCGCCGCCGCGCTGGACGAGGTCTGCGCGGCCCTGCCCGCCGCCGACGGCCCGGGCGTACGCGAGGTGATGTTCGGCGACGGCGACCTGCTCGACCGCACCGGGTACACCCAGCCCGCGCTCTTCGCCTTCGAGGTGGCGCTGTTCCGGCTGCTGGAGTCCTGGGGGATCCGCCCCGACCACGTGATCGGCCACTCGGTCGGCGAGCTGGCCGCCGCGCACGTGGCCGGCGTGCTGTCGCTGCCCGACGCCGCCCGGCTGGTCGCCGCGCGGGGCCGGTTGATGCAGGCCCTACCGGCCGGTGGGGCGATGGTGGCGGTCCGGGCCACCGAGGAAGAGGTCGCCCCGCTGCTGGGCGACGGCGTCGGCCTGGCCGCCGTCAACGCCACCGGCGCGGTGGTGCTCTCCGGCGACGAGGACGCCGTGCTGCGCGCCGTCGCGCCGTTCGCCGGGCGGAGCACCCGCCGGCTGGCGGTCAGCCACGCGTTCCACTCGCACCTGATGGACCCGATGCTGGACGACTTCCGGGCGGTGGCCGAGTCGGTGCGGCACCGGCGGCCCCGCATCCCGGTGGTCTCCACCCTCAGCGGGGCGGTGGTCGACGAGTTCACCGCCGAGCACTGGGTGCGGCACGTCCGCGAGGCGGTCCGCTTCGCCGACGGGGTGCGGACCCTGCGTGCCCTCGGCACCGCCCGCTTCGTCGAGCTGGGCCCGGACGCGCCGCTCTGCGCGGCCGTCGCCGACGACGTACCGGAACACTGCCTGGTGCAGCCGCTGCTGCGCCGGGACGTACCGGAGGTCGCGGCGCTGACCTCGGCGGTGGCCCGGCTCTGGACGGCCGGGGTGCCCACCGACTGGTCGGGGTTCTTCGCCGGCACCGGCGCGACCGCCGTCGACCTGCCCACCTACGCGTTCCAGCGGCGCCGGTTCTGGCTCGACGTGCCGCTGTCCCGGCCCGACCCGGCCGCCGACCACCCCGTCCTCGACGTGCGGCTGGAACGGGCCGACGCCGACGGCGTGGTCCTCGGCGGTCAGCTGGCCGTGCGCACCCACCCCTGGCTGGCCGACCACCGGGTCGCCGGCCGGATCCTGGTGCCCGGTACGGCGCTGCTGGACCTCGCGCTGCGGGCCGGCGCCCAGTTCGGCTGCCCCCGCGTCGACGAGCTGGTGCTGGCCGAGCCGCTGGCCCTGGCCGAGACCGACCGGGTCCGCCTGCAGGTCGTGGTCGGCCCCGCCGACGCCGACGGCCGGCGCGGCGTCACCGGGTACGCCCGCCCCGTCGCCGACGACGGCCCCTGGACGCGCCACTTCACCGGCACGCTCGCCCCGGACGTCGACCCCGGGCAACCCGTCGACGCCGAGTGGCCGCCGGCGGGGGCGGAGCCGGTCGACGTCGACCACGTCTACCCGGCGCTGGCCGAGGCCGGCCTCGCCTACGGCCCGCTGTTCCGGGGGCTGCGCGCCGCCTGGCGGCGCGGCGACGAGATCCACGCCGAGGTGGACCTCCCCGAGACCGCGCAGGTCGAGGCGGAGCGGTTCGAACTGCACCCGGCGCTGTTGGACAGCGCGCTGCACGCCGCCGCGCTGGGCGACCCCGGCACCGCCGCGGCGGTGCCGTTCGCCTGGTCCGGTGTGTCGCTGCGCCACCCCGGCGCCACCGCGCTGCGGGTCACGCTGCGGCGCGTCGCGGAGCGGACGTTGGAGCTGAGCGCCACCGACGGCGCGGGGACCCCCGTCGTGTCGGTGGAGTCGCTGCTGCTGCGCCCGCTCGCCGACGACCCGGCCGACGACCCGCGCCACCGCGACATGGTCTTCCAGCTCCGCTGGCAGGAACACCAGGGTGAGCTCTCCGACGCCGCCGCCCCCGAGGTCCGCGACCTGCCCGGCGGCGGCCCGCTGCCGGACGACCCGTACGAGGCCGTCCGGGTGGCCCTGCACCGCACCCTCGCCACCCTCCAGGAGCTGATCGCCGCGCCGGCCGCCGCCCCGCTGGTGCTGCGCACCCGCCACGCCACCCGGCTGCCCGACGACACCGGCGAGGTCGACCCGGTCGCCGCCGCCGTGGCCGGGCTGGTCCGCTCCGCCCAGTCGGAGAACCCCGACCGGTTCGTGCTGGTGGACACCGTCGACGACGCGGAGCTGCCCGGCTGGCTGCGCGACACCGAAGAACCGCAGCTGGCGCTCCGCGACGGCCGCTGGTACGTCCCCCGCCTGGCCCGCATCTCCGCCCCCGACCCGCGGGCCGCGACCGGCCCGCCGTTCGACCCGGACGGCACGGTGCTGGTCACCGGCGCCACCGGCCGGCTCGGCCGGGCGCTCTGCCACCACCTGGTCACCGCGCACGGCGTCCGCCGGCTGCTGCTGGCCAGCCGCTCCGGCGGGAGCTCCGCCGACGCCGCCGAGCTGGCCGCCCTGGACGCCGACGTCACCCTGGTCGCCTGCGACGTGGCCGACCGGGACGCGCTGGCGCAGGTGCTGGCCGACGTGCCCGCCGCGCACCCGCTCACCGCGGTCGTCCACCTCGCCGGCACCCTCGACGACGCCATCGTCGAGTCGCTCACCCCGGAGCGGATCGACACCGTGCTGGCCCCGAAGGTCGCCGGCGCGCTGCACCTGGACGAGCTGACCCGGGGCCTCGACCTGTCGGCCTTCGTGCTCTTCGCCTCCGCCGCCGGCACCTTCGGCGGCCCCGGGCAGGGCAACTACGCCGCCGCCAACGCCTGCCTCGACGCCATCGCCGACCGGCGTCGCCGGCAGGGCCGGCCCGCCATCTCGCTGGCCTGGGGTCTGTGGGAGGGCGACGACGGCATGGTCGGCGGGCTCACCGACGTCGACCTCGCGCGGGCCCGCAACATCGGCGTGCTCAGCCTCACCAACCCCGACGGGCTGGCGCTGTTCGACCGCGCGCTGCGCCACGACGGGGCCGCCCTGGTGCCGCTGGCGCTCGACTTCGCCCGGTTGCGGGGGCAACTCGGCCGGCAGGCGCTGCCCGCCCTGCTGCGCGGCCTGGTCCGGGCACCCGCCGCCCGGCCCCGGGCCGCCGCCCGCCCGGCCCGCATGATCGACCTGGTCCGGGCCCGGGTGGCGGCCGTGCTGCGGCACCCCTCGCCGGCCGGGATCGACCCCGACCGGGCCTTCTCCGAGCTGGGCTTCGACTCGCTGATGGCGGTGGAGCTGCGCAACGAGCTCGGTCAGGCCACCGGGGTCCGGCTGCCCGCCTCGCTCATCTTCGACCAGCCCACCCCGGCCGCGCTCGCCCGACACCTGGAGTCGCTCGACGGCGGCGCGCCCTCCGCCGCCGGGCCCGCCACCCCGTCCGCCTTGGCGGGCGCGTCCGACGAACCGATCGCCATCGTCAGCATGGCCTGCCGGTTACCCGGCGGCGTCGAGACCCCGGAGCAGCTCTGGGAGCTCGTGCTGCGCGGCGACGACGCCGTCGTGCCGATGCCCGACGGGCGCGGCTGGGACCTCGACGCCCTCTACGACCCCGACCCGGACCGGCAGGGCACCAGCTACGTGCGTGAGGGCGGCTTCCTCACCGCCGCCGACCAGTTCGACCCCACCGTCTTCGGCATCTCGCCCCGCGAGGCCCTGGCCATGGACCCCCAGCAGCGGCTGCTGCTGGAGTCCTCCTGGGAGCTGTTCGAACGCGCCGGCCTCCCGCCGCGCTCCCTCAAGGGCAGCCCCACCGGCGTCTTCGTCGGCCTGATGTACACCGACTACCCGGTGCTGCTGCACGGCCGTCGGCACGACCTGGAGGGCCACCTCGGCAACGGCAGCGCCGGCAGCGTCGCCTCCGGCCGGATCGCCTACACGTACGGCCTCGAGGGCCCCGCCGTCACCATCGACACCGCCTGCTCGTCGTCGCTGGTGGCGATGCACTGGGCGGTCAACGCGCTGCGGTCGGGGGAGTGCAGCCTCGCCGTGGCCGGCGGTGCCACCGTGATGTCCACGCCCACCGTCTTCCTGGAGTTCAGCCGCCAGCGCGGACTCGCCGCCGACGGCCGCTGCAAGCCCTTCGCCGAGGGCGGCGACGGCACCGGCTGGGGCGAGGGCGTCGGGCTGCTGCTGCTGGAACGGCTCAGCGACGCCCGCCGGCACGGCCACCCCGTGCTCGGCGTGATCCGGGGCTGCGCGGTCAACTCCGACGGCGCGTCCAACGGGCTGACCGCGCCGAACGGCCCCTCCCAGCAGCGGGTCATCCGCCAGGCGCTGGCCAACGCCGGGCTCACCGCCGCCGACGTCGACGCGGTGGAGGCGCACGGCACGGGCACGCCGCTCGGCGACCCGATCGAGGCGCAGGCGCTGATCGCCACGTACGGGCAGGACCGGCCGGCCGGGACGCCGCTGCTGGTCGGCGCGCTCAAGGCCAACATCGGGCACACCCAGGCGGCGGCCGGCGTGGCCGGCGTCATCAAGACCGTGCTGGCCATGCGGCACGGCGTGCTGCCGCGCATCCTGCACCTGGACGCGCCCTCGTCGCGGGTGGACTGGGACGCCGGGGCGGTGCGGCTACTCACCGACAACCAGGACTGGCCGGACACCGGGCGGCCCCGCCGCGCCGCCGTGTCCTCGTTCGGCATCAGCGGCACCAACGCCCACCTGGTGCTGGAGCAGGCCCCCGAGGCGCAGCCGGAGACGGCGGTGACCCGGACGGATCGTCCCGCCGCCGTGGCCTGGACGCTCTCCGCGCCCAGCGTGGCGGCGCTGCGGACCCAGGCGGCCCGGCTGCTGCCCGCCGCCGCGGGTCTGGACCCGGTCGACGTCGGGTACTCCCTGGTCACCACCCGCTCGGCGTTCGCGCACCGGGCGGTGGTGGTCGGGGCCGACGCCGATCAGCTCCACGCCGGGCTGCGCGCCCTGGCCGACGGCGAGCCGGCCGGCAACCTGGTCGAGGGCGTCGCCCGCCCGGCCGGCCGACCCGTCTTCGTCTTCCCCGGCCAGGGCTCCCAGTGGGCCGGCATGGCCGCCGAACTGATCGACACCGCGCCGGTCTTCGCCGCCTCCATTGCCCGCTTCGAGGCCGCGCTGGCGGAGTTCGTCGACTGGTCGCTCACCGACGTGCTGCGCCGCGCCCCCGGCGCCCCCGACCTGACCGGCGACGACGTGGTGCAGCCGGCCACCCTCGCGGTCACCGTCTCGCTGGCCGAGCTGTGGCGCTCGTACGGGATGGAACCGGCCGCGGTGCTCGGGCACTCCCAGGGGGAGATGGCCGCCGCCTGCTTCGCCGGGGCGCTGTCCCTGCGCGACGCCGCCCGCGTCGTCTGCCTGCGTGGCCGGGAGGTCACCGCGCTGGCCGGGCGCGGCGGCCTGGTGTCGGTCGAGGTGTCGCCCGAGGGGATCGAGGACCTGCTGACGCCGTACCGGGGGCGGGTGGTGGTGGGCGCGGTGAACAGCCCGCGCGCCGTCGTCGCCTCCGGTGACCGCGACGCGTTGGAGTCGCTCGTCGCCGACTGCCGGGCCCGGGGCATCCGGGCCAAGTGGGTGCCGATCAACTACGCGTCGCACTCGGCGCACGTGGACGAGCTGCGCGAGCCCCTCGCCCGGGTGCTCGGGCCGATCGACCCCACCCCGCCCGGGGTGCCGTTCTTCTCCACCGTCACCGCCGACTGGGTCGACGACGCCCCGCTGGACGCCGGGTACTGGTTCGACAACCTGCGCCGCCCGGTCCGGTTCGCCGAGTCGGTGCGGGCGCTGGCCGGGCAGGGCTTCGGGCCGTTCATCGAGGTCAGCGCCCACCCGGTGCTCACCGGCGCGATCGCCGAGACCCTCGCCGACACCGACTCCGACGACCCGGTGGCGGCCGTCGGCTCGCTGCGCCGCGACGACGGCGGGCTGGCCCGCTTCCTGACGTCCCTCGGTGAGGCGTACGTCGCCGGGGCGCCGGTGGACTTCGCCCGCGCCTTCGACGGCGTCGCCGCGCGGCGGGTGCCGCTGCCCTCGTACGCCTTCGACCGCCGCCGGTTCTGGCCCGAGTTCGACGACCCCGCGCCGCAGCCGGCCGCCGACCCGCAGGAGGTCGACTTCTGGCAGGCGGTGCAGCGGCAGGACAGCGACGCCGTGGCCGAGCGGATCGGCGTCGACCGGCACGCGGTGCAGACGGTGCTGCCCGCGCTGTCGCGCTGGCACAACGGCCGCCGGACCCGCTCCGTGCTGGACAGTTGGCGCTACCGCACCGAGTGGGTGCCGGTGCGGCCGGCCGAAGCGGCCGGGCTGACCGGCCGCTGGCTGCTGGCCCGGCCGGCGGCCGTCGCCACGGAACTGGCCGACGCGGTGACCGCCGCGCTGGCCGCCGCCGGCGCCGACGTGCTCGAACTCCCCGTCGCCGCCACCGACCCGGACGACGCGCTGCTGGCCGCCGTCCGCGCCGCGACCGGGGCGCAGCCACTGGCCGGGGTGCTCTGCCTCACCGGGCTCGACGAGACGCCGGACCGCCGCCACCCGGTGGTCCCGGTCGGGCTCGACCGGACCCTGGCCGTGGTCCGCGCCCTGAGCGCCCTGGCGGTCGACGCCCCGGTGTGGGTGGCGACCAGCGGCGCGATCGGCACCGGCCCCGACGACCCGCCCCGCCGCCCCACCCAGGCGCTGCTCTGGGGCGCCGGCACCGCGCTCGGCCTGGAACTGCCCCGCCGCTGGGGCGGCCTGGTCGACCTGCCCGACGTCGTGGACCCCGACGCCGGTCGGCGGCTGTGCGCGCTGCTCACCGGCGGCACCGGGGAGGAACACCTCGCGGTACGCGACGGCGGCGTCCTGGCCCGCCGGCTGGTCCGCGCCCCCGGCCGGGGCCCGGCCGCGCCCTGGCAGCCCCGCGACACGGTGCTGGTCACCGGCGGCACCGGCGCGCTCGGCGGGCACCTGGCCCGCTGGGCGGCCCGCTGCGGGGCCGGCCGGATCGTGCTGGTCAGCCGGCGCGGCGTGACCGCCGACGGGACGGCCGACCTGCAGGACGAGCTGATCGGCCTCGGCGCCGAGGTCAGCGTGGTGGCCTGCGACCTGACCGACCCGGAGGCGGTGGGGACGCTCTTCGCGAAGGTCGCCGTCGACGGCCCGCCCATCCGGGCGGTGCTGCACGCCGCCGGGATCAGCGGCCGGGAGGTGCCGGTCGGCGAACTCGACACGGCGGAACTGGCGGCGGTGCTCGGCCCGAAGGTCGCCGGCGCCCGCCACCTCGCCGAGCACGTCGCCGGGCTGGACCTGGACGCGTTCGTGCTCTTCTCCTCCGGCGCCGGCACCTGGGGCGACAGCGGCCGGGTCGGCTACGGCGCGGCCAACGCCTACCTCGACGCGTACGCCGCCGAGCGCCGGGCCGCCGGGGTGCCCGTAGTCTCCCTCGCCTGGGGGGCGTGGGGCGGCGGCGGGATGGTCGACGAGGGCACCGCCGCTCGGCTGCGCCGGCTGGGAAACCGGCCGATGGACCCCGAGCTGGCCGTCGCCGCCCTCGCCGACGCGGTGGCCCGCGACGACGGTGACCTGGTCGTCGCCGACATCGGCTGGAAGACCTTCGCGCCCGCGTACGCCGCCGCCCGGCACCGGCCGCTGATCCTCGGCGTCGCCGACGCCCGGCAGGCGCTCGCCGAGACCGAGGCGGTCGAGTCGGAGGAGACCGGCGAGGCGGAGCTGGTCCGGGAACTGGCCGGGCTGGACGACTCCGAACGGCGACGCGTGCTGCTCGACCGGGTACGCCGGGAGGCCGCCGTGGCCCTCGGCCACGCCTCGGTCGCGGAGATGCACGCCGACCGGCCCTTCCGCGAGCTGGGCTTCGACTCGTTGACCGTGGTGGCGCTGCGCAACCGGCTCGCCGCCCTCACCGGCCTGAAGCTGCCCACCACCCTGGTCTTCGACCACCCGACGTTCCCCGAGCTCACCCGCTACCTGGTGACCCGGCTCTTCGGCACCGACCCGGAGGCCCCGGCGCAGAGCGCGGAGGAGGCGGCCACCTGGGCGACGCTGCGGAGCATCCCGCTGAGCCGGCTGCGCGAGACCGGGCTGCTCGACGCGCTGCTGGAACTGGCCACCCCGGCCGAGCGGGCCACCCCGGCCGCCCCGGACGACGGCGTGGACCGCCTCGGCGACATGAATGTGGACGACCTCATCGAGCTGGCGCTCGGTGCCGGCACCGACGCACGGGAGAACTGACGATGGCGACTCCTCCCGACAAGCTGGTCGAGGCCCTGCGGGCCGCGCTGCGGGACAACGAACGGCTCAAGCAGCGCAACCAGCGGCTGGAGCAGGTGGCGCACGAGCCCATCGCGATCATCGGGATGGGCTGCCGGTTCCCCGGCGGGGTGGCGAACCCCGAGCAGCTGTGGCAGGTGCTGACCGGCGGCGTCGACGCGGTCTCCGAGTTCCCCGCCCGACCCGGCTGGGAACTGGACACGCTGCTCGACCCCGACCCGGACAGCCGGGGCACCACGTACGTCAGCCGGGGCGGCTTCCTGCACGACGCCGACCAGTTCGACGCCGGCTTCTTCGGCATCTCGCCCCGCGAGGCGCTGGCCATGGACCCGCAGCAGCGGCTGCTGCTGGAGGTCGCCTGGGAGACCCTGGAACAGGCCCGGATCGCCCCGACGTCGCTGCGCGGCACCGCCACCGGCGTCTTCACCGGCGCGACGGGCGCCGACTACGGCCCGCTGATGGCCCAGTCCGGCATCGACACCGACGGCTACCTGGCGACCGGCAGCGCCGCCAGCGTCGCCTCCGGCCGGATCGCGTACGTGCTGGGGCTGGAGGGGCCCGCCGTCACGGTGGACACCGCCTGCTCGTCGTCGCTGGTGTCGCTGCACCTGGCGGTGCAGTCGCTGCGCTCGGGGGAGTGTTCCCTCGCGCTCGCCGGCGGGGCCACGCTGATGGCCAGCCCGTCGACCTTCCAGGAGTTCAGCCGGCAGCGCGGGCTGGCGCCCGACGGGCGGGTCAAGGCGTTCTCCGACGACGCCGACGGCACCAGCTGGAGCGAGGGCGTCGGGCTGCTGCTGGTGGAGCGGCTCTCCGACGCGCGGCGCAACGGGCACCGGGTCCTCGCCGTGGTGCGGGGCAGCGCGGCCAATCAGGACGGCGCGTCGAACGGGCTGACCGCCCCGAACGGCAAGGCGCAGCAGCGGGTGATCCGGCAGGCGCTGGCCAACGCGGGCGTCACCGGGGCCGAGGTCGACGTGGTGGAGGCGCACGGCACCGGCACCACCCTCGGCGACCCGATCGAGGCGCGCGCCCTGCTGGCCACGTACGGGCAGGAGCGGGCCGACGACCGGCCGCTGTGGCTGGGCTCGGTGAAGTCCAACCTCGGGCACACCCAGGGCGCGGCGGGCGTCGCCGGGGTGATGAAGATGGTCCTGGCGATGCGGCACGGCCTGCTGCCCCGCACGCTGCACGTGACCACGCCCACCTCGCACGTGGACTGGACGGCGGGCGCGGTGCGCCTGCTGACCGAGGACCGCCCGTGGCCGGCCACGGCGGGCCGACCGCGCCGGGCCGGGGTCTCCGCGTTCGGCATGAGCGGCACCAACGCGCACGTGGTGTTGGAGGAGGTGCCGGCCGAGCCGCCGGCCGCCGCGCCGGCCGAGTCGGTGCCGGTGCTGGCGGGAGCGGTGGCGCCGTGGCTGCTGTCGGGGCGTTCCCCGGCGGCCCTGCGCGGTCAGGCCGCCGCCCTGGCCGCGCTGCCGGCCGCCGACGCGGTGGACGTGGGCTGGTCGCTGGTGACGTCCCGGGCGTCGTTCGAGCACCGGGCGGTGGTGGTCGGCGGGCATGCCGACGGGCTGGCGGCGGTCGGCGCCGGGCTGCCCGCCGACGGCGTGGTGTCGGGGGTGGTGGCCGCCGGCTCCCCGGGCCGGGTGGTGTTGGTCTTCCCCGGTCAGGGGGCGCAGTGGGCGGGGATGGGGGTGGAGTTGGCGGCGGCGTCGCCGGTGTTCGCCGCGCGGTTGGCGGAGTGTGGGGCGGCGTTGTCGGAGTTCGTGGACTGGTCGTTGGCGGATGTGCTTGGCCAGGTTCCGGGTGCGCCGTCGTTGGAGCGGGTGGAGGTGGTGCAGCCGGCGTCGTGGGCGGTGATGGTGGCGTTGGCGGGGTTGTGGGAGTCGTTCGGGGTGCGGCCGGCGGCGGTGGTGGGTCATTCGCAGGGTGAGATCGCGGCGGCGTGTGTGGCGGGGGCGTTGTCCCTGGCCGACGGCGCCCGGGTGGTGGCGCTGCGCAGCCGGGCGGTCGCGGGTCTCGCCGCTGGTGGCGGCATGGCCGTGGTGGGGCTGCCGGTGGCGGCGGCCGAGGAGCTGATCTCCGGGTACGACGGCGTGCACGTGGCGGCGGTGAACGGCCCCGCCTCGGTGGTGCTCTCCGGTGACCGGGCCGAGCTGGACCGGGTGGGCGTCGAGTGCGGGCGGCGGGAGGTGCGGTTCCGTGTCGTCCCGGTGGACTACGCGTCGCACTCCCCGGCGGTGGAGGAGCTGCGGGCCGAACTGCTCCGGGAGTTGGCGGCCGTGCGCCCCCGGCCGGGGCGGGTGCCGATGGTCTCGACGGTGACCGGCGCGGTGGTGGACCCGTCGTCGTTGGACGCGCAGTACTGGTTCCGCAACCTGCGGGAGCCGGTGCGCTTCGCCGACGCGGTGCGGGCCCTCGCCGAGGACGGGCACACCACGTTCGTGGAGGCGTCGCCGCACCCGGTGCTGACCGCCGCCGTCGAGGAGACCGTGCGGGCGGCGGCCCCGGGCGGCGACGACGGGTGCGTGGTCGGCTCCCTGCGGCGCGACGACGGGGGCGCGCGACGGTTCCTGCTGTCACTGGGCGAGGCGTGGGTCCGCGGCGTCGAGGTGGACTGGTCGGCGGCCTTCCCCGCCGGCGGGGCCCGGCTGCTCGACCTGCCCACCTACCCCTTCCAGCGGCAGAGCTACTGGCCCGAGTTCGACGCCGACGAGGCGACCGTCGACGCCGCCGACGCCGGCGACCACGAGTTCTGGGCCGCCGTCGACCGCGCCGACGTCGCCGCGCTGGCCACCACCCTGCACACCGACACCGCCGTGCTCGACCCGGTGCTGCCCGCCCTGGCCCGGTGGCACCGCCAGCGGCGCGAGGAACACACCGCCGACGCCTGGCGCTACCAGGTGACCTGGCGGCCCCGCCCCGGCGACCGCACCCGGCCCGAGCTGACCGGCGGCTGGCTGCTGGTCCGTCCCGCCACCGGCGTCGACGACGAGTTGGCCGCCGACGTCGCCGACGCCCTGACCGGCCACGGCGCGGACGTACACACCGTGACCCTGCCCGACGGCGACCCGGACCTGCGACGTGCCGTGGCCGACCGGTTGGCCGGGCTCGACGGCGTACCCGTCGGGGTGGTCAGCCTCGCCGCCCTCGACGAGCGCCCGCACCCGGCGGCCCCGGCCGTGCCGGTGGGCCTGGCCGCGACCGTCGCGCTGGTGCAGGCCCTCGCCGACACCGGCTCCACGGCCCGGCTCTGGATCGCCACCCGCGACGCCGTCGCCATCGGGCCCTCCGACCGGTCGTCCCGCCGGCTGGGGCAGGCCGCCGCCTGGGGGCTCGGCCGGGTCGTCGGCCTCGAACACCCGGACCGCTGGGGCGGCCTGGTCGACCTGCCCGCCCGGCTCGACGCCCGGGGCCGGGAACGCCTCGCCGCGGCCCTCGCCGACGGCGGCGAGGACCAGCTCGCCCTGCGCGGCTCGGGCACCTTCGTCCGGCGGCTCGTGCACGCCCCGGCGGGCGCCCGCCCGGCCCGCCGGTGGCAGCCGCGCGGCACCGTCCTGATCACCGGCGGCACCGGCGGCATCGGTGCCGCCCTGGCCCGCTGGCTGGCGACCGAGGGCGCCCAGCACCTCGTGCTGACCGGCCGGCGGGGCGCGGACGCACCCGGCGTGCCGCAGCTGCGGGACGAGCTGACGGCGCTCGGCGTGGACGTCACCGTGGTCGCCTGCGACGTGACCGACCGCGACGCCCTCGCCTCGGTGCTCGACGCGGCCGGGGAGCGGCACCCGCTCACCGCGGTCGTGCACGCGGCCGGCGTGGGCCAGTTCCAGCCGCTGACCGACACCGGCGTCGCCGACCTCGGCGCCGTGCTCGACGCGAAGGTGCTCGGCGCCGCCCACCTCGACGCCCTGCTCGGCGACCGGCCCCTCGACGCGTTCGTGCTCTTCTCCTCCAGCGCCGGCGTCTGGGGCAGCGGCGGCCAGGGTGCGTACGCCGCCGCGAACGCCTGGCTCGACGCCCTCGCCGAGGACCGGCGCGCCCGGGGCCGCACCGCCACGTCGGTGGCCTGGGGCGCCTGGGCCGACGCCGGCATGGCCGCCGACGCCGGCATGGCCCGGCACCTGACCGGCCGGGGCGTGCGGGCGATGCCGCCCGCCCTCGCCCTGACCGCGCTGCGCGGCGCGGTCGAGCGCGACGAGGCGACCACCGTGGTCGCCGACCTGGACTGGGACCGCTTCGCACCCACCTTCACCGCCGCCCGGCCCCGGCCGCTGCTCGACGAGCTGCCCGAGGCCCGCCGGGCCCTGGCCGGCGGCGACGTCCCCGATGCCGGCGACCCGGGCGACGACGGCCTGCGCCGCCGGCTCGCCGACCGGCCCGCCGCCGAGCAGGACCGCGAACTGCTCGACCTGGTCCGCACCCACGCCGCCGCCGTGCTCGGCCACGACGGCACCGACGGCATCGAGCCGGGGCGGGCGTTCCGCGAACTCGGCTTCGACTCGTTGACCGCGATCGAGCTGCGCAACCGCCTGGGCGCGGTGACCGGGCTGCGGCTGCCCGCCACCCTGGTCTTCGACCACGCCCAGCCGCGCCGGCTGGCCGCCCACCTGCGGGCCGAGCTGTTCGGTACGCAGGACGCGGCGGAACCGGCCGACGTCGGCGGCGCGACCACCGACGAACCCATTGCGATCATCGGGATGAGCTGCCGGTACCCCGGCGACGTGCACTCACCGGACGACCTGTGGCGGCTGCTGGCGGCGGGCACCGACGCGCTCTCCCCGCTGCCCACCGACCGGGGTTGGCCGGCCACCGTCGCCGGGGTGACCGAGGGCGGCTTCCTCCCCGACGCGACCGGCTTCGACGCCGCGTTCTTCGAGATGAGCCCCCGGGAGGCCCTGGCCACCGACCCGCAGCAGCGGCAACTGCTGGAGACCGCCTGGGAGGCGGTGGAACGCGCCGGCATCGACCCGGGCGCGCTGCGTGGCACCCGCACCGGCGTCTTCATCGGCGGCAACAACATGGGGTACGGCGTCGGCCCGGAGATCCCCGAGGAGGTGCAGGGGCACCTGCTGGTCGGCAACGCCACCAGCGTCGTCTCCGGTCGGGTCGCGTACACCCTCGGGCTGGAAGGCCCGGCGGTGACCCTGGACACGGCCTGCTCGTCGTCGCTGGTGGCGCTGCACTGGGCCAGCCAGTCGCTGCGCTCCGGCGAGTCGGAGCTGGCCCTGGCCGGCGGCGTGGCCGTGCTGGTCACCCCGGACAGCTTCACCGAGTTCAGCCGGCAGGGTGGCCTGGCCGGCGACGGCCGCTGCAAGGCGTTCTCCGACGACGCGGACGGCACCGGCTGGGGCGAGGGCGTCGGCGTGCTGGTGCTGGAGCGGCTCAGCGACGCGCGCCGCAACGGCCACCGGGTCCTCGCCGTGGTCCGGGGCAGCGCGACCAACTCCGACGGCGCGTCGAACGGGCTGAGCGCGCCGAGCGGCCCCGCCCAGCAGCGGGTGATCCGCCAGGCCCTGGCGAACGCGGGGCTGTCGGCCGGCGACGTGGACGCCGTCGAGGCGCACGGCACCGGCACGTCGTTGGGTGACCCGATCGAGGCGCAGGCGTTGCTGGCCACGTACGGGCGGGGTCGTCCGGCGGACCGGCCGTTGTGGTTGGGGTCGATCAAGTCGAACCTGGGTCACACGCAGGCGGCGGCGGGCGTGGCCGGTGTGATCAAGATGGTGCTGGCGTTGCGGCACGAACTGCTGCCCCGGACCCTGCACGCGCAGCCGCCGTCGTCGCACGTGGACTGGTCGGCGGGTGCGGTGGAGCTGCTGGCCGAGGCGCGGTCGTGGCCTCGGGGTGGGACGCCCCGGCGGGCCGGGGTGTCGGCGTTCGGGATCAGCGGCACCAACGCGCACGTGATCATCGAGGAGGCCCCGGCCGAGACCGGGCCCGCCCCCGTCGCCGACGTCGTCCTGCCGGTGGTGCCGTGGGTGTTGTCGGCGAAGGCGCCGGCCGCACTCTCCGGTCAGGCGGCCCGGTTGGCGTCGGTGGTGTCGGGGTCGGCGGTGGATGTGGGGTTCTCCCTGGCGACGGCGCGCTCGGCGCTGGACCGTCGGGTGGTCGTGCTGGGTGCCGACGCCGACGAGTTGCGTGCCGGTCTGGCGTCGGTGGTGGAGGGTGTGCCGGATGCGGGGGTGGTTTCCGGGTCGGCGCGGGATGGCCTGACGGGGTTCGTGTTCTCCGGTCAGGGTGGTCAGCGTCTCGGCATGGGCCGTGAGCTGGCGGCGGCGTTCCCGGTCTTCGAGGCCGCCCTGTCGGAGGTGTGCGCGCAGTTCGACACGCTGTTGGACCGCCCGTTGCGCGAGGTGATCGACGGATCGGGGGAGGATCTCGCGCAGACCGGGTGGGCGCAGCCGGCGTTGTTCGCCGTCGAGGTGGCGCTGTTCCGGCTCCTGGAGTCGTGGGGCGTCACCCCCGACTACCTGGTCGGTCACTCGATCGGTGAGCTGGCCGCCGCGCACGTCGCGGGCGTGCTCGACCTGGGCGACGCGTGTCGCCTGGTGGCGGCGCGGGCGTCGCTGATGCAGGCCCTGCCCACGGGCGGGGCGATGTGGGCGGTCCGCGCCACGGTCGACGAGGTGTCCCCGCTGCTGGTCGACGGGGCGTCGATCGCGGCGGTGAACGCCCCCGGTCAGGTCGTGGTCTCCGGGGAGCGCGATGCGGTGGAGCGGGTCGCGGCCGGGCTGCCCGAGCGGCAGGGTCGGTGGCTGGAAGTCAGTCACGCGTTCCACTCGGCGTTGATGGACCCGATGCTGGCGGAGTTCGCCCGGCTCGCCGGGACCGTGGAGTTGGGTAGGCCGAGCATTCCGATCGTCTCCACCCTCACGGGGCAGGTGGTGGAGGAGTTCACCGCCGAGTACTGGGCGCAGCAGGTGCGTGGGACGGTCGTCTTCGGTGCGGCGGTGCAGAGGGCCGCGGAGCTGGGGGTGACCCGGTTCGTGGAGCTCGGCCCGGACGCGAGCCTGGTCGGGGCGGTCGAGGAGACCTGTGCCGAGGTGCTGGCCGTGCCGGCGTCGCGGCGGGACCGGCCGGAGCCCGGCACCGCCGTGACCGCCCTGGCCCGGCTCTGGGCCCACGGCGGCACCGTCGACTGGGCGGCGTTCTACGCCCCCACCGGCGCCCGCGTCGTCGACCTGCCCACCTACCCCTTCCAGCACCAGCGCTACTGGTTGCAGGGCTGGCCGGCCGAGCAGCCGGAGACCGCCGACCGGTGGAGCTACCGCGTCGACTGGCGGCCCGTCGCCGACCCGGCGGCCGATCGGCTCACCGGCCGCTGGCTGCTGCTGACCCCCACCGCCGCCGACCCGGGCCTGACGGCCACGGTCACCGACGGGCTGCGGGCCGCCGGTGCCACCCCGGCACCGCTCACCGTCGACCCGGCCGCCGACCGGGCGGCCCTGGCCGCCCTGCTCACCGGGCACACCGACGTCGACGGCGTGATCCACCTGCCCGTCGCGTCGACCGGCGTCGCGTCGGCGGCACCCGGGACGCTCGCCCGGGTGACGCAGGCACTCGGCGACGCCGGCATCGCCGCGCCCCTGTGGTGCGTCACCAGCGGGGCCGCCCAGGTCGCCGACACCGACCCGCCACCCGCGCCGGAACTCGCGGCGGCCTGGGGGCTCGGTCGGGTCGCCGCCCTGGAACACCCCGACCGCTGGGGTGGCCTGGTCGACCTGCCCCCGTCGCCCACGCCCGCCGACGGCGTCCGCCTCGCCGGGCTGCTCACCGGCGCCACCGGCGAGGACCAGCTCGCGCTCCGCGCCGACGGCACGTACGCCCGCCGGCTCGTCCGGCACGCCCCGCCGCCCGCCGCGCCGCAGAGCTGGCCGCTCGGCGGCACGGTGCTGGTCACCGGGGGCACCGGGGCGCTCGGCGGGCACGTCGCCCGCTGGCTGGCCGCCCACGGCGCCGGACACCTCGTGCTGACCAGCCGCCGCGGACCCGACGCCCCCGGCGCCGGCGACCTGCGCGACGAACTCGTCGCGGCCGGCGTCGGGGTCACCGTCGCCGCCTGCGACGCCGCCGACCGCGCCGCCCTCGCCGCGCTCCTCGACGGCCTGGACGCCGACGGGGTACGCGTCGACGCCGTGGTGCATGCCGCCGGGGTGCTGCACGACGGGCTGCTGCACACCATGGACCCCGCGCACCTGGCCGACGTGTGGGCCGCGAAGGCCGCCGCCGCGGTGAACCTGCACGAGCTGCTGGCCGACCGTGACCTCACCGCGTTCGTGCTCTTCTCCTCGCTCGCCGGCACGCTGGGCAGCGTCGGCCAGGCCGGGTACGCGGCGGCCAACGCCGCCCTGGACGCGCTCGCCCAGACCCGGCACGCCGCCGGCCGACCGGCCCTGTCGGTCGCCTGGGGCCCGTGGGCCGGCACCGGCATGGCCGCCACCGCAGACCTCACCGACCAGCTCCGGCGCGGCGGACTGGACCCGATGGACGCCGCCCCCGCCCTCGCCGCCCTGGAACGGCACCTGGCCGGCGACGCGCCCTGCGTCGCGGTCTCCGACGTCGACTGGGCCCGCCTCACCGCCGACGGCGCCCGGCCGTTGCTGGCCGAGCTGACCGGCGCGGCCGACCACCCCGACCCGGCCGACGACGGGCCCGCCCTGCGCCGCGAGGTGCTCGCCCTGCACCCCACCAGCCGGCACGCCGCCGTGCTGGAGGCCGTCCGCACCCAGATCGCCGACGTGCTCGGCCACCCGTCCATCGAACCGGTCGAGCCCACCGCGCCGCTGTCGGCGCTCGGCTTCACCTCGCTGCTCGCCCTGGACCTGCGGGGCCGGCTGAACGCGCTGACCGGTCTCGCGCTGCCCGCCACCCTGGTCTTCGACCACCCCGACGCCGACGCGCTCGCCCGCCACCTGCTCGGCGAGATCGCCGGCACCGCCGTCACGGAGACCGTCGTGGCCACCGGCGGCGACCACGGTGACGACCCGATCGTGGTGGTGAGCATGAGCTGCCGCTTCGCCGGCGGTGTCGACACCCCCGAGGAGCTGTGGCGGCTGCTCTCCGACGGCGACGACGCCATGTCGGCGTTCCCCACCGACCGGGGCTGGGACACCGACTCCCTCTACCACCCGGACCCCGACCACGAGGGCACCAGCTACGCCCGGGAGGGCGGCTTCCTGCCCGGCGTCGGCGCCTTCGACGCCGACCTGTTCGGCATCAACCCCCGCGAGGCGCTGGCCATGGACCCGCAGCAGCGGCTGCTGCTGGAATGCTCCTGGGAGGCGTTCGAACGGGCCGGCATCGACCCCCGGTCGGTGCGCGGCAGCCGGATCGGCGTCTTCGCCGGCACCAACGGCCAGGACTACCCGGCGGCGCTGCACAACTCGGCGGAGAACCTCGCCGGCTACGTCGCCACCGGCAGTGCCGCCAGCGTCTTCTCCGGCCGGCTGGCGTACACCTTCGGCCTGGAAGGGCCGGCGCTGACCGTGGACACCGCCTGCTCCGCCTCCCTGGTCGCGCTGCACCTGGCCAGCCAGGCGCTGCGGGCCGGTGAGTGCACCGCCGCGCTGGTCGCCGGGGCGACGGTGATGACCACCCCCGGGGTGTTCGTGGAGTTCAGCCGGCAGCGGGCGCTGTCGCCGGACGGCCGCTGCAAGGCGTTCTCCGACGACGCCGACGGCACCGGCTGGGGCGAGGGCGCCGCCGTCGTCCTGCTGGAACGGCTCTCCGCGGCCCGCCGCCACGGCCACCCCGTGCTGGCCGTGCTGCGCGGCACCGCCGTCAACTCCGACGGCGCGTCCAACGGGCTCACCGCCCCCAACGGCTCCGCGCAGCAGCGGGTGATCCGGCAGGCCCTGGCCAACGCCGGGCTGACCACCCTCGACGTGGACGCGGTGGAGGCGCACGGCACCGGCACGTCCCTCGGTGACCCGATCGAGGCGCACGCCCTGCTGGCCACCTACGGGCAGGACCGCCCCGCCGACCGGCCGCTCTGGCTCGGCTCGGTGAAGTCGAACATCGGCCACACCCAGGCCGCCGCCGGCCTCGCCGGGGTGCTGAAGATGGTGCTGGCGCTGCGCCACCGCACCCTCCCCGCCACCCTGCACGTCAGCGCCCCCTCCCGGCACGTCGACTGGGGCGACGGCGGGGTGCGGCTGCTCACCGAGCCCCGGCCGTGGCCGCAGCGGGACCGGCCGCGCAGGGCCGGAGTGTCGGCGTTCGGTGTCAGCGGCACCAACGCCCACGCCATCCTGGAGGAGGCCCCGCAGCCGGCCGGGCCGCCCGGCCGCGTCGACGTGCCGGCGGCACCGGTCGTACCGTGGCTGCTGGCCGGGCGGACGACGGCCGCCCTCGCCGCCCAGGCCGACCGGCTGCTGCCCACGGTGACCGGCCCCGACGCGCCCCCGCTGCGCGACGTGGCCCGGTCCCTGGCGGTGTCCCGGGCGGCGTTGGAGCACCGCGCGGCCGTCGTCGGCGTCACCCGCGACGAACTCGCCGCGGGGCTGACCGCGCTCGCCGCCGGCCGGGACGCCCCGCACGTCGTCACCGGCACCGCCGGCACCCCCGGCCGGACCGTGTTCGTCTTCCCCGGCCAGGGCGCCCAGTGGGTCGGCATGGCCACCGAGCTGGCCGCCGCCGCACCCGTCTTCGCCGACCGGCTCGCCGAGTGCGAGCAGGCCCTCGCCGAGTTCGTCGACTGGTCGCTGACCGACGTGCTGCGCGGCGCGCCCGACGCCCCCGGCCTGGACCGCGTCGACGTGGTGCAGCCGGCGCTGTTCGCGGTGATGGTGTCGCTGGCCGCGCTGTGGCAGCACCACGGGGTACGCCCGCATGCCGTGATCGGCCACTCCCAGGGCGAGATCGCCGCCGCCTGCGTGGCCGGTGCCCTCACCCTGCGCGACGCCGCCCGGGTCGTCGCCCTGCGCAGCCAGGCGCTGACCGCCCTCGCCGGCCAGGGCGGAATGGTCTCCGTGGCGGTGCCCGCCGACGCCGCCGCCGACCTGCTGGCCGGCTACGACGGCCGGGTCACCGTCGCCGCCGTCAACGGCCCCGCCTCGGTCGTCGTCTCCGGCGACCCGGCCACCCTCGACGACCTGTTGGAGCGCTGCGCGCAGCGGCAGCTCCGGGCCCGGCGGATCCCGGTCGACTACGCCTCCCACGGCGCGCACGTCGACCGGATCCGCGACGAGCTGGGCACCCTGCTCGCCCCCACCACGCCCCGCCCGCCGCAGATCCCGATGCTCTCCACGGTCACCGGGGACTGGATCGGCCCGGCCGAGGTGGACGCCGACTACTGGTTCCGGAATCTGCGGCAGCCCGTCCTGCTGGACCCCACCGTGCGGACCCTCGCCGCCGCCGGGCACCGCACGTTCGTCGAGCTCAGCCCGCACCCGGTGCTCACCGTGCCGGTGCAGGAGACCCTCGACGACCTCGCGGTCACCGCCGGCGGGGTGTACGTCGGCGGTTCCCTGCGCCGCGACGACGGCGGCCCACGCCGCTTCGTCACCTCACTCGCCGAGGCGTACGTCTGCGGCGTCGACGTCGACTGGACCACGGTGGTCGACGGGGACCTGGTCGAGCTGCCCACGTACCCGTTCCAGCGGCGGATGTTCTGGCCCCGCCCGGCGGCCGCCGACGAGGCCGCCCCGGCCGGTGACGAACGCGACGACGCGTTCTGGGCCGACGTGGAACAGCGCAACCTCGACGGCCTCGCCAGCACCCTCGGTGTCGACACGACCGCCCTGGCGGACGTCCTGCCGGCCCTGGCCGACTGGCGGCGCGCCCGCCGCGAGGCGGCGGCCCTCGACTCGTGGCGCTACCGGATCACCTGGCGGACCCTGACGGAGCAGCCGGGCCGCCCCACCGGCAACTGGCTGGTGCTCACCCCCGAGGGCGTCGACGCGCAGTGGTGCGCCGAGGTGACCGGCGCCCTGCACGGCGCCGACCTGCGCGTGGTGGCCGTCGACGCGGGCACGCTCACCCGCGCCGACCTCGCCGACCTGCTGCCCACCCGGCCCGGCGCGGTCCACGGCGTGCTCTCCCTGCTGGCCGTCGACGAGCGGCCCCACCCCACGTACCCGGCGGTCTCCGCCGGGCTGGCCGCCACGCTGCTGCTGGCCCAGGCGGCGGCCGACGTGGCCCTCACCGCGCCGCTGTGGCTCGCCACCCGCGCGGCCGTGACCGCCGCACCCGGCGACCGCCTCGCCGGCACCGCCCAGCCGCAGGTGTGGGGCCTCGGCCGGGTCGTCGGCCTGGAACACGCCGACCGCTGGGGCGGCCTGGTCGACCTGCCGGCGACCATCGACGAGCCGGTCGCCCGGCGGCTGCGCCAGACCCTCGCCGGCACCGGCGGCGAGGACCAGGTCGCGGTCCGCGCCCGTGGGGTGTACGGCCGACGCCTGGTCCCCGCCCCGGTCGGCGACACCCCGCCCGCCGGCACCTGGCAACCCCGGGGCACGGCGCTGGTCACCGGCGGCACCGGCGGCATCGGCGCCCGGGTGGCCCGGTGGCTGGTCGACGCCGGCGCCGAACACCTGGTGCTCACCAGCCGGCGCGGTGCCGACGCCCCCGGCGCCCGGGACCTGGCGGCCGAGCTCACCGCGCTCGGCGCGCGGGTCACCCTCGCCTCCTGCGACGTCGCCGACCGGGCCGCCCTGGCCGGGCTGCTCGACGGGCTGCGCGACGCCGGTGACGAGCTCCGCACCGTCGTGCACGCCGCCGGGGTGGTGCAGGCGACCGCGCTGGCCGAGATGACCCTCGGCGAGTGCGCGGAGGTGCTGGCCGCCAAGACCCTCGGCGCGACCCACCTCGACGAGCTCCTCGCCGACCAGCCGCTGGACGCGTTCGTCCTCTTCTCCTCCAACGCCGGTGTCTGGGGCAGCGGCGGACAGGGCGCGTACGCGGCCGCCAACGCCCACCTCGACGCCCTCGCCCAGTCCCGGCGGGACCGCGGCCGGACCGCCACCTCGGTGGCCTGGGGTGCCTGGGGCGGCGGTGGCATGGCCGCCGACCCGGCCGCCGAGGAGCACCTGCGCCGCCGGGGGGTGCTGGTGATGCCGCCGGAGCGCGCCCTGGCGGCGCTGCGCCAGGCCATCGAGCACGACGAGACCGTGCTCACCGTGGCCGACGTGGACTGGGCCCGCTTCGCGCCCAGCTTCGCCGCCGCCCGGTCCCGGCCCCTGCTGGCCGACCTGCCGGCGGCGCAGCGGGCCCTGCGGCCGACGGCCACCGACGACGCCGACCGCGCCACCGTCGCCGGGCGGGGCGAGCAGTTGCAGAACATGCCCCCGGCCGAACGGGACGCCGCCCTGCACGACCTGGTCCGCTCCGCGGTGGCCACCGTCCTCGGCCACGACGACCCGCAGGCCGTCGACGCCGGGCGGGCGTTCAAGGACCTCGGCTTCGACTCGCTCACCTCGGTCGAGCTGCGCAACCGGCTGACCACGGCGACGGGGCTGGCCCTGCCGGCCACCCTGGTCTTCGACCACCCCACGCCGCTGGACCTGGTCACCCTGCTGGGCGGCCTGTTCGGCGGTGCGCAGCAGGCCCCGTCACCGGAGCAGGCCGTGGAGGTGGCCCTGGACAAGCTCGAGGCCGGAATTTCAGCTCTTTCCCCAGACCACCAGCTCGACGCGGTGCAGGCCAGGTTGCGAAGCCTAATCTCGACGCTGGGTGACAGGCAGTCTGCGGGAGCCGCTGAGCCGGTGTCCCGGCAACTGGAGACGGCCTCCGACGACGAGCTGTTCGAATTCATCCACAGGGAGTTCGGTAAGTCCTCTTGACGGCGTAGGCCACGGCTACCGACTCCCTGGGCCACGCCGACAGGAGACGGTCCGCCAGTGAACGAAAACAAGCTCCGCGACTACTTGAAGTGGACGACCGCTGATCTCCACGAGACGCGCCAGCGACTCCGGGCGGTCGAGGACGCCGCGCGGGAACCGATCGCCATCGTGGCGATGCACTGCCGGTTCCCGGGCGGCGTCCGCTCCGCAGAGGACCTGTGGAAGCTTGTCGAGGACGGCGTCGACGCGCTGGGCGACGTGCCGCCCGACCGGGGCTGGGACCTGACCGCGCTGCCCGACCTGGGCCCCTCCTCGCTGCGGGGCGGCTTCGTCGACGGCGTCGCCGAGTTCGACGCCGGCCTGTTCGGCATCTCCCCGCGCGAGGCCCTGGCCATGGACCCGCAGCAGCGCCTGCTCCTGGAGTGCTCCTGGGAGGCCCTCGAACGTGCCGGCATCGGCCCGCTCTCCCTGCGCGGTGGCCGGGTCGGCGTCTTCGTCGGCGGCTCCCCGTCCGGCTACGACACCTACCTCACCGGCGAGGACGGCGTCGACGGTTACCTGCTGACCGGCAGCTCCGGCAGTGTGCTCTCCGGCCGGCTGTCGTACGCCCTGGGCCTGGAGGGGCCGGCGGTCACCGTCGACACGGCCTGCTCGTCGTCGCTGGTGGCGCTGCACCTGGCCGTGCAGTCGCTGCGGTCGGGGGAGTCCCACCTCGCGCTGGCCGGCGGCGTCACCGTGATGTCCACCCCGACGGCGTTCGTCGAGTTCGCCCGGCAGGGCGGCCTGGCCGGCGACGGCCGGTGCAAGGCGTTCTCCGACGACGCCGACGGCACCGGCTGGGGCGAGGGCGTCGGCCTGCTCGTCCTGGAACGACTCGGCGACGCCCGCCGCCACGGCCACCCGGTCCTGGCGGTGGTGCGGGGCAGCGCGGTGAACTCCGACGGGGCGTCCAACGGGCTGACCGCCCCGAACGGCCCGTCGCAGCAGCGGGTGATCCGCCAGGCCCTGACCAACGCCCGGCTCTCCACCGCCGACGTGGACGCCGTCGAGGCCCACGGCACCGGCACCGCCCTCGGTGACCCGATCGAGGCGCAGGCGTTGCTGGCCACGTACGGGCAGGATCGTGGCGCCGACCGGCCGTTGTGGCTGGGGTCGATCAAGTCGAACCTGGGCCACACCCAGGCGGCGGCGGGCGTGGCCGGTGTGATCAAGATGGTGCTGGCGTTGCGGCACGAGAGCCTGCCGCGCACCCTGCACGTCGGCACGCCGTCGTCGCACGTGGACTGGTCGGCGGGCGCGGTGGAGCTGCTGGCCGACGCGCGGTCGTGGCCCCGGGGCGAGACGCCCCGGCGGGCCGGGATCTCCGCGTTCGGCGTGAGCGGCACCAACGCGCACGTCATCATCGAGGAGACGCCCGCCGACGACCCGGAGCCCGCCGCCACCGGCGGTGGCTCGACGCTGCCGGTGCTGCCCTGGCTGGTGTCGGCGAAGACGCCTGCCGGCCTGCCCGCGCAGGCGACTCGGCTGGCGAACGCCGTCCGGGACCTGCCCGCCGCCGACGTCGCGTACTCCCTGGCCACGACCCGCTCCGGCCTGGAACACCGCGCGGCGGTGCTCGGCGCGGACACCGAGGAGCTGGGCGCCGGCCTGGCGGCGCTGGCCCGCTCCGCGCCGAGCGCCGACGTGGTGTCGGGGGCCGTCCGCGCCGGCCGGACCGCGTTCGTCTTCTCCGGTCAGGGTGGTCAGCGCCTCGGCATGGGCCGTGAGCTCGCGGCGGCGTTCCCGGTCTTCGAGGCCGCCCTGTCCGAGGTCTGCGCCCAGTTCGACGCGCTCCTGGACCGTCCGCTGCGGGAGGTCGTCGACGGCTGCGCCGAGGACCTTGCGCAGACCGGCTGGGCGCAGCCGGCCCTGTTCGCGGTCGAGGTGGCCCTGTTCCGGCTGCTGGAGTCCTGGGGGGTCACCCCCGATCACCTGATCGGGCACTCCGTGGGCGAGTTGGCCGCCGCGCACGTCGCGGGCGTGCTGGACCTGCCGGACGCGTGTCGGCTCGTCGCGGCGCGGGCGACGCTGATGCAGGCCCTCCCGTCGGGTGGGGCGATGTGGGCCGTCCGCGCGACGGTCGACGAGGTGACGCCGCTGCTGGTCGACGGGGCGTCGATCGCGGCGGTGAACGCCCCGGGTCAGGTGGTGGTCTCCGGCACGCGCGGCGCGGTGGAGCGGGTGGCCGCCGGGCTGGCCGACCGGCGGGGCCGTTGGCTGACGGTCAGTCACGCGTTCCACTCGGCGCTGATGGACCCGATGCTGGCCGAGTTCACCCGGGTCGCCGGGACCGTGCGGATGGGGACCCCACGTATCCCGATCGTCTCCACCCTCACCGGCCAGCTCGTCGAGGAGTTCACCGCCGGCTACTGGGCCGACCAGCTCCGCGGCACCGTGCTCTTCGCCGACGCGGTGCGCCGGGCCCGGCACCTCGGCGTGTGCCGGTTCGTCGAGCTGGGACCGGACGCCGGCCTCGTCGGCGCCGTCACCGAGACCGGGGACGACCAGGTCCTCGCCGTGCCGATGCTGCGCCGGGACCGACCCGAGCCGGCCGCCGCCGTACGCGCCGTCGCCCACCTCTGGGCGGACGGCTGCCCGGTCGACTGGGCGGCGTACCTCGCCCCGACCGGCGCGCGCGTCGTCGCGCTGCCCGCCTACGCCTTCCAGCGGGAACGCTACTGGCCGCGCCCCACCCGTCGGCGCCCGACCGCCGGCACCCTCGACGCCGCCCTGTGGGACGCCCTGGACCGTGGCGACGTCGCCACGTTCGCCGCCGAACTCGGCGTCGGCCCCGACACCGCGCTCGGCGCCGCCCTGCCCGCCCTGAACGCGTGGCGGCGGCGGGCCGACGAGCGGGCCACGATCGAAGGGCTGTGCTACGAGGAGTCCTGGGTCCCGCTCGGCGTCCCCACCGACCGGCCGGTCTCCGGTCACTGGTTGTTGGTGGAGTCCGACGTCTCCGACGAGTGGTCGGAGGCGTTGGCGGGGGAGTTGGCCGCGCGTGGGGTGGAGGTGTCGCGGCTGCGGGTGGCGGTGGGCGAGCTCGACCGTGGCCTGCTGGCCGGGCGGTTGGCGGGGTTCGCCGACGTGGACCGGGTGGTGTCGTTCCTCGGTGGGGACGCGTCGGTGTTGCCGGGTGCTGCGAATGTGCCGGCGGGTCTCGCGGCGACGGTGGCGCTGGTGCAGGCGTTGGGTGATGCCGGGGTCGGTGGGGCTCTGTGGGTGGTGACGTCGGGTGCGGTGTCGGTGGGTGCGACCGATGCGGTGACCGCGCCCCTGGCGGCGGGCGTGTGGGGCCTGGGCCGGGTGGTGGCGTTGGAGGAGCCGGGCCGTTGGGGTGGTCTGGTCGACGTGCCGCCCGTGGTGGACGCCGGGTCGGTGCGCGGTGTGGTGGCGGTGCTGGCCGCCGCCGGTCCGGCCGCCGAGGATCAGGTCGCGGTGCGGGGCTCGGTGGCGCTCGGCCGGCGGTTGGTCGCGGGGTCGCTCGCCGGCGCGGGGTGGGCGCCGCGCGGCACCGTGTTCATCACGGGTGGGACCGGGGCGTTGGGCGCGCGGGTGGCGCGGTGGGTGGTGTCGCGGGGTGCGGCGGGTGTGGTGTTGGTGTCTCGGCGCGGCCCGGCGGCCGACGGCGCGGAGGCGCTGCGGGACGAGTTGACGGCGGCGGGCGCCCGGGTGGACGTGGTGGCCGCGGACGTGGCCGCGCCGGGTGTCGTCGAGGAGCTGCTGGGGCGGTTCGAGGTGTCGGCTGTCGTGCACGCCGCCGGTGTGGTGGCCGACGGGGTGCTCGACGGGTTGTCGGTGGAGAGTCTGTCGACGGTGTGGGGTGGCAAGGCCGACGCGGCGTGGCACCTGGATCGGGTGTTGGGTGACCGGGAGTTGGACGCGTTCGTCGTCTTCTCGTCGGCGGCGGGTGTGTGGGGTGGTGCGGGTCAGGGGGCGTACGCGGCCGCGAACGCGGCGTTGGATGCCCTGGTCGCGGCGCGTCGGGCTCGGGGTCTGGTGGGTACGTCGGTGGCGTGGGGGCCGTGGGCCGACGGTGGCATGGCCGACGACGAACTCGTCCTGGCCCGGGCCGAGCGCGGCGGCATCGTCCCGTTGGACCCCGACACGGCGGTGAACCTGCTCGGCGCCGTCTCCGGCTGCGTCACCGTCGCCGACGTCCGGTGGGAGCGGTTCGTGCCGGCGATGACCGCGCTGCGCCCGAACCACCTGTGGGACGAACTCTTCACCCCCGCGCCGGGCGGCACGGTGACCGCCACCACCGGCGGGCTACGGGACGAGCTCTCCGGCCTGCCCACCGGCGTACGCCGCGCCCGGCTGCGCGACCTGGTCCGCGACCGGGCCGCCGCCGTGCTCGGCTTCGCCGACCGCAACGCGATCGGCCCGGATGCGCCCTTCCGCGACCTGGGCGTGGACTCGCTCATGGCCCTCGAACTGCGCAACGCGTTGAGCGCCGCCACGGGCCTCACGCTGCCGTCGACCGTGGTCTTCGACCACCCGTCCGCGCAGGCCCTGGCCGACCTCCTCGACGACACCCTCTTCGCCGACGTCGCCGGCCCGGCCGACGCACCCCTCCCGGCGCTGGTGGGCGCCGACGACACCGACCCCGTCGTGGTGGTCGGCATGGGGTGTCGCTTCCCGGGAGGCGTGGCGTCTCCGGAGGAGCTGTGGCGGTTGCTGGCCGACGGTGTCGACGCGCTGGGTGCCTTCCCGGTCGACCGGGGCTGGGACGACACCACCACCGGCGTCGGTGGCTTCATCGACGGCGTCGCGGACTTCGACGCGGATCTGTTCGGTATCTCGCCGCGCGAGGCGGTGGTGATGGATCCGCAGCAGCGGTTGCTGCTGGAGGTGGTGTGGGAGGCGTTGGAGCGGGCCGGGGTGGGCCCGATGTCGCTGCGCGGTGCCCCGGTCGGGGTCTTCGCGGGCACCAACGGCCAGGACTACCCGATGCTGCTGGCCGTCTCCGACGAGTCCGCCGACGGCTACGCCTCCACCGGCTCGTCGGGGAGTGTGTTGTCGGGTCGGGTGTCGTATGCGTTGGGTTTGGAGGGGCCTGCGGTGACGGTGGATACGGCGTGTTCGTCGTCGTTGGTGGCGGTGCATTTGGCGGTGCAGTCGTTGCGGTTGGGTGAGTGTTCGTTGGCGTTGGCGGGTGGTGTGACGGTGATGTCGACGCCGGGGGCGTTTGTGGAGTTCGCGCGGCAGGGTGGGTTGGCGTCGGATGGGCGGTGTAAGGCGTTTTCGGATGGGGCGGATGGTACGGGGTGGGGTGAGGGTGCGGGGGTGTTGGTGTTGGAGCGGTTGTCGGATGCGCGGCGTCATGGTCGTCGGGTGTTGGCGGTGGTGCGGGGCAGTGCGGTGAATCAGGATGGTGCGTCGAATGGGTTGACGGCGCCGAATGGTCCGTCGCAGCAGCGGGTGATTCGGCAGGCGTTGGCCAGTGCGGGGCTTTCCGCCGCGGATGTGGATGCGGTGGAGGCGCACGGCACCGGCACGTCGCTCGGTGATCCGATTGAGGCGCAGGCGTTGTTGGCGACGTATGGGCGTGGTCGTCCTGCGGATCGGCCGGTGTGGTTGGGGTCGGTGAAGTCGAATGTGGGTCATACGCAGGCGGCGGCGGGTGCGGCGGGGTTGATGAAGATGATCCTCGCGCTCGAGCACGGGATGTTGCCGCGCACGTTGCATGTGGGGACGCCGTCGACGCACGTGGACTGGTCGGCGGGTGCGGTGGAGTTGTTGACGCAGGAGCGGCCCTGGCCGGGTGGGGGTCGGCCGCGTCGGGCGGGTGTGTCGGCGTTTGGTTTGAGTGGCACGAATGCTCACGTGATCGTCGAGGAGGCGCCCATCTCTGACCCTGTTCCTGTGCAGGGGGAGTCGGTTGGGCTTGGGGTGGTGCCGTGGGTGGTGTCGGGGAAGACGTCGGGTGCGGTGGCCGGGCAGGCGCGTCGGCTGTTGGCTGGTTTGTCGGGTGGTGTGGTGCCGGTGGATGTGGCGTTGTCGCTGGCGACGACCCGGTCGGGTCTGGAGCATCGCGCGGTGGTGCTGGGCGCAAACGCCGACGAGTTGCGCGCGGATCTTGCGACGCTGGCGGCTGGCACCCCGTCCACGGGGACGGTCACCGGAACGGTTCGCAGTGGCCTGACGGGGTTCGTGTTCTCCGGTCAGGGCAGTCAGCGGGTCGGTATGGGCCGTGAGCTGGCGGCGGCGTTCCCGGTCTTCGAGGCCGCCCTGTCGGAGGTGTGCGCGCAGTTCGACACGTTGTTGGACCGCCCGCTGCGTGAGGTGATCGACGGCTCCGCCGACGATCTGGGTCGGACCGGGTGGGCGCAGCCGGCGTTGTTCGCCGTCGAGGTGGCGTTGTTCCGGCTCCTCGCCTCCTGGGGGGTGCACCCGGACTACCTGGTCGGTCACTCGATCGGGGAGTTGGCGGCCGCCCACGTCGCGGGCGTCCTTGACCTGGGCGATGCGTGTCGGCTGGTGGCGGCGCGGGCGTCGTTGATGCAGGCCCTGCCCACGGGTGGGGCGATGTGGGCGGTGCGGGCGACGGTCGACGAGGTGTCCCCGTTGTTGGTCGACGGGGCGTCGATCGCGGCGGTGAACGCCCCTGGCCAGGTCGTGGTCTCCGGCACGCGGGACGCGGTCGAGCGGGTGGCGGCCGGCCTGCCCGACCGGCAGGGCCGGTGGTTGACGGTCAGTCACGCGTTCCACTCGGCGTTGATGGACCCGATGCTGGCCGAGTTCACCCGCATCGCCGAGACCGTAAAGCTGGGCAGGCCGAGCATCCCGATCGTCTCCACCCTCACCGGTGAGCCGGTGCAGGAGTTCACCGCCGAGTACTGGGCGGACCAGGTGCGCGGCACCGTCGCGTTCGGGGCGGCCATCGAGGAGGCCCGCGAGCTGGGGGTGACCCGGTTCGTGGAGCTCGGCCCCGACGCCAGCCTGATCGGCGCGGTCCAGGAGGCCCGGGAGGACCTCCTGGCGGTGTCGCTGCTGCGCCGGGACCGGCCGGAGCCGACCACCGCCGTGACGGCGCTGGCGCGGCTCTGGGCCGACGGCGGCACCGTCGACTGGGCGGCGCTGCTCGCCCCCACCGGGGCGCGGACCGTCGACCTGCCCACCTACGCCTTCCAACACCGGCGCTACTGGCCCCGGATCTCCCGGCGGCCCGACGCCGGCCCCGGCAACAGCCTCGACGCGGCGTTCTGGGACGTGGTCGCGCACGGCGACCTCGACGCCTTCACCGCCACCCTGGGCCTCCCCGCCGACGCCGACCTGCCCGACGTCCTGACCGCGATGGACGCCTGGCAGCGCCAACGGCAGCAGCTCGGCACGGTCGGGCGGCTCTGCTACCGGGAGACCTGGACGCCGGTCGGCCCCGTCGCCGACCCCGCCCTGCCCGACCGTTGGCTGATCCTGGAGCCCGCCGGCGGCACCGACCCGTGGGCCCACGCGCTCGCCTCGGCGCTGACCGCCCGGGGCGTCGACGTCGACCGGCTGACGATCGACCCGACGGAGCTCGACCGGGCGACGCTGGCCGCCCGGCTCGTCGACCACGACCGGTTGATCTCCTTCCTCGGCCAGGACGACACCGAACACGACGGACACCCGGGGCTGACCCGTGGAGTGGTCGCCACCACCGTGCTGGCGCAGGCGGCGCACGACGCCGGTCTGGCCGGCCGGATCTGGGCGGTCACCTCCGGCGCGGTCTCCACCGGGCCCGGCGATCCGCCGTCGCGCCCCGCCCGGGCCGCCGTGTGGGGCCTCGGCCGGGTCGTGGCCCTCGAGGACCCCGACCGGTGGGGCGGTCTGGTCGACGTGCCCGCAACGCCGACGGCGCCGGCGGCGGCCCGGCTGGCCGACGTGCTGGCCGGCGGGGCCGGCGTCGAGGACCAGGTGGCGCTGCGCGGCGCGGCCGTCCTCGGCCGGCGACTGACCCCGGCCGACATCCCGGCCGGTGGTCGGCCGTGGGTCCCCACCGGCACCGTCCTCGTCACCGGCGGAACGGGTGCCCTGGGCGCCCGGGTCGCCCGCTGGGCGGTGGCGCGCGGGGCCACGCACGTGGCGCTGCTGAGCCGCCGCGGTCCCGACGCGCCCGGTGCCGCCGAGCTGCGCGACGAGCTCGTGGCCGCCGGCGCGACCGTCACCATCGCCGGCTGCGACCTGACCGACCGGGCGGACCTCGCCGCCGCGATCACCCGCATCGAGGCGGACGCACCGCCGATCCGGTCGGTGTTCCACACCGCCGGCATCACCCGGGCCACCGCGCTGGCCGAGTCCACCCTCGCCGACCTGGCCGAACCGGCCGCGGCGAAGGTGGCCGGCGCGGCGCACCTCGACGCCCTGCTGGGCGAGCGTGACCTGGACGCCTTCGTCCTCTACTCGTCCATCGCCGGCACCTGGGGCAGCGGCACCCAGGGCGGGTACGCGGCCGCCAACGCCTTCCTCGACGCCCTCGCCGCCCGCCGCCGGGCGCGGGGCCGGGTCGCCACGTCCGTGGCCTGGGGTCCGTGGGGCGGTGGCGGCATGGCCGCCGCCGAGGGGGCCGAGGAGGACCTGCGCCGCCGTGGTCTGCCGCCGCTGACCCCCGACGAGGCCCTGGCCGCGCTGGGGCTGGCCCTGGCCGGCGACCAGCCCTGCGTCACCGTCGCCGACGTCGACTGGGACCGCTTCGTCGCGACCTTCACCGTGCGGCGGGGCAGCGTCCTCTTCGCCGACCTCACCGCGCCGGCCCCGGCCCCGGAGGCGGCGTCCGAAGACGGCGCGCTGCGGGCCCGGCTGCGGACGCTGACCGACCGCGACCGCCGCCGCCACGTGCTGGACCTGGTACGCGGTGCCGCCGCCGCGGCGCTCGGCCACCTCGACGGCAGCGCCGTCGACCCGGGCCGGTCCTTCCGCGACCTCGGCTTCGACTCGCTCACCGCCGTCGAGTTCCGCGACCTGCTGGGTACGGCCACCGGCCTCCCGCTGCCCGCCACGCTGGTCTTCGACCACCCCACCGCGACCGTGCTGGCCGACCACCTCGTCGACGAGGTGATGGGCGCCGACCGGCTCCCCGAGCTGCCTGAGAGCCCCCGCCCGGCCACCGACGAACCGGTCGCCATCGTGGCGATGAGCTGCCGCCTGCCCGGTGGGGTCGCCGACCCCGAGGGCCTGTGGCGGTTGCTGGCCGAGGCGTCCGACGCCCTCTCGCCGTTCCCCACCGACCGGGGCTGGGAACTCGACGGCCTCCCCGACGCCACCTCCGGCGGGTACGCCCGCGTGGGTGGCTTCCTGCCCGACGCCGGCGACTTCGACGCCGCCTTCTTCGGCATCTCCCCCCGCGAGGCCCTGGCCATGGACCCGCAGCAGCGGCTGCTGCTGGAGACCGCCTGGGAGTCGCTGGAGCGCGCCGGCATCGCGCCACTGTCCCTCACGGGCCACCGGGTCGGTGTCTTCGTCGGTGCCGGCAGCTCCGGCTACCTCAGCGGGGTCCACGACGTCCCGGACGGCGTCGGCGGGCACCTGATCACCGGAAACTCCGGCAGCGTGCTCTCCGGCCGACTGTCGTACGCCCTGGGCCTGGAGGGGCCGGCGGTCACCGTCGACACGGCCTGCTCGTCGTCGCTGGTGGCGCTGCACCTGGCCATCCAGTCGCTGCGGTCCGGGGAGTGTTCGCTGGCGTTGGCCGGCGGGGTCACCGTCATCGCCAGCCCGGACGCCTTCGTCGACTTCGCCCAGCAGGGTGGCCTGGCCGGCGACGGCCGCTGCAAGGCGTTCTCCGACGACGCCGACGGCACCGGCTGGAGCGAGGGCGTCGGGTTGCTGCTGGTGGAGCGGCTCAGCGACGCCCGCCGCCACGGTCACCCCGTCCTGGCGGTGGTGCGGGGCAGCGCGGTGAACTCCGACGGGGCGTCCAACGGGCTGACCGCCCCCAACGGCCCGTCGCAGCAGCGGGTGATCCGGCAGGCACTCGCCGACGCCGGCCTCACCACCGCCGACGTGGACGCGGTGGAGGCGCACGGCACCGGCACGTCGTTGGGCGACCCGATCGAGGCGCAGGCGTTGCTGGCCACGTACGGGCAGGAACGTGGCGCCGACCGGCCGTTGTGGTTGGGGTCGATCAAGTCGAACCTGGGCCACACCCAGGCGGCGGCGGGCGTGGCCGGTGTGATCAAGATGGTGCTGGCGTTGCGGCACGAGAGCCTGCCGCGCACCCTGCACGTCGGCACGCCGTCGTCGCACGTGGACTGGTCGGCGGGCGCGGTGGAGCTGCTGGCCGACGCGCGGTCGTGGCCCCGGGGCGGGACGCCCCGACGGGCCGGGGTGTCGGCGTTCGGGATCAGCGGCACCAACGCGCACGTCATCCTCGAGGAGGCGGCCGAAGAAGCCCCCGTGGCGGTGGAGTCGCTGCTGCCGCGCCCGGCGCTGCCGGTCATCCCGTGGCCGGTGTCGGCGCGCTCACCGGAGGGGGTGGCCGCGCAGGCGGCGCGGCTGCTGGCCGGGCCGGCGGAGCCGGAATCCGGGCGGGCACCGGAGGACGTCGGGCTCTCGCTGGCGACGACCCGCTCGGCGCTGGAGCGCCGCGCGGTGGTCCTCGGCGCGGACGCCGACGCCATCCGGGCCGGCCTGGCCGCCCTGGTCGAGGACCGGCCGCACGCCGACCTGGTCACCGGCGTCGCCACCCGTGGCGGCCTCACCGGGTTCGTGTTCTCCGGTCAGGGTGGTCAGCGTCTCGGCATGGGCCGTGAGCTGGCGGCGGCGTTCCCGGTCTTCGAGGCCGCCCTGTCGGAGGTGTGCGCGCAGTTCGACACGTTGTTGGACCGCCCGTTGCGTGAGGTCATCGACGGATCGGGGGAGGATCTGGGTCGGACCGGGTGGGCGCAGCCGGCGTTGTTCGCGGTGGAGGTGGCCCTGTTCCGTCTCCTCGCCTCCTGGGGGGTGCACCCGGACTACCTGGTCGGCCACTCCATCGGCGAGCTCGCGGCCGCGCACGTCGCGGGCGTGCTCGACCTGGGCGACGCGTGTCGCCTCGTCGCGGCGCGGGCGTCGCTGATGCAGGCCCTGCCCACGGGCGGGGCGATGTGGGCGGTCCGCGCCACGGTCGACGAGGTGTCCCCGCTGCTGGTCGACGGGGCGTCGATCGCGGCGGTGAACGCCCCCGGTCAGGTCGTGGTCTCCGGGGAGCGCGATGCGGTGGAGCGGGTCGCGGCCGGGCTGCCCGAGCGGCAGGGCCGGTGGCTGGAAGTCAGTCACGCGTTCCACTCGGCGTTGATGGACCCGATGCTGGCGGAGTTCGCCCGGCTCGCCGGGACCGTGGAGTTGGGTAGGCCGAGCATTCCGATCGTCTCCACCCTCACGGGGCAGGTGGTGGAGGAGTTCACCGCCGAGTACTGGGCGCAGCAGGTGCGTGGGACGGTCGTCTTCGGTGCGGCGGTGCAGAGGGCCGCGGAGCTGGGGGTGACCCGGTTCGTGGAGCTCGGCCCCGACGCGAGCCTGGTCGGGGCGGTCGAGGAGACCTGTGCCGAGGTGCTGGCCGTGCCGGCGTCGCGGCGGGACCGGCCGGAGCCCGGCACCGCCGTGACCGCCCTGGCCCGGCTCTGGGCCCACGGCGGCACCGTCGACTGGGCGGCGTTCTACGCCCCCACCGGCGCCCGCGTCGTCGACCTGCCCACCTACGCCTTCCAGCGGGAACGCTACTGGCTACAGGGATCGAACGGGCCACGGCACGTCGGCGCCATCGGCGCCGATCCGGTGTCGCACCCGCTGCTGAGCGCCGTGGTGGAACTCGCCGACGGCGGCGGGCACGTCTTCACCGGCCGGCTCTCCACCCGCACCCAGCCGTGGCTCGCCGGGCACCGGGTTGACGGGGACCTCGTGTTCCCCGGCACCGGGCACCTCGAGCTGGCCGTCCGCGTCGGCGACCACCTGTCCTGCGACCGGGTCGACGAACTCGTCCTCGAAGCGCCCCTCGTGCTCCCCGAGGAGCAGGCCGTCCGGGTGCAGGTCGTGGTGGACGCGGCCGACGACACCGGGAACCGGCGGTTCGCCATCAGCTCCCGCCCGGAGAACGAGCCGACCTGGACGCGCAACGCGACCGGCGTCCTCGGCACCGGCCAGGGCCGGCAGCACCCCGAGCTGACCGCCTGGCCGCCCGCCGGCGCCACCCCCGTCGACGTCGCCGACCACTACCGGAACCGGGAGGCGCAGGGCTTCCACTACGCCGACGTCTTCCAGGGCCTGACCGCCGCGTGGCGGGCCGACGGGGCGCTCTTCGCCGAGGTCGCCCTCGCCGACACCCACCGGGGCGAGGTGGACCGGTTCGGCCTGCACCCGGCCGTCCTCGACGCCGCCCTCCAGGCGCTGTCGTACGACGAGCGGCCCGGCGAGGTCCCGTCGATGCCGTTCTGCTGGACGGGCGTCACCCTGCACGCCACCGGCGCGTCGCTGCTGCGCGTCGCGATCCGCCCCGCCGGCCCGGCGGAGAGCTGGACCGTCACCCTCGCCGACACCGCCGGCCAGCTCGTCCTCACCGCCGACGCGCTGACGCTGCGCCCGTACACCGGTCGCTCGACCGCCGTCACCCCGGCGGCCCGGCCGGCGGCCGGCGGCACGCCCGCCCGACGCCGCGCGGCGGCCGCGGTCTCCGGCGGCGGCAACAACCTGCGTACGCGCCTCGCCGCGCTCCCCGAGGACGAGCAGCGCACGGCGCTGACCGAGATCGTGGGCCGCCGCGCCGCGATCGTGCTGGACCAGCCCCGGCTGCAGAGCCTCGACGTGGACCTCGCGTTCCGGGACCTCGGCTTCACCTCGCTCACCGCCGTGGAACTGCGCGAGGCGCTGGCCGAGGAGACCGGGCTGCGGCTGCCCGCCACCCTCGTCTTCGACTACCCGACCGCCCGTACCCTCGTCGAGCACCTGCGCCGCGAGCTGGTCGGCGGGCCGGCGGAGGCCGCCGCCCCCGCGACCCGCGCCACCACCGCCCTCGACGAGCCGATCGCCATCATCGGCATGAGCTGCCGTTACCCCGGCGGGGTACGCAGCGCGGACGACCTGTGGCGGCTCGTCGCCGACGGCGTCGACGCCATCTCCGGCTTCCCCACCGACCGGGGCTGGGACCTCGACGCCCTGTACGACCCGGACCCGGACAACCCGGGCACCTGCTACGTGCACGAGGGCGGCTTCCTGCACGACGCCAGCCAGTTCGACGCCACCTTCTTCGGCATCAGCCCCCGCGAGGCCGTGGCCATGGACCCGCAGCAGCGGTTGCTGCTGGAGATCTCCTGGGAGGCGATGGAACAGGCCGGGCTCGACGCGCAGACCCTGCGCGGCAGCCGCACCGGCGTCTTCGCCGGGGTCACCTACCAGGACTACGGCGGCCTGCTGGCGGTCGCCAAGGACGACTTCGAGGGCTTCCTCGGCACCGGCAACTCGCCGAGCGTGCTCTCCGGCCGCGTCGCGTACTCGTTCGGCCTGGAAGGGCCCGCGCTGACCATCGACACCGCCTGCTCGTCGTCCCTGGTCGCGCTGCACTCGGCCTGCCAGGCCCTGCGCGAGGGCGACTGCACCATGGCGCTGGCCGGCGGCGTGACCGTGATGTCCACCCCGATCTCCCTGGTCGAGTTCAGCCGCCAGCGGGCCCTCGCGCCCGACGGCCGGTCCAAGCCGTTCTCCGCCGACGCGGACGGGGCGAGCTGGGCCGAGGGCGCCGGCGTGGTGCTGCTGGAACGGCTCTCCGACGCCCGCCGCAACGGCCACCGGGTCCTGGCGGTGGTGCGGGGCAGTGCGGTGAATCAGGACGGTGCGTCCAATGGGCTGACCGCCCCGAATGGTCCGTCCCAGCAGCGGGTGATCCGGCAGGCGTTGGTCAATGCCGGGGTGTCGGCGTCCGATGTGGATGTGGTGGAGGCGCACGGTACGGGTACGTCGTTGGGTGATCCGATCGAGGCGCAGGCGGTCATCGCGACGTACGGGCAGGACCGGCCGGCGGATCGGCCGTTGTGGTTGGGGTCGGTGAAGTCGAACATCGGCCACGCCCAGGCCGCGGCCGGCGTCGCCGGGCTGATCAAGATGGTGGCCGCGATGCGGCACGGGGTGCTGCCCCGGACCCTGCACGCCGGAACCCCCACCCCGCACGTCGACTGGTCGGCCGGCGCGGTGCAACTGCTCGCCGACGCCCGGGACTGGCCGGAGGCAGGACGCCCCCGCCGGGCCGCCGTGTCGGCGTTCGGCATGAGCGGCACCAACGCCCACGTCATCCTCGAACAGGCCCCGGAGCAGCCCCCCGCCCCGGTGGCCCCGGAACAGCCTCTCCCCGCTGCGGTGCCGTGGCCGCTCTCGGCCCGCTCGACGGCCGCCCTGAGTGGTCAGGCGCAGGCGTTGGCCCCGCTGGTCGGCACTGCCGACGCGCTCGGTGTGGGTTGGTCGTTGGTGTCGTCCCGGTCGCGGTTCGAGCGGCGCGCGGTGGTGGTGGGTGATCACGCTGCGGGGTTGGCGGCGCTCGCCGCCGGTGAGCCGGTGGGCAACGTGGTGTCGGGTGTGGCCGGTGGTGTGGGCCGGACGGTGTTCGTGTTCCCCGGCCAGGGGGCGCAGTGGGTGGGCATGGGCGCCGCGTTGTTGGAGAGCTCTCCGGTGTTCGCCGAGGTGGTGACGGAGTGCGCGGCAATGTTGTCGGGTCTGGTGGATTGGTCGCTGGTCGATGTGTTGCGTGGCACCCCCGATGCGGTGTCGCTGGGGCGCGTCGATGTGGTGCAGCCGGCGTCGTTCGTGGTGATGGTCGGTCTCGCCGCGGTGTGGCGCTCCTACGGGGTGCGTCCGGCTGCGGTGGTGGGTCACTCGCAGGGTGAGGTGGCGGCGGCGTGTGTGGCGGGAGCGCTGTCGCTGGCGGACGCGTTGCGGGTGGTGGTGGCCCGATCGGCTGCGGTCGCGGAGTTGTGCGCCGGTGCGGGCGCGATGGCGTCGGTGCGGCTGCCGGCTGCCGAGGTGCGGGAGTTGCTGGCCGAGTGTGGTGGCGCGGTGGGTGTGGCCGCGGTCAACAGTCCGTCGCAGGTGGTGGTTTCGGGTGAGGTCGCCGCGGTGGAGCAGGTGTTGGCGCGGTGTGAGCGGGATGGGGTGCGGGCGCGGCGGATCGCGGTGGACTATGCGTCGCACTCGCCGGCGATGGACGCCCTGACCGATCGTCTCGCGGTCGAGTTGGCCGACGTGACCTCCCAGGAGCCGCAGGTGCCGTGGTTGTCGACGGTGACCGGTGAGTACGTCACGTCCCTGGGCCCGGATTACTGGTTCCGGAATCTGCGGGAGCCGGTGGGGTTCGCCGACGGGATCGCCCGGTTGGCCGGGGAGGGGCACGGGGTGTTCGTGGAGGTGTCGCCGCATCCGGTGTTGACCTCCGCCGTGGAGGAGACCGCCGAGTCGGCCGGTGACGCGCCTGCCGTGGTCACCGGGACGTTGCGCCGTGACGACGGCGGCCTGGATCGGCTGCTGCTCAGTGTCGGCGCGTTGTGGGTGCACGGGGTCGACGTCGACTGGACCGCCGCCTTCCCGGTGCCCCGACCGACGCCCGTCGACCTGCCCACCTACGCCTTCCAACGGCAGCGCTACTGGCCGACCGTGACCCTCGGCCAGACCGCCGAGGCCGGCCCGGACGACACCGCCGACGGTGAGTTCTGGGCCGCCGTGGAACGCCAGGACACCACCGCGTTGGCCAGCGCGCTCGGCACCGACCCGGCCGTGCTCGACCCGCTGCTGCCCGCGCTGGTCAACTGGCGCCGCCAGCAGCGCGAACAGCACACCACCGACGCCTGGCGGTACCGCGTCTCCTGGGCCCCGCTGCCGCCGGCCGCCCAGCCGCAGCCGGTCACCGGCACCTGGCTGGTGGTCACCTCGTCGGGCGACCCCGCCGGGCAGGGCTGGGCCGACGCGGTGGGCACCGAACTGGCCGCCCGTGGCGCCACCCCCCGTACGCTGCGGCTCACCGACGCCGACCTCGACCGCGTGGCGCTCGGCGCGCTCCTCGGCGAGTACGACCAGCCGGCCGGCGTGGTGTCCCTCGTCGGCCGGGACGAGCGACCCGTACCCGGTGTGCCCGGCCTCACCGCCGGGTTGGGCCTGACCACCACCCTGCTCCAGGCCCTCGGCGACGCCGGGGTGACCGCCCCGGTCTGGGCGTTGACCAGCGCGGCCGTCTCCGTCGCCCGCTGGGACACCGTGGCCCACCCCGGACAGGCCGCCGTGTGGGGCCTCGGCCGGGTGGCGGCGCTGGAACACCCGGACCGCTGGGGCGGCCTCATCGACGTACCCGACGACGCCGACGTGCGGGCCGCCCGGCGCGTGGTCGACGCGCTCACCTTCGGCGGCGAGGACCAGATCGCCGTCCGCGACTCCGGCCTCTTCGCCCGACGGCTGCTCCGGGCACCCCGCCCGGCCGGCGCGGACGCCACCTGGCAGCCCTCGGGCACCGTGCTGATCACCGGTGGCACCGGCGCCCTGGGCGCCCGGATGGCCCGCTGGGTCGTGGCCAACGGCGCCGCCCACGTGCTGCTGGCCAGCCGGCGCGGGCCGGCCGCCCCGGGCGCCGACGACCTGCGGCGCGACCTGGAGTCCCAGGGCGCCACCGTCACGGTCGCCGCCTGCGACACCACCGACCGCGCCCAGCTCGCCGCGCTGCTCGACGGCGTCCCCGCCGCGCAGCCGCTCACCGCCGTCGTGCACGCCGCCGGTGTGCTCGACGACGGCATCCTCGACTCGCTCACCCCCGAGCGGATCGGCGCGGTCCTGGCCCCGAAGGCCACCGCCGCCCTGCTCCTGGACGAGCTCACCCGACCCCTCGACCTCGACGCCTTCGTGCTCTTCGCCTCCACCGCCGGCATCTGGGGCGGGCCGGGCCAGGCCAACTACGCGGCGGCGAACGCGGTGCTCGACGCGCTCGCCGAACACCGCCGCGCCGCCGGCCACGCCGCCACGTCGATCGCCTGGGGGCCGTGGGCGGACGCCGGCATGGCCGACAGCGCCGCGGTCGAGGCCCGGCAACGCAAGGGTGGGATCCACCCGCTGCCGCCCGAGTCGGCGGTCACCGTCCTGCACCAGGTGGTCGGTGACGGTGAGGCGACGCTGACCGTCGCCGGCGTCGACTGGCAGCGGTACGCCCCGGCGTTCACCGCGAGCCGGCGCAGCCCGCTGCTCGACGCGATCCCCGAGGCGCGTACCGCCCTCGAAGCGGCCGACGGCGACACCGGTGGCAGCCCCGACGGCCTCGCCGCCCGGCTGGCGCAGCTCACCGTCGCCGAGGGCGAGCGGGAACTGCTCGACCTGGTACGCCGGCACGTGGCCGGGGTGCTCGGCTTCGCCTCGCCCGCCGAGGTGGAACCGACGCACGTCTTCTCCGCCATCGGCTTCGACTCGCTGACCGCGATCGAACTGCGTAACCGGCTCGGCCTGGCCAGCGGCCTGCGCCTGCCGGCGACGATGATCTTCGACTACCCGACGCCGGCCGCGCTCGTCCGTCACCTGCGCCGGGAGCTCGTCGGCGACGCCGCGCCCGCCCCCGTCGTACCGGCCGTACGCGCGGACGACACCGCCGGCGACCCGATCGCCGTGGTCGGGATGAGCTGCCGGCTGCCCGGCGGCGTCAGCAGCCCCGAGGAGTTCTGGCGACTGCTGGTCGAGGGCGGCGACGCCATCACCGAGTTCCCCACCGACCGCAACTGGGACGTCGACGCCGTCTACGACCCGGACCCCGACCGGGCCGGCACCACGTACACCCGGCACGGCGGGTTCGTCACCGGCGTCAGCGAGTTCGACGCCACCCTCTTCGGCATCAACCCCCGCGAAGCGCTCTCCATGGACCCGCAGCAGCGGCTGCTGCTGGAAGCGGTGTGGGAGGCCGCCGAACGCGCCGGAATCGACCCGCTGTCGCTGGTCGGCAGCCGGACCGGGATGTTCGCCGGCAGCAACGGCTCCGACTACGGCGGCCTGCTGATGGCCAGCCCGCAGGGCGCCGACGGGTACTTCATGACCGGCAACGCGGCGAGCGTGCTCTCCGGCCGGGTCGCGTACGCGCTCGGCCTGGAGGGACCGGCGGTCACCGTCGACACGGCCTGCTCGTCGTCGCTGGTCGCCCTGCACCTGGCCACCCAGGCCCTGCGCAACGACGAGTGCGACCTCGCGCTGGCCAGCGGCGTCACGCTGATCTCCACGCCCACCCCGTTCGTCTCGTTCAGCCGGCAGCACGGGCTGGCGGTCGACGGCCGGTGCAAGGCGTTCTCCGACGACGCCGACGGCACCGGCTGGGCCGAGGGCGTCGGGGTGCTGGTGCTGGAACGGCTCTCCGCCGCCCGGCGCAACGGCCACCGGGTCCTCGCCGTGGTGCGCGGCAGCGCCGTCAACTCCGACGGGGCGTCCAACGGGCTCACCGCCCCCAACGGCCCCTCCCAGCAGCGGGTGATCCGGCAGGCCCTGGCCAGCGCCGGCCTCCGCACCGCCGACGTCGACGTGGTGGAGGCGCACGGCACCGGCACGTCGCTCGGTGACCCCATCGAGGCGCAGGCGTTGCTGGCCACGTACGGGCAGGACCGCCCGGCCGACCGACCGGTCCTGCTCGGCTCGGTGAAGTCGAACATCGGTCACACGCAGGCCGCCGCCGGTGTGGCCGGGGTGATGAAGATGATCCTGGCGCTGGGACACGAGGTGCTGCCCCGCACCCTGCACGTCGGCACGCCGTCGACGCACGTCGACTGGTCCGCCGGGGCGGTCGAGCTGCTCACCGACGACCGGGCGTGGCCCCGCGACGGCCGCCCGCGCCGCGCCGGGGTGTCCTCGTTCGGGATCAGCGGCACCAACGCGCACGTGATCATCGAGGAGGCTCCCGACGACGACTCTGCTCCGGCGGGGCCGGTGCTGCCGCGCCCGGGGCTGCCGGTCCTGCCGTGGCCGGTGTCGGCGCGGTCGGCGGAGGGGGTGGCCGCGCAGGCGGCGCGGCTGTTGGCCGGGCCGGCCGACCCGGAATCCGGGCGGGAGCCGGTGGACGTCGGGTTCTCGCTGGCCACCACCCGCTCGGCGCTGGAGCGCCGGGCCGTGGTGTTGGGTGCGGACGGCGCCGAGTTGCGGGCGGGTCTGGCGGCGTTGGCGGCGGGTCAGTCCGTGCCGGCCGT
>NZ_JBNCLB010000011.1:0-187092 GCF_049841815.1 Micromonospora sp. DT233 | reverse complement strand
CCCCTCCTCACGTCCAAACAAAACGATCCTCACGTCCAGCCGGTTACGCCCAACATCATTAAGTTAGGAGTTGTAAGGGGGAATGGATGCCGCGCGCCCATGCGCCGTCCTTCGCGGTCATTCCAGGCCGCCAGGTCCAGGAAGTTCTCAGGTCCGCCGAGCGCGCCGTCACGCGTCTCGTCGAAGAGGTGTACGTCACGCACGGATCAGGTGGGACGGTCAATCCGCCCTCCTACTTCCTCAGGTTCCCCGACCGCGTCGAGTCGCGCATCATCGCGCTGCCGGCCTCGCTCGGCGGGGCCGCCCCGGTCGACGGCATAAAGTGGATCTCCAGCTTTCCCGGCAACGTCGCAAGCGGTCTACCGCGGGCCTCCGCGGTGCTGATCCTCAACGACCCGGCGACCGGCTACCCGATCGCCTGCCTCGAGGCGTCGATCATCAGCGCGGTGCGTACCGCGGCCTCCGCGGCGCTCGCCGCAGAGCGGCTCAGCGCCGCCCGTGGCGCTGACCGGCCGCGCCGGCTGGGCTTCGTCGGGGCCGGGCTGATCGCCCGGTTCGTACACACCTTCCTGGCCGGCAACGGCTGGGAGTTCGACGAGATCGGCGTCCACGACCTGCTGGAGGAGCACTCCGCCGGGCTGGCGAACTACCTGCGCGGCGCCGACTCGGCCCCGGTGCGGGTGCACGATTCCGCCGAAAGCCTGATCCAGGGCTCCGATCTCGTCGTCTTCGCCACCGTGGCCGGCAAGCCGCACGTGACGGACCCCTCCTGGTTCGACCACAACCCGCTGGTGCTGCACCTCTCGCTGCGGGACCTCTCGCCCGAGGTGATCCTCGCCTCGACCAACGTCGTGGACGACGTCGAGCACTGCCTCAAGGCGCAGACCTCGGTGCACCTGACCGAGCAGCAGACGGGCAACCGCGATTTCCTGGCCGGCACGCTCTTCGACGTGCTGACCGGCGCGACCGCGGTGCCGGCCGACCGGCCGGTTGTCTTCTCGCCCTTCGGCCTGGGCGTGCTCGACCTCGGCGTCGGTCGGTTCGTCTACGACCGGGTGGTCGCAGCCGGGCAGCTGGACGTCGTAGAGGACTTCTACGCCGAACTCGAACGGTACGGCTGACCCGCCCGTCCACCCGCATCCCATGAGGGCCTCGTGCAGATAATCTCTGCGCCGCAGGAGTTCCACGTTGATGACCTGTTCGTCGATCTGAAGTGGATCGTCAGTCGACCGCTCTTCCTCAAATGCGAGGGCTTCAACTTCGCCGGCTCCATCAAGTTGAAGGCGGCCGGGGAGATGATCGCCGCCGCCGAACGCGACGGTGTCGTGACCGCCGGCTCGATAATCGTCGAATCGTCGTCCGGTAACCTGGGCGTCGCGCTGAGTGCCATCGCCGCCAGCCGTGGCTACAGGTTCATCTGCGTCACCGACATGCGCTGCAATCCGACCACGATTCGCGCGATCGTCATGGTCTCGGTGTTCGCGATCTTCGCCACGCTGAGTCTCATCGAGTTCAAGCAGCTCGGCCTGGGCCTGGCGCTGGCCGTCCTGCTCGATGCGCTGATCATCCGTGGCGTCGTCCTGCCGGCGCTGATGACGCTGCTGGGCCGGGGTAACTGGTGGCCGGGGAAGCTGTCGATCACGCCCACGGAGCCGGTCGAGGCGGTCAGCTCGGCGGGCACCGACACGAAGGTCGGCGCCCTCTCGGCCTGACGCCGAGGAGCGCCTGCGGGCACCGGATCGCGCGTGTGGGGCCCTCCACCGGAGAGGGCGGAGGGCCCCGACCCGTCGGGCCCGCCCGTGCCGGCGGCCTACCTCGGGCCGTAGACCTCGAACTCCCACAGCGAGTAGCCGAAGCCGGTGGCGCGTTGGGTGCCGTGCACGCGCACGTAGCGGGCGGTGACGGTGAGGGTGTGCTCGTCGGCGGCGCCGTCGCCGGCGGTGATGGTCGTCGCGGTGGTCCAGGTGGTGCCGTCGGTGGAGGTCCTGATCTGGTACGCGCGGGCGTACGCGTCCTCCCAGCGCAGGACGACCCGGTTGACCTCCCGGCTGCTGCCGAGGTCGACCTGGATCCAGCTCGGGTCGGTGTAGGTCGACGCCCAGCGCGTGTGGGCCTCGCCGTCGACCGCCGCCGTGGCCGGGAAGTCCGGCGTCTCGGTCGAGGACACGCTCACCGGCCGGCGTAGCGCCAGGTTCCCGGTCGGGCCGTGGACCTCGAACTCCCACAGCGAGTAGCCGAACCCGCTGCCGCGTTGGGTGCCGTGCACGCGCACGTAGCGGGCGGTGGTGGCGAGGCCGTGTTCGTCGGTGCCGCCGTCGCCGGCGGTGATGGTCCGCGCGGTGGTCCAGGTGGTGCCGTTGGTGGAGGTCTGGAGCTGGTACGCCCGGGCGTAGGCGGTCTCCCAGCGCAGCGTCACCCGGGTCACCTCCCGCACTCCGCCGAGGTCGACGCGGATCCAGCTCGGGTCGGTGTGCGCCGACGACCAGCGGGTGGCGAGGTTGCCGTCGACCGCGTTGGCGGCCGGGAAGTCGGGCGTCTCGGTCGACGACACGCTCACCGGGCGCTTGATCGCCAGGTTCCCGGTCGATCCCGGCCCGCCGGGGGCCCGGCCGATCCGGTCCATGATCGCGCTGAACGCGGCGTAGGTGGTGGCCGGCTTCGGCGAGCCCCAGGTCTGCTGGGCCAGCACCCGCAGGATCGCCCGGATACCCGCGGCGATCTGGTCCTGCGTCTCGGCGTTGGGGTTGTCGTTCCAGACGTGCACCATCGAGCCGAGGTTGCGGGCCGGTTGGCCGATGGTGCCGCCACCGTGGAACAGGTCGGGGTTCCAGGTCTCGTAGGCCCAGGTCACGTTCGGCTTGGCGGCGCCGGAGACGTAGTAGGTGGGGTCCCAGGACTGGTTGGTGATGGTGTGGCCCCGGTCCAGCAGGGCCTGCGGGGTGATGCCGTGGTTGAACCAGTAGTCGACGTTGATGTTGGCGGCCGGGCGGATGGTGCCGTCGGTGCCGATGCCGTCGTTCCACATCCGGGTGGTCTTGCCGCCGGCGCGGACGATGTCGTTGGCCCAGTTGATGAAGCCGTAGTAGGTGTCCTTGGCGGTGGCGTCGGGCCCGTAGTTCGCGCGGGCGTACGCCAGCAGCTGCGGGTAGGCGGCGTAGTTGCCGACGTACTCGTCCGCGCCGATGTGCCAGTACCGCCCGGGGAAGAGCGGCAGGAACTCGGTGATGAGGTCGCGCATGAGGGTGTAGGCCCCCGGCTTGGACAGGTCCAGGTAGTAGGGGTCGCGGTTGCCGGCGCTGTCGGTGAGTTGCAGCTCCGGGTGCTTGGCCAGGACGGCGTTGAGGTGGCCCGGCATGTCGATCTCGGGGACGATCTCGATGTGGTACTTCGCGGCGAGCGCGACGATCTCCCGCATCTCCTGCTTGCTGTAGTGCTGCTCCGAGACCACCTCCGGGTGGGTGGTGCTCTCCAGCCGGAACCCGTGGGTGTCGGAGAGGTGCAGGTGCAGCCGGTTCAGCTTGAGGTAGGCCAGTTCCTTGATCTGTTGGCGCAGCCACTCCCCGGTGACGTACTTGCGGCCCACGTCGAGCATCAGGCCGCGTTCGGGCTTGGCGGGGGCGTCGGTGGTGGTGCCGGCGGGCACGGTGCCGGACTGCCTGAGCAGTTGCAGCACGGTGCGGGTGCCGTAGAAGGCGCCGGTGTCGGTCGAGCCCTGGATGGAGATGCTGGCCCCGACCGTCATCGTGTAGCCCTCGGCGGGCTGGGTGCCGCCGAGGGTGAGCCGGATGTCGCCGGTGGCGGCGGTGCCGGTGACGACGGAGACCGTGCGACCGGTCAGGTCACGCAGGTCGGCGGCGAAGGTGGCGGCGTCGTCGGTGAGCGCGGCGGCGTGGGCGGGATCGACCACGATGCGGCTGGCGGTGCCGAAGGTGTAGCTGCCGGTGCCCGCCGTCCACTGTCTCAGGGCCGGGATCACCTGCAGCTCGCCCGGCACGGCCGCGGCCGGCGTGGCCGGCACGGCCAACAGCGCGGCGGCGAGGGCCCCCACCGCACAGGTGATGCTGACAGCTCGAAGACGCATGGACCGCTCCCATCTGACAATGGCCGGGATATCGGCAGAGCGCCGGACCGACGTGCTGCCGATGGCGTGTCCGGCACTCGCCGCAGGCCGCGCGACGCCGCCGGAGCCAGCCGGTGACAGCATAGGCGTATTTCAATGCGTTGGGTTTCGGTGCGTAGCAGGCGTCGTCGTCGACGCGCCCGGCGCGGGTCGCCGGAGGGTGACGACCTCGACCCCGGCCCGGATCCGGTCGCCAAGCCGACCTCGACGCCTTCTCCTCGCCGCCGTCTTGGCCGATCCGGCCCGGCCCGGGCGGGCGACGGGTTATGTTTACCCCATAACCGGACAAAAGCCGTTTAGGACCTCGGTTTAGAGGTTGGCCTACCGGTCGGTGGTCGGGACGCGTCCTCGCGGCCGGCTCGCCGCCCGGCGATCGAACAGTCGCGAAGGATCAGCAACGTGCATCTGACACCGAGGGAATTCGACAAGCTGACGATCCTGTCGATGGCGATGGTCGCCAACGCCCGCCGGGCCCGAGGGCTGAAGCTCAACCATCCGGAGACCGTCGCGGTGATCTGCGCGGCGGCCTTGGAGGGCGCCCGCGAAGGCAAGACCGTCGAAGAGGTCATGAACCACGCCCGCACCGTGCTCAACGCCGACGACGTGCTGCCGGGCGTGCCGGAGATGCTGCCCATGATCCAGGTCGAGGCGGTCTTCACCGACGGCTCCCGGCTGGTCACCGTGCACTCGCCGGTCCAGTAGGCCCGCCGGCATCCACCGGCCGAAGCGGGCGAGCCGTCGGCAGGAGAGCCGTCCCAGCAGAGCGGAGCAGTTCAATGACCAAGCAGCATCCCGGGCCCAACTCGAAGCACGTGCGGCCCATCGGCGGCTACGTGCTGGCCGAGCAGCCGCTGGAACTCAACGCGGGCCGCCCGGTCTCGGAGGTCGTCGTGCACAACACCGGCGACCGGCCGATCCAGGTCGGCTCGCACTTCCACTTCTTCGAGGCCAACCGGATGCTGGCGTTCGACCGGGAGGCGGCCTTCGGCAAGCGGCTGAACATCCCGGCGACCACGTCGATCCGCTTCGAGCCGGGCGACCGCAAGACCGTGCAGCTCATCCCGTACGGGGGCCAGCAGCGGGTGTACGGGTTCAACGGGCTGGTCCAGGGCTGGACCGGCGAGGGCCCGTACCGGCCGGACCGGATCGACGCGCTCCACGACGCCAAGACCCGGGGTTTCAAGTCCGCCCCGGACGCCCAGGGCCAGGAGAAGGCCCCGGGCAAGAGCACGGAGCAGGGCAAGAAGCAGTAGCCACGCCATTTCACACGCCCGACGGCCTCGGGCGGGGGAGAAGCCTCGATGACGCAGATTTCCCGGCAGGAATACGCCGGCATGTACGGCCCGACCACGGGCGACAAGATCAGGCTGGCCGACACCGACCTCTACATCGAGATCGAGAAGGATCTGCGTGTCCTCGGCGACGAGGTCATGTACGGCGGCGGCAAGACCCTGCGCGACGGCATGGGCGTCGACAACCAGTACACCAACGCCGCCGGCGGCCTCGACCTGGTGATCACGAATGTGACGATCGTCGACGCGACCCTCGGGGTGATCAAGGCCGACGTGGGCGTCAAGGACGGCAAGATCGCCGGCATCGGCAAGGCCGGCAACCCGCACACCATGGACGGGGTGACCCCCGAGCTGGTGACCGGGCCGGGCACCGATGCCATCTCCGGCGAGCACCTGATCCTGACGGCCGGTGGCATCGACACCCACGTGCACCTGGTCACCCCGCAGCAGGCGTTCGCGGCGCTGAGCAACGGCGTGACGACCCTCTGGGGCGGCGGCACCGGCCCGAGCGACAGCACCAACGGCGTCACCATCACCCCGGGCCCGTGGAACATCCAGGCGATGATGCGCTCCTTCGAGACCATCCCGATCAACATCGGCATCATGGCCAAGGGCAACAGCAGCGGCCGGGGCCCGCTGGTGGAGCAGATCCTGGCCGGCGCGCCGAGCTTCAAGATCCACGAGGACTGGGGTGCGCCGCCCGCGGTGATCCGGGCCTGCCTGGAGGTCGCCGACGAGTACGACGTGCAGGTCAGCATCCACACCGACACCCTCAACGAGAGCGGCTACATCGAGGACAGCATCGCCGCCTTCGAGGGCCGGACCATCCACACCTTCCACACCGAGGGCGCGGGCGGCGGGCACGCGCCGGACATCATCAAGGTCGCCGGGCAGATGAACGTGCTGCCCAGCTCGACCACGCCCACGGTGCCGTACGGCATCAACAGCCAGTCCGAGCTCTACGACATGATCATGGTCTGCCACAACTTCAACCCGAAGGTCCCCTCGGACGTGGCCTTCGTCGAGAGCCGGATCCGCACGGAGACCATCGCGGCCGAGGACGTCCTGCTCGACGAGGGCGTCATCTCGATGATGTCCAGCGACTCGCAGGCGATGGGCCGGGTCGGCGAGACCTGGCTGCGCACCATCCAGCTCGCCGGGCAGATGAAGACCGCCCGGGGCAAGCTCGCCGAGGACGCCGACGGCAACGACAACTTCCGGGTGCTGCGGTACGTCGCCAAGATGACCATCAACCCGGCGATCACCCAGGGCATCTCGCACGTGCTGGGCTCGATCACGCCGGGCAAGATGGCCGACCTGGTGCTCTGGGAGCCGGCCTTCTTCGGCGCCAAGCCGAAGCTGGTCCTCAAGGGCGGCCTGATCGCCTGGTCGATCATGGGCGACCCGAACGCCTCGCTGCCGACGCCGCAGCCGGTCTACTACCGGCCGATGTTCGGCTCCCAGGGCAGCCAGCTCGCCAAGAGCTGCATCACCTTCGTCTCCCGGGCCGCCCACGAGTGCGGCATCGGCGAGCAGCTCGGGCTGCAACGGCAGCTCGTCCCCGTCTACCGCACCCGGGGCCTGACCAAGCGGGACATGGTCCGCAACGACCGGACCCCGAAGCTCGAGGTCGACCCGGAGACCTTCGCGGTGAAGCTCGACGGCGTGCACGCGACCGTGCCGGCGGCCCGCAATCTCCCCCTCAGCCAGCTCTACTTCTTCAGCTGACCCCGTTCTTCAGCTAGCCCCAGCCGCCGGGCGGTCGCCCGGGGAAGACGGGCAGCCGCCCGAGGAAAGGAGGAGCCCGTGCTCGTCGAGACGGTGCTCGGCAACATGAACGAGCCGAACTGGACCGATCGGCTGCGCGAGGCGCGCATCGACGACTTCGTGCTCGACCAGTGGGACGCCCAGAAGAGCCGGATCCGCAAGGCGACCAGCTCCGGCGCGGAGCTGGCGGTCTCCCTCGGCCGGGGGGTCCGGCTGCGCGACGGCGACATCCTCGCCTTCGACGACGCCACCGGCACCGCCGTGGTGGCCCGGATCACCCTCGGCGAGGTGATGGTGGTGCACCTGGACGAGCTGCGCGGCGCCTCGCCCGACCTGGTGATCCGCTCGGCCGTCGAGCTCGGCCACGCGATCGGCAACCAGCACTGGCCGGCCGTGGTCAAGGGCACCACGATGTACGTCCCGCTGACCGTGGACCGCAAGGTGATGGACTCGGTGATGCGTACCCACGCGTTCACCGGGATCTCCCACGAGTTCGTCCCCGGCACCGAGGTCATCGCCTACCTCGCGCCGCACGAGTCGCGGCGGCTCTTCGGCGGGGCGGACTCGACCCCGCACACCCACCTTCCCGCCCAGCTCAACTGAGGGCGGGGCCTCCCCGGTGCGCACCATGGTCGAGACCCTCAAGCTGCTGCAGTTCGGCGACTCGGTCTTCCCGGTCGGGGCGTTCTCCTTCTCCAACGGGCTGGAGGCCGCCGTCGAGCACGGCGTGGTGCACGACCGCGACACCCTGCGGGACTTCGTCCGGACCATCACCCGGCTCGCCGCCACCGCCGACGGCGTCGCGCTGCTGGCCGGGCACCGGGCCGTCGCCGCCGGCGACCTCGACCGGATCCGCCGGGCCGACGAGGCCGTGCACCTGCGCAAGGTCAACGAGGAGATGCGCGCCATGTCCGTACGGATGGGGCAGAAGCTGGCCGAGGCCTCGGCCCGGATCGTCGGGGAGTCGCTGCTCAAGGAGCGGATCGGCGGCGCGGCCGACGGGGTGCCGGTGACGTACCCGGTGGCGCTCGGGGTGCTCTTCGCCGAGCTGGGGATCGGCGAGCAGGACGCCTTCGCCGCCCACCAGTACGGCGCGGCCTCGATGGTGCTCGGCGCGGCGCTGCGGCTGATCCGGGTGGACCACCTCGACGCGCAGTCGATCCTCTTCGCGGTCAACGCGCACGTCGCCGACGACTACCGCGACGTGCGCGGCGCGGACCTCGACGACATGCAGGGCTTCGCCCCGCACCTGGACATCCTGGCGGGCGCGCACCAGCACGCCCACGTGCGGATGTTCATGAACTGAATCGCACGACTCTTTCTCTACGAAGGACAGGTCACGTCATGAAGTCGGCAAGTCGGATCGGAGTGGGCGGCCCGGTGGGCAGCGGCAAGACCGCGATCATCGAGGCGGTGGTGCCGCGACTGGTCGCCAACGGGCTGCGGATCCTGGTGGTCACCAACGACGTGGTGACCACCGAGGACGCCAAGCACGTGCGGCGGGCGCTGACCGGGGTGCTGATCGAGGAGCGGATCATCGGGGTGGAGACCGGGGCCTGCCCGCACACCGCCGTGCGCGAGGACCCGAGCATGAACCTGGCCGCCGTGGAGGACATGGAGGCCCGCTTCCCCGACAGCGACGTGGTGCTGATCGAGAGCGGCGGGGACAACCTCACCCTCACCTTCAGCCCGGCGCTGGTGGACTACTTCATCTACGTCATCGACGTCGCCGCCGGGGACAAGATCCCGCGCAAGAACGGCCCCGGCATCGCCAAGTCCGACATCCTGGTGGTCAACAAGACCGACCTGGCCCCGTACGTGGAGGCCGACCTCGGGGTGATGGCGCACGACGCGGCGCTGATGCGCGACGGCAAGCCGGTGGTCTTCACCAACTGCAAGACCGGCGATGGCATCGACGAACTGGTCTCGTTGGTGCGGCGCAACGCGCTCTTCGACGCCGAAGTGGTCGCATGACGGCACTGCACACGGCACCGGCACCGGGGTGGGACCCGGGGTGGGACACGGCGCTGGACAGGGTGCGGGAGCTGGTGCCGTACCAGGACCAGCCGGCCCAGCTCCCCGCCGCGTCCAACGGCAAGGTGGGGGTGCTGCGGCTCGGGTTCGCCCGGCGCGGCGACCGGACGATCCTCGCCGAGCTCTACCGGCAGTCGCCGCTGCTGGTGCAGCGGGCGCTGTACTGGGACGAGGCGATGCCGCAGCTGCCCTGCGTCATGATCCTCACCACCTCCGGCGGGGTGTTGCAGGGCGACCGGCTGCGCATCGACGTCGACCTGGGGCCGGGCAGCCAGGCACACCTGGTCACCCAGGCCGCCACCAAGATCCAGGAGATGGACGCGAACTTCGGCTCGCAGTCCCAGCGCTTCACCCTCGCCGACGACGCGTACCTGGAGTACCTTCCCGAGCCGACCATCCCGTACCGGGGCAGTCGCTTCGTCACCGACACCCGGGTGCGGCTGCCGCCCAGCGCGACCATGCTCTACGCCGAGGTGTTGCAGCCGGGGCGCAAGCACTACCGCGAAGGCGAGCTCTTCGCCTACGACCTGTACTCCTCGACCCTGCGGGCGCGGCGCCCCGACGGCCGGCGGCTGTTCACCGAGAAGTTCGTGGTCGCCCCCGGGCGCTTCGGCGTGCAGCGGGTCGGGATGATGGACCGCTTCCACCTCTTCGGCAACGTCGTGCTGCTCACCGACCCCGAGCGGGCCGCGCGGGTCTACGCCCGCACCGCCGCGCCGGTCTGGGACGAGCGGACCCCGCTGGCCAGCGCCGTCAGCCGGCTGCCCAACGACGCCGGGCTCATCTTCAAGGTCCTCGGGCAGGAGACGGAGCCGGTCCGCGCGGCGGTGCGCGCCTTCTGCGTCGCCGCCCGCGAAGAGGTCACCGGCCACACCTTCCCGCCCCCGTTCAGTTGGCGCTGACGCCACGAAGGAGCAGGCCATGACATCAGCCGTCCGGGGCTGGAACCGGCTGCGCGAGCACAACCCGCTGATCGGGTTCGTCGACGCCTGCCTGCGCGGGCCCGCGCAGGTGGTCTTCCAGAACAACCCGGTCAGCGGCCTGCTCATCCTCGCCGCACTCGCCTGGGGCGCGGTCGAGCAGGGCCAGCCGCGGGTCTTCGGCGGGGCCGTGCTCGGCCTGGTCGTGGGCACGGTCACGGCGCTCGTCCTGCGGGTGGACCTGGACTCCTGGCGCAAGGGGCTGTACGGCTTCAGCCCGGTGCTGACCGGGCTCGCCGTGCCGACGTTCCTCGACGACCGGCCGCTGATGTGGCTCTACCTGGTGCTCGGCGCGGCGGCCACCACCGTGGTCACCCTGGCGCTGAACGCGGTCTTCCAGACCTGGGGGCTGACCGCCTTCACCATGCCGTTCGTGCTCACCACCTGGGTGCTGCTGCTGGGGGCGTACCAGTTCGACCGCTTCACCGTGCTGACCGGCACGACGCCGAAGTTCCCCGGCGAGGGCCCGGTGGCCGGCGGCCGGTTCGACTGGGACCTCGTTCCCACCTTCCTGCGGGGCGTCTCCCAGGTCTTCCTGATCAACAGTTGGGTCGCCGGGCTGCTCATCCTGGCCGCCCTGCTGCTCAACTCGCGCGCCTCGGCGGCCTTCGCGGTGCTCGGCACCGTGGGGGCGACCCTGCTGGCGCTCTGGTTCGGCGCCGACGGGGCATCGCTGGACAAGGGCCTCTACGGCTTCAACGCGGTGCTGACCGCGATCGCGGTGGGCGCGGTGCTGCACCGCCCCGGCGCGCTGGTGACCGCGTACACCCTCTTCGGGATCGCCCTGACGCTCTTCGTCCAGGTGGCCCTGGCCACGGTGCTCACCCCGCTGGCCGTGCCCGTGCTGACCGGGCCGTTCAACATCGCCACCTGGCTGTTGCTGCTGCCCCGGCGGCACTTCGGGCCGCTGCCCGACCGCGCACGCATCAGGGAGACCGTCGTCTCCGCGGTGAAGCGGACCATCCGACCGTACGCGGAAGAGAGGTGAGCCCCGTGCTCGCACAGGACGCGGTGAACGCAGGCGACACCGCCTGGGTGCTGGTCTGCGCCGGCCTGGTGCTCTTCATGACCCCCGGCCTGGCCGTCTTCTACGCCGGGATGGTCCGCACCCGCAACGTGCTGGCGATGTTGCAGCAGAACATCGTCGCCCTGGGCGTGGTCAGCCTGACCTGGGTGCTGGTCGGCTACACCATCGCCTTCGGCGACGACGCCGGCAGCGGCCTGTTCGGCAACCTCGAGCTGTTCGGGCTGACCGACCTGCGGGTGCCGCCCGCGCCGAACCTGCACGTGGTCGCCAACCAGGTGACCATTCCGACCCTGGCCTTCGTGGCGTACCAGATGATGTTCGCGGTGATCACCCCCGCGCTGGTCACCGGGGCCACCGCCGGCCGGCTGAGGTTCCTGGGCTGGGCGGTCTTCCTCGCGCTCTGGTCGATCGTGGTCTACGCGCCGGTCGCGCACTGGCTCTGGCACCCCGACGGCTGGCTGGCCCGTTTCGGCACCCAGGACTGGGCGGGCGGGCTGGTGGTGCACGCCTCGGCGGGCGCCGCCGTCCTGGGCGTCCTGCTGGTCGTCGGGCGGCGTCGGGGCTGGCCGCACGCCGCCACCCCGCCCAACTCGATCCCGCTGACCGTCCTCGGCGCGGGAATCCTCTGGTTCGGCTGGTTCGGCTTCAACGGCGGCGACGGCCTACAGGCCAACGGGGTGGCCGCCCAGGCGCTGCTCAACACGCACCTCGCGGCGGCGGCCGGCATGCTGGTCTGGCTGGTCGCCGAGCGGCTCAAGGACGGCCACAGCACCGTCGTGGGCAGCGTCTCCGGCGCGGTCGCGGGGCTCGCCACGATCACCCCGGCCGCCGGGTACGTCAACACGCTCTCCGCCATCGCGATCGGTGCGCTCGCCGGCCTGGTCTGCCACACCGCGCTGCGGCTGAAGTACCTGCTCCGCCTCGACGACGCGCTGGACGTCCTCGCGGTGCACTTCGTCGGCGGCATGCTCGGCTCGCTGCTGCTGGGCCTCTTCGGCGACAGCGGCGTCAACCCGCTCGGCGTCGACGGGCTCCTCTTCGGCGGCGGCGGCGCCCTGCTCTGGCACCAGTTCGTCGGCGTGGTCGCCGTGGTGGCCTTCTCCTTCGTGCTGAGCTGGGCCATCGCCGCCGCCGTGCAGGCGGTCCTCGGGCTGCGCGCCCCCCGGGACACCCAGGACGGCCTCGACCGCGCCCAGCAGGGCGCCGACGCGTACCACCTGGGCGCCGTCGCCGGGCTGAGCGGCGCGGGGGCGTCGCGGCGGCCGGGGCGCACCGGGCGGCACCGGCCCGGCGATCGGCCGGCCCTCGATCCGACCCGGCCGGCCCGGCTGGTCACCGCGCTGCTGGACCCGGCCCGGCTGCCCACCACCCGGGAGCTGCGCGACGCGCTGCGCGAGGCGGGAGCCAGCGCCGTGGTCGTCTCCGACGCGACGGTCGCCACCGTCGAGCCGCCGGCGCGGGCGCTGCCGCGCGGCTACTGGCAGGAGCAGGATCTGCTGGAACGCATCCGCGTCGACGTGCTGACCGACCCCGACGCCGCGGCGGCGGTGCTGGACGTGCTCGGCCGCTACGGCGTCGACCGCGCGGAGAGCTTCGTGCAGGACGTCCGCCCGGCGACCCAGGTGCGCTGACCCGCCCTCCGCTCCGGCGACGCGGGCCGGGTCGGCGGCCCGCCGGTGCCCCGCGCGGACGTCAGGGCCGGCGGCCGGGCGGGCGGGCCAGGGTGAGGGTGACCACCGCCAGGGCCAGGGCCGCCCCGGCCGGCACCCAGAGGGGTCGCTGCTGGGCCAGCGCCCCGATGCCGCCCCCGACGGCGTAGGCGACCAGCCCCGCCAGCCCGAGCAGCAGGGCCCGCCGGGACCGCCCCCGGTCGGCGCTCGGCCCGGCGAGCCAGGTGGCGATCCGCTCGCCGGTCTTGGCCACCGTGCCCGACTGGTACGTGATGGTGCTGGCGACCCCGGCGGTGCGGACGAAGAGCGTGGTCAGGCAGCCCATGGCGACGCCGCCGACGCCGGCCAGCACGACCCGGGCCGCGCCGCCGTGCCGGCCGTAGGTGAGCAGGGCGTTGAGCACCGCCCAGCCGGCCGTGGTGAGCACGGCGGCGGCGATGCCCCGCAACTGGGGTGACCAGCGGCCCGGTCCGGCCCGTAGCCAGGTGGCCGTCGCCGTCCCGGCGGCGAACCCCAGCACCGAGACCACGGCGGCCGGCCAGTCCGGGTACCGGCCGACCGCGCCGATGCCGACGAGGATCAGGTTGCCGGACTGGTTGGCGACGAAGACGCCGTAGCGCAGGAACGCGAAGGAGTCGAGGACGCCGGCGATGCCGGTGCAGAGGACCAGCACCAGCACCGGTCGGCGGAACTCGGTGAACGAGTCCTTCGGGTCGGGCCGTACGGCCCGACCCGCCGACGAGTGCGAAGGCTCGGCGTCGCCCACCGCTGCACCACCTCCGGGCGTGCGGCCAGGTGCGTCCCGGCCGCCCTTGCAGCAGATCACAGGCGGAGCGCCGCGCCCCGCGTTCGACGAACTTTCCGCCCGCCCGCCCGGCGCGCTCGCGACGGATCGCGCAGTGCGGGGTGGCGGGCGGGCCCCGGACCGGAGGCGACCAGCGCGCCCGTCCGAAACTCATCGACGCGCATCCCTAGATCTGGCCGGCCGGGGATGGTAGAAATTTTGCAGATCAGCCCCCATGTCGGCAAATTTCTTCTTCCTGAGTGAGGCGCGCATGCGGATAGGAACAATCATGGCCGGCCTGGCGGCCGTCGCCGTCGGCGTGGCCGGGGTCGCCGCCCCGACCCTCGCGGCACCCGCCGACGGGCAGACGGTCAGCTACCGGGGCCTGGAGTTGACCGTGCCCGCGCAGTGGCAGGTCGTGGACCTCGCCGCCGACCCGCACGCGTGCGTCCGGTTCGACCGCCCCACGATCTACCTGGGCCACCCCGGCGACGAGCCGCGCTGCCCCACCGACCTGGTCGGGCGGACCGCCGGGCTGGTCGTCGAGCCGATCGACGCCGTCTCCGCCGCGCGGGTCACCGCGCAGACGCCGATCACCGCGAAGGGCCGGGCCACCTCCGCCGACCTGCCGTCGCGCAACGACGCCATCCAGCTCGCCGTCCGCGACGCCGGGGTGCTCGTCACCGCCGAGCACACGCCCGACACCGAGGCCACGGTCCGCCGCATCCTGGCCTCCGCCAGCCTCGGCCGGGGCGCCACCCCGGCGTCGCTGGACGTGACGCGGGCCGCGGCGCAGGCCGCCCCGGTGACGCCGCTGGCCGCCGGCCCGCAGCCGGGCACCTACACCGGCAAGGGCTTCGACACCTGCACCGCCCCGGCGCAGTCGACCATGAACACCTGGCGCAACAGCTCGCCGTACCGGGCGGTCGGCATCTACATCAGCGGCGCCAGCCGCTCCTGCACGCAGGCCAACCTGACCGCGACCTGGGTGACCAACCAGACCAACAACGGCTGGCACCTCACCCCGATCGAGCTCGACAACCAGGCGCCGTGCGGCACCCGCACGCCGAAGATGTCGTACGACCCGGCCACCGCCCGGTCGCAGGGGGCCACCCGGGCGACCGCCGCGGTGAACGCGGCCAAGGCGCTGGGCATCCCCGCCGGCAGCGCGATCTACAACGACATCGAGCAGTACCCGTCGAGCGCGTCCTGCACGGCGGCGGTGCTGTCGTACCTCTCCGGCTGGACCGAGCGGCTGCACACCCTGGGCTACCTCTCCGGCATGTACTCCAGCGGCTCCTCCGGCGTGAAGGACGTCTGCAACGCCTACAACGACACCCGCTACACCCGCCTCGACCACCTCTGGATCGGCTGGTGGAACGGCGTGGCCGACACCGACGCCGGCAGCTACTGCGCGGACGCCTACTACGCCAACCACCAGCGCATCCACCAGTACACCGGTGACACCAGCGAGACCTGGGGCGGCGTGCAGGTCTACATCGACCGCAACTACCTCGACGTCTCGACCAGCACCATCCCGGACCCGCCGCCGTCGCAGGGCTTCAGCGTGACGATCGACAACACCACCTCGGGGGCGTTCACCGCGAGCGCGAACTGGGGCACCTCGACGTACTCCAGCCAGCGCACCGGCCCCGACTACCGCTACGCCAGCCCCGCCGCCGTCAGCGACGTCGCCTGGTACGCCGCGAACCTGCCCACCACCGGCAGCTACGAGGTCTCGGTCTGGTACCCCGCCGTCGCCGGCTACAACACCTCGACCCCGTACGTCGTGGCCGCCACCGGCGGCACCCAGACCGTGCGGGTCAACCAGAGCGCCAACGGCGGCCGGTGGGTCTCCATCGGGGTCTTCACGCTGGCGGCGGGGGCCGGCAACAAGGTGGGCGTGAGCCGGTGGACCAGCACCACCGGCTACGTCATCGCCGACGCGGTCCGCATCACCCGGGTCTGAGCGCCCGGCACCGAGCCCGGCACACCCCTTACATCCGCAGTCGAAAGGCATCGATGTCCAGTTTCGGTAACTCCGCCATGCGCCGCCGTACCCTGCTCGCCGCCGCGACCGGCGCGCTGGCCGCGCCCCTGCTCCTGGGGGGCCCCGCGCAGGCCGCCCTGCCCAAGGTCTACATCGACCCCGGCCACGGCGGCACCGACCCCGGCGCGGGCGGCAACGGCCTGCAGGAGAAGAACCTCACCCTCGCCATCGCGCTCCAGGTCCGCGACATCCTGCTGGCCAACTACAGCGTCGAGGTACGGATGTCCCGTACCACCGACATTACCCGCAGCCTGGCCTACCGCACGGACGACGCCAACGCCTGGGGCGCGAGCATCTTCGTGAGCGTCCACATCAACTCCGGCGGCGGCACCGGCTTCGAGAGCTACCGGTACACCACGGCGGGATCGGGGGACATCGGCCTGCACAACGCCCTCCACCCGCGGATCATCGCCGCCATGCGGACGGTCGGCTCGGTGACCGACCGTGGGCAGAAGAGCGCCAACTTCCACGTGCTCCGCGAGACCACCATGCCGGCGGTCCTGACCGAGAACCTCTTCATCGACTCGGTCGCCGACAGCAACCTGCTCAAGCGCGCCGACTTCATCACCGCCGTCGCGCGCGCCCACGCCCAGGGCATCGCCGCCTACCTGGGGCTGGGCAGCACCACCCCGCCGCCGACGTCGTTCAGCACCATCGTGGACAACGCCACCGCGGGCCGCTTCACCGCGAGCGCCAACTGGTCCTCCTCGGCGTACTCGGGGCAGCGCTACGGCACCGAGTACCGCTTCGCCAACCCGGTGCTCTCCAGCGACGCCGCCTGGTTCAAGGTGAACATCCCGGCGTCGGGCAACCACCGCGTCGACGTGTGGTACCCGGCCGACGCCGGCTACAACAGCGCCGCCCCGCACGTGGTGGTCACCGCCGCCGGCACCCAGACGGTGAACGTGGACCAGCGCAGCGGCGGCGGGGCGTGGCGTTCGATCGGCACCTTCAACCTCGCCGCCGGCGACCGTGACCTGGTCGGCGTGAGCCGCTGGACCAACGCCGCCGGTTACGTCATCGCCGACGCGGTGCGGGTCACCCGGGTCTGAACCGCCCCGCCGTCCCGTGCTGAGCAGGGCGGTGCAGCGGCCCGGTGAACGAGGACGCCGACCCCGGTGCGGGGGGTCGGCGTCCTCGTCGTCGCCCGGTCAGCGCCGGAACATCATGTGGGTCGGCCACTTGTTGTCCGACGGGCACGGCAGGGTCTTCAGCTTCTTGTCCGACCCGGAGATGCTCAGGCACCGGTCGGTCTTCAGGTTGCGGTACGCGACCACCGCGCCGGAGGGTGCCGCCCCGCTGGCCGGGCGCGGGTAGGCCACCCGCTGCCAGGTCTGGAAGGGATTCGGGTTGGCGCACGGCAGGGTGTAGACGGAGCCGTCGTCGCCGCTGTCGAGGCAGAAGCCCGTCAGCTCGTCGAGGAGCCGGTACCAGCCGGGGCCGGGGACGGTGTCCCTGCTCAGCAGCTTCCCCTCCCGCCACCGCTGGCTGGACCCGCCGCTGCATCGGGCGGAGAAGGCATGCCCGCCCAGGGCCACCCCGTTGACCGCCACCGCCGGGTTGTCGTCGCTGTCCGCGCAGAGCCCGGTGGCCACGTTGCGCAGCACCCCGGTGGTGGGGGGAGCCGGCTTGCCCCGCGTCGGGGTCGGGCGGGCCGGGGCCGGGGGCGAGGGCGAGGGTGACTTCGACTTGGTCGGGCTCGCCGCGAACGGGGCGGGCCTGCTGGCGGAGGGCCGGCTGGGCTTCGGCGTGGTCGGGCGGGCGTCGTTCGAGCCCGCGGGGCCGGGCAGCGCGACGGTGGTGGCCGCGCCCTCGGGGATCCGGACCTCGAACTCGGAGATCGAGTAGCCGCCCGACCGGGCGGTGCCGTGCATCCGGACGTAGCGGCCGGTACCGGCGACGGTGAGGTGCTGGGTGCCGCCCTTGCCGGTCGTGGTGGACCAGACGCGGGTCCAGTTCGCGGCGTCGGCGGAGACTTGGACCTCGAACGCCGTCGCGTGGGCGTCCGCCCAGTGGATCGAGATGCCGCACACGTCGGCCCTGCTGCCCAGGTCGACCTGGAGCCACTGCGGGTCGCCGGGGCCGCTGCTCCAGCGGGTGGCGGGGTCACCGTCGACCACGTTGCCGGCCGGGAAGGCGAGGCCCTTCGTCGACGAGGCGGTCGCCGGGCGGTAGAGCGCCGCGTTCGTGCTGCCGCAGTCGTCGGAGCCCTCGCCCCAGAGCTGGGGCAGGGCCACGTAGGCCCCCGCCGCCAGCATGGCGAGGATCACCACGATCGCGGGGAGCAGGACGTAGCGCGAGCGTGTTCGACTCCGGGCCGTCGCCGGCACCACCGGGCCGGGCGTGGGCACGGTCGACTCGTCGGAGTCGTCGGCCGGTGCGGCGTGGGCCTTGAGGGCTCTCGACGGCAGCGCGCCGACGGCGGGTCGCTGCGGTGCGGGCGCGGCGGCTCGCTTGGGGGCGGGCGCGGGCGCGGCTCGCTTGGAGGTGGGCGCGGGGGCGGCTTGCTCGGGGGTGGGCGCGGGGGCGGCTTGCTCGGGGGTGGGCGCGGGGGCGGCTTGCTCGGGGGCGGGCGCGGCGGCGGCTTGCTCGGGGGCGGCAGCCGGCGCGGGAGCGGGAGCGGGGACGGCCGGGGCGGCCGGGGCGGCGGCGGCCGGGGCGCGGCGGGTCGCCAGGGCTTCCGCGCTGAGCATGGCGGCGCCCAGCGCGACCGCGTGCTTCGGATGGGTGTTGATCAGGATGGGCAGCCGCAGGGTGTCCCGCAGCACCTCGCCGACCAGCGGGATCTGCGAGGAGCCGCCGACGAGCAGGACGGCGGTGAGGTCCTGCGGGGTGATGCCGGCGTTGGTCAGGGTGCGCCGGAACGCCTCGACCGTGGCGTCCAGCGACGGCGTGATCGTCTTCTCGAAGGTTTCGCGGGTGATGGTCACGCGCCGGACGCCGTCGGGCAGGGCCACCGAGACGTCCGCCTGCAGCCGGGTGGAGAGCGCCTCCTTGGCCAGCACGCACTCGCGCTGGACCGCCGCCAGCAGCGCCGTGGTGCCCGGATCGGCCGGGTCCAGCCTGTTGATCGCGCCGCCCAACTGGCGGTTGACGTGGTCCAGGATCGCCTGGTCGAAGTCGGCGCCACCGAGCCATTCGATGCCCTCGGGGATGCCGACGATCTCCAGGCCACCCTTGCCGTTGCGCACGACCGCGCTGTCGAAGGTCCCCCCGCCCAGGTCGTAGACGGCCAGCAGGCCGTCGGCGGGCAGGGGGTGGGTGGAGCAGTAGTAGGTCGCCGCGGCCACCGGCTCGGTGACCGTCTGGATCGTCGGCTGGCCCGGCTCCGCGCCCTCGGGTCGCGGCAGGCCCGCCAGGGGCGGGATGGCGGCGAACTGCTCCCGCCGGTAGGGGCCCCAGACCGCCGGGTGGGTCAGCACGATGTGGTCGGGCGGCCCGCCCCGGTCCTGGGTCACGCTCTCCATGACCGAGCTGAGCAGCGCGGCCATCAGGGCGGTGGGGGAGTACGGCGCGCCGGCGAGGATCATCGGCGTGGGGTCGCCGAGGCGACGCTTGAACTCCCGGGCCACCCGGCTGGAGTCCTCCCGACCGAGGCGGTCGGCGGCCTCGCCGGTGAGCAGCCTGCCGTCCTCGTGCAGGTATGCGGCCGACGGGCTCACCACCGCCTGCCCGCCGAGCCGCACCATGTCCAGGGCTCCGGCCTGTGCCACCGCCGCGGCGGCGAAGCTCGTGCCCAAATCGACGCCGACCCCGTACATCCAGCCACCCTCGTCCAAGATCGTCACCGTGTTCCATAATCGAGCGCGCTCCCACCGATCAAGGCGCACCCTGCACGATACGTCGCTACGACGGTAGCTCCGCGGTGACGGGTGCCGATGCCAGGAGGTCAGCATGGAGGTCGCGGTCGCCGACGACGGCGCACTGTTCCGGGAAGGGCTGCAACTGCTGCTCTCCGCCGCCGGCCACGAGGTCGTCGGCTGCGTGGAGGACGGCGACCAACTGCTCGACCTGCTGGCCGATCACCCGGTCGACGTGGCCATCATGGACATCCGGATGCCACCGGGCCTCGACGGCGGGTTGGACACCGCCCAGCGGGTCCGCCGGGAACACCCCGACGTGGGCTTGCTGCTGCTCTCCCAGCATGCCGAGGCCCACTACCTCTACCGGCTGCTGGAGATCGGCACCGAGCGGATCGGCTATCGCCTCAAGGACCAGGTGGCCGGGGTCGCCGTGCTGGCCGACACGCTCGTGCGCATCACCGCCGGCGAGCTCGTGATCGAGCCGGCCCTGGCGGGGAAGCTGGTCGACCGGCCCAGCCCGCAGGCCCGCGACTCGCTGGCCGGCCTCACCGACCGGGAGCGCGCCGTGCTGCGGCTGATGGCCGAGGGCCGCTCCAACACCGGAATCGCCACGGAGCTGTTCCTTTCGGTCAAGTCGGTCGAGAAGCACATCGCCAGCATCTTTACCAAATTGAAGCTCTCCACCGAGCCCACGGCGCACCACCGCCGCGTCCTGGCCGTACTGGCGTACCTGCGGTCGGACCGGACGGCGGGTTAGGCGCGTGCCCGCCAGCCCGTCCGCGTACCCGCCTCGCAGCGACGGGCCGTTCGCCGTCCTGGCCCGGCTGATCCCGACCGACGAGCTGCCCGCCGTCGGCCTGGGCGGCGGTGCCGGGTCGCACGACGGTCCGGACGACGGTCTGGGCGGTTACCGGCTGGTGGTGTGGAAGCTGGTGCGGGACCTCGGCCGCGCCTACGGGGTGGGGTACGCGGCGCTGTGGGTGCCGGCCGGCGACGACGACGGCGGCCCCGGGTGGCACCCCGTCGTCGCCTGGCAGCGGGGGCCCCGGGAGGAGGGCCCGGCGTTGCCGGACCGGGCCGACGACCCCGACGAGTTGCTGGCCACCGCCGGCGTCGCCGCGACCGTGGACGTGCGCGACGGCGGGGCGCGGCACGGAATGCTGGTGCTGGCCGACCGGGAGCGGCCCGAGCCCTGGCCCGAGCCGGCGACCCTGCTGGGCGAGACGGCGGTCTGCGTCGGGCTGCTGCTGCGCCTGACCCGGCACCGCGCGGCGGCCACGGCCGCCCGGATCCGGGCCGACCGGGCGGCCCGGCAGGCCGACGTCGTACGGCTGGAGCTCTCGGCGGTCCAGGCCGTGGAGCGGGACCGGCTCGCCACGGCGGTGACCGCTACGCCGGACCGGCAGCTACGGCAGATCCTGGCCCGTGCCGACGCCCTGGGCGAGGCGCTGACCGCCGAGGCGCCCGAGGCGGAGGCGATCGCCGCCACCATCCGCGCCGGCCTGCACGAGATGATCGAGGGCTTCCGGACCGTGGTGCGCGGCGTGTATCCGCAGGTCCTGCGGGGCAGCGGGGTCGCCGCGGCGTTGGAGGAGATCGCCGCGGCGCTGGCGGTGCCGGTGGTCTTCCACGGCGAACTCGGCCGGCGTCAGGGCTGGGAGATCGAGTCCACCCTCTACCAGGCGGCCGCCTCGGCGGTGGTGGCGCTGAACGCCTCGGGCGGCGACGAGCCGATCTCCGTCGAGCTCTCCCGCGACGGCGACGTGCTGGTGATCCGGGCCTCTCGGGCCCGGGTCGACCCCGTCGGCGTCGCCGCCGTCCTGCGGGACGACTCCCGGCGGCTGGCGGCGCTCGGCGGGCGGCTCACGATCGACCGGGCCTCGGACGAGGCGGCGGCCGACCGGGCCTCGGACGAGGCGGCGGCCGTGGTGGACATCCGGCTGCCGGAGCGGTTCGGCCGGGGGCGGCCCGAGCCGGCGCGGCCCCCCGCATCGCAGCCGGCCGGGGCGGCCGCGCCGGCCGGGCCCTCGGGTGACGCCACCGCGAACGACGCCACCCCCGCCGCCTGCGTGCGCCACCTGCTCGCCCAGTTGGCCGAGCGCGGGGCGGCCTGCGCGCGGAGCGTGCCGGTGCGGGTCGCCCTCGCCCGCCAGGACCGCCGGGCCCGGGTGCTGGTGCTCGGGGCGCAGGCGGAGCAGCTGCTGCGGATGCTGTGCGACCTCCCCGAGGGCGACGACCGGGTGGCACCGGGGCCGTCGTGCGCGGTCCCCACCTGGTACGAGCACGGGCCGTACCGGCGGATCACGCTGGAGCCGGCGGGCGGCGGGCGCGGGGTCCGGCTCCCCGACGCCTCCGGGGTCGCCTGGCCGCAGGCCGTCGCCGGCCTGGACCGGCTCCTGGTCGAGGTCCCCTCCGACGCGCTGCGCGGGCTACGGCTGCTGCACCGCCGCGACCGCGTCGACGCCGACCTCGCGATGCGGCTGCGCCGCTGGTCGGAGGAGCCGTACGGGCTGCCCGACGCGGTCCTGCTGGCGCTGGGCGGCCCGGCCAGCACGGCGGAGTCGGAGTTGCTCACCGTGCTGCGGGCCCCCGACCGGGGCGACTTCTCACCGGTGGTGGTCTGCGCGATGCGCCAGGGCGCCGCCGGGAGCCCCGGGTCGCGGCAGTGGCTGGCGACGATGAGCGACGCGGTCGTCGACTGGCAGCCGACGCCCGAGGGCGTACGTGCCGTCGACGAGGCGTTGCGGCTGCGGCTGCCGGCGTCGAGCGGGGCGCTGGCCGCCCGCTGGGCCCTGCGCGCCCTGTTGGCCCGCCGTGCCGTCGGTGGCTGGGAGGACGAGTTCGCGCACGCGGTGGAGGCGGCCGTGGCGGGCGCGTACGAGGTGGCGGAGCTGGACCTGTTGCAGGCGTTGCAGGGGCGGGTCCGGCTGCCCCGGGGGCACGACGACGCCCTGCGGCTGCTCGGCGCGCACGGCCCGGACCCCCGGTCCCGCCTTGGCCTGCCCGGCGACGCCGACGCGGAGCAGGTGCGCCGGGCAGCGGGCCGGGCGCTGGCGGTGTGGCGGGCCCAGTCCCTGTCGCCCGAGTCGCGCCCGCAGGTGCGCGGCACCTGCGCGCTGCTGGTCCGCGCCTGCGAGCGGCTGCTGACCGACGGCGACGGCTGACCGGCGGCGACCGACCGGCGGCGACCGACCGGCCACTTGGCTCAGATCGTGACGAAACCGGTTACCCGGGTGCCCTCGCCCGGCCCGGACCGGACGCTCAGCGTGCCCCCGACGGACTCCAGCCGGGCGGCGAGGTAGCGCAGCGGCATCGGCCCGCCGGTGGCGAAACCCGGCCCGGTGTCGGCCACCTCGAAGCACAGGCCCTGCACGGTGGTGCGCAGCGTCAGGGTGACCTCGGCCCCCGGGGCGTGCTTGTGGGCGTTGCTGATCGCCTCCAGGCAGGCCAGGTAGACGGTGCTCTCCACCTCCGCCGGGTAGCGTCGGCCGGTCAGCAGCGGGTCGACGTCCAGGGCGACCGTCTCCAGCGGGTCCAGTCGGGACCGCAGCGCGGCCACCAGGCCGTGTTCGGCCAAGGGCCGCGACAGCAGCCCCGTCGCCGTGGTGTGCAGGACCTCCTCGGTGCTGGCGAGGAGCTGACGCAGCCGGTCGAGGTGGTGGACGGCCTCGGTCGTGCTGCCCGCCCCGAGCTGGTGCTCGACCATCGCCAGCGACATCTGCAGCGCCACCATGTGATGCTGGGCCCCGTCGTGCAGGTCGCGCTCCAGCTGGTAGCGCTGCCGCTCGATCTCCCCGGCGGCCCGCGACCGGGCGTCGGCCAGCAGGGCGATGCTGCCGCCGGTCAGCCTCCGGGCGTCGGCGGCGCGCAGCTGGGCATCGATGTCCGACAGCAGCAGGCCGGTGGCGGTGCGCAACTCGGGCCACCGGCGCAGCCGCTCGCCGGCCCGCGGCGGCGCTACGGTGACCTCGGCGAGGAAGCGCTCGTCGTCGTAGAGCCGGATCGACGCCCCGTCCCGGCGGGCCGCCCGGTCGGCGTCGGGACGGTCCCAGTGGTATTCCCGCACGTCCTCCCGGGCCGCCGGCGCGCCCGGGTCGTCGGCCGGCGGAAGAGCAAGCCACAGGTCGATGCTGACCGACTCGGCGTCCAGGCACTCGCCGAGCGCCCGGACCAGGGCCCTGGCCTGCACATCCGGCGGCGGGGGCCCCGGCAGGGCGTGCACCGCCTCCACCACCCGTGCCACGTCCTGGGGCGGGCCCGGCACGGGGGCGGCTTCTTCGACTCGCTCCGGCGGGCGGCGCACCAGGCCACTATAGGCAGCGGCCGTCCCCGCCGCTCAGGCGGCGACGAGGACCCGCTCGCCCCGGTCGGGCGGGTCGGCCAGGGCCGCCCGGACCGCGCGTACGGCGTAGTGCACCCGGCTCTTGACCGTCCCCACCGGGACGCCGAGCGCCGCGCTGACCTCGGCCGCGGTCCGACCCTTCAGGTACGTCTCCACCAGGGCGTCGCGGTGCTGCGGCCACAGCCCGTTGAGGACCTGCTCGACGAAGACGGCGTTCACCACGTCGGTCGTCAGGTCCGGCGCGGCCACCGCACCGGCGTTCTCGATCTCCACCTCGGTCGGGCGGGCCTTCTGCGCGCGGTACCCGTCCATCACCAGGTTGTGCACCACCCGGCGCAGCCAGCCCAGCACCGAACCACGGTCGTCGGTGAGCCGGTCGATGTGCGTCCACGCCCGCAGGAACGCCTCCTGCACGACGTCCTCGGCGCGTGCGGTGTCGCCTCCGGTGAGCTGCTGCGCGTACTTCAACAGGGACCGCTGGTAGGTGCCCATCAGGTCGTGGAGGCGACGGTCGCCGTCCCCGGCGCTCGCCCGTCGCGTGCTCTGCACTCGTTCGGTCATGCCCCCGACGATGCCGCCGACCAGCCCTCTTTCGATACAGGGCCGTCCCTGATCGGGTGGGGGGCCACCCCTGGAGGTGGGGAGGGTTATCCCTACCCTGCGCCCCGTCGCGCACTCCGCCGGGCGGACGGTGAACCCGGTGCCACCGCGCCACCGTGACCCAGGTGGACGACCGGAGAAGCACCGCGTCACGGCCGGCACCGCGCCGGCGGTCGCGACGCCCCGACCGAAGAGGTGGGCATGCAGGACACCGACCTACCCATCATGGGTACGCGGGACACCGACCTTCCCACCGTGGGCCCGCAGGAGGCCGATTTTCCCAGCGTGGGCATCGGGATCACGACGCACAACCGGGGCGTCGTGTTGCGCAGGGCGCTGGAGGCGATCCGTAAGCACGCGCCCTCCGGCGCCGCGATCGTCGTGGTCGACGACGCCAGCGCCGAGCCGGTGGAGGAGGCGACCTTCCGCTTCGACACCAACGTGGGCATCGCGCGGGCCAAGAACAAGTGCCTGGAGCTGCTGGTCGAGCAGGGCTGCACCCACCTGTTCCTCTTCGACGACGACTGCTGGCCGCTGGTCGACGGATGGGAACGGCCGTACGTGGAGAGCCCAGAGCCGCACCTGATGTACATGTTCATAGACACCCCGATGGGCCGGCTCACCGACTCCACGGAGATCTACCGCGACGAGCGGCACCGGGCGTACACCCATCCCCGGGGGTGCATGCTCTACTTCGAGCGGCGGGTGCTGGACCGCGTCGGCGGGTACGACACCCGGTACGGGCGGTGGGGCTACGAACACGTCGACATCTCCAACCGGATCTACAACGCCGGCCTGACCTCGTTCCGCTTCGCCGACGTGGTGGGCAGCGAGGAGCTCATCCACAGCTGCGACGAGCGCCGCAGCGTCGGCTCCAGCGTCTCCGACGCCGAGCGCTTCCACCTGGTACGGGCCCTCAAGACGCGCTCCGAGGCGAGCTACCGGTCGGCGGAGTACCGCGAGTTCCGTCCCCGGGCGGTGGGCGCGGCGGCGACGAACGGCGTGGTCCTGACCACGTACCTGACGGCGCAGCCTGACCCGCAGCGCGGCGTGACCTGGACGCCGGACTACCACCAGCTCGACGAGCTGCGCGAATCCGTCGAGCGGCACGGCCGCCGGCTGGTGGTGCTGCACGACTGCCTCGACGTCGCCGACACGGAGCTGGTGACGCACGTGCGGGTGCCCGCCGGCGGCGCGGGCGGCTCGCCGTACTTCCACCGCTGGCTCTGCTACTGGCGCTACCTGCGCGAACACCCCGAGATCGACCAGGTGTGGTGCGTCGACGGCACCGACGTGGAGCTGCTGCGCGACCCCTTCCCGGAGATGGACGACCGGCTGTACCTGGGCGACGAGGAGAAGCCGCTGTGCATCCCGTGGATGGTGTACCAGCACGGCGGCAGCCCCACCCTGTTGGAGTTCATGTCGGCCAACCGCGGCATGCACCTGCTCAACGCCGGGATCGCCGGTGGGCGGCGGGAGACCGTCCTGGAGTTCTGCCGCGACGTCTTCGACTTCTGCGTCTCCCACGCCCGCGAGGTCGGCAGGGTCGACATGGGCCCGTTCAACTACGTCGCCCGCACCTGGTACGCCGGGATGATCGTGCACGGGCGGCAGGTCAACACCATCTTCCAGAAGTACGACCGCACCAGCACCGAGTCGTGGTGGCGGCACAAGTAGCCGACGACATCCGCGCCCCGGTGAACCCTGCCGGTCGCCGGGGACGTGCCACAGATGGACCAGGGCGGGGGAGAGGAGGGAGGTGACCGTGGACGTGGAGCTGTCACCGGACACCGAGCGGGACGACGACCGTGACGAGGTGGCCGAGGGAAACCTGCACGTGCTGTTGCTGCGGCTCTCCGGAACCTTGCAGGACGGGCTGCTCACCGGCCTGCGCGACTGGCTCGCCGAGGGCCGTCGCGCGGAGGTCGCGCAGGCGGTGGCCTTCGAGGCGGTCTCGCAGCCGCTGCAACTGGCCGCCGACGAGATCGGGCTGCTGCGGGTCGAGCTGCTCCGGGGCGGCGGGGACCCGGAACTCGCGCTGGCGCTGGAGGAGCTGCGCGGCGAGCGGGCGCCGACCCCGTGGCAGTTCCTCTCGGCCCTGCCCGACGGCGAGGACGACCCCGACCTGGTGACCCGGCCGCTGGACCGTACCGCCGAGCCGTTGGCCAACCTCGACCCGGTGGAACGGGCGCTGGTGGCCGAGGCGGCGGGCCTTCCCGGCGTACGCGCGCTCTGGCAGGCGTGGCGGATGCCGCCGCCCGCGCGGCCGTGGCAGCAACCGGTGCGCGTCGCGGTGGTCAGCGTCGACGACGCCGTGGCGGCGATGCCCGCGCTGGCCGTCCGGCTGCGTCGGGTCATGGCCGACGCGGGCGACCCCGACGCCCAGGTGGAGGTCTGCTGGCCGGGGCTCGACGTGCCGTTCTACCAGACGTCGGCCCGCACCTGCGGGGCCCTGCTGTGGGCGTCACGGCCGGCGGTGCCGATCACGACCGCCCGGGTCTTCGACGGGGTGGACCCCGTCCGGGGCCCCTGGTTCACCACGAACCGCCCCGTGATCGCCGAGGGCGTCGAACGCGACCGGCTGCTCGACGCCCTGCGCTCGGCCGTGGTGATCACCTGGAGCAGCGCCGCGATGACCGACGTGCTCAGCCCCGAACGCGGCGACGTGGTGCCGCTGCACCTGCGCACCGACGGCTGCTGGGTCTGGAGCGACGCGAGCACCTACTACCTGGAGAACTACGGCCTGGCCCCCGATCCGGAGCTGACCGCGTACCTGAGCGGGTCGGCGCCCGGGGAGCCGCTGGACGAGATCTCCGTCCACCGCGTGCTCGTGCACCTCTTCGCCGGAACCTCCGGTGAGGCCGTGTGGCGGCCGCCGGACCCCGAGCCCGACGCCGACGCGGCGGATCCAACCGCCGCGTCGAATCCGTGGCGGTCGAAGGATCCGCCTGCGGTCGACCCGTGGGCCGGGGCGGAAGACCCGGTGCCTACGTGAGCCAGCTTCCCGCGAATGTGACCGTGCGACCGCCGGGCCGACCGCCCCTGCCGACGTCGTGGGGGCGTCCGAGGGTCAGGGCGGGTGCGGAGGCGGGCGCGAACGGTGCGGACCGCAGGGTGGGGCGGTACCTGCGGCAGGCGTCGCAGGCGGTGGGGGCCGCGCTGACCCGGATCCGGGCGGCGGACGCCGACTCCCGGCTGCCGGCGCTCGCCCCGGGGCCGTGGGAGACGCCGGGATCGGTCACTCCCGGCCCGGCCGGCTGGTTCAGCCTCGCGGTCGAGGCCGACGAGACCGGCTTCCGGCTCGACGGCCGGTCGCTCACCCCGGTCGAACTCGCCGCCCTGGTCTGGCGCTGCCCCCGCTGGCGGGGCCGGCCGGTGCTGCTGGTCACCCAGCCGGCCGCACCGGCCGCCGGCGCCGGGCCGGTGCTGCGCCAGTTCTCCGTCGAGCTGGGCGCGCCGGTCTACGCCTCGGACGCGGGAGTCCGCTTCACCTTCGGCCGCGCCCTGGCCGACCGGCTGTTCTGGTGCTGGAGACCCGGCGACGAGGACGACGAGCCGGAGCCGGTCGGCCCCGTGCTGCCCGCGCCGGGGCCACCCCGCGTGCGGCACCGCCCCGAGCGCGGAACGCTGCTGGAGGCGATCGTGGCCCCGCCGGCCGGCGGTCCCGATGCGATCCCGCTGGCCGTCGGCACCGACGCGAACCCGCTGCCGGGGGTGCAGCCCCTGACGATGGCCCCGTTCGAGCTTCCCGGCCTGAGTTTCGACATCCGTCCGGTGGCGTTGCCGGCGTTCGAGGCGCCCCGGCCGGACCTGACCGCCAAGCGCCCGTCGATCGCCGCCGACCCGATCGCCGCCGGGACCGCCGAGGCCGCCGACATCGACCCGCCGCCCCGCCCGGTGGCGATGTCCGATCTCGACCCGGTGGCGTCGTGGCCGCCGGCACCGGCCCGCCCGGCGGCGGTGCCCGGTGCCGAGCCGTTGGCGGCGCCGCCGCGTCCGGAGGCGGGTTTCCGCCCGGCCCCCGTGGCGGCGGAGCCTTCGCTTACCGCGACAGGGCCCGACCCGGCCGCGCCGCGGAGCAGGCAGCGGAGCGCCGCGTCCCCGGTGCCGTCCGCCACCGCCTCGCCCGGTCCTGCGGGAGCGATCCGCCTCGACCCGGCCGCGCTGCGGCTGCTCTCGCAGGTCGCACCGACCGGGACCGGGCCCGCCGAGCCGGTCGCACCGACCGGGTCCGGGCCCGCCGAGCCGGTCGCACCGACCGGGTCCGGGTCCACGCCGCAACGGCCGGTCGCACCGGCCGGGCCCGGGTCCACGCCGCAGCGGCCGGTGGGTGCGACGGGCATCGGGCCGACCGGCCCCGACCAGGCCGGGCCGAAGGCGACCACGGACCGGCCGGCCGGTGCGAACGGTGCCGGCCCCGCGCGGCACCGGCCGGTGGGTGCGACGGGGATCGGGTCGGCCGGCCGGGCGTCCGCCGGCGCGACCGGGCCGACGCCGGCCGAGCGCGGCCCGGCGGCGGCCCCCTGGGTGCCCGTGCGGGCCCGGACCGAGGACGGCGACCGCGAGCGGATGCGCGCGTCGCTGGGCTGGAAGTTCCAGTCGCACTCGCGCAGCGTGTCCCGGGCGCTGTCGCTGCATCCCGGCTTGCGCGGCGCGGCCGGCCCGCACGACGGTGTGGCGGGGCTCGTGGCGGTCCTGGCCCTGCTGGACACCGGCGGCGAGCGGGTCAACCGCGTCCTGCGCGGTGCGGGCCCGCCCGACGAGGAGACCCACCTGCTGGCCCGGTGCGCCTGCGCCGGGCTGGTGCAGCTTCCCGCCGTGGGCGCGCCGGTCTTCGGCGTGGCACCGGACGGGCTGGACGTAGGCACCCTGTACCGCCCCGGCGAGGTGGTGGTCGAGCCGGCGTTCACCCAGGTCTCGCTGAGCAGCGGTGCCGCCGACGCCGGACCGCTCTTCGCCATCTGGTCGGCCACCGCGCGCCGACTCGACCAACTGCGTACCCCGCAGGAGCAGGCGGCCCGCGGCGGGCAGGCGATGTTCGCCGCCGGCTGCCGCTTCGTGGTGCTCGGCGTCGAGGCGGCCGGACCGACCGGAGCGCCCTGCGTGCTGCTGCGCGAGCTGGTCTTCGACCGCCGCGACAGCGCGCTCGACGAGCGGGTGGTCGGCCGGCTGCGCGCCGCCCTCGCGGCCCGCCGCGAACAGGCGCGGGCCGCGACCCCACTGCCGTGGCCCCTGGGCGTCGACGCCGGGGGCCGCCGCTTCGCGACCGGGACCGACCCCACCGGCGTGCGCCGTCCCACGCCGGGACGTACCGACGGCCATGACGGCGCGTAGAGGAGTGCATCCGTGACCACCAGCGTGCTGTCGGTGTCGGCGAGGGACACCGGGTGCCTGACCGACATCTCCCGGGCCCTGGCCTCGGCGACGCCCGGCGACACCGTGGCGGTGCGCCCCGGCGTGTACCGCGAGGCCCCGCTCTTCCACCGGGACATCGTCCTGGTCGCCGAGGACGGCCCCGGCACCGTCACGATCGAGGTGCCGCCCGGCGGGGCGGTGCTGGTCGCCGGCGGGGAGGTCCTGTTCCGGGACATCGCCATCCGCGGCGGCGGCGAGCAGTTGCCGCTGGTGCAGGTCGCCGCCGGTCGGTTGCGGCTGGAGAACTGCTCGGTCGACGCCGCCGCGCCGGCCGCCATCCACGTGCGCGGCGGCGCGGTGGAGATGGCCGGGGGCGCCGTCAGCAACTCCGGGGGCGCGGGCGTCGTCTACGAGGCCGGGTCCGGTGGTTACACCGGCGTACGCCTGCACGACATCGCCCGCAGCGGCGTCATGACGGCCGGCGCCTGCGACCCCGTGTTCCGGGACTGCACCTTCACCGGGATCGGGGAGGTGGCGCTGCTGGCCGTCGGTGCGAGCACCCCCTGCCTGGAGGGGTGCCGCATCGACGAGGCCGGGCAGTACTCGATCGTCGCGCAGCAGCGCAGCCGCCCGCGGCTGACCCGTACCGTCGTGACGGGCGGCGAGGTGGGGCTGCTGGTCTGCGACGAGGCGACGCCGGTGGTGGACGGGTGCGAGTTCCTGGACGCCCGGGTGCACGCCGTGGTGACGATGGGCGAGGCCGCGCCCGCGCTCTCCGGGTCGCTGATCGCCCGTTCCCGAGGCCACGGCCTGCACTGCATGGGCAACTCCGCGCCGCGCCTGAACCGCTGCGAGATCCGCGACTGCGCCGCGCCCGGGGTGCTGGCCACCGACACGGCCGCACCGCAGCTGACCGGGGGCGCGATCATCGGCTGCGCCGACGCCGGCGTGTTCCTGACCGGCCGCTCCGGCGCGCGGCTGACCGGCGTCACCGTGCGGGACAGCCCCGTCGGCGTGGCCGTCGAGGAGGAGGCCGTCCCGCACCTGACCGGCCTGGCCATGGAGGCGATCCGGTACGGGCTGCACGCCACCGGCGGCGCCGGCCGGTTCGAGGACGGTCACGTCGCCGGTGCGAGCGCGGCGGGTGCCCGGGTCGCCGGCACGGCGGCGCCGGTGCTGTCGAACTCCCGGTTCATCGGCTGCCGCATCGGCGTGGAGGTGGCCGAGAACACCCGCCCCGAGCTGACCTCCCTGTCGGTGGAGGACTCCGGCGGCGCGGGCGTGCTCACCGGCGGGCCCTGCACGGTGACGGTGTCGCGCAGCCGGATCAGCGGCAACCGGGGGCCGGGGCTGCGCACCGGGGCCGGCAGCGCCCTCGACGCGACCGACTGCGAGATCGTGGGCAACCACGGGCCGGGGATCCTCGTGGAGACCGACCGGCCGGTGCGGCTGCGCGGCGGGGTGATCCGGGGCAACGGCGGCGTCGCGGTGGAGGCGCCCAGCCCGCGAGCCGCCGTGGAGGTCGTCGACGTCGACACCGGCCACAACGGCGTCCCGGTTGCGCAGCGGCCCGCCGCCCGACCGCCGGCCGCGCGCTCCGCCACCCCGGCCCCCGAGGTGGAGGCGGACGACGACGCGGAGCTGTGGTCGGGGTGGGGCGAGCCGGCACCCGAGGAGAGCCCAACGTCTGCGGCGCCGGCCACGGGCGGCGACCCGCGCCCGGCCCCGCCACGGGAACCGGCCGACGCCCGGCCGCCCACCGACTGGCCATCCGCAGGCGGGACCACCGGGGGCGGGGGAGCCGGGGGCGGGGGAGCCGGGGGCGGGGGAGCCGGTGGCGGTGCCGGTGGCGGTGCCGGTGGCGGCGGCGGGACCGGCGGCGGCGGGACCGGCGGCGGCGGGACCGGCGGCGGGTCGGCCGCCGACGCCGGGCCGGTCGACGAGGTGGCGGCCCTGCTGACCGAGCTGGAGGCCCTGGTCGGGCTGGCCGGGGTCAAGCGCGAGGTGGCCACCCTGGTCGGGCTCAACCAGATCGCCAAGCGGCGGCGGGAGGCCCGGCTGCACGTGCCGCCGATGTCGCGGCACCTGGTCTTCGCCGGGCCCCCCGGCACCGGCAAGACCACGGTGGCCCGGATCTTCGCCCGGATCCTGGCCACCCTCGGCGTGCTCTCCGGCGGTCAACTGGTGGAGGTGTCCCGCTCCGACCTGGTCGCCGAGCACGTCGGCGGCACGGCGGTCAAGACCACCGCGAAGTTCGAGGAGGCGCTCGGCGGGGTGCTCTTCATCGACGAGGCGTACACCCTGACGACGGGCGGCGGCCAGCACGACTTCGGCCGCGAGGCCGTCGACACGCTGGTGAAGCTGATGGAGGACCACCGCGACGAGGTGGTGGTGGTGGCCGCCGGGTACGCGCCGAACATGCGCACGTTCCTGGCCGCGAACCCCGGCCTGGAGTCGCGCTTCTCCCGGACCATCCAGTTCGACAGCTACTCCGACGACGAACTGGCGACCATCGTCGATCGGCTCTGCCGGACCCACCACTACGTGCTGGAGTACGAGACCCGCCAGGCCCTGGTGCGGCACTTCGGCGGGTTCCCCCGCACCGAGACGTTCGGCAACGCGCGGGTGGCCCGGCAGGTCTTCGAGGACATGCTGGGGCAGCAGGCGTACCGGCTGTCGAACAACCCGCAGACCCCGGACATCGAGCTGGCCCGCCTGCTGCCGGAGGACCTGGGCGACGCGGCGGTCGAGCAGACCGAGCCCGCCGGCCGCCGGCAGGCCGTCGACGAGCTGCTCGGGCGGCTCAACGCGATGGTCGGGCTGGACGCGGTCAAGCGGGAGGTGACCGACGTGATCGACCTGATCACCTCCACCGAGGCGCGCAGCCGGGCCGGCCTGCCCACCCCGACGATCTCCCGGCACCTGGTCTTCGCCGGCCCGCCCGGCACCGGCAAGACCAGCGTGGCCCGGCTCTACGGGCAGCTGCTCAACGCGATGGGCGTGCTGCGCACCGGGCAGCTCGTCGAGGTCTCCCGGGCCGACCTGGTCGGCCAGTACGTCGGGCACACCGCCGCCCGGACCACCGAGGTCTTCGACCGGGCCCGCGGCGGGGTGCTCTTCATCGACGAGGCGTACGCGCTGGCCGGTGAGGGCAACGACTTCGGCCGGGAGGCCATCGACACGCTGGTGAAGCTGATGGAGGACCACCGCGACGACGTGGTGGTGATCGCGGCCGGCTACACCGGCGACATGCGGCGCTTCCTGGCCAACAACGTCGGCCTGGCCTCGCGGTTCAGCCGGCAGATTCCGTTCGACTCGTACACCGCCTCGGAGCTGGTGTCGGTCGTGCAGACGCTGGCCCGCGACGGCGGCTTCGAGTTCAGCAACGACAGCATCCCGCTGCTGTACCGGCACTTCGACGCGCTGACCCGCGACGAGAGCTTCGGCAACGGCCGGTACGCCCGCCAACTGCTGGAGCGGGCCATCACCAAGCAGGCCAACCGGCTGCGCGCCGAGGCCGCGCCGACGATCGAGGACATGCGCCAGCTCTGCGCGGCGGACGTGCGGGCGGTGCTGGCCGGCTGAGACACCCCGACGCGACCCGGCGCCGACCGGCTGAGGCGCGCCGCCCGACCCGACGCGGGCGGCGCCGGCCCCGGTCGGCCGGCGCCGCCCGCGCCCGCGCGTGCCCCTCGCACCGGCGGACTTCGACGAATCGACCGGCGGGGTAAACCCTGCGGGCCCCTCAGCCGTGCTCCTAGTGTGAGCACCACACCTTTCCGGCGGCCGGCTCGCCGCAACGGACCCGAGCTCCCGCACGGCGAGATCGCCCTGCAGGAGCCGCCGGTGGTCCCGGAGGTCCAGGCCGCCGGGTTCCGCTCGGTCGCGATGATCCTGCCGACGCTGATGATGTCCGGCGGCATGATGTTCATGTTCTTCGGGCGCGACACGCTCAACAGCCCGCTCGGCATGGTCATGATCGTGATGATGGGCGGCGGCATGGTCGCCATGATCGTCATGCAGATGACGATGAGCTCCGGCAACCGCAAGGACCAGATCAACGGCGACCGCCGCGACTACTTCCGTTACCTGGCGCAGACCCGCCAGCAGGTCCGCACGTACGGGGAGAAGCAGCGCGACGCGCTGGCCTGGCGGCACCCGCACCCGGAGTCGCTCTGGTCGCTGGCGATGACCAGCCGGCTCTGGGAGCGCCGCCCGACCCACCCGGACTTCTCCGAGATCCGCATCGGCACCGGCTCGCAGCGCCTGGCGGTGCGCATCACGCCGGTGGAGAGCAAGCCGGTGGAGGACCTGGAGCCCGTCTGCGCCAAGGCCCTGCGCCGCTTCATCAAGGCGTACGCGACCCTGCCCGACCAGCCGGTGGCGCTCTGCCTGTCGGGCTTCGCGCACGTGCGCATCGGCGGCGACCGGGAGGTGGCGCTGGGCATGGTGCGCGCCATGCTCGCCCAGCTCGCCACCTTCCACGCCCCCGACGAGCTGCGCCTGGCGGTCTGCGTCGGCGACGAGCAGGCCCCGCAGTGGGAGTGGATGAAGTGGCTGCCGCACGCCAAGCATGCCACCGAGACCGACGCGGCCGGCCCGCTGCGGCTGAGCGGCGGCACGCTGGAGGAGGTGGAGCGGCTGCTGGGGGCCGACTTCGCGGCCCGCTCCCGGTACGACGACTCCGCCCAGCCCTCACGCGACGAGCCGTTCGTCGTGGTGGTCTGCGACGGCGGCGTCATCCCGCCGGGCGCCCGGCTCGTCGTCTCCGGCTACCGCAACGCGGTCCTGATCGACTTCGACGGGCGGGGCGGCTCGGGCGACGAGCAGATGCTCGACCTGGACGTCAGCGCCACGGACGTGCACATGGTGGAGCGCGACCACGTGGGTCGGGAGGTGCGCACCCGCCTCGCCGCGCCGGACGGCCTGGACCCGGTGCGCCTGCGGGCCCTGGCCCGGATCATGGCCCGGCACGGCACGAAGGTCACCGGTGAACAGCCCGCCAGCGGGCTGAACGCGGTGCTCGACCTGCCCGACCTGCTGGACATCACCGACCTGGACACCTTCGACCCCACCGAGCTGTGGCGCGGGCGGTCGCCCGCCGACCGGCTGCGGGTGCCGATCGGGGTGGCGGCGGACGGGTCCGCGATCGAGCTGGACATCAAGGAGTCCGCCGAGGGCGGGATGGGCCCGCACGGCATGCTGATCGGCGCGACCGGGTCGGGCAAGAGCGAGCTGCTGCGTACGCTGGTGCTGGCCCTGGCCGCCACCCACTCCTCGGAGACGCTCAACTTCGTGCTCGTCGACTTCAAGGGCGGCGCGACGTTCGTGGGCCTGGACCGGCTGCCGCACGTCTCCGCGCTGATCACCAACCTGGCCGACGAGGCCGCGCTGGTGGACCGGATGCAGGCCGCCGTGCACGGCGAGCTGGTGCGCCGCCAGGAGTTGCTGCGCCGGGCCGGCAGCTTCAGCTCGCTACGCGACTACGAGAAGGCCCGCGCCGACGGCATGGACCTCGACCCGCTGCCCACGCTCTTCGTCATCGTCGACGAGTTCAGCGAGCTGATCGCCGCCAACGCCGACTTCATCCAGCTCTTCGTCATGATCGGTCGCCTCGGCCGGTCGCTCGGGGTGCACCTGCTGCTGGCCTCCCAGCGGCTCGAGGACGGCCGAATCCACCAGCTGGAGGGGCACCTGTCGTACCGCATCGGGTTGCGCACCTTCTCCGCCATGGAGTCCCGGGCGGTCATCGGCGTGCCGGACGCCTACGAGCTGCCCGGCGACCCGGGCAACGGCTACCTGCGCTCCAGCGTCACCAGCATCACCCGCTTCAAGGCCGCGTACGTCTCCGGCCCGCACCGCATCCGCGGCGCCAAGCTGCACCAGGCGGTGATCGCCAGCCAGGTCGTCCCGTTCACGGCGCGCAGCCTGCCGGCGACGGCGCCGAAGCCGACGCCGGACCAGCCGGAGGAGCTGATCGACACCGGCACCACCGTGCTGCACGCGCTGGTGGAGCGCCTCGTCGACCAGGGGCCCCCCGCCCACCAGGTGTGGATGCCGCCGATGGAGCACGCGCCGACGCTCGACGACGTGCTCCCGCCGCTGCTGCCCGATCCCGAGCACGGGCTGCGCCCGGTCGACACCGGCCGGCAGACGTACCTGCGGGTGCCGCTGGGCCTGATCGACAAGCCGTTCGAGCAGATCCGCGACCTGCTCGTGGTGGACCTGGACGGCGTCGGCGGCCACGTCGGCATCGCCGGTGGGCCGCAGAGCGGCAAGAGCACCCTGCTGCGCTCGCTGCTGTGCGGGCTGGCCCTGACCCACTCCCCGCAGCAGTTGCAGTTCTACTGCATCGACTTCGGCGGCGGGGCGCTGGCCGGGCTCGCCGCCCTGCCGCACGTCGGCGGGGTGACCGGCCGGCACCAGCCGGAGCGGGTGCTGCGCACGGTGGCCGAGGTCCGGTCGATCCTGGTCGACCGGGAGCGCCGCTGCGCGGAGCTGGGCATCCACGGCCGGGACGCGTACCGGCAGGCCCAGGCGGCCGGGAAGATCCCGCAGGACCGCTTCGGCGACGTCTTCCTGGTGGTCGACGGATGGTTCACGCTGCGCCAGGAGTTCGAGGCGGCCGAGGAGGTGGCCCGCGACATCGCGGGGCGGGGGCTGAACTACGGCATCCACATCATCTGCTCGATGGGCCGCTGGTCCGAGCTGCACATGTCCATGCGGGACAAGGTCGGCACCCGGCTGGAGCTGCGCCTGGGCGACCCGGTGGAGTCCGGCATCGACCTGCGGGCGGCGGCGCAGGTGCCCCGCCGGCCCGGTCACGGCCTGACCGAGTCGAAGCTGCACTTCCTCGGCGCGCTGCCGCGCATCGACGGCGTGCAGTCGCCCGAAGGGCTGGACGCCGCCACCGAGGAGCTGGTGTCGGCGGTGGTGGAGAACTGGCCCGGCGAGCGGGCCGCCGAGGTGCGCACCCTGCCGGTGGCGCTGCCGGCGGCCGACCTGCCGACGCCCGAGGTGGGGCGCATCCCGATCGGGATCGACGAGGACCGGCTGGCCCCGGTGTGGCACGACTTCCGGACCATGCCCCACCTGACCGTGCTGGGGGACACCGAGAGCGGCAAGACCAACATGCTGCGCCTGGTGGCCCGCGCGATCGCGGCGAGCCACACCCCGGCGCAGGCCCGGATCATGGCCGTCGACTACCGGCGGCAGCTCTTCGACGACATCCCCGAGGCGTACCGGCTGGGCTACTCGGTCTCCGCCGACAGCACCCGCAACACCATGGGGGAGGCGCTCGCCGGGCTGGCGCAGCGGGTGCCCGGCCCGGACATCACCCCGGAGCAGCTGCGCGCCCGCGACTGGTGGCGCGGTCCCGAGCTGTTCGTCCTGGTCGACGACTACGAACTGCTCGCCGGACACGACAACCCGCTGGCCGGGTTGATCCCGCTGCTGCCCCAGGGCGGCGACATCGGCCTGCACGTGATCGTCGCGCGGGCCGCCGCCGGGGCGATGCGGCTGTCGATGGACCCGCTGCTTCGGCGCATCCAGGAGCTGAACACTCCGGACGTGGCGCTCTCCTGCCCGCCGAACGAGGGCCCGCTGCTGGGTAACACCAAGCCCCGGGCCCTGCCGCCGGGCCGGGCGCTGCTCTGCACCCGGCGCGGCGGCCGACTGATCCAGACCGCACTGGTGCCGGTGCCCGCCGCCCACACCGGCGCCGACCGATGACCCGCCCGGCGACCCGCCCCCGCCGACCGGCCGCACCGCCCGGCGCGGTGGTCACGGTGGCGTCCGGGCCGACGGTCGGCGCACCGCCCACCGCGCCGCAGCCCGCCGCGCCCCCTGCGGCGGAGACCACGGCGCAGGAGCTGGCCCGGCGGTTGCGCGCCGCGGCCTGCCTGCCGGGGCCGTCGGCCGTGCCCACCGCCTGGCCGTACGACCCGGCGCTGCTGGGCTGGCTGCGCGCGCTGACCTACCCCGGCCTCTACACCTGGGCGACCGAGGAAAACCTGGCCCGCCGCTGGATCGGCGGGGACATCTTCCACACCCGACAGGCGCCCGCCGCGCCGGGCTTCCTCACCGGCGTCGACCTGCGCCGCCTCCCGCCGCACCTGGTCGCGCCGCTGCTGCGGCGGATCAGCATGACCCGCCCCGCCCCGGACGCCGCCGACCTGACCCCCGAGGCCCTGGCCACGGAGCCCGGCCGGGTCAGCAGGCACGCCCGCACCGGGGCCGCCCGGCGCTGGGGGCAGCCGGCGCAGGCGCCGCCGCTGCCTGCGACCACCGTCATCCCGCACGTCGCGCACGGCATCTGGCTCGGCCGGGCGCTGCCGCCGGGCAACAGCTTCTGGGCCAACTACGGCACCGCCGCCGCCCACTACGCCGGCCAGGTCGACTTCGTGCTCTGGACCGACATCCCCCGCGCCCGCTTCGACGCGGCCCGGACGACCCCGCCCGCCCCGCCCGGCCGGCCCGATCCGCTGGCCCCGGCCCGGGACCTGCTGACCTGGGCCGACACCCACGGCATCCACCTGGTCAACGTCGCCGAGGTGTTCCACGCGGGCGCGCCGATGACCCTGCACACCCCGTACGCCCTGGAGCTGGGGCGACGCTCGCCGCAGTCCTTCGCGGCCGCCAGCGACCACCTCCGCGTCGAGGTGGTCCACCGCTTCGGCGGCCTCTACGCCGACGGGGACCTGATCCTCGTGCCCGAGCCCGAGGCCCCGCCGAAGGCCGAGGCAACGGCCGGCACGGACGACCGGGCCGCCCCGATGCCCGGGGCCGATCCGACAGCCGGCAGCGAGCCGAGCTCGGGCGGCGGGGCCGGCTACCGGCTGTTCCGGGGCCGGTGGCAGGGCCCGGCGGACGCCGACGGGCCGGCCCGGCTGCCGGAGCTGTTCGACCGGGTCGCCGCCGCGCCGCACGGCTTCACGCTGCACGCGCTCACCGACCGGATCGTCCTCAACGACCTCGTCCTGGCCCCGGCGGGGCACCCCGCGCTGGCCCTCTGGCTGGAGGGCGCACGCTACAACTACCTGCGCGACCAGCGGGCGATCTTCTCCCACGCCGACCCGGCGCAGGCCGGGCCGTGCCCCGTCGGGGAGCCGGCGGCCTGGACCTGGGCGGTCACCCCGGTCCGGACCGGCCGGCTGCACCACTGGCTGCTGGGGCGGCTGGGCATCACCGCCGCCGACCTGGTCAAGCCCGCACCCGCCGTACGCGGACACAGCGACCTGAGCTGGTTGCCGCCGGTGGCCGGCGAGCCGGCGGTGCCCTGCGACCAGGCGGATCCGCTGCCGACGCTGATGGCCTGCGTCGACCAGCTGCGCTGGCAGTTCCTGTCGCGTGGCGGCGACCTGGCCCTAACCGCCGTCGCCCCGCTGGTCCGAGGGCTGCCCGACCCGGACGCCGGGTGGACGGCGCTGCTGCTGGCCTTCCCGGAGCTCAGCGCCGATCTCGGGGCGGTCACCTCGGTCACCGACCGACGGCGCAACCACGACCGGAGCCTGGACGTCGTGGAGCTGCCGCCGGAGGCGGAGGCGCTGCTGGACCGGGCCGTCGAGCCCCGCTCCTGGTTCGGCTCGGCCGCCGGCACCGGCCGGGAGTGCTGGTTCCTGGGGGAGCGGACCGTCCCGGTCCGGCTGCGCAGCGCCACCACGCGATGACGTCGCCGGGCCGTCGACAGAGTCGGTGAACTCCACACGAGGGGCAGGCGTGCTAGAGATATGAGCCAGGATCGCGGGGACCTCTGTCGACTGCTGGTCGTCGGACCGACCAGCCAGGTCGACGTGAGCCTACCCACCCACATCCCGCTGGCCGACATGATGCCGGCCCTGCTGGGCGCGCTCGGGCCCGACCTCGCCGACCGGGGGCTGGAGCACAGCGGCTGGATCGCCCGCCGGCTCGGCGGGCCGGCGCTGGACGAGTCCCGCACCGTCGCCGACCTGGAACTGCTCGACGGGGAGATGGTCTACGTGCGCCCCCGCACCGACCAGATCCCCCCGCTGGCCTACGACGACCTCATCGACGGCGTCTCCGCCGGCCTCAAGAAGCGCGCCGGGCTGTGGCGTCCGCAGACCACCCGGACGGTCGCGCTGCTGCTCTTCGCCGCCTCGCTGGCCATCGGCCTGGTCACCATGCAGCTGTGGCGCGACCACGGCAGCCGTACGCTGCTGCTGGCCGTCTCGGCGCTGCTCTGCGCCGCCGGCGCGTACGGCGTGGCCCGCAAGCTGGCCGACCGGGCGCTGGCCGGCATCCTCGCCGCCGCCAGCGTGGGCGCGGCGGTGCTCGCCACGGTCGACGTGGTCGCACAGCGGCTCACGGAGGTCGACGCGGGTCCGGCGCTGGCCGGGCTGGCCTTCGTGGGGTCCACCGTCGGCACGGTCGTGGCCCTGGCGCTGTGGCTCCTGGTCGGCCCGCCCGCCGGCAGGTGGCCGGTCATCGTCGGGCTGACGTTCCTGTGGCTGCTCGGCACGGTCGCGGTCCTGCTGCGCGCGCAGGCCGGCCTCGACTGGACCTCGGTCGCCGCGGTCCTGGTCATGGTCACCACGGTGCTGCGGCTGGCCGTGCCGGCGGCCACGTTCAAGCTGGCCGGGTTCACCCTGCCGGAGATGCCGGTCGAGCCGGAGGAGCTGCAGAAGGACATCGACCCGCACCCGGCGGCGGACGTGCTCGACGGGGCGGCCCTGGCCGACCACTTCATGACCGCCCTCTACGTGGTGCTGGGGCTGGTCTCCGGGGCCGCGATGGCCTGGCTGGTGCTCGTGCCCGGCTGGTCCGCCCCGCTGGCCGCCTGGCTGGCCGCCGCCGCCCAGGTGCTGGTCACCCGGCCGATGACCAGCACCTGGCACCGGCTGGCGCTGGCCGGGCCGGCGCTGGCCGCGATGGCGCTCTGGTGCGTGACCGCGGTCACCGACCGGGGTTCCTCGGCCGCGACGTCGGCCGTCGTCTTCTGCGTGGCCCTGGCGCTGGTCTGCGCCCTGGCCGCCCGGGTGGCGGGCCGGCGGCGGTTCAACCCGATCTGGGGCCGGCTGGGCGACTGGACGCACACCCTCGCGGTCGCCGGGCTGGTGCCGGCGGCCGTGGTGACCATGGGTGTGATCGCGGTGATCCGGGCCCGGGTGGGTTGACATGGCCTCCCGTCGCGACCAGGTCGACGCGCAGCGGCACATGATGGCCCGGGTGACCGGGGCGCTGGTGCGCGCCGAACCGGAGACCTCCGAATCGCCGACCCGGCGGGACCGCACCGGCGCGTTCGCCGGGGCGATGCTCGGGGTCCTGCTGGTGGCCGGCATCGCGATCTGGGCGATCTTCCCGGGTTCGTCGGGTTCGACCCGCTGGCAGCAGTCGGGCGTGCTGGTGGTGGACGGCTCGACCGGCGCGCGGTACGTGCTGGCCGACGGCCGGCTCCGGCCGGTCAACGACCTCGCCACCGCCGCGCTGCTCGCCGGCAGCCGGCTCACCCCGACCACGGTGGACGCCGACCAGCTCGCCAAGCTCCCCCGGGGCGCGGCCGTCGGCACGCCGGCCGGGCCGCAGGTACTGCCGCCGCGGCGGATCAACCAGGGCGTGTGGCGCGCCTGCGACCAGGGCGCGGCGGGAACCGTGGTGGACGTCGACGTGCCCGCCGCCGGTGCGCCGCTCGAACCGGGACAGGCCCTGGCGGTCAGCGCGGGCGGCCGGACCCACCTGCTCTGGGGCGGGCGGCGGCTGCTGCTCGGCGAGCCCTGGGTGGCCGACGTGCTGGGCCTGGGGCTGGCCGTGCCGGTGCCGGTCGCGCAGTCCTGGCTGAACCTGATCCCGTCCGGCGGCACCGCCGGCCCGGCGGTCGTCCCCGGCGCCGGCAAGGCCGGGTCGCCGGTGGCCGGCCGGCCGACGTCGGTCGGCGACCTGTTCCGCGTCGACCTGGGTAACGGCGGCGTGGGCCACTACCTGATGACCACCGACGGGCTGGCGGCGCTGACCGCCACCGAGTACCTGCTGGAGCGGGCCCGCCCGAAGTCGGCGGGGGAGACCGTCATCTCCCCGGCGGACCTGGCCGCCGCCACTCGGCGCACCCCGGCCCGCCCGCTGACCACGCTGCCGGCGAACCCGCCGACGGCGCGGCCGATGCCGGCCGGCGCCTCGGTCTGCGTGGAGTTCACCGGCCGGCCCGACCAGGGGCCGATGGTGGTGCTGGCCGCCGCGCCCCCGGCCCCCGTACCGTCGCCTGCCGCGCCGAGCCCCGACGCGGCGGGCAAGACCAAGCCCGGCGCGGCGACGAAGCCCCGGGTGACCGTGCGGGTCGCCCCGGGCGGCGGCGCGCTGCTGCGACCGCCGGGGGAGATCCCCGCCTGGCCGGCGAAGCCGCCGCCGAACACCCTGGTCGACGAGCGGGGCATCGCGTACCAGATCGCCGTGGACGACCTCCGTTCGTTGGGGTACGCGCCCGAACAGGCGGTCGTGATGCCACCGGCACTGGTCGGCCTGCTGCCGACCGGCCCGGCCCTGGTCCGGCCGGGAGGGGGGTGACGCCGGCGGACCACGAATCGCTCCACCCATTCCGCCCAGCAGAACACACCGCAGCGGTGACGGCGACGTCGCCGCAGCACAGAGAGGGAGACGAACATGGCACAAGCGCCACTTATCGTTGATGAGCCAAGCACCACCGCCATGGTTAACGCGTTCGTCGCGTGCCAGAACGAGTGCGCCACCATCGCGGGGACCGTCCTGCGCATCCAGGGCGACCTTAACCAGAGCTGGAAGAGCGACACGGCGTCGAAGGCATTCCAGAACGCCATCAACGAGTGGATGGACGGTTTCCAGGGGGTTCGGCGGGGCCTCGACCTGCTCAACGACAACATGAACACCTACGCGAATCTCACCACCGCGATCGAAGACACGGTCACCGCGGAGGCCGGTAGCTGGGCCCGCGGCTGACCGCCGGACCGCCGCAATCCCAAACGACCGCCGAATGTGAAGGAGGCCGAGCATGGCCAATTACCAAGTCAACCCCGTTGTGGTTCTGGACCAGGCGGAGGGTCTGCTCAACGTGACCCGGCACCTGACGCAGTCGCTGGAGAACCTGCAGAACAAGGTGGAGCTTTTCAAGGCGGCCAACCAGGGCCAGGCGCCCGACGCCTACGCCGGCTCCCAGAAGATCTGGGAACAGGGCCAGATCAAGATGAACCAAACCATGACCAGAGGCGTGTTGAAGCTTCAAGCAATCGTCGCGGAGTACCAAAGGGGCGATAAGACGGGCGCTGGCATCTTCGGCGGTTGAGCTCGAAGGTCCGACGCGTCGCGGCCGGGTGTGCCCCGTAGGCACCGGCACACCCGGCCGCGACTTCCCCAGGGAGAGGAGCAGCGGTGAAGAACGAATCGATCGTCATACGCGAGGATTTCCTCAAGAACCTGCAGGTCACGTACGCCGGACAGGTCGACAGCATCGACAAGGTGTACGGCAAGTTCTACAAGTACGGCAACCTCGTGGAGTCCGAGGTCGACATGACCAAGCCGTTCAAGGTGCGGCTCGGCGGGGCGAACTTCTCCGAGGCGGTGGAGGCGGTGACCTCGCTCAACACCGTGCAGGCCGGGCTTGCCGCGCGCTTCAAGAGCGCGCGCGATGAGATCTACATCTTGGAGAACGGCGTCCTCTTCCTGATCAGCGACGCCGAGGCCGTCGAGGAGTTGAACACGCTCAGCGCGGAGCAGTTCGAGTACTTCATGCCCAAGTCGGCAGGCGCGTAATGACCAACATCGCGACGATCGAGGATGTTCTGGAGAACATCCTCGGTCTCGTGCTCGGCGGCGCCGCCGGGGCGTACAACCTGCCCAGCGGGTCGCAGAACGCCGGGTCGGCCAAGAGCGGGATCAAGGAGGAGTTTCGCCCGCGTAACGTCGGCGGTGGCGGCAGGTGGCTCATCGCGCAGACGTCCACGCTCAAGCACACCGGCGGTTGGTCGCCGGAGTACAACAAGGACGCCGTCACCTTCTACCGGTGGCGGGACGCGATCGGTGCCACGAAGCACATCAGGCGTGTCACCGTCTGGGTGGGTGTAGTCAACAGAGACAACAAGCAGGGGCAGGAGCACAACACCACCGATCCGAACGCGGTGGTCAACGCCAGCGCCAACCCGGTCATCGCCCTGGGCTCCGCCTGGGAGCGGATTCGCGACGAGATCCCCAAGGTGGCCGGGGTGGGCACCTCGTTCGACCCGGACTCGCTGGCGGCGGTCCGGCAGGTGCTGACCGCGCTGACCAAGCGGGCCACGGGCATCTCCGACACGCTGACGACCCAGCTCACGAACGTGAACGCCAAGGGCCCCGAGTTCCGGGGCTCCGCGGAGTCGGCCTGGTATCAGCGGGTGCGGGGCACCGACCGCTTCCTCAGCGACATCGACACCCAGAACGAGCGCTGGGACAAGTCGCTGGCTTCGATGGAGAAGGCGTCGAGAGATTTCATCCGCGTCCTGAACACCGCCATCACCAACTGGGGAAAGTTCGATCCGCCGGGCACCTGGCAGCACCCGTACCGGGTCATCGCCGCCATGTTCAACGGCAGCACGGTCCAGTACGGGCACACCGGAAACAACCCCTCGGGCGCCTGGGACATCGGCAGCCAGTACTCCAACGCCGCGAGCAAGTACGAAGAGGACGAGAGCGGCAATGTGACCGAGCCCTCGGTGCTCTGGACCCCGCCGAAGTGGGTGGGTTTCGAGCCGTTCGACGCGTTCGACCTCAACGGGTGGAACCGGCTCGACGTGCATCTACGCACGAAGTGGGTCGAGCGGCTCGTCAGCACCTTCAAGCCGGTGGTCACCGAGGCGGCGACGCTGGTGAAGACGTTCGCCGATGCGCGCAACCCGCTGCACATCAGCGACCCGGATCCCCTGCCGCCCCCGCCGATGCCCAACGACTCCGGGATGCCGAACGGCTTCCCGAACCTGGACCTCAGCAACCTGTTCCCGAACGACCTGTTCTCGAACGTGTTCCCGAACGACCTCTTCTCGAATGTCTTTCCGAACGACATGTTCTCGAACGTGTTCCCGAACGACCTCTTCTCGAACGTGTTTCCGAACGACATGTTCTCGAACGTGTTCCCGAACAACCTGTTCCCGAACGATCCGAATGGTGGGTTCTCGAAGCTGGACCCCACCACCTTGTTCGATCCCTCGCTCGCGAACATGGGTGGGTCGGATCCTTTTGCGAATGGTCCGGGTGGTCCGGGTGGCGGGTTCTCGAGTCTCGGTCTGGGGGATCCTTTTGCGAATGGTCCGGGTGGTCCGGGTGGCGGGTTCTCGAGTCTCGGTCTGGGGGATCCGTTTGCGAATGGTCCGGGTGGTCCGGGTGGCGGGTTCTCGAGTCTCGGTCTGGGGGATCCGTTCGCGAACGGGCCCGGTGGTGCGGGGTCGGACTTCGGTCTGACCGATCCGTCGAAAATCGGGGGAGAGGGCGCCGCGTCGAACCTCGGCCTGAGCGACCCGTTCGCCAACGAGTCGACCTTCACCCCCAGCTTCGGCGGGGGCGGGATCTCCGGCCTCGGCGGCCTCGGCTCCTCCCCGTCGTCGCTGGGCGACCTGACGCCGGAACAACTGCGTCAGCTGGACTCGGCGGGGCTGCTCGACAAGATCCCGCTCAGCCCCGAGGAGATGGAGTTCCTGCGTCAGAACGGCCTAGGGGTGCCGGAGGGCACGAGCCCGACGCTGGGGCAGCTCAGCCCGGAGCAACTCGGCGCGCTGCAGCGGGCCGGCATGCTCGACGACCTTCCGCTGACCGCGGGGCAGCGGGCCAATCTCGGCCTGCCCGGCACGTCGGGCGGCACGACCGAGCTGCCGAGCTGGCAGAACATCCCGGTGGACACCAGCAAGTTCCCGACGACCATCGACGGCGTGGACGTGTCGAAGGTCCCGAGCAAGTCCGGGGCGGACATGGCCATCGGCGACGTGAGCATCCCCGGTGCCGGGGCGCACCCGAGCATTCCCGGACTGGTGGTCGGCACCGGCGGCCTCTCCTCGGTGCCCGGCGTCTCCGGCACCCCTGGTGGCCTGAGTACCGCAGGGCTCAGTCTGGCCCCGGGCGGGGCGGGTGCCTCGGGCACCGGGACGGGGCTGAGTGGCGCGCCGGGCGCGGCCGGCAGCGCCGGCCTGGCGGGCGGCGCGGCCGGGATGGGGGGGATGGGCGGCGGTATGCCCTTCATGCCCCCCATGATGGGCGGCCCCGGCATGGGCGGCGGCCAGCAGGACCGGGACCGCCAGCGCAACACCTGGCTCAAGGAGGACGAGGAGGTCTGGGGCACCGACCCGGACTGCGCCCCCGCCGTGATCGGCCGCCGGCGCAAGCCCGGCAAGGCCGACGAGGACGAGTACCCGACGTCCGGCGACGAGTGGGCTCCGACGCAGGAGGAACGCCGTCCGTACCGGCGACGGTGAGTAGCCGGGGCGCCGGGTGAACCCGGCGCCCCGGCCCGGCCGTGGGGTTTACAGAGGAGGTGCCCGATGGAGGCAATTGGGGACGAGGAACTGCTGGCCGAGATGAGGTCGGCGCTGGAGCAGGTGCAGGCCACCTCCGATCGACTGCGTCAGCAGGTGCGGGAGGCGAAGACCACGGTTCGGGACAAGGACCGGCGGCTGTCGGCGACCGTCGGCGGGGAGGGCGAGCTCACGCAGCTCACTTTCCACGGCGATGCGTACCGCCAACTGGCACCGGCCGAGCTGGCGGAGCTCATCGTCAAGACGGTCGCCAAGGCGCGCGAGGCCGCCCAGCGCAAGTTGCTGGCCGGCACCGCCATGCTCACCGACGACCTGCCCCAACTGCATGACACCGCCCGCCGGGCGACCTCCGTCGACGAGCTGATCGAGGGAATCGTGAGCGCGGTCGGCGCCGCGGGCGACGTGCGGCCGGGTGGGGGGAGACGCGCGTGACGATCAGCCACGACGGGGACCAGCTCGCCAACCAGGTGCCGCTCCTGCATGCGTTCCAGGGGCTCATGATCGAAACCATCGACATGCTGATGAGGATCGCGGAGTGTCACTGGGCCAACGGCGCCCCCGCCGACGACGAGTTCACGATGGCGGCCCGCGCGAACATCCGCAAGATGTTCAGCGATTACGTGTTCCCGACGTACCTCATGCTCGGTGAGGCGGTCGGCCTGCAGGGCGACAAGCTCGGCCTGGTGAAAAAGATCGGCGAGAACACCGAGGGCGGCAACACCGAGATGGCCGGCGGGTGGGGCGAGGGAGGCCGGCACGGCTGAGATCCGACGGGCCCTAGCCGAAGCCGGGTAGAGAGGACACGCGTCACGATGGTCACGGCCAACAGCCCGATCCTCGAGCTCAGCGAGAGCACGCTCCGCGCCCTCGAGGTCTTCACGGGTAGCGGTAAGTTGCCACGCGCGACCGTGCCGCTGTTGTTGCGTGACGCGGCCACCTTGGACGCGTCGTCGGATCGGGTCGACACCGTGGTGGCACCGCATCTGAACCAGACGATCAAGGCGGTGGCCGCCACGGCGGACGGGAGGACCGCCGCCCGGTTCGTGGCGCAGACCGCGCCGTTCACGGCGACCAACCCGGCCGTCCTGCTCCAGGTGGCGGTTGTCCAGCGCGGTATCGCCGAGGCGATGCGGGGCTACGCCATCGAGATGGACTACTTCCGGCGACAGTCGTTGATCATGTTCGTCTTCATGCAGACGGAGTTGGCGATCGCCGCCGTCGAGGCGTTCTTCTCCCCGGCGACGGCGGCGGCGCGGGTGGTGGCGACGCGGTCGATCATCCAGACGGTGTTGCGCTCGTCGTTGGTGCGGATCGCGGCGCGCAGCACCGCGATCCAGCTGCTCTTCATGCCCGGCTCCGCGCTGCTGGCCCAGCTCACCCAGATCGCCCAGGAGATCCGGCGTGGGATGGACTGGTCGGTCATCGGCAAGCAGACCCTGTACGCGCTGGCGGCAGCCGCGGTTACCACCGCTGCCGTGCCGGGGATCGGCAAGGGAACGCAGGTCTTCGCGGATGGGCTGGGGAAGTTCGGCGTCGACAAGACGACCCGCCTGAACATCACCCAACTGACGATGCGGCCCGCCACCGAGATCAGCCTGGAGGTGGGCGCCGGGGTAGGCGCGAGCCTGATCGTCGACCAGAAGTACGACACCGATCAGGCCGACGAGGAAGCCATTTCCGGGGCGGTCGAGGCGGGCACCGGGATGGCGGCCGCCGGTCTGGGTCGTGCCGGGCGTCGGGGCGCTCAGGGTCTCGGGTTCATGCCGGACGTGCCCCGGGTGAATCTGCCGGGCGGCACGGGCTTCTCGGAGACGGGGGCACCGGTGCTGCCGGTGGATCCGGGCTCGTCGGTGCCGCCGCCGAAGTCGGACACGGCGGGTCACCTGACTCCCGACCCGCCGCCGGCGTCGGCCGGGGACACCGCCGGGCCGAAGGTGACGCCGCCGCTGACGGTCGGGGACATCGCCGGACCGAAGGTGACGCCGGTGTCGTTCACGCCGGTACCGCTCGCGCCGGTGCCGGCCTGGGTCGGCGACGCCGACCTCCGCGTCGAGGGGTGGCAGCAGTTCCAGCAGGGCCTGGTCGACCGGTACGACACCCTGCTCACGCAGGTGGCGCAGGCCCGGCAGTCGATCGCGGCGCTGCCGGTGCAGGTCGATGAGCTGTTCGCCCGATGGGTCCACTCCCGACTCGACACCCCGGCCGTCTCCGCGCTGCTGACCGACCTGGGCCTGCCCCGCAGTGCGCTCACCGAGCAGCACCTGGCCGCCGTCCGGGCGCAGGCGGTGGAGCGGGTCGTCGAGGTGGTGGCCCGTTCGGGGGCGACCCCGCAGCAGATCATGGCCGCCTTCCCGGGGGAGTTCGACCGGCAGGCGTTGCGCACGGCGGGGCAGCTCGCCGCGCAGGCACAGGTCGACCGGTACTTCGACGCCGCCGCACCGGTGTCGCCGGCGGTGCGGGAGCAGGTGGCCCAGCAGGTGCGCGCGCAGGTCGACCGGGGTCTCGGCGCGATCCTGGGCGGCTCCCCGCTGCTGACCCCGGTCGGCACGGTCGCCCCGCAGGTGCAGGCGGTCGTGAACGTGGTCCAGCAGGCCACCGGCGACCTTCCCGCCCAGGTGGCCTCCGTCGCCGCGACGCCGACGCCGCCTGCGCCGGTCGAGCAGCCCGGAACGTCGTCGGTCAAGGACGTGCCCCCGCTCACCCTGCCGCCCCCGCTCACGCCGCTCACGCCGCCGGCCTCACCCACCCTTCCGGCCGCGCCGACTGTGCCGGGCGGCCAGGTCCCGTCGAGTCCGCTCACTCCGCCGGCGTCACCCACCCTTCCGGCCGTGCCGGGCGCTCAGGTCCCGTCGAGTCCGCTCACCCCGCCGGCCTCGCCCACGGTTCCCGCCGTGCCGGGCGCTCAGGTCCCGTCGAGCCCGCTCACCCCGCCGGCCTCGCCCACCGTCCCCGCCACGCCGACCACCCCGACCACCCCGACCACCCCGACCGAGCCGGCGGATCAGGCGGCGTTCGAGGAGGAGGCGGCTCGGGCGGCCGAGGCGGCGCGCGCCCAGTTCACCGCGCTGGCCGAACGGCACGACGCCGACCCGGGCCCCGGGATCCTCGACGGCCCGATCGCCGACGGCAAGCTCGCCGAGGCGTTCCAGCGGGAGTGGTTGGACGGCTACCGGGCCACGTTCGCCCCGGACGCCACCGCGACGCAGCCGGATGCCGTGGACACCGGCGGCCGGGTGGAGGTCGACGCCGAGCGGTGGCGGCGGACCGGCGAGGCGTTCGACGTCAGTGGCTCCACCGTGACCCGGCCGGTCAACGGCGGTGAGCGGGTCGCGGTCCGGTACGCGCTGACTCCGCGCCCGGACGAGTGGGTGTTCGAGGTCCGGCTGCACCTGACCGGTCAGCCCGAGGCGGTTCTCGAAGGGGTTCGGCAGGCCACCCGGGAGGGGGTGCAGCGGCACCTGAACGATCCGGCGTACCGGTTGCCGTCGGTGGATCTGCCGATGCGCGTGGACGTGCGGTTCGTCGACGACCCCGGTCAGGCGCATGTCACGGTCCAGGTCGGAGCGCCAACCGACCGCACCGACCAGGCGCGGTGGGCGCAGGGGCAGCCGCCGGCGACGTATGCGCACGAGGTCCTGCACTTCCTCGGCGCACTCGACCACCGCGCCCCCCGGCAACGCCCGGGGGTTCCCCCGGCGGCGGACCCGAAGCCGTCGCTGATGGGCCACCACCACCCGGACGCGGAGTTGCCGGTCACCGAGGCCGACCTGCGGCAGATCGTGGACACGCTGTCCCCGCACTACGCCGGCGTGGTCGGCGGCCACGGCCCGGCCCAGCGGCCGGCCGGCGCGGCGAGCGCCGCGCAGGGCCCGAGCAGCGTGACCGCGTCCTGGGCCAGCGGCGTCGACACCCCGCCGGGCATGTCTGGTCAGGGGGAGGAGGTTCGGCCCCGCTCGGTTCGATCCATCGGCCATGAGATCGGCACCGGCGTCAGGATCGACGGTCTCTCGTATCCTGTTCACCACGTGCTCGGGGACGGCGATTGCTTCTACACCGCCGTCATCCAGGGCGCTGAACTGCAACGGGTCGATGGCGCCGTGACAGGTCAGGACATCGGTGTTCTGCGTGCGCGCGTGGCGGACCACATCGAGCGTGGCGACGACATGCTGAACGGGCCTGTCGACGGCGGCCCGGTCGACCCGGTCGACGCGGTGGTCCATGACGTGGCCGGCGACATGAGTGAGCGGGATCTCGCGGCGCTGCTTGGCTTGAAGTCCGCTCCGAATCTGACCGCCGACCAGCGGCGTCAGGTCGACGAGCAGCTGCGGAATGAGCAGTGGAGACAGCTTCGGGCAGAAATCGCTTCGACACTGCCGGCAGACGACGCCGGCACCCTGCGGGATTTCCCGGTGGCGGCTCTCGCGGAACTGCTGCCCGGCCACGAACTCCCGGTGTTGCAAGATGCCGATGTGCAGCGGGCCAGAGCCGAAGGCGTTCAGCGCCGCACCGCATTGATGCAGCTTCTGCATGAGCGTCTCAGCGGTTCGGACGATCAGGCGAACACCATCTGGCGAAGCCTCCTGAGCGGCAGCCGCAACGCGCGGCTGCTGGATGTTGCCCCGACTCCGGCGGTAGCCCGTGGAATCGGCACTCAGGCGCTCACCGCGCACGTGGTGCGCAATGCGGGCCTATGGCAAACCCGGTTCTACGACTCGGCACCGCAGGCGACCGCACGGGCTCTGAACATCGACATCGTCGTGGTCACTGACGACGGGGTCCAGCGGAGTACGAACCCGCAGGCCACGGGCGGCACCCTTTACGTGCACTACAACGGTGTCAATCACTACCAGACAATGGGGGCCGGTGTCCGACTGCCGGACAACGCGAGCGCGACCGCACCGCGATCCCCCGTTGAGGCGCTTCGTCCCGTTCAGACCGGCACAGAGCAGGCCGAGGAGACGCCGCGCGCGCCGGCATCCGGCCTGACAGCCGAGCTCCTCACTCTCGCAGCACGGCACGACGCCAGCAACCACCTGCTCGACCAGTTGCGTGGCATTTCGCCCGACGGCATCCGGGTCCTGGAAGCCCTGGTTGGCAACCAAAATGTGATCGATCCACCCGGCCCGTCCGGACCGCCCGCGACGGCGGGCCCAGTCAGCCAACCGCCCACCCCGCCGACCTTGCCGACCTCGCCCACCGGACTGGCGGCAGACGCCACGTCGCAGGCGACCGGTGCCTTCACCGAACGGCTGGTCACCGGTTCGCCGGATACGCAGTCGTTTGTCGGGCTGGACCGCTCCGGTCAGACCTCCCTCGAGTTGGCGGACGAAATCGCGGTAGGCGCCGCGGAATTGAGGGACCCGCCGGCAACCCCGGCGACCACCGCCTCCTGGGCCAACGGCGTCGACACCCCACCGGGCATGACCGGCCAGGACCAGAACCCGGCAACCACCCCGGCTTCGCCGATCGCGGTGCCGAGGGACGGCCACGGCGCGCTGTACGCCCTCATCGCCACCGATCCGCTCCTGGTCCGCGACCTGTTGAGCCGGAACGCGCCCTCCGGACAGCCCCGGAAACTGGACGCGGACCTGCGCAAGTTCCTCTCCGACCCGCACCGGGTGCGAATGGCCGTGGCCGGATTTGCCGGGCCGGGCGTGCCGTCGGCCTCCCCGCTCGGGCGGGTGGCCCGGCTGCTGCAGGCCCAGGTGCGGGACTATCTCGACGCCAACGCCGGTCATCTCGCGTTGGACGTGACTCAACAACGGATCCACTTCCGGGAGCAGATTGCGACGGAGGTGTCGACGCTGACCTACGAGCAGGTGCTGAGGCGGCTCGGCGAACTGACCGGGGGTAACACCACGATCGCCGGCTGGAGCGTTCCGGTGGCGAGCCTGAGCACGGAGGAGGACGCCCGGTCCGCCCTGATCGGCGTGCTGTCGTCCGCGTCGGGACGCCCGCTCGACGCCACCGAGCTGGTCCTCGTCCGGGCCGCCGTGGACGACTGGGCGAAGCCGGCGCGCACCCCGGCCAAGGAGTTCCTGCTTCCCCTGCTCGCACACGCGACGGGTCTCCGGTTCACCGTCATGCCGCCCGGCGCGGCGCCGGCGCCCGCCGGGGAGGCGCAGGCCGGTCCGTCGAGTGCGCAGCCGGCGGGCCGGCAGTACGGCCCGGCCGACGGCGACCCGGTGACGCTCTACCAGACCGTGACCGACCCGGCGCACCCGGACGTCCTCGGCTACGTCGCCGTACCCGCGAGGGTCCTGCCGGCAACCCCGGCGACCGCCGACGTGCCGGCGTCGAACACCACCGCCGCCGCGCCGACCCGGCCCGCCGACGGGACGCTGGTCGCCATGGCCAGCAAGCTGCCGGCGGAGCTGCGGTTGCAACGGGCGGTCGGCGGAGTCCGGCTGCACGACAGCGGTGTCCCGGCCGGGGGCATCAGCTCCCGGGTGCTGCCGCCGACGGGCACCCGCCCGGCCGTCCTGCTGGATTCCTCGGTGCTCGACCCGGCCGTACTCGGCAAGGCGCTGGGCGGCATGCGGGCGCAGGACGCCGCCACCGCCGTGCTGCACTGGCCTCAGGGGCAGCAGGTCACGGTGGCCCGTGCCCTGGAGACCATCGAGCAGGCGGTGGGGGAAAAGCACTCGGCGACGCTGTCGGTGCCCCGGGCGGCGTTGTCGGACGCGCCGGTGCCGCATCCCCGGATCATCCCGTTGGACGCCGACGGGAAGGTGACGTTCTTCGGCGGGCGTCCCGACCGATACCTGTTCCTGCCGGAGAGCAACGCCGCCACGGTGGCGCAGCCGACCCCGCACGGGCTCCCCCAGCTCGACCAGGGCGTCTACGACCTCGGTCACGGTTGGGTGGCCTGGGACGGCGGCACGCAGCTCTGGATCGGGCCGGCGAGCGCCCTGGCGGAGGCCCGTGCGGCGCTGCCGGAGGTGGGCCCGCTGGCGGGTGGCGTGCGCCGCACGGGCGACCCGGCGGTCTTCCTGGGCTGGCGGGGGGTGCAACTGCCCGCCGGCGTACGCAAGAAGGTCGGTGAGATCTTCGCGGCGATGCCGGAAGGTTCGGTGTCCGAGCGCCTGACGACCTCGCAGATGGGGTTGGACGCCCGTGGGTTCGACGTCGACGCGGTCACCGGGTTGCCCGACGGCGTGGGGTTGACGTTCGTGCCGGGCGGGGTGCTGGCCCACGCGGGGCCGGCGCCGCAGCCGGGCACGGCGGCGCTGCGCTGGTCGGACCTGGCGGACCCGGACCGGCCGAGGTTGGTGGTGGACGCCTCGGTGACCGATCCGGTGGCCGTGGTGGGGGCGCTGCAAGCGGCGCTCGGGCCGGGTCCGGCCGGGGCCTTGCAGGTGTTCCTGACACCGGAGCACGTGCCGGTCGACGGCGACGCGGACGCCCGGGTGGCGGAGCTGCGGAGTCGGTTCGGCGGCGTGGAGCTGGTGCTGCCGGTGTCGGCGTGGGGTCGGCCGTCGGCCGGGATCGCCGGGTTGGTGCCGGTCGACGCGCGGGGCCGGGAGACGTTGCCGGCCGCCGCGCAGGCATACCGGCTGCCCGCCACCGCCCCTGCTCCCGCCCCGGCCCCCGCTCCTGCCGTCCCGTCGGTCGCCGTTGTCGAGTCGGCGCTGTCGAAGCTGCGGCCGAACGGCTCCGGTGCGTTCTGGGCGGGCCAGGGCTGGACCGCCGAGCAGCGCGACGGGGTGATCCTCTTCGCCGAGGGCGGGACGGACCCCGGCAAGCTGCCCGACGGCGCCCTGACGCCCGAGGCGGGCGGGGTTACGGTGGTGGTGCAGTCCGCCAGCGGGCCGGTCCCACCCGAGGTCGGCGCGGCGATCGCGCACGTGCTCTCCGGCGTGCCCGAGGCCGACCGGCACGTGCGGGTGCACGGCAACGAGGCCAGTGCCGGACCCGAGACCCCCGAGGCCGACAAGCCAAAACCCGATCCCGATTCCGATCCGGAGGAGCCCGCCGATCCGGCCCCGCTGGTCCCCGACCTGCGGGCCCTGCCGCTCGCCGCACTCAAGGCCGAGCTGCCGGGCCTCGCGGGGATCGAGCAGGTGTTGCGGGACGAGGCGAAGAGCCGGGGCGCGGAGGTCACGGCGGACGAATGGGAGCTGCTGGCGCAGCGGCTGTTCGCGAACTACCCGGCACTGGTCGGCCCGGACGGCTACCTGCTCGAGCTGGGCAAGATGGAGCTGCGGATCCGGCTCAACCCCGACGATCCGCAGCTGGTCACCAATCCGGCGGGCTCGTACGACACCGTGGCCCCCGACGAGTCGCTCGACGACATCGAGCAGCGCAAGGGCGACGACGACGGCCGTTTCCACGCCAACCAGAACACCCGGGGCGACTTCCAGGTCGGCGCGCGGAGCCAGACCGTGGGCGGCATGCTGCGCTCGACCCGGGCGCGCTTCGCGGCGCTCTTCGACGTGCCGCTCGGCCCGACCTGGACCCCCTGGCTGAGGCTCACCGGGACGGCGAACCGGACGGACCAGAAGTCCACCCACATCATCGACGCCGAGAAGGGTCGGGTGCTCGACAGCCGTCAGGACTCGACGCTGTACTCGTACCGCCCGAATTGGTCGGTGGACGTCCGCGTGGACGACAACTGGGTGTGGCAACCGGTGACCGCGCCGCTGCCAGGGCCGGATGCCGACCGATTGGTCGTCGCGATCCCCGAACACCTGCTCGGGGAGACCGGCAAGCAGGTGACCGCGGACCTGCCGGCGGACGAGTCGGCGAAGAAGAGCATGCTCCCGCCGGTCTTCTTCACCAGCCACCTCACCGGTCTGGACGACCTCTACACGTCCATCCTCGACCGGCTCAAGGCCGACGGCTTCAACGTGGCGGTCCGCAGCCCGATCCGCCGGGAGCTGCAGCGAAAGCTGTGGAACCTCGACACCCACCTCGACGAGGCGATCAACAACCGGGCCGGCACGCCGGACGGTCAGCCAGGGCCGCTGGACACCCGGGGGTACCGGTTCACCCTGCACGGCAGCAACGAGAAGGCCGTGGCGGTCGTGCAGGTGTACGCCGAGCGCGGCACTTCCGAGCGCATGGGTCCGACCAGCGACAAGGCGCACATCGAGCGGGTCCGTACGGCGATCGTCGGCCACGGCGGGGACTTCAGCCTGGGGCAGTCCAGCGGAGTGAGCTTCGGCGGCGGCACCGGTGTCCCCCTGGTGGCCCCGGAGGACCTGAAGACGCCGGAGGGGTTCAAGGACAAGAAGAAGTTCTCGGTCTCCGCCAGCGCCGGGATGAGCTGGAACAGCAACGACGGCGGTGGTTTCGCCGAGCCGTCGCTGAACGTCATGGTGGGCCGCTACACGGGCATGACCGGCGGCCATGAAATCAAGTTGCGGCTGAGCGCGGACGTGGCGAGCGTGCTCAAGCCGTTGGACGCGCCGCAGCGGACCGCGCCGGTGGACGGTTCGGCGGTGGTGCGGTTGGCCGAGCCGGACGCCTTCGACCACGGATTCGGCGTGGACGCCGACGCCTTCAAGAAGGCCGCCGAGGGCACGACCCCGGCCGAGGGCACGACCCCGGCCGACGGGCCGCGACAGGTGCCGTACGCCGAGTGGCGTGGCCGCCTGCGCCAGACGGGCAAGCACGCGGAGGACCTCGGCGGCAACCGGCTGCCGCAGCATGTGCTGGAGGACGGCGGCCTGGGGCAGAGCCTGGTCGACGTGGACCCCCAGCTGGTGGCGGCCCTGCGGAGCGACCTGGAGAGCAAGCTCTCCGCCGAGGGCTTCCTGGTTGCGGACCCGGACCGGCCGTGGGCGCGGCTTGCGCCCGACCCGGCGCCCGCGCCCACCCAGGGCGGCTGGGGGTCCCTCGTCGTCTGGGCAACCGGGATGATCGAGCGAGTGAGCCGATTCGTCATGGGGTCCATCAGCCGCGAGGTCAACGCGCAGATCGACAACGGCGATCTGATCCGCAAGATGGTGGGCCACGAGGGCCTCGAATCGCACTTCGACACCCTCACCCAGGACGGGATGACCTTCACCCTGCGCAGCTGGCGGGACGGGAAGATGCGGACGGCGAACGTGACCGTCCGGGCGGAATCCCGATTCAGTGGCGCCCTCGACGCCGATGGCAACTCGGTGTACTACGACCGGATGACCGACGAGTACCACCTGGTCAACCTGAGCATGGGCATCGGCATCGCCGGTCAGGGCGCGGGCGGCAACCGGGGCTGGTCAGCGGACTTCGGGGTGTCGCTCGGCCTGACCGAGTCGGAGGACCCGTTGAAGTCGGTCGACTTGTTCGGCGGGTCGACGGGCCGTTCCGTCGGCGCCTCCGAGCGGGTCAGCCGGGTGGTGAACCGTCCCGAGCTGCTGGAGTACCCGGGCCGGGTGAAGCTGTTCAACCTGCCGTACGCATTCACCTACACGATCGACTACGACGGCATCGATTCCTCTGTCAACGCCGCCACCGAGGTGACGGACGCCGTCGGTGTGACCAGCAAGAAACGTGTCGAGTCGGATGAGTTCTTCGGCGAGGTGAAGGCCACGCTGCTGGGCTTCAACAGCGACCCGTCCACGTTCAGCCAGCCCGACCCCGAAGAGACGAAGCATCGGGTGCTCGACCAGGCCGTGGTGTACTTCCTCGACGGGAAAGGGTTGCACGCTGCGGCGAACCGGGTGCTCCCCGGCCAGCTCGGCGCCGGTAGGTCGATGGACGTCCCGGTGGCCGGCATGACCAACCAGATCGCCGTCCAGTCGCACGTGAAGGAGATGGTGCAGGGCGAGTACACCACCGACAACCTCTTCGACCCCGGCTTCGTCTACAACACCAACGCGGCCCTCTCGATCGACCTGCACAACATCCACGACACGCAGTTCGTCGGGGCGACGCTGGACAAGTACGTCAGCGGCCTGATCGAGCTGTACCAGGCCGAGACGGTGAACACCGCCAATTGGTCGTCCACGGGTTCCTTCAAGTTGCCCGGCGTCAGCCTGGGCTGGAAGGACGGCAAGGTCAGCTTCACCTACAGCGAGTCGGCGTCGGTGAAGTGGGGCGAGAGCGAATCCGCGGAGACCAAGCGCGCGGGCGGCGTGGAGATGATCAACCTCTCCTTCGGCCGGGCGTACGGTTTCCAGTCGAAGGTCGACTACGGGGTGCGCGGCGGGATCGACACGCAGGTCGGCTTCGCCGGGGGGAAGGCCACGGTCCCGGCAGCCGCCGAGTTGACCAACAAGACGATGCTGTTCCTGTTGCCGGAGCCGGAGGCGTTGGCGGAGTACGCGGCGGGTCGGGTGCCGATCAGCGACGCCCAGCTCACCGACGCGATGCTGCGCTGGTCGCGCGGGGACCTGGTGCTCAGCGGCAACACGGTGGCCGGTCTGCTGACCCGATGGCGGGCGGACGTGGCCGGCCGCGTCGCCCCCACCCCCACCACCGCTCCTGACGGCACTGCTCCTGACGGCACTGCTCCTGCCACCACCACTCCTGACGGCACCGCTCCTGCCGCCGCCGCTCCTCCCGATCCTTTCGCCGCTCCCGAACCCGCCGCCGGCCTCGACGCCTATCTGACCCTGCACGGAATCCAGCGGTGGGCGCAGACGCTCGCCACCCGGCACACCGACCTGAAGCAGCGCGGCGCGGTGCTCGACCCGGCGCGCCGAGCGGACTTCACCAGGGACTTCGGCATCCAACTGGATCCCGACGTCAACCCGTTCAAGGATCTGACCCCGCCGCAGTACCTGACCCGCACCGGGGACAAGACCCTGGGTCACGTCGGCATCAAGGACCTGACCCTGTTCTCGGGGCCGGAACCGCCGGGTGGCGGCGAGCGGCCCACGACGACCCTGCTCGGCGCGGTCCGCGAACAGGTCAGGAGCAGCTATCCCGCCCTGCTCGGCCGCGGCTACCGGGACTGGGCCGACGAGGGGAGTGACGTCGGGCTGCTGATGTTCTCCCCCGACGACCAGCGCGTCGTCGGCGCCCTGCCGGGCGGCATCGACTCGCTGCAGGCCGTGCTGGCGGGGCAGCGCTCCCACGCCCTGGTCAACGAGATGCTGCACCAGCACAACCCCGTCACGTTCTACTTCGCCCACCGAATGGGTGGCGTGCTGGCCGAGATCGTGGAGGTGAAGCTGTCGGCGCAGCTGAAGGGGCGGCCGCGCTTCACCGAATGGGTGGCCGAGTACGGCATCGAGTTCTACAAGATGGGCATCACGGCCTTCGGGAAGGTCATCGGCAAGTCCCTGGGCCTGAACCTCACGCCGGGCAGGGGCGGCTTCGGGATCGACGGCAAGCCGGTCTCCGGCAGCCTCTCGCTGTCGTTTGCCCCGCAACGGTCCCACCTGGTCAAGGAGGCCAACCAGAACACCGACTACGGGACGGCCTACGACTGGGGCGGTCACTTCCGCGCGATGAGTGACGCCGAGATCACCGTCGATGTCACGCCGCTGAAGATGGCGGGCCGGCCGCTCAACAACCTGGCCGTCGAGACGTGGGGCGCGCTGGTCGCCAAGTTCGCCGCAAAGCCGGTCACGGCGGCAACGTCCACCACCTACCCTGCGCAGCTCGACTTCAAGGTGCCCAAGGCGTTGGCGGAGGCCAAGAAGCCGTCGCCGGTGTCACCGACGCCCGCACCGGACCTGCGTCCGGTGTCGGCCCTACCCAGCGACTCCTACATCAGCGGGGTGCTGGCCGACGACCTCTACCCGGCCGGCCGGGAACTCATGGCCCGCCTGCTCGACGCGGAGGCCAATGACCCGGCCTACCGGGGCAACACCGCGCTGACGGGGCTGTTGTCGCGCAGCAACCTCGACAGCCACCTGCGGCACGCGTTGCCCAAGGATGGCTATCTGCTCGGCTCGCACCTGTTCACCGCCGGCAAGTCGAACAGCCGCGTCGCCATGCGGCTGTACACCACGCTGCACTCGCTGGACGTCGTCGGCGAGATCCCCAAGGGCACCGGCACGGGCAAGTACGCGAAGTTCCAGTCCACCACCACCGCCATCCAGTCGCGTACCAACTGGCGGCCCAACCTCGACGGTGAGATCACCTACGGCCCCAAGGACATGGGCAAGACCAACGTCGGCCCCCAGGAGGACACGACCGCCAAGGTCAAGTTCGCCACGGGCGGCAACCGCACCGCGCCGACGAACCAGGGCGTCGCGTACGAGGACAGCAAGCGCAGCGAGACCCACCTGAAGACCCAGGGCCCGGTCTACCTGGTCCGGCTCCGTGGCCGGTTCAAGCTCAGCGGGATCGCGCACGGGCACGACCCGGTCACGGGCGGGCGGGGCGTGTCCTCGTTCGATGCCGACCAGTTCGGCACCACCCCCGGCACCACCCCCGGCACCACCCCCGGCACCACCCCCGGCAAGGCCGAGACCGAGTTCCTTCCCGGCGTGGTCTACGTCGAGATGAACGCCGACGAGGTCCGCGAGATGCGGCGACGGATGAAGCAGCCGCGTGAGTGGGATCTCGATGGGGCGGGACAGTGGCCGGCGCCGGCCTCGGATGCGTACTCGGCGGGGTTGGAGCGGTTGTTGGTGCGTACGACCCCGGCGGCGATGGCGCAGGCGCCGGTGGCGGGTCGGCGGGTGCAGGCCGGCGACTTCGATCCCGGTCAGGCGGCGGAGCATGCGGCGTTGCTCATCCGCGACGAGTTGAACAATCGCTACCAGCCGGTCGAGCCGATCCGGCTCACCTCGGATCCGGCGCAGCGGGCCCGGCAGGGGTTGGAGACCGTCTTGGGGTGGGCGGTGGACCGGCTGGGGTCGCTGCCAGCGGCGCAAGGCATCGCCGCCGGGCATGCCGCGCTGCTCCTCGAACAGGGCGGGCACCCGGGGCCGAACACTGCGCTGCCGTCGGACGCGGTGACGCGGTACGAGGCGCGGGCGCAGGAGATCATCGCGCAGGTGCTGCGGGCCGATCCGCGTTCCTCGGCGTCCGCGCCGCCGACCGAGGAACTGGAGATGTTGCGTCAGGACCCGATCACCGTGGCGCAGGGCGTGGCGTTCAACCTCAACACCCACGTCGATCTGGAGATCACCGACGGCCCCGGGGCGGGGCGGTACCGGATCAACCCGCTGGGTCTGGCCGTGCAACTACGGCCGGACCCGCTCTCCGGCACGTTCATCCCGGTGACCTCGAACCACGTCGTGCAGGCCCTCGACGGCGCCCTGGTGCGGCGGGCCGACGCGGCCGGCATCGACCGGGACACGCGGATCCAGGTATACGAGGAGTTGCTCGGGCAGACGTCGTTGCAGTCGACCGCGCAGGCGCAGCTCCCCGCCGCGCTGGAACAGCGGATCCACCAGGCGCGCGCGGACGCCGACGACCAGGCCCGCCAGTGGCTGCGCGGAACCCTGCCCCCCGGGACGGGAACGCCTCCGAGCACCCTGGAGCCGGCGGGCGACACGCCGGGGGGCCGGGCCGGACGGGCGCGGCGGCTGCTCGGCGGGGACCTGCCGGCCGGCTGGGGGACGGTCGGCCCGCTCTCCGCAGTGCCGGACGAGCTGCGGCCGGGCACCGGCGTCTGGGTCGCCCGCGAGCAGGGTGCCCTGGCGGCGCGGCTCGACGTCGACGGCAGTTTCCGGGTGCGGGATCCGCTCGTTGCGGCGGCGGCCGAGATCCGGATGACCGCCGGTGAGTTCCACACCGCCGTCGCCGGAGCCCGGTCAGTCACCCTTGTCGAGCCCGACGTGGCGACGAGCTGGCTGCTGCACGACGGGGCATGGGCGCAGTCGCGGCAGTTCGCCGAGGAGAACCTGGAGGTGCTGCGCGCCGACGAGACCGTCGCGGAGCTGGCCCGGGAGCAGACTCCGGCGGCATCGTCGCAGGATCAGCCGGCCTCGTCCCGCGCGTCGACGCCGGCGCTGAACCTGCACCGTGCCCTGCTGGAGGCGATCCGGCTCGACCAACTGGACTCGGCCTACCGGTACCTGCAGGAGACCGACCCGGATGCGCGGCACGCCATCCTCGTCGCGGCGGCACGGGACACGCCGTCCCCGGCGGCTCTGCGCGCGTTGGCGCAATTCGCCGAGGCCGCCGAGGCCGCCGTGCCCACCGACCCGCAGCGGGCCGCCTCCTTCGACGCGAACATGCTGCGGGCGGTCGCGGCCGTCCGCGACCCGGGCATCGGCCCCGTGGCGACGTTCCGGTCCATCGCGGCCACGGTGGATCTCACCGCCCCCGCGGCCCTGCGGCAGAACTGGGAGAGGGAGGTCCTGAACGACCTCCGCGTCCAGGTGCCCGACGAGCAGGTCGGGGACGTCACCTTGCTGATCGCGGCCCTGGACGTCTTCAACCGGGCCGAGTACCAGTTCACGACTCTCGACTCCTTGATCCACGGGCACAGCTTCGATTTTGAGGCGGCGACCGAGCTGGACGAGGCGGCGGCCGGGCTGACCGCCGCGGATCTGGCCGAACGCTGGAAGGACCTCACCCCCGAGGGCCGACTGGTCGATGCTCTGCAGTCGCAGTCGCAGTCGCAGGTGCCGGCCGCCACGGGGCCCTCGCCGGCCGGGCCCTCGCCGGCCGGGCCGTCCACCGTCCCGCACCACCCGCTGCCGTCGCGCTTCGACGCGCTCGACGGCTGGCAGCGGATCACCGACTGGGGGCGGTCGCGGACCCACCTGGACACCCACGGCCAGGAACTGCTCTCCGACCGGGTCGAGGCGGAACTGCGCACGCGGATCCGGAGGCACCCCGACGACACCGACCTCGCCACCCTGGACGCGATCTTCACCCTGGCCCGACTCGGCCACCTCGACGACGCGTACCGGTATCTGCTCGCCCCCGCCGACCCGAGCTCGTCGGGCACGGCCGCAGCCGGGCCGTCCACGGCCCCGGGCGTGCCGGTCGGGCGGGGACAGTTGCTGACGGATCTGCTCGCCAGCCTGGACCTGGCCACCCCCTCGGCCTTGGCCGCGCTGGCGACCCTGGCCGGCTCCGTGCCGGGCCGGGTCGCCGACATCGACGCGGGGATCCTGCGCGTGGTCAGCGACCGGCTCGGCGGGCTGACCGTCGACGACGGCACCGTGACTGACCTGGCGAATCAGGCGCGCGGGCGCTTCTCCACGGCGCATCGGCAGCGGTGGGCCGAAGCGATCCGGCGGCTCGCCGACGCCGTGCCCGCCCCCCGTGGGACCGCGCTGAGCGCCGCGCGGGGGGCGGCGCTGCGCGACTTCGCCGACCGGCTCTACACGCCGCAGCCGGCGTCGGCGACCACCGAACCCGGCGCGGGCGGCACCGACCGGCAGACCAAGCGGCAGCGAGAGCAGCAGGCCACCCGGGACCTCCGACAGGTCGAGGCCGCGCTCGACCGGGCGCGGGCGCGGCACGGGGAGGTCGCGCAGGCGTACGCGGCGGCGCGGGAGCGGGTGAGCACGGCGGAGGCGGGGCTGCGGGAGTCGGATGTGGCGCTGCGCGACGCGCAGCAAGAGTACGACGCCGCCGACACCGCGCGCACCGATCGCGCGAACGACCTGTCGGCGGCCCACGCGGAGCTGACGACCCGGCAGCAGGAGTTCGACGACCAGCAGCGGGGGACCGGCGGGACGGCGAGGGCCGACACCGAGCCGGCCGGCGGCTCTCGGCCGGGCGGGCGGCCGCCGGTCGACGACGCTCTCCGCGAGGCTCAGGAGGCGCTCGCGCGGGCGCAGCAGCAGGTGGAGACGGCGCAGGCCGCGTTGACCAGGGCCGAGACGCGGTTGACGGCGGCCGGCACGGCGCGGGTTGATCGCCGGGACGACGTGGCGCAGGCGCGCGAGGAACTGCGGCAGGCCCGGGAGGACCTCCGGGTCCGGCAGGTGTCGCGGGACAACCACGATCGGGCCGTCGTCGCGCTCGAACAGGAACGGGACACTCGCGAGACGGTGCTGAGCAGGGAGCAGGCCAGCATCGAGCTGCCGGCGCCGCCGCGTACGTCCCAGGTCCCCGGCATCGACCTGGACGCGCGGCTGGCCGCCATCGCCGGCTCCGGACACGGCCAGTCGGCGGTCGTCGCCGAGTTGACCCGCGAGCTGCGCCAGCGACACGGCGACGCGCTGCCGGAGTCGCTGCTGCTGACCGCCAACCACCGCACGCGGCACCCCCACATCGACGACGCGGCGGCGGACGCGCGGGCGGTGCTGTCGGTGGACCGGGTCCGGCTGGCGCGTGACCTCGCCCGGAGCCTGCAGGTGCCGGTCGAGCTGCACGTCGGCGGGTCGGCGCGGCCGTACCTGGCCTATCCCGGTGGGGAGGTGGTGCGCCTGAACCCCGATCGTCGTCCGGAGACCGTCGACGAGGCCATCACCCAGTTGCCGCAGTCGGTCCAGGACGAGCTGACCGCGCACCGGCACCGGCCGGAGGTGAGCGCTCTGCTGGAGGTCCTGCACGAAGCGCAGACCGAGTCGTTGCAGGACTTCGGCGCGGGCGTGACCGCGCTGCTGGACCGCGTGCACCGCCACCAGGCGGTGCTCGCGCACCGGTGGGCCGCCCAGGCCGATCCGTCGATGAACGACCCCGACGTGTGGGCGTTGGCCGGCGGGCTGAGCACCGACATCTTGCCGGTGGCCGCCGATACCCCGTCCGTGCTGCCGGTGGACCCGGCTCGCCCGGCGAGTGTCGCGGCGGCGTGGCTGGCGGAGCCGACGTCGCGGGCCCGCGCCGAGCTGATGGCCGGACTGCTGGGCGCGGGTCGCGCGGCGGGGACGCCGTCGCCGGTGCCGACCCGGCGACCGCCGACCGATCCGCAGCCGGGCACGCGGGTCGTGGCCGTCGCCGGCGGCGCGGTGGCGGTCGGCGTGGTGCCGCCCGAGGGCGGGCTGCGGTGGTACGCGCCGGCCAGCGGCAGGTTGCACGACGGTGAGCTGCGGGACCTCGCCGACTGGGCGACGTCGCGGGCCGGCGACGGCGGGGGACGCGACGACGTCTGGTACGTCGAGGTGCCGCCGACGGACGGCACCGGCCCGGCCTTGGGTGCCCCCACGACGCTGCGCATCCGCACCACCCCGCCGCCGGTCACCCAGGTCCCTGCCGGCCTCGCGCTGCTCGACCCCGACCAGGGTGCCAACCTGGCCGTGGCCCTCAAGAGTCCGCCGCGCCCCGGCGAGTACCTGGTCTTCGCCCACGGCACCGCCGAGGGGGCGATCGTGGAGGGCGAGCTCGTCACCCCCGCGCAGCTCGCCGCCCGGATCAACGAGGATCCCCGCTCGCACGGCCGGCAGATCGTGCTGGTCATCTGCGAGATCGGCCGGGGCACCTACGATGTGCAACTCGCTGCGCAGCCCGGCATCACCGGGGTCATCGCGCCGGACCGCACCGCGTGGGCCACCGCCGGCGGCCACGTGCTCACCGCGGCGGCGACGCACACCGCCAACGGCCTTCCCCGCCTCGACCTGACCCGGCCCGGCGCCTGGCGGCAGACCACCGGCAGCCAGCCCCCGGTGCCCGTGCCCGAGACGGGTGCCGAACTCTTCGCTCCGCCCGCCGCCGGGACGCCGCTGGACGCCACCGAGACGCCGGTGGAAAGCGCGGTCGCCTTCGCGCCGTCGCACGACGGGCGGCCCACCGGCGTACCCGACCCGCTGCTGACCATGAAGGCGGCCGGGCTGCCGCCGGAGGCGCGGTTGCGACAGGCGGTCGGTGCGACGTTGCTGCACCGCGACGGGGCCGATGTCCAGGCGAGCGCTTCCTACGTGCCGCCGCCGACCGGCACCGCCCCGGCCATCCTGCTGGACTCCTCGATGCTCGACCCGACGGAGCTGGACAAGGCGCTGGCGGGCCTGCGGTCGCAGGACGCCGCCACGGCGGTGTTGCACTGGCCGCAGGACCAGCGGGTCGGTGTGGTGGACGCGTTGGCGACCATCGAGCGGGCGGTGGGGGAGAAGCACTCGGCGGTGCTGTCGGTGCCCCGGTCGGCGTTGTCCGACGTGCCGGTGCGGCACGCGCGGATCGTGCCGTTGGACGCCGACGGGAACGTGACCTTCTTCGGTGGGCGTCCCGACCGTTACCTCTTCCTGCCGGAGTCGGCCCCGGACGCGGTGGCGCGCCCGACCCCGCACGGGCTGCCCGAGCTCTCCACGGACGTCTACGAGCTGCCCGACGACTGGGTGGCCTGGGACGAGGGCTCCCACCTGTGGATCGGGCCGGCGGACGCCCTGGCGGCGGCCCGTGCGGCGCTGCCGGAGGTCGGCTCCCTGCCGGGCGGCGGCGGCCTCACGGGGGAACCGGCGGTCTTCCTGGGCTGGCGCGGGGCGCCGATGCCCGCCGCCGTGCGGGACCGGGTGGGTGAGATCTTCGCGGCGATGCCGGAGGGCGCGGTGTCGGGGCGGCTGACGACCTCGGGACTGGGGTGGGACGCCCACGGGCTCGACGTGGATGCGGTGGAGGGCCTGCCGGACGGGGTGGAGTTGACCGTCGTCCCCGGTGGGGTGCTGGCGCACGCGGGGCCGGTGCCGGCGCAGGGCGCGGGGCTGCGGTGGTCGGACCTGGTGGATCCGGGGCGACCGCGGTTGGTGGTGGACGCGTCGGTGCCGGACCCGGCGGCGGTGGTGGCGGCGGTGACCACGGCGTTGGGACCGGACGCGGCGTTGCAGGTCTTCGTGACGCCCGAGCCGGGCGCGACGGTCGAGCAGTTGCGGGGCCGGTTCGGCGGGGTGGAGCTGGTGGTGCCGGCGGCGGCGCTGGGCCGGTCACCGGCGGGGGCGCCGGGAGCGGTTCCGCTGGACGCGCGGGGTCGGGAGACGTTCCCGGCCGCCGCGTACGCCTACCGGCTGACCACCGGCCCGGCCCCGGTCTCGCAGCTGTCGTTGCGAGGCGCCGAGCGGACCGCCGGCAGCGGGCTCACGGTGGGCCGGAACTGGACCGTCGAGCAGCGTGCCGGGGTGATCCTCTTCGCCGAGGGCGGGACGAGCCCCGATGCCTTGCCGCCGGGCGCCCTGGCGGTGCCGTCGAGCGGGGTGGCGGTGGTGGTGCAGTCGGCCGGCGGGTCGATGCCGGCGGAGGTCGGCGCGGCGGTCGAGGATCTGCTCTCCGGGGTGCCCGAGGCCGACCGGCACGTCCGGGTGTACGGCAACGAGGCGAGCGCCGGCCCCAAGAAGGCCGACGTCGATTCCGAGTCCGACGCGTCCACCGGTTCGCGGTCGGACGCCGATTCCGAGTCCGGCGCGTCCACCGGTTCGCGGCCGACCGTCGTGCCCGACCTGCGGATGCTGCCGTTCAGCGGGCTCAAGGCGGAACTGCCGGAGACCGTGCGGATCGAAGCGACGCTGAAGGCCGAGGCGCAGCGCCGGGGAATCGAGGTGCCGCCGCAGGAATGGAGCTCGCTGCCGGAGCGGCTCTTCGCGAACTACTCGGCGATGGTCGGCTCGGACGGCTACCTGCTCGAGCTGGGCGACATGGAGGTGCGGATCCGGCTCAAGCCCGACGATCCGCAACTGGTCGACAATCCGGCGGGATCGTACGACACGGTCGCCGTCGACGAGTCGTTGGACGACATCGAGCAGCGCAAGGGCAACGACGACGGTCGCTTCCACGCCAGCCAGTTCACCCAGGGTGTCTTCCAGATCGGCGCGCACAGCCAGAACGCGAGCACCACGATGCGCGCGACCCGCATGCGCGGCGCGGCGACCTTCGACGTGAAGCTCGGCCCGACCTGGCACTTCGGGCCGAGAGCCACCGCCACCATCAACCGGGCCGACCAGAAGTCCAGCTACCTGATCGACGCGGAGAAGGGCCGGGTGCTCGACAACCGCCTGGACTCGACGCTGTACTCGTACGAGCCGGGGTGGTCGCTGGAGACCCGCGAGGGCGACGACTGGACGTGGCATCAGGTGGCGGTGCCGCCCTCGCCGCCGGGGCAGCCGGCCGACCGGTTGGTCGTGGCGGTTCCGGACCACCTGCTGGGGAAGCCCGCCGCGCAGGTGGTCGCGGACCTGCCGGCGAACCGGTCGGCCCGGGGAAGCCAACTGCCGGCGACCTTCTTCGCCAGCAACATGACCGGGTTGGACGCCCTCTACACGTCCATCCTCGACCGGCTCAGGGCCGACGGCTTCAACGTGGCGGTCCGCAGCCCGATCCGGCAGGAACTGCGGCAGCAACTGTGGAACCTCGACACCCACCTCGACGAGGCGATGAACAACCGGGCCGGCACCCCGGCCGGTCAGCCGCAACCCCTGGACGAACGGGGCTACCGGATCACCCTGCACGAGGACGGCGAGACGGCGGCCATCATCCAGGTGTACGCCGAGCGCGGCGACTCCGTCCGCATGGGCCCGACCAGCGACTTGGCGCACATCGAGAAGGTGCGTACCGCGATCGTGGGGCACGGCGGCGAGTTCACCCTGGGCCAGTCGACCGGGGCGAGCTTCGGCGGCAGCGCGGACCTGCCCTGGGGCAACCTCTCGACGCCGGAGGGGTACAAGGGCAAGCCGGGCACCTCGATTTCCGCCTCCGGCGGGATCACCTGGAACAGCAACGACGGCGGTGGCTTCACCGATCCGTCGCTGAACGTCATGGTGTCCCGCTACACCGGCATGACCGGCGGCCACGACATCCAGTTCCGGCTCAGCGCCGACGTGTCGACCATGGCCAATCCGCTGGACGCGCCGGTGCGTACTCCGTCGGTCGACGGGTCGGCCGTGGTGCGGCTGGCCGAACCGGACGCCTTCGAGTACGGCTTCAGCGTCGACGCCGACGCCTTCCGCGCCCCCGACGCCGACACGGCCGACACCGGCACGACCGAGGCCGACGCACCCGACGCCGGCACGGCCGGTGTCGATCGGCCCCGGCGGGTGTCGTACGAAGGGTGGCGGGACCGGCTGCGCAACACGGGCAAGCACCCGGAGGATCTCGGCGGCAACAAGGTGCCGCAGCACGTGCTGGAGGGTCGCGGCCTGGGGCAGAGCCTGGTCGACGTGGACGTCCAGGCGGTGACGGCGCTGCGGGGCGACCTGGAGGGCAAGCTGACCGCGGACGGTTTCCTGGTCGCGGACCGGGACCGGCCGTGGGCACTGAAGGCGACGGCCCAGCCGCCCGCCGCCCCGGCGGAGGGCCTGATGGCCAAGGCGACCGCCGCGGTCAAGAGCCTGGCCGAGCTGTTCCGCAGTTCCGTCAGCCGCGAGATCAACGCCGCGCTCGACAACGCCTACCTGGTCCGCAAGATGGTCTCCCACGAGGGTCTCGAGTCGCACTTCGACACCCTCACCCAGGACGGGATGAGCTTCACCCTGCACAGTTGGCGGGACGGCAAGATGCGGACCGCGACCGTGACCGTGCGCGCGAAGTCGTTGATCAAGACGATGACCGACGCCAGGGGCAACCTGATCGAGGCCGAGCTCGACGGCGCGGGCAACCTGGTCCCGGCCGCACCCGATGCCGACGGCAACTCGGTGTACTACGACCGGATGACCGACGAGTACCACGTGGTCAACCTCAGCATGGGCATCGGCGTCGTCGGCCAGGGGGCCAGCGGCAACCGGGGTTGGGCGCTGGACTTCGGGCTGACCAAGTCCCTGCCGCCGTCGGCGGATCCGGCCAAGTCCGTCGACATCACCGGCGTGTCGGTGAACCGCTCGGTCGGTGCCGGCGAGCGGGTCAGCCGGGTGGTGAACCGTCCCGAGCTGCTGGAGTACCCGGGCCGGGTGAAGCTCTTCGACCTGCCGTACGAGTTGAGCTACACGATCGACTACAGCGGCGTCGACACCCCGGCCGACGCGATCGGTGCCGCCGTCGACACCGTGGCGGGTGCCGTCGGCGTACGGACCGAGGGTCGGCAGTTCCAGTCGACCCCGGTGCCGAGCACCGTGCGCGCCGCGTTGCTGGAGTTCAACAGCGACGAGTCCACGTTCAGTGCCCCCGACCCTGCCCCGACGGACCGGCGGGTGCTCGACCAGGCGGTGGTGTACTTCCTCGACGCGCAGGGGTTGCGGGCCGAGGCGGAGCGGCTGCTGCCGGGTCAGCTCGACACCGGTAGGCCGATGGCCGCGCCGGTGGCCAGCATGACCAACCTGATCGCCGTCAAGTCGCACCTGAAGGAGATGACGCACGGCGAGTACAGCACCGACAGCCTTCTCGACCCCGGCTTCGTCTACAACACCAACGCGGCGCTCTCGATCGACCTGCACAACATCCACGACACCCAGTTCGTCGGGGCGACGCAGGACAAGTACGTCACCGGTCTGATCGACTTCCTGCAGACGGAGATCGTGAACACCGCGAACTGGTCGGGGGGATTCTCCGTCAAGTTGCCCGGCATCAGCCTGGGCAAGAAGGCCGGCAAGACGAGCATCAGCTTCAGCGAGTCGGCGTCGGTGAAGTGGGGCCAGAGCGCCGCCGAAGAATCCAAGCGCGCCGGCGGCGTGGAAATGATCAAGCTGTCCTTCGGTCGCGCGTACGGTTTCCGGTCGAAGGTCGACTACGGCCTGGTCGGCGGCATCGACACGCAGATCGGCTTCGTCGGGGCCAAGTCCACGGTCCCCGCCCCGGGCACGGTGCAGGACCGGACGATGCTGTTCCTGCTGCCGGAGCCGGAGGCGTTGGCGCAGTACGCCGCGGGTCGGGTGCCGATCAGCGACGCCCAGCTCACCGACGCGATGCTGCGCTGGTCGCGCGGGGATCTGACGCTCAGCGGCAACACGGTGGCCGGCTTGCTGACCCGTTGGCGGGCGGACGTGACCGCCCGCGTCGCCCCCACCGCCCCCGCTCCCACCGGACTCGACACCTTCCTGGCGCTGCGCAGGATGCAGCGGTGGGCGCAGTCTCTGGCCACCCGGCACACCGACGTGGAGAAGCGCGGCGCGGTGCTCGACCCGGCGCGCCGGGCGGACTTCACCAGGGAATTCGGGATCCCCCTGGACCCCAGCGTCAACCCGTTCAAGGACCTGACCCCGCCGCCGTACCTGACCCGCACCGGTGCGCGGACCCTGGGTCATGTCGGCGTCAACGACGTGACCGTGTTCACGGGACCGGCGCCGGCGGACGGCGGCGAGCGCCCCCGCACCACGCTTCTCGACGCGGTCCGCCGGGAGGTCGACCGGGTCGTCCCCGACCTGCTCGGCCGCAGCCACCAGAACTGGGCCGCGCAGGGTTCCGAGGTCGGGCTGCTGATGTTCTCGCCCGAGGACCGGCGGGTCATCGGGACGCTGCCGGGCGGCATCGACTCGCTTCAGGCGGTGCTGGCGGGGCAGCGGGGGCACACCCTGCTCAACGACATGCTGCATCAGCACAACCCCGTGACGTTCTACTTCGCGCACCGGTTGGGCGGCGTGCTGGCCGAGATCGTGGAGGTGAAGCTGTCGGCCACGCTGAAGGGACGGCCGCGCTTCACCGACTGGGTCAACGAGTACGGCATCGAGAACTACAAGATGGCCATCAGCGCACTCGCGGCCATCCTGGGCAGGTCCCTGGGCATGAGCCTGACGCCGGCCAAGGTGGGCTTCAGCTCCGACGGCAAGCCGGTCTCGGGCAACGTCTCCCTGTCGTTCGCCCCGCAGCGGTCCCGTACGGTCAAGGACGCCCTGCAGAGCACCGACTACAACACCGTCTACGACTGGAGCGGCCACTACCGCGCGATCAACGACGCCGAGTTCAACGTCCAGGTCACGCCACTGAAGATGGCGGGCCGGCCGATCAACAACCTGGTCCTCGACACCTGGGACGCGGTGAGCGCGCTCTTCGCCGGACAGGCGGCGCCCCCGCCGACGCCGCCCGGCAGGTACGACGGGCAGGTCGATCTCCAGGTGCCGCAGGCGCTGGCGACGGCCAAGCCGCCGTCGCCGGGGTCGCTGCCGGCCGAGCAGGACCTGCGTCCGATGCCGATGCTGCCCAGCGACAGCTACGTCAGCGGGGTGCTGGCCGACGATCTCTACCCGGCCGCCCGGGCGCTGCTGGGCCGGACGCTCGACTGGCAGGCCGACGACCCGGCCTACCGGGGCAGCACCGCCCTGATGGGGCTGCTGTCGCGCAGCAACCTCGACATCCACCTGCGGCATGCGCTGGGCAGGGAGGGGGACCTGCTCGGTTCGCACCTGTTCACCGCCGGCAAGTCCAACAGCCGGGTCGCCCTGCGGCTGGAGGCGTCACTGCACGCCCTGGACGTCGTCAGCGAGATCGTCAAGGGCACCGGCACCGGAAAGTACGCGAAGTTCCAGGTCACCACCGCGGCCAGCCAGGGGCGGGCCAACATCCGGGCGACCATCGACGGCGAGACCTCGCTGGGCGTGAAGGAGTTGGGCGAGACCGGTGTCGGCGCCCAGGAGAACACGAACGTCAACGCCACTTTCGCCACGGGCGGCTACCGCAGCGCGCCGATGAACCAGGGCGCCACCGCCGACGTCAGCAAGCGCAGCGAGAGCCACCTGAAGACCCAGGGCCCGGTCTACCTGGTGCGGATGCGGGGCCGGTTCAAGCTCAGCGCGGTCCCGCACCAGCACAGCCCGTTCACCAAGGATCGGAACCTGGCCCCGTTCGGGCCGGACAAGTTCCGCTCCGGCACCGACATGACCGACGCCCTTCCCGGCGTGGTCTACGTCGAGATGCTCGCCGACGAGGTCCGTGAGCTGAGGCGGCGGATGGACGAGCCCCGCCGGTGGGAGGCGGACGTGCCGGGCAAGTGGCCGGCGCCGGCCTCGGATGCGTACTCGGCGGGGTTGGAGCGGTTGTTGGTGCGCACGAGCCCGGCGGCGATGGCGCAGGCGCCGGTGGCGGGTCGGCGGGTGCAGGCCGGCGACTTCGATCCGGGTCAGGCGGCGGAGCACGCGGCGTTGCTCATCCGCGACGAGCTGGGTAACCGCTTTCAGCCGGTCGCGCCGATCCGGCTCACCGCGGACCCGGCGCAGCTGGCGCGGCAGGGGTTGGAGACCGTGCTGCGGTGGGCGGTGGACCGGCTGGGGTCGCTGCCGCCGGCGCAGCAGATCACCGCCGGGTATGTGGGGCTGCTCCTTGAGCAGGGAGGGCTTCCGGGGCAGAACCAAGTATTGCCGGCGGATGCGGTGACGCGGTACGAGGCGCGGGCGCAGGCGGTCATCGCGCAGGTGTTGCGGGCGGATCCGCGTGCCTCGGCGGCCGCGCCGCCGACGGAGGAACTGGAGATGCTGCGCCAGGACCCGATCACCGTGGCGCAGGGCGTGGCGTTCAACCTCAACACCCACGTCGATCTGGAGATCACCGACGGTCCCGGGGCGGGACGGTACCGGATCAACCCGCTGGGGCTGGCCGCCCAGCTGCGGCCGGACCCGCTCTCCGGCACGCTCGTGCCGGTGACCACCGCCCAGGCGGTGCGGGACCTCGACGCCGGCCTGGTGCACCGGGCCGACGCGGCCGGCATCGACCAGGCGGAACGAGAGCGGATCTACGAGGACCTGCTCGGGCGGACGTCGTTGCAGTCGAAGGCCGTGGAGCAGCTCCCGGCCGTGCTGCAGGGGCGCATCGAGCAGGCCCGCGAGGACGCCGACAAGCAGACCCTGCAGTGGCTGCGACAGCACCTGCCCGGCGGGGCGGAGGCGGCCCCGGGCACCGCGCGGCCCGTCGTCGACACCCCCGACAGCGACTCGGCCGAGGTCCGGGCCGGGCGGGCGCGGCGGTTGCTGGCCGAGGACGCGCCGGCCGGCTGGAGCACGATCGGGCCGCTGACCCAGCTGCCGGCCGTGCTGCGGCCGGGCACCGGCATCTGGGTGGCCCGGCCGCAGGGCGCGTTGGCGGCGCGGCGGGACGTCGACGGCAGTTTCCGGGTACGGGATCCGTTCACCGCCGGGGGCGAGCAGACCCTGAGCGCCGCGCAGTTCCACGCCGGCATCGCCGGTGCCGGGCCGGTGACCCTCGTCGAGCCCGACGTGGTGACGAGCTGGCTGCTGCACGACGGGGCGTGGGCGCAGTCGCGCCAGTTCGCCGTGGCCAACCTGGCGGTGCTGCGCGCCGACGACACCGCCGCGCAGTTGGCGACGGCGTCCACCGACCCGGTGGCGAAGCTGCACCACGCGTTGATCCAGCTGATCCGCGGCGGCGCGGTGACGCCGGCCTACCAGTACATCGAACAGGACGCGGCGGGCCGCCACGAGATGCTGACGCGGCTGGTGACCGCGCCGCCGCCCCCGGCTGCCCTGCGCGCGCTGGCCGACCTCGTCGAGGCCGCCGCGCACGCCGCGCCGGCCGACCAGCGGCGGGTCGCCGCCACCGACGCGCAGCTGCTGCGGGCGGTCGCGGCCATCCGGGACCCGGAGAGCGGTCCCGTGGCGACGTTCCGGGCCATCGCGGCCGCCGCGTACTCGGCGCGGGGGGAGCAAGCGCAGCATGACTGGCTGCCGGCCCTCAAGGGCCTGCACCGCGGGTCGCCCCCGGCGCAGGCCAGGGACGTCACGCTGTTGAGCGAGGCCTTCAACGTCGTGCGCGCGATGCAGTACCACAGCGTCGACACCTGGATCGGTGAGCGCATCTCGGACCCGGAGACGGGAGCCAGGGCGGCGAACGCGTTGTACGCGAGGGCGGCCGGGCTGAGCGCGGCCGACCTGGGCGCGCACTGGAAGGACGTCTCCGACGACACGGACCTGTTCAGGGTCCTGCCCCGCCCGGCGCCGGACGCCGTCGCCGAGACGCCGCCGGCCCCGCCGCCCGCCGTGCACCACCCGATGCCGGAGGGCTCCGGCGCGCTGCGGGACTGGCGGCAGATCACCGACTGGCAGCGCTCGCGGGAGCACCTGGACAGCCACCGCGCCGAACTGCTCTCCGACCGCGCCGAGGCGCAACTGGCCCGGCTGCGCCGCGCGCAGCCCCACGATGCCCACCTCGACGTGTTGGACGCGGTGCTCACGCTGGCCCGGCACGGCCACGTCGACGACGCGTACCGCTACCTGCTCGGCCCCACTCCGGTGACCCCGTCGCCCGTCGCCGAGGGCGCACCCACCGGGCGGGAACGGCTCCTGACCGGCCTGCTCGCCAGCCCGGAGCTGGCCACCCCCGCCGCCGTGGCGGCACTGGCGACCCTGGCCCGGGCCGTCTCCGGCCCTCTCGCCGCCGACGCGAACATTCTGCGGCTGACCGGCGACCTGCTCGCCGGTAGGACGGTCGATGCCGGCGAGGTCACCGCCGTGGTGCGCGACGCGCGAAACAACCAGTTCGACAAGCAGCGGGAGTCGTGGGCCGAGGCGATCCGGCGGCTTAGCGACGCCGCGCCGCCCGCGCAGCGGGCCGGGCTGCGCCATGTCGCCGATCGGCTGCACCACCCGGCCTCGGTGGCGGCCACCGAGGCCGGCGCGCAGCACACCGCCCGGCAGGCCGCGCGGCAGCGGCAGCAGCAGGCCGCCCGGGACCTGCAGGCCGCCCAGGAAGCGCTCGACCGGGCGCGGACGCGCCACGGGGAGGCCACCCGGGAGTACGAGGCAGCGCGCCAGCGGGTCAAGGCGGCGCAGGCGGCCCTGCAGCATGCGCGGGAGCGGTCCGACGCGGCCGACACGGCACGTGCCACCGCCGATCAGGAGCTGGCGGCGGTGCGGTCGCAGCTGCGGACCGCCCGGGCGGAGCTGCAGAACCGCCAGGGCGACCGTGCCGCCGAGGCCCAGCCCGTCGGGGCCGCTGTCGGCGGCGGGACCACGGTGGTGGCCGACCGGCCCGGTGCGGGTGGCTCCGGGCGGGGCGCGGGGCGGCCGTTGCCGGCCGAGGACCCTCGGGTGGCGCGGGTGAGTGCGCTGGAGGAGCAGCTGCGGCGCGCCCAGGAGAAGCTCGACGCGGCCGACAGGGCGCGCACCGAGCGGCGGCAGGAGCTGCCGGCGGCGCGGCTGCGGGTGCGCGATGCCCGCGAGTCCGCCCAGGCCCGGCGGCTGGCGTGGGAGGCGCACGGCAACACCGTCGCCACGCTCGACCGGGCTCGCCAGGTGCGGCAGACGCGGTGGGAGGCGGCGCGGACCGAGACCCGGCTGCCGACCCCGCCGGACGGTCCGGTGGTGTCGGCCGGGGACCTGGACGCGGAGCTGGTCGAGGTCGTCCGGTCCGGGTTCGGCCGGTCGGAGGTCGTCGCCGAGCTGATCCGCCGGTTGGGGGAGCGCCACGGCGGCGCGGTGCCGGGCCCGGTGGTGTTCACCGCCGCCGACCCGGCGCAGTGGCGGGGCGACGGGGCCACCCCGGTGGCCGACGAGGGGTCGGTGCTGACCCTGGACCGGGTGCGGCTGGCGCGGGACCTCGCGCGGAGCCTGGACGTCCCGGTCGAGTTGCGGATGGGCGTCGCCCCCACGCGCGACCTGCGGCCGTATCTGGCGTATCCGGGTGGGGAGGTGGTGCGGCTGACCGCCGCTCGTCGCCCGGAGACCGTGGGCGAGGCCGTCGCGCACCTGCCGCAGCCGCTCCGGGACGACCTGCGTACGCAGCAGCAGCGGCCGGAGGTGTGGGAGCGGGTGGAGGTCCTGCACGAGGCGCAGGTCGAGTCGCTGCGGGACTTCGAGGCCAACGTCGCGGCGTTGCTGGACGGTGTGAACCGCCATCAGGCGCTCCTGGCGTACCGGTGGGTGTCGGCGGCCGATCCGCCGGCGGACCTCGGGCGGGCGTCGGGGCTGGCCGACGGGTTGAGCACCGACGTCGCGCCGGTCGCTGCCGCTGCCGCGCCGGCCGGGCCGGTGGACGCCGGCCGTCCCGAGCAGGTGGCGCAGGCGTGGCTGGCGGCGTCGACGTCGCGCGAGCGGGCGGAGCTGATGGCGCAGTTGTGGGGCGCGGGTGGTGGGTCGGGCTCGCCCGCGCCGACGCCGACGCCGACGCGGCGACCGCCGGCCGATGCGCGGCCGGGGGCGCGGGTGGTGGTCGTCGCCGCCGGCGCGGTCGCGGTGGGGGTGGTGCGCCCCGACGGCGGGTTGCGATGGTACGTGCCGAATGCGAGCAGGGCGACCGAGGGCACCCTGCGAGACCTCGACCGCTGGGTCGCCGACCGGGTCGGCGACGGCGCGGCACACGACGACGTCTGGTACGTCGAGGTTCCGTCCGCGCCATCGGGTGACTACTCGGAGTAGTCGCCTCGGCGATTTTCGGCGTCGTGCGGACGCCTGCCGGGCGGCCCGACGGCCGGCGTGCCGGCGCGACGCCGGGACGCGGGCGGGCGGTGGGCCTTTGCGCCGTCCAGGCCTCCGGCCTGCTCGGTCAAGGGAAAGCCGGCTTCGGGGGGACCCGCCCGCGAGTCGGCGCAAATCGTCCCTTCAGGACATTCCGCGACCGGCAGTAGGTCACAGGTCGGGTGTCTCGGGCCGATGGCCCCTGTGCTCCGCACGGGAATTTGCTATACGGTCGGTGTGTGATGGTCGAGAAGCATTGGTGGAACGGTGACCCGACCCCGCGCGGGCGCCGTGATGTGTACATCCGCACTGACGGTCGACGTTGGGATGTTCAGGCGCAGATCGGCGGCGAATCCGGCCGCTCCCGAGTGCAGGAATGCCCCAGTCGGGCCTCGGCGGCCATTCTCGCCGACGCCTGGCGTGGTAACCAGGCGGCCTGGCGCGAGTTGCCGCGCTGACGCCCGGCCCGCCGCTCGCGGCGGGCCGCAGTGGTCGTGGGTCCGGGGCCGTGCGTTCGTAGCCGGCGAGGTGCAGCACCCCGCCGGCACGATGCGCCCGGCCCTTCACCCCGCCGCTGCTGCGTTCCCGGCGGCGAATCCCCCCTCCGCCCGGCGGCGAATCCCCCCTCCGCCCGGCGGCGAATCCCCCTCCGCCCGGCGGCGGGTCACCCCCTCCGCGCCGCGATGTCGGCGGGCGATTCACGCCCTTCGCACCACGACGCCGGCGGCGCTCAGCGCGTCGACCTCGTCGTCGGGGGCGTCGTCCGAGGTGACGACGCTGTGCAGCGCTGATGCCGGCGCGACGAAGGCGAGGGCCGTGCGGGAGAGCTTGGCCGCCTCGGCGACCGCGATGACGCGATGGGCCGAGGCCAGCGCCGCACGCTTGATCGCGGCGTCGGCAAGATCGTAGGCGGTGAGGCCGCTCGCGGCGGTCAGGCCGCAACAGCCGATCACGGCGGTGTCGAAGCGGAGCGCGGCGAGCGACGCCTCCGTCAGGGGGCCGGTGAGTGCCAGCTCGCCCGGGCGTGGTTCCCCACCGGGTAGGAGCAGCCGCAGCCGGGGCGCGTCGACCAGCGCGTTGGCCGCGTGCAGGGACAGTGGCATGACGGTCAGCCGGCGTGGGAGCAGCGCGCGGGCCACCTCGAGGCAGGTGGTGCCGCTGTCGACGACGACCGCCTCGCCGTCGGCGATCATGTCGGCGACGGCGGCGGCGATGCGCTGCTTGACCCCGAGACCGTCGCGGGCGCGCAGCGCGAACGGCTGCTCCTCCCCGCGCAGCAGTAGGGTCCTGGCCCCGCCCCGGTAACGCTCCAGCACGCCCTGCTCGGCCAGGACCTCCAGGTCGCGGCGGATCGTCATCTCCGAGGTGCGGGTCAGCTCCGCCAGCTCCGCCACGCTGAGCTGCCCGGCCCCGCGCACCGCGTCGATGATCCGTCGGTGTCGGTCCGCGCTCGTCATGCGCTCATTGAACACCGACCCCCCGCATAATTCAACGTTTCGAACGCGATTTGTGTGCGCTATGTTCGAAGTCATGATGAGATCGCTGCGGGCCGCCCGGCTGGCCACCTTCGCCTACTTCGCGCTCAACGGCTTCGTCCTCGGCATCTGGATCGTGCACATTCCCGCCGTCGAAGAGCGGGCCGGCATCAGCCACGCCGTGCTCGGCTGGCTCCTGCTGCTGCTCGGCGCCGGTGCCTTCGCCGGGATGCAACTGGTCGGCCCGCTCGCCGACCGGTTCGGCGCCCGCCGGGTCGTGCCGCTGAGCGCGGCCCTCTGCGCCGGGGCCCTCGTCCTGCCCGCGCTCGCCACGGACGCCTGGACGCTGGGCGCGGCGCTGCTGGTCTTCGGCCTCGGAAACGGCAGCCTGGACGTGAGCATGAACACCCACGCCGTACGGGTCGAGGCCGGCTACGGCCGCCCCGTCATGTCCGCGTTCCACGCCGTCTTCTCCGTCGGCGGGGTGCTCGCCGCGCTGGTCGGTGCCCGGACCCTGAGCTGGGGCTGGAGCACGACGGTCACCCTGACCGTCGTCGGGCTGCTCGCCCTCGCCGTCGCCGCAGCCGCCGCCCCCGCGCTGCTGCCGGCGACGAACGCCACCACCGCGCGGAAGCGCCCGGCCACCGAGGCCACCGGCTGGCGGACCGCCCCCCGGCGCATCTGGGCCCTCGCCGGGCTCGCCCTGCTGCTGATGCTCAGCGAGGGCGTCGCCAACGACTGGAGCGTGCTGGCCATGCGGGACGTGCTCGACGCGCCCGCCGCCACCGCCGCCCTCGCCTACGGTGCCTTCGCCACCGCCATGACCCTCGGGCGCTTCCTCACCGACCGGGTCGCCGCCCGCTTCGGCCCCGTCGCCATCGTCCGGTACGGGTCGGCGCTGGCCGCCGTCGCCCTCACGATCGTCGCGCTCTCGCCGTCGATCCCGCTGGCCATCGCCGGCTGGGCGCTGTTCGGAATCGGGCTCGCCGGCACCATCCCGCAACTCTTCAGCGCCGCCGGCCACGCCGACCCCGACGCCGCCGGCACCAACGTCTCCCGCGTCGCCGGGCTCGGCTACCTCGGCATGCTCGCCGGGCCGGCCATCATCGGGCCGCTGACCCACCTCATGCCGCTGAACTACACGTTCTTCCTGCCCGTGGCCTTCTGCGTGGTCGCCGCCCTCGCCGCCCAGCTCCTCCGGCCGAAGGGCGAGGCGACGACCCCGGTCGCGCCCGCCGTCAGCCACGCCGGCTGAGCTGTCGGCCACGTTGGCTGAGCCGAGTGACCGACGCGCCCGACGGGCCGGCCGGGGTCCCGCAACGGGCCGACCGGGGGCCGCAACGGGCGTCGCCCCGACCGATGCACTCCGGTCGGGGCGACGCCCGTCTGAACAACCTCCGCCGTCAGGCGACGGCGATCATGCCAGCTGCCGCAGCCGCGACTCGATGGCCTCGATGACCTTCGGGCGCAGCTCCGCAGCGCGGACGACCGCGTCGACGGAGCCGACCTCGACGGCGCGCTGGATGTTGTGCACCCGGTCGAACTCGGCGGCCACCTCGCCGAGCTTCTCCGTGCGGACCGACGCGCGAAGCTCGTCGAGCTCGGCGGTCAGGGTGGCCCGGTCGGTCCCGGCGGCGGCCGCGACCCGGGCCTCCAGGTCCCGCACCCGTGGGTCGCGCGCGGTGCGGGCGTTGACCTCGCCGGAGAAGACCACCGCGGCGGCGGGGGCCCCGCCGAGCACCGAGGCGAACGACCCCTCCAGCGCCAGCACGGTCATGTTCGGGTTCAGCGCCTTCGAGAAGACCACGAACGCGCCGCCGTGGTAGCGCGAGATCACGCAGAACACGATGGGCCCCCGGAAGTTCACGATCGCCCGGCCGATCTCGGCGCCGTACTCCAGTTGGAGGTTGCGCATCGACTCCGGTGAGCCGTCGAAGCCCGACAGGTTGGCCAGCACCACCAGCGGTCGGTTGCCGCTGGCCGCGTTGATCGCCCGTGCGGCCTTCTTCGACGACCGGGGGAAGAGCGTGCCCGCGGTGTACGTGTCCGGGCCGTCGGTGGGCGGGAAGCCGCGCCGGGGCACCGACCGCGACTCCACGCCGATCAGGCAGACGGGCATCCCGCCCAGGTGCACGTCCTGCACCGCCACGGTCTCCGCGTCGGCCATGCCCGCCCAGCGCTCCAGCACCGGGTGGTCCTGGTCGGCCAGCGCCCGCATCACGGTCCGGATGTCGAACGGCTTCTTGCGGTCGGGGTTCGCCGTGGCGGAGAAGATCTCCCCGACGGTGGTGAAGTCGCTCTCCGCCACGGCGTGCGGGAACTGGCAGATGTCGCGGTCCACCGGGTCGGTCGTGCTGGTCCGCCGCGGCGCGTCCTCCCCGGGCGCGACGTACGTGTGGTCGTAGTACGACATCAGCACGTCCCGCGCGGCGACCAGGTTCGGCGCCCAGTACTGCGCCTGCCCGTTCGGGCCCATCACCCGGTCGTAGCCGCCGATGCCGAAGTTGTCCTCGGCCGACACCCCGCCGGAGAAGTCGAGCGACTGCTTGCCGGTGAGCACCATCGCCGAGTCCGGCGTCATCACCAGGATGCCCCTGGTGTGCATGAGCATCGTCGCCTCGGCGTTCCAGTAGGGCTGCGCGCCGACGTTGATCCCCGCGACCACGATGTTGATCTCGCCGCCGCCCTGGGTGAACTCGACGATCCGCTTGAGCGCCGCCGCCACCCAGTCCATGTTCTCCGTGCCCGAGCCCATCGAGATGCGCGCGCCTGCGGAGAGCGCGTACCACTCCAGCGGCACCCGCAGCTGCTCGGCCAGGTCCAGCGCGGCGATCACCCGGCGGCACTCCGGCTCCGACAGCGCGCCCAGCGCCTTCGTCGGGTCGCCGAGCAGCACCACCCGGGTGACGCCCTGCGGGTGCCGGGAGGTCCGCGTGCTGACCACGCCCGCGACGATCGCCGCGCTGTTGTGGCCCCGGGGCCGGTCGACCGGCACCAGCGCGTGGCGCTCGTCGAGGTCGTGCTCGACGAAGTCGCCGAGCAGCTTGGCCAGCTCGTACGGGTAGACCGTGTTGCGGCTGCTCGCCCGCAGCACCTTCTGCCGGTAGTCGTCGAGCGGCTCCAGCGGCTCGTCCGACGGCGCCCCGATGGTCAGCTCCACGCCGCCGGTGGCGTGGAAGGAGACCCGTACCTCGGTCTTGACCAGCTCGCCGGTGCGGTGGTCACGCTGCCGCCCGATGAACAGGATCTCCTCCAGCCCGGCGCCCGCGGTGGTCGGCAGCACGCGCCCGGCCAGCATCTCCAGCTCCGCGCGGGTGATCTCGCTCGGCGGCCAGACGTAGATGACGATCCGGTTGGTGTTGACCCGCTTCTTCGACGGCCGCCGTGACTGCGCGCGGCGGATCGAGTCGAGGCAGGTCGCGAGGGTGTCCTCGGCCGCCGGCAGCGAGACCAGCCGGCCGTCGTGCTCCCGCAGCTCGGTCAGGTTGCGCACCTGCGCGAACGCGACGAGACGCTCGTCGGAGGGGTTCTCCCGCGCCACGCACTGGAAGAGGTAGACCTCCTCGTCCGACGACGGCAGCCGGGTGAGGTCGAACTTGCGCAGCCGCTCCAGCTGCATCCGCTGCGCGATGTACGGGTGCAGGCCGCGGACCAGCCGCTCCTCGGCCATCCCCTCGGCCGACGGCCGGAACGTGAAGTGGTGGTGCATCACCGCGCCGCTGCGGCCGGCGACGGTGGCGGTGACCCGGCGGACCTGGCTCGGCAGCGGGAACCCGCCGATCACCTGGTGCAGCGCCGCCGCCATGGCGTCGGATTCCGGCGGCTGGTTCTCCCAGGCGAGGTAGATGTCGGCGTCGATGGCGTCCTCGTCGCCGGCCAGCTCCGCCAGCCCGCGCAGCGCCCCGCCGAGCGCCTCGAAGCTCACCGCGGCCGAGGCCACGCACGCGCCCGGCCGTCGGGCGACCACGAAGGTGCAGCCGGCGGCCTCGCGGCTGCGGAGGCTGAGGTCCTTGTTGCCGTAGTACCGCCGGGTCAGCACCTCCAGCATGACCGCGTTGTCGAGGTGGTCGCGGACGAGCCGCTGGCCGAGCAGCCGCACCAGCGGCTCGGTGCTGCGGACCATCTCGGCGATCCGCTCGGCGCGGTCCGGCGCGTCGGGGTGCGTGTCGAGGTGGCGCAGGTGCCTGCGGACGTTCGCGTAGACCAGGGCGCGGTTGCGGCGCAGCAACGGCTGGCCCAGCCAGGCGAAGACCACGCCGCGCGCCAGGTCGGCGACCACGGGGAAGCGGACCTGGGTCGCGGAGACCAGCCGCTCCAGCGCCAGACCGGCGGGCTCGCGCAGCACGTCGTCCGGCGGCGGCTCCTGCAACCACTGGCGCAGCAACGCCGCGACGACCGTGGCGTCGGCGGCGGCGCGTTGCAGGGCGAGGAAGATCCGGAACACCGCCGCCTCGAGCTCGGGGGAGCGGTCCAGCTCGGTGACGCCGTAGTGCCCGAGGGCCTTGGCGAGCTTGGTCTGGAACGACGCCGGCAGGCCGGCCCGCTCGACGTCGAGGCTCTGCAGGTAGGTGTGGAAGCGCTCGCGGGGGCTGTGCACGTGGCTGTCCGGGCCGCCCTCCTCGCCCGCCGGCCGGTTGCGGCTCAGCTCCGCCAGGTCGGAGAAGAGGTCGACGAGGTCCAACTCCTCGGCCAGCGGCCGGTGGCCCTCGTCGGCGGCCGTCCGGCGCGCCACGAGGTAGTCGTCGAGCACCCGGCGGTCGTCGTGCGGGTCGACGTCGAAGCCCAGCAGCAGGGCGCGCAGGTCCTCCTGGCCCCGGGTGGCCCGCTCCCGCGCCGGGATGCGCTCGGGCGCGGCCGGCAGGTCCAGCTCGACGGCGGCGGTGGAGACCTCTTCGGCCTTGGCGTCGTCGAGGGCCTCCAGCCGCAGCAGCGGGGCGCCGGTGGCCACCTGGCTGCCCACGGAGACGGCGCACTCCTTGAGTCGGGCCCGGAACGGCGCCCGCAGCACCGTCTCCATCTTCATGCTCTCCAGCACCAGCACCGGCGCGCCGGCCTCCACCTCGGCGCCGACCTGAAGCGGCGTGGCGACGACCAGGGCGGGCATGGACGAGCGGATGACGCCGCCCTCGTCGAGGCTGACCCGGTGCGTCACGCCGTCGACCTCGACCAGGTGCATCGGCCCGTGCGTGGCGGTGAGCAGGCGGTACCGGGTGCCGTTGACGACGACCTGCCCGGTGTGCCGGTCGAAGCGGTCCAGCTCGACGTCGGCGGTGCGCACGGCGTCGCCCGCCTCGATGCCGACGCGGAACCGGTGCGCGCCGACCCGGGCGACGCGCACCCGGTAGCCGGCGCCGCGCAGCTTCAGGTCCAGCGGCCGGCCGCTGGCGTGCTGCACCTGCGGGCGTCCGCCGGAGGCCGTCGAGAGCAGCCGGTGCTGCTCGACCCGCTCCTCCTCCTCGTACGCCTCGATGGCGGCGGCGGCCAGCGCGACCGCGGAGTGCCGGTGCGAGACGAGCCGGCCCTCGCCCCGGACGCGGTCGATCCAGCCGGTGTCGGCGCTGGCGTCGATCACCTCGGGCTGGTCGAGCAGGTCGAGCACGAAGCTCTTGTTCGTCGCCCCGCCCTCGATGATCACGGTGGTCTCGGCCATCGCCCGGCGCAGCCGGCCCAGCGCCTCGGCGCGGTCCCGGCCGTAGGCGATGATCTTCGCGATCATCGAGTCGAAGTCGCCGGGGATGGTGTCGCCCTCGCTGACCCCGGTGTCCACCCGGATGCCCGGCCCCGCCGGCAGGTCCAGCCGGAGGATGCGGCCGGGGGAGGGCGCGAAGTCGCGGTCCGGGTCCTCGGCGTTGAGCCGGGCCTCGATGGCGTGCCCGCGCTCGGCCGGCGGCTCGCCCTCGAGCCGCCCGCCCGAGGCGACGTGCAGCTGCGCCTTGACCAGGTCGAATCCGGTGGTGGACTCGGTGATCGGGTGCTCGACCTGCAACCGGGTGTTGACCTCGAGGAACGCGAAGAGCCGGTCGCCGGGGTGGTAGAGGAACTCCACGGTCGCCGCGCCGCGATAGCCGACGGCGACGGCCAGCCGCTCCGCCGACGTCTTCAACTCGGCGGTCTGCTCGGGGCTGAGCACCGGCGACGCCGACTCCTCGATGACCTTCTGGTTGCGCCGCTGCACCGAGCAGTCCCGCACGCCGAGCGCCCACGCGGTGTGGCCGTCGGCGATCACCTGGACCTCGACGTGCCGGGCGCCGGTGACCAGGCGCTCCAGGAACACGATGCCGCTGCCGAAGGCCCGTGCGGCCTCCTGGCTGGTGCGCTCGAAGGCGTCCAGGAGCTCGGCCTCGTTGGTGACGACGCGGATGCCGCGCCCGCCGCCACCGGCGGTCGCCTTGAGCATCAGCGGGTAGCCGATCTCGGCCGCCGCCGCGACCGCGGCCGCCGGGCTCTCCACCGCCCCCCGGCTCCACGGCGCGACCGGCACGCCGACCTCCTCGGCGATCAGCTTCGCGCCGATCTTGTCACCGAGCTTGCGCATCGCGTCCGGGCTCGGGCCGACGAAGGTGACACCGACCTTCTGGCACAGCTCCGCGAAGGCCGGGTCCTCGGCGACGAAGCCCCAGCCGACCCACGCCGCGTCGGCCCCGGTCTCCACCAGCGCCCGCTCCAGCACCTTCAGGTCCAGGTACGGCCGGGCCGAGGCGGGGCCGAGATCGTAGGCTGTGTCGGCCTCCCGGACGAAGGTGGCCGTGCGGTCGACGTCGGTGTGCAGCGCGACGGTCTCGATCGGTTGCCCGGTCTCGGCGGCCAGGTCCCGGACGGCGTGGATGAGCCGCATCGCGGCCTCACCACGGTTGACGATGGCGATACGACTGAACACCCGAGGGAGCCCTTCTGCCCAAGACACGAGTCGGGCCGACTGGCGAGCTGGGCGGTTTCTGATTTGCAGCGGACGGTGGCCGGCCCGATCATAGTGGCTACTGCCCGGTACGAGAATAGTGCGCGCGCGGCCGGGGGCCTGGGTCTGCCGGTCGGCTTGGGAAGCGGATTGTCGCGGGTGCGGGCACGAACTGCCTTCCACTGCGGACAACGGCGCAGGGATCGCACCGAAAGCCAGCGTCTCCTCACCCGCCGTGCCTGTTACTCCAGGTCAGCGCGGTGCGACGTGACCTGCGTCGAGGGCCGTCAGGTATTCGCCTTTGACATCGTCAAGAACAAATATCGCAGGTGGGAGTGGCGTTACGGAGCATTGTGGTGAGCATTTCGGCAATTGTGCCGAGACCGATGGGCAGTTCGGGACCGGCGGCTCGGGGTGGCGAATCCCTTTTGCCCTGACCACCGCCCCTACCGCTGCCCCGACCGGCCCCTACCGCCGCCGTGGTCGCCGCCGGTAGGGGGCGGGTGGCGCCGGGATCGTGGCGGGGCGGTCGGCGCGCCGCGGTCTTCGCCCGAGGCCGCCCCGGCCGCCGTGGGCGTCGCGGGGCGGCGAATGCGGGCAGGCCCTACGGTGAGGGCCCGCCGCCGATAGAGGGAGAGAGCCTTGTCATCATCGAACCGCCCGGCCCGGTGGGCGCTTTCCGGCCTGGCTCTCTGCCTGGTCGTCGGACTGGCCGCCTGCGTCCAGCCCCGCGCCGAGGGGCCGGTCCGGGCGAAGCGGCCGGACACCGGGGTCGCAGTGGACGACGGGTCGGGCGTGGGCGCCCGGCCGGAGGAGACGGGCCCGGAGCCGAGCTGGTCGACCCCGGTCGACCGGGTCAATCAGCCGCTGGCCCAGGTGGGCCGGGCGATCGTGGTGCCCGACGAGCGCCAGCTGCGGGCGGTGGACCGCTCCACCGGGCAGGAGCTGTGGCGGCACCCGTTCCCGCAGAAATATCAGTACGTGGTCGCGGGCGAGCTGATCGTCGCCACCGCCAACGACGGGGGGACCCTGGAGGTGCTCGACGCGGCCACCGGCGGCACCCGCTGGCGGGCCGCCGACGCCCACGACGTCGTCGTCGACCGAGCGGCCGTCTACCACCGGGAGTGCGTCGGCACCGGGCCGAAGGCGACCTGCGCGCTCGTCGCCCAGGACCTCCGCGACGGCCACCGGCTCTGGAGGCTCTCGGCCGACCGGTTCGCCACGGTCTCCGACCTGAGGATCGGCGCGCGGCTGCCGTACGCCCCGGCCGCCGAGCCGTACGTCTCGGTGCGACGCAGCGCGACCGGCCGGACGTTCACCACGGTCGCGGCCCGCACGGGCAAGGCCGGCGGCGGGCGGTTGCCGAGCCGGGCCTGGTACGGCTTCACCGCCGGCAGCCTGCTCGTGGCCACCGACCACGACCCGGCGCGGGACGATCGACGGTGCACGGTCGAGATCGCCACCGTCGACGCGGCGACCGGCGAGAAGGGCTGGTCCGGTCAGGTCTTCAGCGGGCGCACCGACGACGGTGAGTGCGAGAAGGTGCTGGCGCACCACTACAGCGGGACGACCCTGCTCGGGACCGGCACCCGGCTCGTCGCGGTCACCGCGACCGGCCGCCCGCAGCTCGTGGAGCTACGCACCGGCCGGACGCTCTGGCAGGCCCCTGCCGCCGGCACACCGATCGACGGCGACGACCGCTCGGTGCTGGTGCGGCGCACCGCCGACTCGGGGGCGCTGACCCTGCTCGACCTGGCCACCGGCCAGCCCCGGTGGACCGCGCCGGATCCGGGGCTCTCCGGGGAGTCGGCGAGCTGGCGGACGACCGTGACCGGGCGGTTCGTGGCGGTCAGCGGCGCGACCGAGGACCGACCGTTCGTGCTCGTCCACGACGCGCAGGGCGGCCGGCTGCTCGGCCGGTACCCCGGCTGGCTCGCCGGGGCCGGCGACGACTGGGTTGCGGTGATCCGGTCCGACGGCTCCGGGGGGACGGCCCTGGACGTGCACACCTTCTGAGCCGGGGCCGGCGTGTCCTGAGTTGGGGCCCGCACGCCCGCCGGGCCTACGAGGGTGCGGGCCGGCAGGCCCGGTCCGGCGTCAGGGGCCGCAGTAGAGCAGCCGGTTCGGGGTGCCGGCGACCACGCCGGTGACGACGCCGGCGGTGGCCCGGCCGGTCAGGTGCGCGGTGACCTGGGCCGGCGTCCAGCCGGGGTTGGCCGACAGGGCCAGCGCGGCGCAACCCGCGACGTGGGCCGAGGCGGCCGAGCCGCCGCTGATGGTGGCGGTGGCCGTGTCGCCGGTGTGCCAGGTGGAGGTGATGTTCGCCCCCGGCGCGAAGAGGTCGATGCAGCTGCCGTAGTTGCCGCTGGGCAGCCGGGCGTCGGTGGCCGAGGTGCCCACGGCGGTCAATGCGCCGGGCACCCGCGCCGGCGAGGCGTTGCAGGCGTCCCCGGCGGAGCTGCCCCCGGTGGTGACGTGGGTGATCCCCCGGTTGATCGAGGTGGTCACCGCCGCGTCCAGGATCGTGCTGACCCCACCGCCGAGGGCCAGCTCCGCCACCGCCGGCCGGACGGCGTTGGCGGCGATCCAGTCGATCCCGGCGATCACCCGGGCGAGGGTGCCGCTGCCGGCGCAGTCGAGCACCCGGACCGGATGGACCCGGACCTCCTTGGCCACCCCGTGCCGGCTGCCGCCGATGGTGCCGGCCAGATGGGTGCCGTGCCCGTTGCAGTCGTCGGCCGGCAGCGCCCCGTCGACGAGGTCGACCCCGCCGCCGACGCGGCCGGCGAAGTCGGTGTGGGTGGCCCGGACGCCGGTGTCCACCACGTACACGTGCACGTTCTGGGCGGTGTTCGGGTAGGCGTAGCGGCCGTCCAGCGGCAGCCGCCGCTGGTCGATGCGGTCCAGGCCCCAGGACGGCGGGTTGGTCTGCACGCCGGGGCCGACCGACGGCACGAGCCGGTTGGGCTCCACCGAGGCCACCGCCGGGTCGGCGGCGAGCCGGCGGGCGGCCCGGGGGGTGAGCCGGGCCTCGAAGCCGGCCACGGCGTGGCCGTAGACGTGGCCGACGCTGCCGGAGTAGCGGGCGCGCAGCCGGTCGGCGACCCGGCCGACCTCGGCGGCGGCCGTCGGCCCGTGCGCCGCTCGGGCCGGGGCCTGCCGGAGCAGGACGAGGTAGCTGCCGGGCACGGCGTCCGGGGCGTCGGCGTGCCGGACGGCCGCCTCGGCGGCGGCCGGGCCGGCCGGAAGCAGCGCGGCGCTCAGGGTGGCCGCCAGGGCGAACGCGAGCAGTCGACCCCGTGAGGGCGCAGCGGTCATCTCTCCTCCTCACCGGCGAGGGCTGGAGGTCACGCCGGGCGCGGCCCGACCGACCGCTAGGAGTCTAGCGATCGGCGGGCCGCGAAGATAGACGCTCGGCGGTGGGGCGAACGCGCTGCGCAGTGGCCGCCTCGGTCAGGCCGGCTGGGTCACCTCGGCGTACTCCAGGTGTCGCCGCCGGTTGGCGTTGGTGCTGGCGAAGCTGCGCAGGTAGATGCGGCGGATGTCGTCGCTGCCCCGCGACGCCCAGAGCCGCTCGTGGTGCTGGTAGCCCTCGATCCGCAGGGCGAACCTCCTCGGCGCGGCCAGGGCGAAGTCGGCCAGCGGCCGGCGGAAGTTGGCGTTCTTCCACTCCACCAGGTCGTAGCGGGACTCGACGAAGACGGTCTCGGGCACCGGCTCGTGCAGCGGGATGAAGGACTGCACCTGCAACTGGGCGATCACGTCCAGTTGCTCCAGGAATGCCTCCGACGGCTCCTCGCCGTGCAGCTCGCGGTGCAGCCGCAGGCCGCTGCGGGCGAACTCGTGCACGACCTCGGCGAAGCGGCCCTCGGTGAACAGGTCACTGAAGACCGCGTACTGGTAGCGCATCGCCCCGAACTGGTTGTCGGTGACCTGCTCCGGCTGGCGCTCGGCCAGGTCGCGGATGAGCTCGGCGACCTCCTCGCGGGTGTCGCGCATCATCGCCCGGTGGCCACTGAGGAACCGGCTGGCGAACTCGGCCAGGGTCGGGCACTGCTCGGGATCGGCCAGCATCGACCGGATCACGGACGTGGCCCGCACCCCGTTGGTCTCGAAGAAGAAGACCAGTTCCCGCAGCCAGCCGTAGAAGAGGGCGAAGTTGAAGAAGAAGATGAACTTGAAGAACCCGAGGTACTCCTGCTCCGGGATCGTCGAGGTGGCGACCACCAGCTCGTCCATCTCGAAGGTCTGCACGGAGTCGTACGCGGAGTAGCCGTTCTCCGACAGCGCGAAGCGGGTCTTCAGGCCGAACCGCTCGCGGTACTCCGCGAAGGCCATCTCGGCCTGGTCGAGGACGTTGAGCGCGTAGATGACCACGTTGTCGAAGCGGTGGTCGAGCACCTTGTCCAGGGAGTTCGTGAACGACTCGATGGTCTCCCCGGGCAGCCCGAAGATCAGCTCGGTGGAGAGCACCAGGCCGTGCTCGCGGGCGAAGGCGGCGGCCTCCTCGATCGCGGTGTCCTTGACGTTGACCCGCTTGATGTTCTTGAGCACCTGCTTGTCGAGCGACTGGAAGCTGATGTTGAGCGGGATGAGGTCCCGCATGAGCAGGGTGACCTGCTTGACGTTGCGGGTCAGGTGCTTGTCGGTGTAGACCTGCACCACGGACGGGTAGGAGAAGCTGTCCTTCACCTTGCGGATGTGCTCGGCGATCTCGACGTCGCGGGGGAGGATCCCGAAGTTCTCGTCGGCGATGCGCAGCAGCGGGTTCGACGTGCGGGCCTGGATGTAGTCGATCTCCTCCTTGACCCGCTCCACGCTGAACGCCCGCAGCTTGGACCACCAGTCGTGCCCCGCCACGCAGAACGTGCACCGGTACGGGCAACCGCGCGAGGTCTGCAGCAGCGGGATGTACTCCGGATTGGCCAGGAAGTCGTCGCAGAGGCCGGTCAGGTACGGCGAGGGGATCTCGTCCAGCACGCCGACGCGGTCCAGCGGGTCACCCTGCAGGATCAGTCCCTGCTCGGTCAGCGAGTAGCAGCCGTCGACGACGGTGCCCTTGACCTCGCTGGGATCGGCCAGGCTCAGGCACCGCTCGACCAGGTTGGCCAGCGGGTGCTCGCCCTCGCGGGAGATGTAGAAGTCGGCGGCCCGGTTGCGGCGCAGGCCGGCCTCCGCGATGGGCTTCTCGGTGGGGATGTTCGGCCCGGCCACCGCGATGACCACCTTGGGGTGTCGCTGCTTCACGACGCTGATCACCGCGTTGGTCAGCGCGGTGTTCCACGAGTAGTTGCCGAACGCGAAGACGTCGGGCACCTCCTCGGCCAGCGCCTCGTCGACCTGCTCGGTCGTGGCCAGTTGCCGGATCCGCACCGCGTCGCCGAAGCGTGCCCGCAGGTACGAGTGCACGTAGGTCATCCCGAGGGGCACCGTCACGCGCAGGTTCTTCCCGGTCGTGCTGTGCAGGTGCGCCAGGAAGACGACGAGTGGCCGTCCGGCCGCGGCGACCGGGGTGCCGCGGCCGAGAGTGCGGGTGTGCAGGCTCTCGACAGGAATGAAGTGCTGTCCCGGCTGCTCGTCGGTGCTCATGTGCGCCTGCCCTCTCGGCATGGTTGACCGGCGACCGTCCGGTGGGCACCGGGTGGTGCCCGAGACGGTCGCCTGACTGGGGGGATGACGGACCAGAATGGGTGGCCACCCGCGACGTCGCGGTGGCCCGTCGACCGGCCGCCCGTCGGGTCGACGGGGTGGGCGGTGGCGCAGCGGGTGCGCCTCGCCCCGGCTCGAACCCGCGCGGGTGCGCGGCCGGTTACCGGATCGAGGTGGACCGTATTCGGGCCGGCCACGGGCGCAGCGGGTGAACGGGGGACATCATCGGACCGCTTCCCTCCTTGGCAACTGCCGGCCGGTGTGGCGATCTTGCTGGATGATGCCGACGTTACGCGATCCGTCGCCTCGGCACGACCCATGGCGGGGCATGGATTTCCCGTCCCGCTGGTCGGTTCCGCCGCTGGTCACGGTGCGGCACGGCGAGGTCGCGAAGGGTGCGGCGCGGGGCCCGCGGCGGCGCTGCGGCTCGCCGCCCGTACGAGGGGTGGGGCGGGCCCGCGAGGTGCGCGGGTCCGCCCCACGGCCGGGCCGGTGGTCGGTCAGCCCTTGCGCCACTTCTGGTTCGGGCTGCCGGAGCAGTCCCAGAGTTGCAGCCGCGCGCCGTCGCCGCCGTTGTTGTCCTTGATGTCCACGCACTTGGCGGCCTGGACGTTGATCAGGTCGCCGCCCGCGTTGAGGATGAACTGCTGCGCGCCGGTGCCGTTGCAGGTGTAGAGCTGGACCGCCGCGCCGTTGCCGGTGGCGCCGCCGGCGACGTCCATGCACTTGTTGTCCTGGCTGCGCAGGCTGTTTCCGGTGAACGTCCACTGCTGGGCGTTGGTGCCGTTGCAGGTCCACGTCTGCAGGGGAGTGTGGTCGGTGAAGTTGGCGCCCGGCACGTCGACGCACTTGTTGTTCCAGTTGCTGACCACCGGCACCGCCGTGCCCGGGTTGCCGCCGCCCGCGCCGAACGGGCTCAGGATCAGGCCCGCCGCGCGGGGGTCGCCGTCGTGGACCAGGGACTCGAAGGCGCCGACGTCGTCGAAGGCGAAGGCGTACGCCTTGCCGTCGGTCATGTTGGCGTGGATGACCCGGGCGTACTGGTTGGTCGGGTTGTTGCGGTAGAACTCGGCGGCGTTGGTGCTGGGCTGGGTGTGGATCGTGCCGAGGGTGCCCCGGTTCAGCGCCGCGCAGAGGGTGCGGGAGATCGGGCCGACCACCTGGTCGTTGGGTGCGGGCAGGTCCCCGTCGCAGCCCCAGACGCTGGCCGAGGAGGGCCGGTTGAAGGAGGTGACGACCTGGCCGGCGGTGTTGGTGAAGGTCATCACGTTGCCCGACGTCCGCCCGAAGTACCGGATGTCGGGCCGGTCGGCGAAGGGCACCACGGTCAGCGTCCTGGTGGTGTACGCGTTCCACGCCGAGGCGATGTAGGAGTCCAGGTAGGTGCCGCTGAACAGCCCCGCGCCGGCGGCCTTGCCCGGCGAGAGCACCCGCAGCACGGTCCCGTCGGAGCGGGTCTGGACGGTGTTGGCCCAGCCGGGTTGCGCGCGGACGCCCTCGATGATGGCGGTGCGGCCGTTGTTCACGACGTCGCCGGTGCGCCTGGTGATGCCGTTGGCGCCGGTGACGGTGACCGCGTGCGGCACGGCGAACATGTCCACCTGGGAGCTGTTGAGCCACAGGCCGTCGTCGTTATAGGTGAACTCGCTCCAGTCGAACAGGATGTCGCGATTGGCGTCGCCGGCCGCCCACGGTGCGGGCTGCACGAAGCCGTCGGGGGTCAGGTAGAGCTTCAGCTTCTCGCCGAGGGAGAAGTAGACCCGGCCGGAGAAGCCGCGCGGGAACCGGATCGTCGTGCTGCCGCCGTTTCCGGGGCCGGGGATCGAGGCGTCCGGGGCGGGTGACGGTGGGATCTGCCCGCCGGTCCAGGGGATGAAGGTGCCGGCCTGGTTGACGTAGCCGAGGCGGCCGGTGGAGAGCTGGGTGCCGATCACGTAGAGGTGCACGGCGTCGGCGCGGCCGGTGTTGTTGCTGATCGTGACGGGCAGCAGCGCCGGGCCGATGGCCTGGGCGGGGGCGGCGACCAGCGCCAGCGGGACGGCGGCGAGCAGGGTGGCCAGGGCGCTGAGCAGCTTACTTCGGAGGATCATGAGAGCTCCTCGGGGGCGGGGGTGGCGCAGAGAGCGCTCTCTCAGCGTCTTACTGTTAACAATGTTTGTCAATATGTCGATCTCTTGCCGGCCCCGGCGTACACCGGTGGGGTGCCGGGTAGATTCCGCCCATGATCGTGCAGCGTGCGGCCGGAGAGCCGCCCCAGTCGGGCCCGGACCGCGCCGGGCCGGCGGCCGTGGGGCGGCTCGACCGGTGCCGGCGGCACCGCGACGATCCGACCTGGATCGCCGCGGCCTGGCCGAGGGCGCGCGTCCTGGTCGTCGACGCGGCCGGCGGCGGCCGGGTGCTGGTGCGGCCGGGCCCCGACGCGGACCCGGCCGGCGCGCGGCTGGTGCTGATCGACGCCGCCGGGGCCCCCGCCGGGGAGCGCATCCTGCTCGGCGTCCTCCCCGACGGGGTGCCCGCCTTCGCCGTGCTCGCCGCGCTGCCGACGACGCCCGCCGCGCTGCCGACGACGCCCGCCGCGCTGCCGACGACGCCCGCCGCGCGCCCGCAGACCCTGCGGGAGGTCGGGCACCGCCTGCCGGCGGTCGAGGCGGAACTGCTCAACCTGGCCACCGCCCTGGCCAACTGGCACACCGCCAGCCGCTTCTCCCCGGTCACCGGGGCACCGACGACCCCCACCTCCGGCGGCTGGGCCCGGCGCGGCCCGGGGGAGGCCCCGCTGCGGCCCCGGACCGACCCGGCGGTCGTCGTGCTGGCCCACGACGGGGTGCCCGGCCCGCAGGGGCGCTGCCTGCTCGTGCACCGGGCCGCCGGGGTGGTCGTCGACGGCCGGCGGCAGTTCTCCTGCGTCGCCGGCTTCGTCGAGGCGGGGGAGAGCCCCGAGCAGGCGGCGGCGCGGGAGGTCGCCGAGGAGGCCGGCGTCACGTGGCGTCCCACCCGCTACCGGGGCAGCCAGCCGTGGCCCTTCCCGGGCAGCCTGATGCTCGCCTTCGAGGGGCTGGCCGACCCCCGCGAACCGATCAGGACCGACCCGGTCGAGATCGCCGCGGCGGGCTGGTTCACCCGCCGCCAGGTGGCCGACGCCGTCGCCGGCACGCCGGTGGAGACCGGCCACGGCGCGGCGCTGGCGCTCCCCCCGCCGGTGTCGCTGGCCTGGTCGCTGCTCAGCCGGTGGGCGGTCGGGTAGCGTCCTGCGCCAGCACCCGGGCCAACTCCAGCCGCACCACCTTGCCCGTCGGGGTCCGCGGCACCGCCGCCAGCCGCACCACCCGCGACGGGAGGGCCGACGGGGGGAACGTCCGGCCGAGCTGCCGGTGGATCTCGTCGTCGCTGACCTGGTCCGGGCAGACCACCCCGGCGACGATCTCGTCACCGAGCGTGCGGTGGGGCAGGGCCACGCAGGCGGCGTCCACCATGGTCGGGATGACCCGCAGCGCCCGGTCCATCTCGTCGAGGGAGACCGACTCGCCCCGCACCTTGGCGATGTTCTTGCTCCGCCCGGTGATGACGACGAAGCGGTGCGGCGAATCCTCGTCGCCGGTGAGGAAGCCCAGGTCCTGGGAGTGGAACCACCCGTCGCGGAACGCCTCGTCGGTGGCGGCGACGTTGTCGACGTACCGGCTCATCACGTTGTGCCCGCGCATGCAGATCTCGCCCACCTCCCCGAGCGCCGCCGGCCGGCCGTCGGCGGCGAGCACGGCCACCTCGTTGCCGTACAGCGCGACGCCGATCGACGGGATCTCGGCTTCCAGCATCAACCGGCGGTACGTCTCGGCGGAGACGTCCGGCGGCATGGTGGCCGAGAAGTTGATCGTCTCGGTCAGGCCGTAGCCCTGCATCACCCGCACGCCCAGCCGCTCGGCGACCGCGCGGGCGGTGGAGGCCTGCAACGGCGCGGCGGCGGAGACGAAGTAGTCGAACTCGGCCGGCACCACCGGTCGCCGCCAGGTGTGCGCCAGCGACTCCAGGATGCTCGGCACCACGCTGGCGATCCGGGGCCGCATCCGCTCGATCAGCTTCGGATAGCCGAACGGGTCGAAGCCGTGCACGAGGATCGCGTGCGCGCCGGCCGCGAGCGTGGCCAGGAGGGTGAAGTGCACCCCGTTGACGTGGTGGATCGGCAGGCAGCCGAGCAACCGGTCACCGGGGCGCAGCCGGTGGTGGCGGCGCACCGCCTCCGCGTTGACCGCCGCGGCGTAGTGGGTCTGGGCGACCATCTTCGACGTCGCGGTGGTCCCGGAGGTGCCGAAGTAGAAGGCGTCGGCCCCCGGCTCGGACACCGGCGGCGGGATCGGCCCCGGCTCGGGCAGCGCGCCGGGCGCCGGGACCACCGTCGCGTCGGCGTAGGCCGTGCCCGCCGCGCCGGGTCCCCGCAGGACCACCCGCACCCCCAGCGCGTCGACCTGGCTGCGGATCCGCGGGACCGGGTCGCCGGGGTTGAGGAAGAGCACCGGGCAGCCGGTACGCATCAGCGCGAAGATGGTGACCACCGAGGCGACGTCGTTGACCGGCAGCAGCCCGACCGGCTGCCCCGGTGTCACCCCCGCCTCGCTGCGCAGCCAGTGCGCGCAGGCCGCGCTGAGCGCGTCGAGTCGCCGGTAGGTCAGGGTCTCGGTCGCGCCGTCGGCGGCCACCGTGGTCAGGTACGGGTCGTCCGGCGCCGACGCCAGCCGCTGCGCCAGGCAGGCGAGCAGCGTCGCGGGCAGCTCCAGCGGCCGGCCCAGCGGCCGACCCTGGAAGGTGTGCGCGAGGTCGTACGGCCCGGGCTCGGTCGTCACGGTGGTCTACTCCGCTTCGTCGACGGTGAAGTGGTGCACGGTGCGCTGGCGGTAGGTCCCGCCCGGGTCGAGCCGTACCGAGGGGAAGTCGGGCCGGTTGGGGGCGTCCGGCCAGGCGCCCGCCTCCAGGCACAGCCCGCCGCGGCGGTCGGCGAACCCGTCGGCCGAGTAGACGCCCAGGCCGGGCTGGTCGGTCACCACCCGCATCCGGCGGCCACTGGACGGCTCCGACAGCTCGGCCGCCCACGCCGGGTCGTCCAGGACGAAGAAGTTGTCCAGGGCCGCGCCGCCGATGGGCCGGGGCGAGCGGTAGTCCAGGTCGCCGCCGGTGACGTCCACCGGCGGCCCGGCCACCGGCAGCAGGTCGGCGTCGAACGCCACCGAGCGCGCGGCGTTGAGCGCCAGCCGGTGCCCGTCCACCACCCCGCCGCCGGCGAGGTTCCAGTACGCGTGGTTGGTCAGCCCGACGACCGTCGGCGCGGTGGTGGTGGCCCGGTAGTCGAAGGTGAGCCGACCGCTGCGGTGCAGCCGGTACGCCACGTCGACCGTCAGCTCCCCCGGATACCCCTGGTCGGCGTCGGCGGAGACCAGCCGCAGCACCACGGCGATCTCGTCGGGGTTGGTCTGCTCCACCCGGGCGGCGAAGACCCGCCGGTCGAAGCCGGTGGTGCCGCCGTGCACGTGGTGCGCCCCGTCGTTGCGGTCCAGGTCGTAGCGCACGCCGTCGAGGTCGAAGCGGGCCCGGCGCACCCCCCGGCAGTACCGGCCCACCGTCGAGCCGACGTACGGGTTGCGCGCGCGGTCCAGGTAGCTGTCCAGGTCGGGCAGCCGCCGCACCACGTTGTCGAGCCGGCCCCGCCGGTCCGGGACGAGCACCTCGACCAGCGTCGCGCCGTAGGTCCAGACCGTCACCGCCGGCCCGTCCCCGGTGACCAACGTGTACGACTCCACGGGGCGGTCCGCGTCGGCGGCCTCCGGCCCGGTGCGACCGACCAGCTCACGGCGGACGTCCATGCCGACGAAGATAGTCTTGATCGTGGTGGCCGGCGAGGGCAGGGGGACTCATGCAGGTGCACGGCGACGCGATCCGGGTCGGCATCCACTCGGGACAGCAGTACGACTCCTTCGCCGACCCGCTGGAGCTCTGGCAGCGCGCCGAGGCGCTCGGCTACGACTGGGCGTCCATCTTCGACCACTACCGGCCCCCGCTGGGCGGCCCCGCCGGGCCGTGCCTGGACGGGCTGAGCCTGCTGGCCGCGCTCGCGGCCCGGACCAGTCGGATCCGCTGCGCGGTGCTGGTCTCCGCGGTGACCTGGCGGCACCCGGCCATCGCGGCGAACATCGCCGCCACCATCGACCACATCTCCGGCGGGCGGCTGGAGTTCGGCGTCGGTGCCGCCGGTGCCGACCTGGCCTACCAGCAGTACGGCATCCCCTTCCCGCCCGCCGGCGACCGGTTGGACCTGCTCGACGAGGCGTGCCGGGTGCTGCGCGGGCTCTGGGACCAGCCGTCGACCACCTTCACCGGGCGGCACGTCCGGCTGACCGACGCCCACCTGGAGCCCAAGCCGGTCCAGGCCCGCATCCCGCTGATCGTCGGCGGCGAGGGGGAGCGGCGGATGCTGCGGATCGTGGCCGAGCACGCCGACATCTGGAACACCCTCGCCGGTGACCCGGCCGGCTACGCGCACAAGCTCGACGTGCTGGGCCGGCACTGCGCGGCGATCGGCCGGGACCCGGCGACGATCCGCAAGTCCGTCACGTTCCGGGTCGCCCTCTCCGACGACCCGGAGCAGGCGCGGGAGAGCTTCGCGCGGGCCGGCCGGCGGTGGGGCGCGGACTCACCCGTCATGCGGGAGTACCTCACCGTGGGCACGCCGCAGGACTGCGTGCGCGACCTGCGGCCGTACCTGGACCTCGGGGTCCGCGACTTCGTGCTGGGGGCCCGCCCGCCGGTCGACTGGCACTCCGTCGAACTCTTCGCCGAGCGGGTCGCCCCGGTGCTGCGCCAGGGATGACCGGCCGCCGCCGCGCGACGCGGTCGGCGCGGCTGCCCCGCCGGGGTCGGCGGCCGCCACCGCGCGACGCGGGGTGGGTGCCCCGGGCCTCGCGGGTCAGCGGCCGTCGCTGCGGAAGGGGGCGCGCCCCAGCGCCTGCGCCGTCGCGGCGGCCAGGTAGCTGGCGAAGCCGTGGTAGACCAGCGGGGAGAACTCCTCCCGGACCTCGCCCGGCACGGGCAGCACCGCCGCGGCGTGCGCGGTGAGCGCCGCGTCGTCGGGCCGGGCCACCGCCACCACCCGGCGACCCAGCTCGTGGGCGCGCTGCGCCACCTCCGCGGCCCGGTCGTGGCCGCGCCCCGGCGGGGCCAGCACGAACAGCGGGGCCTCGGTCGGGTGGATGAAGCGTTCGACGTGGCACCACTCCTCGACGTCCTGCCCGGCGGCGTCGATCCCGGCGGCCTCGACGAGCTTGGCGGCGGCGTAGAGCGCGGTGCCGTAGCTGGGGCCGCTGCCGAGCAGCATGGCGCCCTCGGCGGCGGCGCACCACCCGGCGACCCGCCCGCACTGCGCCCGCCCGGCCGCCAGCGTCTCGTCGATGAGCCCCGCCAGCGAGGCGATCTCGGCGACCCGGGCGTCGCCGTCGCGGGAGCCGCCCAGCCGGACGGCCAGCAGCAGCAGCGCCAGCAGGTTGGCCTGGTAGGTGCGGATGCCGGGGGAGCGTTCCCGGTCACCCACGTCGACCACCACCGCCTGCTCGGCGGCGCTGGTCAGCCGGCTGCCCGGGGTGCCGGTGACGGCCAGGGTGGCCGAGCCCCGCTGCCGGGCCTGCTCCAGGGCGCGGACCACCAGCGGGGTGTTGCCGCTGGCGGAGACCCCGACGACCAGGACCCGCCCCGGGTCCTGGCCGGCCGGCGCGGTGCCACCGTAGGCCAGGAAGCGCAGCGTGCTCAGCGGAGCGCAGCGCACCCCGCCGAGGGTGCGGAACGCCAGCTCGGCGGCGTGGCCCGCGTGGTGGGAGTCGCCGCTGCCCACCAGCAGCACCTCCCGGACCGCCCCGTCCGGGCGGGCCGCCAGCAGCTCCCGGATCCGCTCGTCGGTCGGCGCGGTCAGCCGGCGCAGGTCGTCGCTGAGTCGTTCGACCTGGCGCACCAGCACGTCGGGCGGGATCGGTTCCACCGGTTGTCCTCCTCGCGGGGTCGGGCGCGCACGGACCTGTCAGGACCGCACGGATCGGACGGCGGCCACGTACTCCCGTACCCGGTCGACGTCGATCTCACCGCCCCAGCCGTCGCGTTCCAGGCAGGTGCCCACGAACGCGCCGTCGGCGGCGGCCAGCAGCCGCGCGGCGTTGTCGTGGTTGGTGTGGCCGCCGAGGATCACCGGCAGGCCCGGGGCGGACCGGCGCACCTGGGCGACGAGCTCCAGCGTCCGGTCGTCGTCGGGGTGGCAGACGCAGACCGCGTCCGCGCCGGCGCCCCGCGCGGCGCGGGCCACCTCCCCGGTCGATTTGCCCCCGCCGAACCAGGAGTAGTGCATGGTGTCGACGTCGGCGATGACGCCGATGTCGCGGGCGTCGATGCCCCGCCGGTACGTCATCACGTCGTGCGGGTCGGGCCGCACCATGCCGTGCGCGGTGAGCGTCATGCCCACCAGGGCGTTGGCCCGGATGAAGGAGCCGCCGGCGACCTTCGCCACCGCCAGGGACGCCTTCAGCGCCCCGCGCATGAGCTGCACCCCGACCTGGAAGCCGGGGCGCACGGCCTGCGACACCGCGTTGACCACCAGCCCCATCGCGACCGTCCGGGCGGGGTCGGCGCTGTCCTCGACGCTGTAGACCCGGTCGACGGTCTGCACCAGGCAACCGTCCGCGCCGCCGGCGTCGAGCGCCCGCGCCGAGCGCACGGCGGTCTCCAGCGTCGCGGCGAACGAGCCCTCGGTGTGGAACGGGGTGCCCGGCAGCGGTTGCAGGTGGATCATGCCGAGGACGGGCTTGCTTCCCTCGGTGATCGAGTACGGCATCGTGCGGCTCCTCTCCTCGCTGTCGCGGTCAGCTCGCCGGCCCGGCGGCCAGCCGCCGACCGACGCGCTCGGCGGCCCCGGCCAGATCCGACCAGCGGCGGGCCGTGGTCACCCGGCCGACGCCGCCGGAGAGACAGAACGTGAGGATACCCGGGAAGACCGACACGCCGGTGTCGCGCAGCAGGTCCCGGAAGCACCGGTACGAGTCGTCCCAGCCGGGGAACTCGATGGCCAGGTTGATCGAGTAGTGGGCCGGGTGGACGATCGCCGCGGCCTCGCTGAACACCGCCGTGGCGCCGTCGCGCAGCGTCGACAGCCCGCGCTCCCGGTTGATCCGGTCGGCCCGGTAGGCGACGTAGGTGGCGTTGAGCAGGCCGGCGTCCATCGGGTACGTCGCCTCGAACTCGGCCAGCTCCGCCGGGCCGACCTCCTCCCGGCCGCAGAGCAGCCAGCGCTCCATCCGGGCCAGCACCTCGACCAGGGTGTACAGGAACGACGGCGGCCCACCGAAGGTGGTCGAGGCGTACTCGTAGTAGTCGGCGATGAAGCCGGCGTCGGCGGTGATCCAGCCGACCTTCAACCCGGGGGCCGACCAGGCCTTCGACAGGCTCGACACCCGGATCACGTTCGGCGCGGCGCGGCGCGCTCCGGCCCGGCGCACCGGGCCCAGCCACTCGTGGCACTCGTCGAGCAGGATCATCGTGCCCGGCCCGGCCGCCTCGATCAGCCGACCCAGCTCCTCCTCGTCGACGGCCGCCCCGGTGGGGTTGCCGACCGTCTGGATCAGGACCAGCGGGGTCGCGGGGGTGAGCGCGGCGATCAGCGGCTCCAGCGACATCCGCCCGTCGGCGGAGGGCAGCGGCACCAGCCGCACCGGGCGGCGGCGGGCGACGGACTCCACCAGCGGCGGGTAGTTCGGGATGCCGCAGAGCACCGGCTGGTCGGTCGCGCCCCCGCCGTGCAGGATGAAGTCGGCCAGCGAGCTGACCGCGAAGGTGCCGCCCATGGTCAGCGCGATCTCGTCCACCGTGTACGGGCTGCCCTCGATGCGTTCGTTCTCGTACGCGGCGACCGCCTCGCGGGCCGGGACCCGCCCCCGGGAGTCGGAGTAGCCGTACCAGTCCTGGTCGAGGGCGAAGCGCAGGCAGTCCTTCAGCGACTCGGGCAGCCCCCACTCCTGCTCGTCGACGGAGCCGCTGGAGAGCAGGACGGTGTCGGGCGCGGCCAGGTCGCCGTAGAGGTCGTCGCGGAAGTACCAGTTGAACAGCTCCTTGACGAACCGGACGGTGGCCCGCGACCCGAGCACCTCCTCGGGGGTGAGCTGCTGCCGGGGGGCCGCCGAGCGCCACCGGTCGGCCAGCCAGGGCCGGTGGCTCGCCGCGCCCAGTTCGTGTTCCACCCGGCCGAGCCACAGGTCACGCAGCTCCATCGGGTCACCCGGGTCCTTGGCCCGGGCGAACACGTCCAGCACCCGCTCGTCGACCACCGGCAGGAGCCGGCCGTCGGAGGGCACGGCGGCGCGGGCCCGGCGGGCGGCGGCGTGCGCCTCGTCGGGCACCACGGCGGAGCGCTGTCGGGGCACCGGGGCGAACAGCTGCATCATCTTCTCCGATCAGGGCGTGGTCGCGGCGGGTGGGTCAGACGATCCGCAGTCGCCGCAGGTGCCGCCGGTGGGCGGAGGCGACGGCCGGCCCGGCGGTCCGGCCGTGGAAGAAGAACCGGTTGTCGATGACGACGACGAGGCCGGCCCGCCAGTGCACGCTGGCCGCCGACGCCGCCGAGTACATGGCCCTCAGCAGGTCGGCGATGGCGTCGTTGACGGTCTGTTCGTCGGCGGGGCCGTGGCTGGTCCACCGCAGCGGCTGGTCCAGGAAGTCGCGGAAGGTGAACACGCACCGGCCGTCGTCGTAGCGGACGATGGGCGCCAGCCGGGCGTCGTGCCGGTAGCGCACCCGGCTGAGCGTGTCCAGGCTGGCCGGGTCCATGGCCCGCGCGACGGCCCGCATCGGCACCAGGACGGTCCGCGCCGACGTCGCGTCGCCCGGGTCGTGGCACATCAGCACGATGTATCGGGGCTGCTCGGCCGGGGGGCGGCCGCTGCCCTCGGTGTGCAGCGACAGGTAGTTCGTGGCGAACGGTTGCAGGGCCACGTCACCGGTCCGGTCGTGCTCGCTGAGCAGGTTGAGGATCACCCCCCGCTCGACGTACGGCTGCACGGTCGGGTCGGTCTCGGGCATGGCGGTGCCGAGCAGGCGGCCGAGGGCGAGGAAGCGTTCGTCGGCCAGGGGCTCGTCGAGCTGGACCAGGCCGAGGCCGTGGGTCGTCAACTGGGCGGTGAGCGCGTCCGCCGCCGCCTCGGGGAAGCGCCGGGACTCGGCGACGACGGGGCTCAGTTCGAGCCCCGGAAGCTCGCGTCCGTCCAACAGCTCTTCACGCGCTGTGATGTGCCGGTGGGTGTCGGGTCGCTCAAGGAAGGTGCCGTCGAGCATGTCGCTCCCGTGGTTGGCAGTCGGTGGCGCCCGGGGCCGGGGCTGCCGTCTTTCGGCAGGTCATTCCCGATCGGTCCGCTGCGGGCAGTGAGACGATGTCATCTTTCGGCGAACTCCACTAGGCTCGGTCGCCATGGTCGATCTGCTACCGCACCACACCGACAGTCCCTCCGACGATGACTCTGCGTCGATGGTGGCGCTCACCGATCCGCGTACCGGCCTGGAACGGGCCCGCAGTCGGCCCGGCCGGCGCGCCGAGGTGGCCGAGGCGGTCGCGGCGGCGCGGCGCGCGCAGCCGCAGTGGTGGCGGCTCACCGCCCGGGAACGGTCCCGGCGGTTGTCGCGGCTGGCCGACCGGATGGAGGAGCGGGCGGCGGACTTCCTGCACGCCGAGCGCGCCGGCACCGGCAAGCCGGACGGGGAGCTCACCGGCGAGCTGGAGCAGTGCGCGGACGTGCTGCGGTTCTACGCCGGCGCGGCGCGCGCGGACCTGGGCCCGGCGGGCGGCCGGCGGATGCCCGACCGGGAGAGCTGGGTGCGGTGGGAACCGCTCGGGGTCGTCGGCGTCGTCGTGCCGTGGAACTACCCGCTGCTGATGGCGGCGTGGCGGCTCGGTCCCGCCCTCGCCGCCGGCAACACGGTGGTGCTCAAGCCGGCGCTCACCACTCCGGACAGCGCGGTCCTGCTGGCCCGGCACGCCGACGAACTGCTCGGGGCGGGCGTGCTCACCGTGCTGCCCGGCGACCGGCGCACCGGTCAGCTCCTCGTCGAGTCCGACGTGGACGCGGTCGCCTTCACCGGCAGCAACGCGGGGGGCGCGGACGTGGTGGGCCGCGCCGGCGTGCGCCGGGTGAGCCTGGAACTGGGCGGCAACGCCCCGGCCCTGGTGCTGCCCGACGCCCCGGCGCACACCTACCAGTCCCTCGTGGACGCCTGCGTCTACAACGCCGGGCAGAGCTGCGCCGCCCCGGCCCGGGTCATCACGCTGCGCGACAACCATCGGGAGACCGTCGAGCGGCTGGCCGAGGCGATGCGGCAGCGCCGCGCGGGCGTCGACTTCGGCCCGTTGAACAACGCCGACCAGGCGGCCCGGTTCGACCGGATCGTGGCCGCCAGCGCCGCCCGGACCCGGCACGCCGCCGAGCTGGGGACGACCCCGCAGGAGAGCCAGGGGTACTGGCGGGCCGGCCTGATCCTGGCCGACCTGCCCGACGACGACCCGGCGGTGGTCGGTGAGGTCTTCGGCCCGGTGCTGACCGTCCAGGCCGCCGACGATCCCGCCCACGCGGTCGCCCTGGCCAACTCGGTGCCGCAGGCGCTGGCCGCCAGCGTCTGGGGCACCGACGCCGGCCTGCTGCTGCGCCTCGCCGGGGAGATCGACGCCGGCGAGGTGTGGGTCAACTGCCACCTCGACCAGACCGCCGAGCTGCCGCACGGCGGCCGGCGTGGCTCCGGTCACGGCACCGACCTCAGCGTGCTGGCGCTGGCCGAGTACCAACGCCCCAAGACGGTCACTGTCCGGCTCTGCTGAGCGACCGCGCTCTGCTGAGCGACCGCGCCGATCGGGCTGGGCCACGACGGTCAGCCCTTCGGCCGGGTCAGCGGCCGGTGCAGGTAGGCCCAGGACCGGCCGGCGGCGTCGGAGTGCGTCGGCCCGCACGGCAGGAAACCCAGGCCGGTGAGCAGCGCCCAGGTCGGGGCGAGGTCCGGGTTCGCCTCCGCGCGCAGGTCGTCGGCGCCCTGCGCGCCGGCGACCTGGATCGCCCGGCGCACGCAGCGCACCCCGACCAGGGAGCCGGCGGCCAGTTCGTCCGGCCGCACCGAGAGCCGGCTGAGGTAGCTCGGCCGCCGGGCGGCCGGAAAGGGCACGGCCGAGGCGTCGTAGGGGGCGTCCCAGGTGAGGGTGAACATCCCGACCGCGCGGCCGCCGGCCCGCAGCAGGTGCACCGACCCCGACGCGACCCGCTGGCTGGTGGTCGCCAGCCGCCGCGCCGGCACCGGCGACCCGGTCGCCGCCGCCTGGTGGGCGTCGCTGGCGCAGAGCAGGTCGTGGACCTCGACCGGGTCGTCGGCGACCACCCAGCCGTTGAGCGCCGGCTCGGTCACTTCACCAGGGTCATGCGCTTGGTCGAATCGACCGGCATGTGCGGTACGCCGAAGGCGAGGATCTCCAGCACGTCGTCGACGTCCGGGTTCGTCCTGACGCCGTGGGCGAAGTTGGCCGGCACGTAGACCGTGTCGCCCTCGGTCATCTCGTAGTCGACGCCGTCGACGTGGATGAAGCCCCGGTTGCGCAGCACGTACAGGATGTGGGCGCCGGGGTGGGTGTGCAGCTCGAAGGCGGAGCCCGGCTGCATGATCAACCGGTCGGCACCGATCTCCAGGCCGGCGTCGATCACGTCCGAGACGCCGGAGACGCCGGCGATCCCGGGCACCACGGAGCCGTCGTCGGTGAAGAGGGTGACCTCGGGGCCGGTGAGCACGTTCTGCACATGCTCGGACATCTCAAAGCGCTGATCCGGCAAGACGCCTCCCCTGGTTCGACGGCCGTGCGTCGGTGCCGTGCGGTGACGTCGACTCCCGCCGACCGCCGCACCCGACAATTCCGTCCCTGACGTAGGTCCGGCGCCGCTTGTGATGATCAAGGAGGACGCCGGACACAATGTAGGTCGCCCATTGGTTCACCGCAACCAGCAGAACTGTCCGTGGCGGCGACCGGCCGGATTGGTGCGCGGGCGTGCCGGAACGGTCGCGTAACGTGCCATCCGTATCGCCGCGAAGCGGCAAACCCTACTGAGGAAATAGGGAGTCCGGAATGGACGACGTCCTGCGTTCCGTCATCGAGATCGCCCGCCGCCACCTGCCGCCGACGTCCGCCGCCGCGCTCGGCCAGGACCCGGACGCGGACCTGTCGGCCCTCGGCCTGACCTCGCTGCGCACGGTGGACTTCCTGGTGGAGGTGGAGGAGCGGCTCGGCGTGGCGTTGCCGGAGGAGGCGATCCGGGCCGAGACCTTCCGCACCCCGCGTACCGTGGCCGACACCCTCCGCGAGCTGCCGGGAGAATCGGCACGCTGAGTCGCCGATAAGTGCGGTGCGAGTTACCGGCGCCGTGCGACCCGGTCGACCGCAGGTCCCTGCCGAATTGTCCGACATTGAAGCGAAACTAACTGCCGAATTGCCGTCGCCGTGCCGCCCGGGAATGATCCGGTACTGTCCGAGCCAATTGCGGGCGAGTGGTTACGAGGGGTGAGTGACATGGGCGTCGGCGTACCGGACACGACGATGTGGAGCCCGCTCCGGGCGGCTGCGGACGGGCGGGACCTGGTGCTCACCGTCGACTTCGGCGGGGCCCGGCCGGAGGCCGGGTTCGCGGAGCTGACGCCCCTGCTGCCCGACGACCGCGCCGTGCTGGTCACCCGGCCGCCGGACCGGGTCGTCGACGACGCGGCGGACGCCGCCCGGCAGGTCGACGCCTGGCGCGACGCGGTGCTGGCCTCCGGGGCGCGGGTCTGCACGGTGATCGGCTACTGCACCGGGGCGGCCGTGGCCGCCCGCCTGGCCCAGGATCTCGCCGCCCACGGCCACCCGGTCGGCCTGGTCCTGGTCGACCCCGCGGTGGCCGGCGCCGGGCAGCTCCTGGCGGCGCACCGGGACGCGGTCGAGTCGCTGGTGGCGGTGCTCGACCGGGCGCCGGCCGACGCCGAGGCGACCGACCCGACGCCGGGCCCGGCCCCCGACCTGGTGGAGCTGGCCCGTGGGCTGGCCGCCGACTACGCCCGCACCGCCGGCCGGGTCGGCCGGGAGCTGGACCTGGACGACGAACTCGTCGCCGACCTGGTCGTCCGGGTCCGGCGCTACCTGTCGTACCTGGTGGTGGTCGCCCTGACCGCGCCGCCGACGCCCCAGGACGGGCCCCCGACGCTGACCGTGCTCTCCGCCGCGCACCCTCCGGACGCCTTCCCGGCCGTCGGCGGCCGCCAGGTGCGCTTCGACGTCCCCCGCGCCGACCTGCTGGCCGACGCCGGGGTGGGCCGGCTGCTGGCGGAGTTCGTCGCCGGGCGGCCGGTCACACCAGCCCCAGCTCCCGGTACACCGCGTCGCTGATCCGGTGCCAGATGGCCTTGCCCGCCGCGAAGCCGGGCAGGCCGTTGCCGTTGAAGGCCACCACCAGGTCGTGCTCCGGGTCCACGTAGGCCATCGGCGAGGAGCCGTGGCCCTGGTGGCCGAAGGTGCGCGGGCTGGTGTGCGACCCGTAGTAGGCGTGCTCCTCGCCGTGCCGCCGGCTCTCCAGGGTCAGGCCCAGCCCGAAGTCGATGAGCGGGGCCTCCGCGAAGAAGCTCGGCCGCTGCGGTCGGATCATCTGCGCGACGGTCGGCGAGTCCAGCGGGCCGTCGCCCTCCTCGCCGGCCGCCCGGCGGCGCAGCAGCTCGTAGAAGCGGGCCATGCTGCGGACGCTGGCCCACAGCCCCTCACCGGGATGCCGGGTCGTGTGCACCAGGCCGCTGGCCAGCAGTCGCCGGCTCTCGGCGCCGGTCCGCGCCTCCTGCGGGCTGCTGAACTGCGCCCCCCGCCCCCGGTGGTAGGTGCCCACCCGGCTGCCGAGGCCGCGCAGTTCGTCGGCGGAGAAACCGTAGTGGTACGCCGCGCCGAGCGGACCGGCGAACTCGTCGGCCACGAACCGGTCGAAGTCCCGGCCGTCGAGCTGTCGGAGGACCTCGGCCAGCGTCAGCCAGCCGATGGCCGAGGAGGAGTACGACGCCTGCCGTCCGGGCACGTCGTCGGGGTGCAGCCGGGCCCCGAGCGCCCGATCGGTCGCCCGGGCGTAGCCCACCACGTAGGGGTCGGCGTCGGCCGGGTCGTCGGTGAGCAGCCGCCCGGAGCAGTGGGTGAGCAGGTGCCGCAGGGTGATCGCGTCCTTGCCGCCGACCCCGAACGCCGGCAGGTAGGTCGCCACCGGCTCGTCCGGGTCCAGTGACCCCCGCCGCCACAGCTCGGCCACGGACGCCGCGACCAGCGGCTTGCCGCCGCTGAACCAGGGCAACACGTCGTCACCGCCCAGCGGCGTGCCGTCCTCGCGCCGCCCGGCGACCCGGTCGTGCACCGGCTCGCCGGCGAGGGAGACGTAGAGCTGGAGGCCCAGGTGCTGGTGCTCGCCGAGCGCCTCGTCGATCGCCCGGTCCACCTCACCGGCGGCCGACCGGGAGACCCGCCGATCGGCCGCCGGCTCGGCGCGGCGGTGCTCGGCCCGCAGGACGGTCAGCCGTTCGGCGAACCGGCGCGGGGTGGGCGCCGAGATGAGCGTGTCGAGGGGGATCGGAATGCCGAGCGTGCGGCGGACCCGTTGCAGGAGCTGGATCGCCAGCAGCGACCGGCCCCCCGAGGCGAAGAAGTCGGCGTCCGCCGCCAGGTCGGGCCGGTCGAGCAGGTCGCGCCAGAGGGCCAGCATGTCGGCCAGCAACGGATCGTCGAGGTCGATCGGCCGCGCCTCGGCGGGCGGGTGTGGGCGCGAGGTCCCGTGCTCGAAACGCTCGTCCGTGTCGCTCTCCGGCATCCTGTTCCTCTCGGCCGACGGCCATCCGCCCAGCCAGGCGTGGCGATCATCGTAGGCCGGCAGGGAGGCTCCCGCACCGGGCCCCGAGGGCGCAGCGACGCATCGCCCGGACCGGGAGGTACCGGACCGTCCGAGTTGGCTCCTCGCCACCCTGACCCACCCGTGTGGACACTCTGGGTGACGGCGGGTGTTCCGGTCCGACGGGCCGCCGCGGACCCTCCACGCGCGGCGGCGACCGGGCGGCCCGTAGGGGTCGTCGGCGGGCGCATCGGGGGCGTACGCAGCACCCCTGACGCTATTGATCACCTGACCCGGTCCTGCTAGCGTCGGTCCCGCATCGGGGATCAACTGTGTTGCATGTGCTGAAAGCGGCCGAGGGCAGTGACCACAGGGGACGTGGCGACGTGACAGTGGGTAGGCAGATCCGTCCGGTGCGGTCCGATCGGGGCACGCGGCTGAGACCGTGACTCCGCCCCGAGCCCGCCGGTGGGCGGCGCTCGCGCCCACCGGAGCCGATCGCGCCCCCACGACCACCACCCCCCCGACCACAGCCCCCACGACCACCGCCCGCCGGCCCGCCGGCCGCGCTCGCGCGCTGGGGACCCGGCCGGCGGCCGCCCGGTGATCCGGCGGGGCGGCGACGCCGCGGCACCACCACAATTCCGTACGGCCGGCGCACCCGACCCGGCGAGGCATCGAGGCGGAAGGGACGGAGCAGTCAGGTGGCGAGCTTCAGAGGTGCTGCCGATCGGTCCCGGAGCTGGTGGACCGGCGTCCGCGAACTGCCGAAGGTCGAGGCGATCCTGCTCGTCAACACCCTGGTCGGGTGCGTCGGGTTCGGCCTCTACACCTCGGTCAGCGTGATCTACTTCTCCACCTTCGCCGACGTGTCGGCCGTGCAGGTGGGGCTCGGCTTCTCCCTCACCGCCTCGGTCTGGGTCGTCGCCGCCGGGACGGTCGGGCGGCTGGTCGACCGGATCGGTCCGAAGGAGACGACCGTCGGCGCGGGCGCGGTGCAGGGGCTCCTGCTGGCCTGCCTGCCGCTGGTCCACGGCGTCGCCGCGTTCCTCATCCTGATGTGCGTCCTCGGCATCGCCGAGCGGGGCGCCAGCGTCAGCCGGGAGGCGCTGCTGGCCCAGCTGGTCGACGAGAAGCGCCGGGTGGCCACCGCCGCCCGCAGCCGCAGCGTCGCGAACATCGGCGTCTCGCTGGGCACCGCCCTGGCCGGCGTCGCGCTCGCGGTGCACACCAGGACGGCGTTCGTCGTGCTCCTGGTGACCTACGCGCTGCTCACCCTGGCGGTCAGCGCGATCAGCCTGCAGTACCCCCGGGTGCCCGGGCGGCGGGCCGCCGCCGGCAGCGGCCCCAGCGGCGTCCTGCGGGACCCGCCGTTCCTCGCGGTGGCCCTGCTCAGCGGCCTCGTCTCCATCTACGACACGGTGCTGGTGATCGGCCTGCCGCTCTGGATCGCCCACCACACCGAGGCCCCGACCGCGATCTTCGCCGCGCTGATCATCGCCAACACCCTGTTGATCATCCTGTTCCAGGTGCGGGCGGCCCGCGGCGTCGAATCGGTGCCCGACGCGCGCCGGGCCCTGGTCCAGGGCAGCCTGGCCGCCGCGTTCGCCTGCGCCGTCTTCGCCGCCACCGCCTGGACCGACACCGCCGTGCTGGCCGGCGCGGTGCTGGCCGCCGGCGTCCTGCTGCTGACCGCCGGTGAGCTGCGCGCCGCGGCCGCCGACTGGGCGCTGCGGTTCGGCCTGGCCCACCCCGAGGCCCAGGGCGAGTACGGCGCCATCCACTCCCTCGGGTCGACCATCCGGTCGATCTGCGGCCCGGTCCTGGTGACCTTCCTGCTGAGCACCTGGACCGACGTCGGCTGGCTCGTCCTGATCGGCGTCTTCCTGGCGCTCGCCGCCGCGACCGGGCCCGTCGTCGGGTGGGCGCAGCGCACCCGCAGCCGGTACGTCCCCGCCCCGGGCCACCCCGAGGCGGCCCCCGCCACCACCCCCACCGTCCCCTCGCGCACCGACGGCGTCGCCGACGAGCCGGGGCCGGCCGCCCGACCCCAGGGAGCGACGCGATGAGCACACCGGTTCCGGCCAGCCCCGAGCAGCGCCGCCTGTGGCTGATCGACCGGCACGAGGAGGGTGGCACGGCCTACGCCGCGCCACTGCTCTGGCAGGTGTACGGGGAATTGGACGTGCCGGCCCTCGGCGCGGCGGTCGACGCGCTGGTGGCCCGGCACGAGGCGCTGCGCTGCCGGTTCACCGACGACGGCGACCAGGTGCACATGCTGGTCGCCGAGGCCACCGGCGGCAACCTGCGGGTGTCCACGGTGGACGGGCCCGAGCAGGCCGAGGCGGAGCTGGCCGCGTTCCTCGACCTGCCGTTGAGCCTGCAACGCGGCGAGGTCTTCCGGGCCGCGCTCTGGATCCTGCCCGAGCAGGAGGCCCTGCTCGTCCTGGTCATGCACCACGCGGTGGTCGACGGCTGGTCGGCCGCCAACCTGGCCGAGGACCTCTCCGCGCTCTACGCCCGGCTGACCGGCGCGGCGCACGACGCCGACGCGGAGCTCCCGCCGGTGCCGGGGCTGGCCGAGGTGGCCGCCTGGCAGCGGCGGGAGCGCACCGAGCAGGCGCAGCGGGAGGCGGTCGAGCACTGGCGGGAGGTGCTGCGGGGGGCACCCGCCGAGCTGCACCTTCCCGTCGACCGGGCCCGCCGCAGCGACCTGCTCGACTGGCGCGGCGGCATCCACACCCACGTGCTGGACCGGTCGACGACCCAGGCGCTGCGGGCCCTGGCCGCCGACCGGCGGACCACCCCGTTCGTGGTGGCGATCTCGGTGCTCGGGGTCTTCCTGGCCCGCTGGTGCAACGTCGACGACCTGGTGATCGGCGTACCGGTCGCCGACGACCGGGACGAGGCGACCGAACGGGCCGTCGGCTTCTTCGTCAACACGCTGCCGATCCGGCTCGACCTCGGCGGCGACCCGTCCTTCGCCGAGGTGGTCGGCCGCACCCAGGAACGCGCCGTCGACGCGCTGCTGCACCGGCAGGCCCCGCTGGAGGCCATCATCCGGTCGCTGGGGCTGGACCGGACCTCCGGGACGCATCCGCTGTTCCAGGTCATGATGACGTACCAGAACGTGCCGGAGCTGCGGCTGCGGCTCGGCTCCGCCCGGGTGCGCTACCGCCCGGCCTACCCGTCCGGGGCGAAGTTCGACCTGCTGGTCGACGTGCTGCCCGACGGCGAGAAGACGAACGTGCGCTTCGAGTACCGCACCGCGCTGTTCGACGACCGGTCGATCGCCGAGGCCGTCGAGGCGTACGTCGAGGTGCTGCGCCGATGCCTCGCCGACCCCGGGGTCCGGGTGGGCGAGCTCGACCTGCCCGCCGGTGGGTCGACGGTCGACCCGGCGGACGAGTCGACGCAGCAGCCGCCGCTGCTCGCCCTGATCGCCGAGGCGGCCCGCGCCGAGCCGGAGGCGGTCGCGGTGAGCTGCGGCCCGGCCCGGCTGACCCGGCGCGAGCTCTGGCAGGCCGGTCTCCGGCTGGCCGCGCGGCTGCGCGCCGCCGGTGTCACCGAGGGGGTGCCGGTCGGTTCGTACCTGCCCCGGGGGGTCGACCTGCTGGTGTCCATGCTGGGCATCTGGGGCGCGGGCGGGGTGTACGTGCCGCTCGACCCCCGCCACCCGGTGCCGCGCAGCCTGTTCGTCTGCGACGACGCGGGGGTCGGGGTGCTGGTCGCCGACCGGGCGGTGCCCGAGCTGGGCCGGCGCACGGTGGTGCTGCTGGGCGAGGACGGTGACACCGGCCCGACCGCCGCGCCGCCGGCGACCGACCCCGCGTCGCCGGCCTACCTGATGTACACCTCCGGCTCGACCGGTCAGCCGAAGGGCGTGCTGGTGGGGCACGGCAGCCTGGTCGGGCTGCTGCGGGAGATGGAACGGCTGGTGCGTCCGGCCGCCGGGGACCGGATGGTCGCCTCGGCGACGGTCATCTTCGACATCTCGCTGCTGGAGTTGCTGCTGCCGCTGACCACGGGCGTCGAGTGCGTCGTCGCCGACGACGAGACCGCCGCCGACGCCGTCCGGCTCGCCGAGCTGATCCGGGACCGCGGCGTGACCCTGGTGCAGGCGACGCCGAGCGTGTGGCGGATCCTCGCCGAGCACCTCGACACCCGGGTACGGGTGGCGATCTCCGGCGGCGAGCCGATGACCGTGAAGGTCCGGGACGCGCTGCTGGAGGTGACCGACGAGGCGTTCAACGCGTACGGCCCGGCCGAGACCACCATCTACTCGTCGGCCTGGCGGATCACCCCGGAGGACATCTCGGTGGGCCCCCCGCTGCGGGGCAACCGGTTCTTCGTGCGGGACCGGTGGGACCGCCCGGCCCCCGTCGGCACCTGGGGCGAGCTGTGGATCAGCGGCCCCGCCCTGGCGCACGGCTACGTGAACCGGCCCGAGCTGACCGCCGCGGCGTTCGTGACGCTCGAGGGGATCGGCCGCGCGTACCGCACCGGCGACCGGGCCCGCCGGACCCGCGACGGCGGGTACCAGATCCGCGGTCGGCTGGACGACCAGTTGAAGCTGCGCGGTTACCGGATCGAGCCGGGGGAGGTGGAGAGCGCGATCAACCGTCTGCCGGGGGTGGGTGGCTGCACGGTCGTCGCGGTCGACGTCGACGACAACCGCAGCCTGGCGGCGCTGGTGGTGCCCCGCGAGTCGGACGGGGCGAGCGCGGCCGTCGACGACTGGCGCACCCAGTGGGAGGAGGTCTACACGGACCTCGAGCCGTCGGGGTTCACCGGCTGGACGAGCAGCCTGACCCGCGAGGCGTACTCGGACGAGGTGATGCGGGAGTGGGCCGGCCACACGGTCGACGCGCTGACCCGCCTCGGCTTCACCCACGTGCTGGAGATCGGGGCGGGGGCGGGGATCGTGACCCGGCCGCTGGCCCGCAAGGCCACCACCTGGCTGGCCACCGACCTCTCGACGCGCTCGGTCGACGCGCTGAACGCCGACCGCGAGGCGCTGGGCCCCGGGTTCGCGGCGCTGTCGCGGCCCGCCGACGAGTGGGACGGGCTGCCGGACCGGTTCGACCTGATCGTGCTCAACTCGGTGATCCAGTACTTCCCCGGCCGGGAGTACCTCGACCAGGTGCTCGGCGCGGCGCTGGACCGGCTCTCGCCCGGCGGCCGGCTCTTCCTCGGTGACCTGCGCTCGTGGCCGCTGGCGCGGGCGCAGTACCGGGCGATGGCGCAGGCGCGGCACCCGGACGCGGACGAGGCGCGGCTGGCCGAGGTGGCCGACCGGCTCGCCGACGACGAACGGGAACTGCTCGTCGACCCGGGGTACCTGTACCGGCTCGCCGCAGACCGAGGTGACCTGCGGGTCTCCCTGCGGCCCAAGCACCTCACCGCCTTCAGCGAGATGTCGGCGTTCCGGTTCGACGCCGTGCTGACCCGGGCGGACGCGCCGCCCGCGCCCGACCGGGCCCCCGCCGAGCACACCTGGGCGACCCCGGAGGAGTTCGCGGGGATCTGCGCCCGGGTGGCCGACGACGGCCCGGCGGTGGTCCGGGGGATACCCAACGCGCAGAACGTCGCCTGGCTCGACGACCCGGCCCCGCAGCGCCGGGCGGCGGTGACCCCGGCGGCGCTGGTGGAACTCGCCCGCGCCCACGGCATCGCCGCCGTGGTCCGCGTCGACCCGCGCGACGCCACCCTGCTCTGCGCGTACCTCGACGGCCGGGCCACGACCGCCCGGCGGCACGCGGAGGCCGACGCCGCGCGGGCCCCGGTGGACCCGGACCGGCCGCTGGTCAGCCAGCCCCGGCGGTCGGCGGCGGCCGGGTTCGACCCGGAGGACGCGATCGAGCGGTTGCGCCGGACCCTGCCCGCCTACCTGGTGCCCCACGTGATCGTGCCGGTGGCGCAGTTGCCGCTGCTGCGCAACGGCAAGGCCGACCGGGACCGGGCCCGCCGGCTGGCGCTCGAGCACGTGCAGGCCCGGCAGGGGCCGACCGGGCAGCCGGCCGACCCGCTGGAGTCGGCCGTGCGCGACGCCTGGGCCCGGGTGCTCGGCCACGACGGCTTCGGCCGGGCCGACAGCTTCTTCCGCCTCGGCGGGGACTCCCTCGGCGCGGTGCGCGTGCTGGCGGAGCTGCGCCGCCGGCTCGGGGTCCGGCTCCGCCTGCCGCAGTTCGTGCAGGCGCCGACGCTCGCCGGGCTCTGCGGGCTGGTACGCGAACTCGCGGCGGCGCAGCCGTCGGGAACTGCTCAGGGTGGGGACGCGATGAGGGGAGCGACGCTGTGACGGGTCAAGGGGGCGCGCCGATGGTCGACGACACGGTGCTCGGGCTCTTCGGTCGGTCGGTGCGGGAGCACCCGGACCGGTTCGCGGTCGGCGACGGCAACCGTCGGCTGACGTACACCGAACTCGACCGGGAGTCCGACGCGGTGGCGGCGGGGCTGCGGGGCCGGGGGGTGGCCGTGGAGGACCGCGTCGGGCTCTACGTCGAGCGTTCCGTGGACCTCTTCGTGGCGATCCTCGGGATCCTCAAGGCGGGCGCGGCCTACGTGGCGGTGGACAGCCGCTACCCGGCGGCCCGGCGGGACCTGATGCTGCGGGCCGGCGGCGCGAAGCTGATCATCGGCGAGGCGGCGTGGCGGGACCGGTTGGCGCACCTGGCGGCCGACGTGGTGACGCTGGCCGAGCTGGCCCAGGCCGCCCCGGCCGGTGCGGTCGCGGCGGCCGGGGTCGAGCCGGCCACGGCGGCCAGCGTGCTGTTCACCTCCGGCTCCTCCGGCGAGCCAAAGGCGATCGTCCTGGAGCACCGCAACCTGGTGTCGTTCGCGCTCAACCCGGGGTTGCCCCGGCTCACCCCGGACGACCGGTCGGGCCAGATCTCCAGCGTGTCGTTCGACGCCTTCCACTTCGAGATCTGGACGACACTGGCCGCCGGCGCCGAGGCCGTCGTGCTGCCGCCGGTCACGGAGCTGCTGGCCGCCGACTTCCAGCGCCAGATGAAGCGGTACGGCATCACCGCGATGCTGGTGCCGACGATGGTGGTCAACCACGTGGTGCGCGAGGACCTGGACGCGTTCGCCGCGCTGCGGCTGCTCCAGGTCGGCGGGGACGTGCTCCAGCCGGCCGCCTGCCGGGACCTGCTGGGTGGCCGGTTCGCGGGGGAGCTGTACAACCTCTACGGGCCGGCCGAGATCACCACGGCGTGCACGGCGCACCGGGTGACCATGGCCGACGCCGAGAGCGACCTGATCCCGATCGGCGCGCCGCTGCCGGGGGTGAGCGCCCACGTGCTCTCCCCGCAGTTGCTGCCGGTCGCCGACGGGGAGACCGGGGAGCTCTTCGTCGGCGGGCCGGGGGTGGCCCGCGGCTACCAGGACCAGCCGGAGCTGACCGCCGAGCGGTTCCGCACGCTGCCCGGCGAGGACGGCTCGCCGGTGCGGGTCTACCGCACCGGCGACCTGGTGCGCCGCCGCGCCGACGGCGCGCTGGAGTTCATCGGGCGGGTCGACGACCAGGTGAAGATCCGGGGCTACCGGGTGGAGCCGGGCGAGGTGGAGCGGGGCCTGCGCCGCCAGCGGGAGGTGCTCGACGCGGTGGTGCTCCCCGACGGCACGGCCGACGACCGGCGGCTGATCGCCGTCGTGGTGGTCGACGGGACGCCGGCCGTGGCGCAGCTGCGCGCCCAGGCGCAACGGGACCTGCCGGACTTCATGGTGCCCAGCGACTTCATCGTGGTGCCGCAGATCCCGGCCACCGACCACGGCAAGCGGGACACCGCGGCGCTGGGCGAGCTGCTCGACGCCCACCGGCTGCGCCGGGACAGCCACCTGCCGCCGAGCACGCCGACCGAGCGGTACCTCGCGGAGCTCTGGGAGGGGCTGCTCGGGGTGGAGAACGTCGGCCGCAACGAGAACTTCTTCGCGTTGGGCGGGCACTCGCTCCAGGCGTTCCAGATGCACCGGCGGATCACCCGGAACCTCGGGGTGAAGCTGCCGGTGCAGGCGCTGCTGGCCAACGTGGTCCTGGCCGACCTGGCCGACCTGATCGACCGGACCGCGGCGGGGAGTGAGCCGGCGTGACCGACGTGACGCAGGTGCCCGCCGTGGCGGGCATCGACCTCACCGACGTGGACCTGTTCGCGCGGGGGGAGCACCTCGACGCGCTGGCCAGGCTGCGGGCGGACGATCCGGTGCACTGGAACGAGGGCGCCGACGGCAGCCGCTTCTGGGCGCTGACGAAGTACGACGACGTGCAGTGGGCGTACCGGGAGCACGAGCTGTTCAGCTCGTCGCGGGGTGCCATCGTCGGGGGCTCCCTCCAGAGCTCCGACGACACCGCGGCCGGTCGGATGCTGGTCGTCACCGACCTGCCCCGGCACCGGCTGCTCAAGCAGGTCATCCAGCCGGCGCTGTCCAGCGCGGTGCTGAGCGCGGTCTCCGCGCAGGTCGGCGCGCTGGTGGACCGGGCGGTGCAGCGGCTGGTCGAGGCCGGCGGCGGCGACTTCGCCACCGAGGTCGCCACGGAACTGCCGGCCGGTGCGCTGATGACGATCATGGACATCTCCCACGAGGACGCGCACCAGCTGATCAGGTTGACCCGGCGGATGGTCGGCTACCGCGACGAGGTCTTCGTCGACACCGGCGACGACACCCGGCTGCGGCTGGCCTGGTTGCAGGCGGAGATCTTCGACTTCTTCGAGGACCTGCTGGCGCAGCGGCGCCGGCGTCCGGGCGACGACGTCGTCAGCCGGTTGGCGCGCTCGCGGATCAACGGCCGGCTGCTGGAGACCGACGAGATTCTCTACAACTGCCTGAACCTGGCGGTCGGCGGCAACGAGACGTCGTCGTACACCGCCTGCACCGGCCTGCTGGCGCTGATGGAGAACCCGGCACAGTACGACCGGCTGCTGGCCGACCACGAACTGCTCGGCACGGCGCTGGACGAGGTGCTGCGGTGGAGCTCCACCAATGCCTACGTGCAGCGGGTGGCCAAGCGCGACGTCGAGCGCCGGGGCCGGCAGATCCGCGCCGGTGACTCGGTGACGGTCTGGAACGTCTCGGCCAACCGCGACGCCGACCAGTTCCCCGACGCCGACGCCTTCGACGTCGGGCGCACCCCGAACCGGCACCTGAGCTACGGCTCGGGCATCCACCGCTGCATCGGGGCGCCGGTCGCCCAGGCCGAGCTGGGGCTGCTGTTCCGCCGGCTACTCACCGCCGGGGTGCGGTGCGAGCTCGCCGGCGAGCCGCGCCGGCTGCGGTCGAACTTCATGCTCGGCCTCACCTCCCTGCCGGTGCGCGTCGCCCGCGCCGGCTGATCCCCGGGCCGGCCAATCCGCGCGTTCTGCTCGAAAAAATGAGCACAGACCGGCGGATAACAATTTATAGATATCGATTTTGTTGTGACCCGGAACACACTTGCGCCACAGTGGACTCCAAGACATCCTTGCTCACGAATGCCCGGGGGGGATTTGGAGAATCATGCTGCCGCCATTCGACGCCATCATCGTCCGCACATATTTCGGGGCCGCGCGGTGAATCCCGAACGCGACCTCACCCTGTTGGATGTCACGTTGCGCGACGGCGGCTACGTCAACGGCCACAGCTGGACGACGCGTGAGGCCGAGGCGATCGTCCGCACCGTCGGCGCCGCCGGAGTCCCCGTCGTCGAGGTCGGGTACCTCCGCGAGGGGCACGAGCCGCAGCGCCCGAGCGCGATCTGCCCGCCGGAGTACCTCGCCGCGCTGGCCGCCGTGGCCGACCGGCCCCGCATCGCCGTGATGGTGCGACCGGGCGAGGTGCCGATCGGCCGGGTCGCCGAGCTGCCCGACCACGACGTGTCGATGGCCCGCGTGCTCGTCGCCGGGGGTTCCGTCGAGCGGGCGGCACCCTACGCCGAGGCGGCCCGGGCGGCCGGGCTGGCGGTGGCGATGAACCTGACCCGGGTCAGCGAGCGCACCGAGGAGCAGATCGCCACCGCCGTGCGGGCCTGCGCCGAGGCCGGCGCGCAGGTGGTGTACCTCGCCGACTCCAACGGCAGCCTGGACCCGGAGGCGGTCACCGCGCGGGTGGGCGCGGCGGTGGCGGCGAGCCCGGTGCCGATCGGGTTCCACCCCCACGACAACCTGGGGCTGGCGTTCATCAACGCCAAGGCGGCGATGGCGGCGGGCGCCACCGCCGTGGACGCCTCGATCGCCGGCATCGGCAAGGGCGGCGGGAACCTCCGGCTGGAGGTCATCGTCGCGCACCTGATCGTCCGGCACGGCGCGGCCCTGCGGCTCGACCCGATCGCCACCGACCAGACGACGCTCGCCACCCGGCTGCGCATGCTGGCCGAGGGGAGCACGAAGGCGGTCCTCACCGGCCTGCTCGACCTGAACCTCGACGGCGCGGCCGACTTCTCCGACATGCTCGCCGCGAACGGGTACGACGCGACCATCCTGACCATGTCCGACCAGTGAGCCTGCCCGACCGAGGGGCGTCGGCACCCGCCGCGCGCCCCTGCGAGCCCGTGCGTCCAGCCGAGATGGAGGGGGAGTCCCCATGACCGACTTCGTAGCCGAGCTCGACCGGATGATCGGTGAGCGGAAGAAGATGACCAGCGAGCTGTACCAGACGATCCTCGCCGGCAAGGCGACGGACCGCCTGCTGCAGGGCTTCGTCCAGCACCGCTGGCCGATCAAGAGCTTCTGGACCCGCAACATCCTGGGCATCGCCTCCCGCATCGAGGACTACCGCCTGCGGGTGCTGCTGGTGGAGAACATCTACGAGGAGGAGACCGGGAAGCTGTCGAACTCCGGCCGCCACCTCGACACCTTCGCCGCGTTCGGCGCGGCGGTCGGCGTGAGCGCCGAGGCGCTGGCGAACCCGCCGCTGGCCCCGGAGACCGCCGCGGTCATCGAGCACAACGTCCGGGTCTGCAACGGCGCGGCGCACTTCACCGAGGGGGTCGCCTCCGTGCTGCTGCTGATGGAGGGCCAGCCGCCGATCACCAACGACAACGGCAAGAGCATGCTGTCGGTGATGCGCGACGTCTACGGGCTGCCGCCGGAGGGCTACGAGTTCTTCGTCCACCACGCCTCGGCCGACGCGGGCGACGACGCGGTCAGCGAGCTGGAGGACGAGCACGCCGCGGCGGCCCGCGAGCTGCTGCGCCGCTACTGCGACACCCCGCAGTTGCAGCAGAACGCCATCGCCGCGCTGGCCAACGCGCTGGAGCTGCGGCACCGCCACTTCGACATGATCCTGCGCACGTCGTACGACCCGGCGGAGCCCGTGTTCCGCCGCGCTGCGTGAAGGCCTCGTCGGCCAACGGTCAGGCCGGGTCCTGGCCGTTGGCGCACCACCGGGGCGCGCTGGTGCCCAAACAGCAGGCCACCCTGCCGATGGGCAGCATCGCCCTGCGCTACGGGGTGTCGGTGTTCGAGGGGATCCGGCTCTACCGCCAGGACTCCGGCGGGGTCGTGCCCTGGCTGCTGGGGCCGCACCTCGACCGGCTGCGCAACTCCTGCCGCCTGATGGGGCTCGACCCGCTCTGCTGCGACGAGGTCCCGTCGATCATCGACGAGCTCGTGGCGGCGCAGGAGATCGACGCGGACGGCTACGTGCGGGTCGCGGTCAGCGCGGCCAACGTCGGCGGCATCGACGAGGAGGCCGAGACGGCGCTGACCGTCACCATCGCCCCCTCCGGGCGCAAGCGCTGGCTGGCCCGGGGCGAGGGCATCCGGTTGGGCGTCAGCGCGTGGCAGCGCCCCTCGGACGCGGTCTTCCCGAACGCGGCGAAGAACATCTCCGCGTACGCGGGCCCGCGCCTGGCCCTGGCCGAGGCGAAGCGGGCGGGCTTCGACTCGTGCGTGCTGCGTACGGCCGAGGGGCTGATCAGCGAGGCGCCGACCGCCACGGTCTTCCTGGTCGAGGAGGGCACCCGGATCATCACCCCGCGCCTCGACGACCACGTGCTGCCCGGCGTGACGCGGGCATGGGTGCTGGCCACCGCGCGGGCGCTGGGCTACCAGGCGGTCTCCGACGCGGTGACCGAGCAGCGACTGGCGGCCGCCGAGGAGGTGGTGCTCTGCGGCACCGGGCTGGAGTTCGGCCCGGTGCGTTCGGTGGCCGGGCGGGAGCTCTCCGGGTGGCCGGTCTTCCCGGTCACCACCGCCCTGGTGGACGCCTACTTCGACCAGGTGCGCGGGCGTGCCCCGGCCACGGCCGTGGACTGGGCGTCGGCCTCCGGGCGGGCGCGTTGAGCGGGTCCGGACTGATCGACTGGCCGGCCGCCCTGCTCCTCGCCCACGCCACGGTGCACGAAGCGGCGCGGACCGAGCGGGCGGTGCGGGCGGCGCTGGAGACCGCCCCGGTGTTCCGCAACAAGGACTTCCCGCTCTCCCCGGTGCCGGTGCTGATCCGCCACGACCGGGCCGAGGCGATCGCGCCGCTGCTCACCCGGTACGTCGAGCTGCTCGGCAAGGTCGGCGCGCTGTGGCGGGCGCGGGCGGACGTGCGGGCGTTCTACGCGCTCGACCCGGCGGCCGACCGGCTGATCGACGCCGACCGTTCGCTCGGTGACGCCCCCTGGGTGTGCCGCCTCGACGGCTACCTGGAGGCGGGCACCGAGCGGCTGCGGGTGTTGGAGAACAACGCGGACTCGCCGGCCGGCACGCTCTTCACCGCCCGGGTCAACGCCACCGTCGCGGCCGTGGTCCGGGACCTCTCCGCCGAGCAACTGCGCCCGACCGGGCTGACGTACACCGGCGAGGACCGCTTCCTCGACGGGCTGCGGGCGGCGGCCCGCTCGGCGGCGGCCCGCGAGCCGGGCCGGTGCGCGGAGCCGGGCCGCATCGCCGTGCTCCAGCCGACGGGCGGGGCCAACCGGGAGAGCGTCGAGCTGGTGGAGCGGATGCGGGCCGTCGGCGTCGACGCGTTCCTGGCCGACCCGCGCGCCATCGAGGTCGACGGCGGGCGGGCCCGGTTCGACGGCCGACCGGCCGACCTGTGCTGGAACAAGGTCAACACCGTCTCGTGGGTGGGATACTGCGCCGACCCGGACTTCGTGGCGCGGTGGGAGCGGGCGGTCCGGGACACCGCGCTGGTGCACGTCAACCCGTTCGTCGCCCGGTACGTCGCGGAGAACAAGCTGACCCTGGCCTTCGTCCAGCAGCCGGAGTTCGCCGACCTCTTCACCCCCGCCGAGCGGGCCCTGGTGGCGCGGCTGCTGCCGTGGGCCCGCAAGCTCACCCCGGACGCGGTCGACGACGACGGCGCCCCGCTGGCGCAGCGGCTGCTGGCCGACCCGCGCGAGTTCGTGCTCAAGCAGGCGTACGACATCCGGGGCGACGGGGTCACCATCGGCCACGACTGCCCGCCGGGGCGGTGGCGGGAGGCGGTGGCCGCCGCGCTGCGCGACGGCCACGTGGTGCAGCGGCGAGTGGTGCCGACCAGCTACCCGGTCGTGACGCCGGGCGAGGGGCGGGTCGACGCCCTGCCGATCAGCCTGGACACCTACCTGCTGGGCGGGCGGGTCGCGGGCTTCGGCGCGAAGGCCAGCCGCAACTCGAAGATCAACATTTTTCAGGGAGGCCAGAAGTTGGCTGTTCACGTCGTCGCGGGCGGCGCCCGATGAACGCCCTCGGTGCGGCCCTGGCCGCGCACGGCACGGCCGCGGTCAGCGACGCGCTCGACCTCGCCGGGGTGTCGAGCACCCTGTGGGGGGTGCGGCGGTTCTCCGGCACGGGGCTGGTCGTGGGCCCCGCCTTCACCGTGCGGTTCGAGCCGGTCGCCGACGGCGTGCGGGCCCCGGCGGCGGACTACATCGACGACGTGCCCCCCGGCGCGGTCGTGGTGATCGCCAACGAGGGCCGGCACTGCACCGTCTGGGGTGACATCCTCGCCGAGGTCGCCGTCGCCCGAGGGCTCGCCGGCACGGTCGTCGACGGCTACTTCCGCGACGTCGACGGCATCCGCGAGCTGGGCTATCCGATGTGGGCGCGGGGGGCCTTCATGCGCTCCGGCAAGAACCGGGTCCGGATGGCCGCCGCGCAGGAACCGGTGACCGTCGGCGCCGACGGCGACCGGATCACCGTGCGCCCCGGCGACCTGGTCGCCGCCGACGGCAGCGGGGTGGTCGTCGTACCCGAGGCCCTGGTCGACGACGTGGTCGCCAGCGTGACCCGGGTCGCGGCGATGGAGCAGCGGGTGCTCGCCGACGTCCGGGCGGGCACGCCGCTGCGCCAGGCGCGGGCCACCCACGGCTACCACGAGGTGGCGCGGCGGCCGGCGGCCGGCAGGCCGTCGTGACCGCCCTGGCCGGCCTGCTGCGCACCCGCCGCAGCGGCGGGCGGATCACCGACGCCGCCCCGAGCGACGCCGAACTCGGCGACCTGCTGGCCCTGGCGATGAACGCCCCGGACCACGCCGCCCTGCGGCCGTGGCGGCTGGTCCTGCTGCGCGGCGCGGCCCGCGACCGGCTCGGCGCGGCGCTGGCCGCCGCGCAGGGCGCGACCGGGCCCGAGCGGGACCGGGCCGCCGCCAAGCCGCGCCGCGCGCCGCTGCTGGTCGGGATCGTGCTGCGGGCCCGGCCGCACCCCAAGGTGCCCGAGTGGGAGCAACTCGCCGCCGCCACGGCCGTGGTCACCCACTTGGGGCTGCTGCTGCACGAGGCGGGCTGGTCGTCGATCTGGCGGACCGGGCCGCTGCTCGACGCCCCGCCGGTGCGCGCGGCGATGGACGTCGCGGCGGGGGAGCGGCTGCTCGGCTGGCTCTACGTGGGCCGGCCGGATCCGGGCGCGCCGCGCGGCGACCGGCCGCCGGCCGACCCCCGCCCGCACCTGACCGTCCTCGCCGCCGAGACCGCCGAGACCGCCGAGACCACCGAGGCCGCCGAGGCAGCCGGGCCGGTGCCCGGGTGGTGAGCGAGGTGTCCCGCGCCGACCCGCTCGGGGTGGCCGAGAAACCCCGGCTGGGCCCGGAGTTCGGCAGGTTTTGGACGGCCACGGCCTGCTCGGGCGTCGGCGACGGGATCTCGCTGGCCGCCGCGCCGCTGATGGCCAGCCACCTCACCGACGACCCCCGGCTGATCGCGGGCGTCACCATGGCGCTGACCCTGCCGTACGTCGTCTTCGGCATCCCCGCGGGCGTCCTCGTCGACCGGCTCGACCGCCGCCGCTCGATGGTGGTCATCGACGTGGTCCGGTTCGGGGCGATGGCGGGCTTCGCCGTGACCGTCTTCCTCGGCCACGCCCACCTCGGCGTGCTCTACCTCTGCTTCTTCGTCATCGGCCTGGGCGAGACCTGGTTCCGCAACGCCGCGCAGGCGCTGGTGCCCGCGATCGTGGCCCGCGACCGGCTCATGCACGCCAACGGCCGGCTGGTGGCCACCCAGAGCGCCACCACCCAGTTCATCGGGCCGCTGGCCGGTGCCGGGCTCTTCGCGCTGGCCCCGGTGCTGCCGTTCGGCGTCGACGCAATCACCTTCGGAGTCTCGGCCGTGCTGCTGAGCCGGCTGCGGCTGACCGGCCGGCAGCAGCCCGTGGCGGCCCGCCCGGCCGGCGGCGGCCTCACCGCCCGGCTGCTGGCCGACATGACCACCGGGGCGCGTTGGCTGTGGCGTCACCACCTGCTGCGTACCCTCGCCCTGATGGCCGGGGCGCTGAACTTCGTCTCGGCCGGCGCGCTGGCCGTCCTGGTGGTGTACGCCCACCGCAGCCTCGGCCTCGGCGACCTCGGCTACGGCCTGCTGCTGGCCGCCGAGGCCGCCGGCGCGGTCCTCGCCGCCCCGGTGGCCCCCGCGCTGGTGCGGCGCATCGGCCGCGACCACGCCCTGGTGATCGTCGCCGCCTCGCATGCCGTGGCCAGCCTCATGCTCTGGCTGGCCCCGACCTGGCCGATGGCGGTCGTCGCGTTCTTCGTCGCCGCCTGCGGCTCGGTCACCTGGGACGTGGTGGTGGTCGCGCTGCGGCAGACCCTCATCCCCGACGAGTTGCAGGGGCGGGTCAACAGCGTCTACCGGCTGGTCGCCTGGGGCGCGATCCCGCTGGGCGCGGCGGCGGCGGGCCTGGTCTCGCACCGCTACGGTCCGCCGGCCGTCTACGGTTTCGGCGCGGCGATCATGGCACTGATCATGCTGCGGATGCTGGCCGGCGCGCGAAGCCGCTGGCTGACCCGGGCCCTGGAGACGGAGGTGGGGCGGTGAGCGCGACGTCCACGGCGGCGGTGGTCCGGGCCGACACGGTCTTCGACCTGACGGCGGCGCTGGTCGCGGTGGGGTCGGTCAGCGGCAACGAGGCCGGGCTGGCCGATCTCGTCGCGGCCCGGCTGGCCGCGCGGGCGGAACACCTGCGGGTGACCCGCGTCGGCCACAACCTGGTGGCCCGGACCGCGCACGGCCGCCCCACCCGGGTCATGCTCGCCGGCCACCTCGACACCGTGCCCGGGGCGCCGCCCACCGGGTCGCCGGCGCGCGGCGACGTGATCGAGGGGCTGGGCGCCGTGGACATGAAGGGCGGGGTGGCGGTCATGCTGATGCTGGCCGAGTCCGCCCGCGACCCGGCGCACGACCTCACCTTCGTCTTCTACGACAAGGAGGAGGTCGGCTCGCACCAGAGCGGGATGCGGGTGCTCTTCGACGAGCACCGCGAGCTGGTGACGGCCGACGCCGCCGTGCTGCTGGAGCCCACCGACGGCCGGCTGGAGGCCGGCTGCCAGGGCAACCTCGTCGTCGAGTTCACCTTCGCCGGGGCGCGGGCGCACACCGCCCGGCCGTGGCGGGGGAGCAACGCCGTGCACCGGGCGGCCCCCGCGCTGGCCCGGTTCGTCGCGTTCACCCCGCCGCCGGTGCAGATCGACGGGCTGGTCTACCGGCAGTCCGCGTCGGTGGTCGCCGTCACCGCGGGGGTGCAGGGCAACGTCGTGCCGGACCGCTGCGCCGTACGGGTCAACTACCGGCACGCGGCCCAGCTGAGCACGCAGGCCGCGATCGAGGAGCTGACCGCCCTGGCGCCGGAGGCCGACGAGGTGCGCGTCCTGCTCACCTCGCCGCCCGCCGCGCCGGCGCTCACCCACCCGATCCTGGGCGCGCTGCGCCGCACCGGCGGGCTCGACGTACGCCCCAAGCTCGGCTGGACCGACGTCGGCCGCTTCGCCGCCCACGGGATCCCCGCCGTCAACTTCGGGCCCGGCGACTCCGAGTTGGCGCACACGCCGCACGAGGTGGTCGGCCGGGACGCGCTGACGCACTGCCTCGACGTGCTGCGCGCCTTCGTCGACGGCGCCGACCGCACGGCCGTTCCCATCTGACGTCCACGACTGGAGCCCTCGACCATGGCAACCCACGCAGCCGCTCCCACGGGCCGCGGCCTGACCGCCGGTTACCTCGCGCACCTCGCCCGGCTGGGGGTCGACCCGGCGGCCCTGGCGCAGCGCGCGGTCGCCTCGCCCCGGCTCGCGGTGGCCTACCGGGACCGGTTCCTGCCCTGCCCGGTGTTCCTGGAGCCGGGGGAGGCCCGCCAGCTCGGCGCGGACCTGCTGCTGACGCACGACCTGCTCACCGACCTGCCGCGACGGCTCTTCGCCGGCGACCGGGCCGCGTTCGGGCGGGCGCTGGGGCTCAGCGAGCCGCAGATCGAGCTGGTGCAGCGGGCCCCGGACGGGCCGCCGACGGCGCTGGCCCGCTCCGACCTGTACCGGGCGGAGGAGGGCTTCAAGCTGCTGGAGCTGAACATCACCTCGGCGCTGGGCGGGTTCGAGAACGCCGACATCAACCGGGCGATGCTCGCCCACCCGGCGCTGGCCGGGTACGTCGCGCAGCGCGGGCTGACCTTCCACGACACGTTCCGCACGATCGCCGAGACCGTGCGGTACGAGCTGGGCGACCGGGCGGCGGGCCGGCGGCCGGTGATCGCCCTGGCCGACTGGCCGGAGAGCTACCGGTCGTACGCCCCCCGGCTGGGGGTGATGGCCGGGCTCTTCGACGAGTTCGAGATGGACGCGATCCCGTGCCACGTCGGTGAGATCGAGGAGAAGGACGGCGCGCTGACCGTGCACGGCCGGGTGCTGGACCTGGTCTACCGCTTCTTCCTGCTGGAGGAGATCGTCACCCCGGCGGACCTGGCCCTGGTGGAGCCGGTGCTGGCGGCGGCGCAGCGTGGCACGGTGGTGCTCTGCTCCCGGATCGACGCCGAGCTGTACGGGAACAAGGGCGCGCTGGCGATGCTCTCCGACGACCGCGACGCCGACCTGTTCACCGACCGGGAACGGCAGACCCTGCGCCGGTTGTTGCCCTGGACCCGGTACGTGCGGGCGCGCTCGACCGGGCCCGAGGGCGAGCCCGTGGACGTCGTCGCCTACGCCACGGCCCACCAGCGCGACCTCATCCTCAAGCCGATCATGCTGCACGGCGGTTCCGGGATCGTGCCGGGCTGGCGGGTCGACGCCGCCGAGTGGGCGGCGCGGCTGGCGCAGGCCATGGACGGCCCCTGGGTCCTGCAGCAGCGGGTCCGCCCGGCGCCCGAGCCCTTCCCGGTCGTCGGCGGCGAGGGCTACCAGGACCTCTACCTCAACTGGGGGGTGTTCGTCGGCGATCCGAGGGCGATCGGCGGCGACGGCTACGCCGGGTGCATCGTGCGGGGGACGGTGGACGCCCAGGTCGGCGTGGTGAGCATGGGCGCGGGGGCCCTGGTCGGCTGCTGTTTCCACCCCGGCGGCGGCGACGGCTGACCCGGGCCACGGTGGGTGGACCGACGAGGCCCGGGGCGGCCGGGGACGGCCGAACGGGCAGGAGATGGGGGAAGCGTGCCGATCATCGCCATTGTGGACGGCTACTCCACCGGCGGCGCGTTGAGCCGGGCGCTGTGCGAGCGCGGGGTCACCTGCGTGCACGTGCGCAGCAAGGAGGTCTTCGCCGACTACTTCCTCAAGGCGTTCCGCCCCGACGACTACGCGGTCGATCTCGGTTTCGTCGCCGACCGGGCGGAGCTGGTGCGGCGGTTGCGCGCGATCGGGGTCGACCAGGTCCTCGCCGGCACCGAGTCGGGGGTGACCCTCGCCGACACCCTCAACCACCTGCTCGGCACGCCCGGCAACGAGATCGCGACGGTCGCGGCGCGCCGGGACAAGTCGGCGATGGCGCAGACCGTACGCGCCGCCGGGCTGGCCGCGCCCATCGGCCGCGCCTTCGCCTCGGTGGAGGAGGCCGCGGCCTGGTACGCCGCCATCGGCGGGCCCGCGGTCGTCAAGCCGTTGGACAGTGCGGGCACCGACAACGTGCACTTCTGCCGGGACGTCGCGCAGCTCCGGGCGGCCTGCGCGCAGGTGCTCGCCGGGCGGACCGTGTACGGCGTGCCCAACCGGCGCGTCCTGGTCCAGGAGCGGCTGGTGGGCACCGAGTTCTACGTCAACAGCGTGTCGCACGGCGGGTCGCACCGCATCGCCGAGATCTGGCGGTACGCCAAGCGGCCCGGCCCCGCCGACGCCCCGATCTACGACTACGAGGAGCCGGTCGACCCCGGCTCACCCCTGGCCGCGACCATCCGCGACTTCGTCTTCGCCGTGCTCGACGCCCTCGGCGTGCGCGCGTCGGCCGCGCACACCGAGCTGATGCTCACCGCCGCCGGGCCGGTGCTGATCGAGACCGGGGCGCGCCTCGGCGGGTCGACCCTGCCCGACGTGGTGGCGAAGCTCTCCGGTGTCTCGCAGACCCTGTTGCAGGTCCAGTGCCTGGTCGAGCCGGCCTTCTTCGCCGACTTCGACGACCGGGCGCCGCGCTGGTCCGCCGCCGTACGCAACGTCTCCCTGATCAACCCGGCCCCGGTCGCCGCGCAGTCGCCGCACTGGTCGGCCCGGTTGTCGGAGTTGCCGACGGTGGTGGCGGTGGCGGCGACCGGCGCGCCGGGCGCGCCGCTGGCGCAGACCGTCGACCTGGTCACTGCGCCGGGCTTCGTCTACCTGGCCGCCGAGGACCCGGCGGAGGTCGAGCGGGACTACCGGACGCTGCGCCGGTGGGAGCGGGACGGCCTGTACGGCAACTGACAGCCGCCCGGTACTTTTGTCATGATTTTCACCCATTGGTGGGTGTTGTCGCTAGACTGGGTCGGCCGATCCGCCGCCCCCGAGAGGATGACCCCGATGAGCGTTCGGGCAGTTCGTGGCGCGCTCACCGTCGCCCTGCTGGCCGCCGCCGGCCTCACCGTCGCCGGCTCGCCGGCCCAGGCGGCCCAGGCGGACATCGTCGTCTACTCGGCCACCGCCGTGACCGCCGACGAGCTCCAGGTCAACGGCGCGGTGACCTGCACCGGCTCGACCGGCGCCGCGCACGTCACGGTCTTCGCCACCCAGGTCATGCCCTTCTCGTTCGGCTCGGCGTCCCTCGACGTGCCCTGCACGGGCGGCCTGGCCTACTGGGAGGTCGACGTCTACAGCGGCTTCGGCTGGCAGTCCTGGCACGACGTCTCGGTGAACGCGCACATGACCGACGACGACGCGGGCACCGACAGCTTCTCCGGCCTCTTCTACGCCTAGCCCGCCCGCCGGCCTGACGTGGGGATGCCTCGGCGGTGAGTGGCAGGGCGAAAGATCTTGGTAGTTTCAGGCCCCTCCAGGGGCCATTTCGTACCATGATCTTCCCTGCGGTCGTCGCCCTCGACCACGCTGCAAGCCATGCGGATAGCGGTCGCCTCGGCAGCCACCGTGCGCACGACGACGCCTGCCCGACGATCCCGGCCCGGCGTCGCGTGGGACGCCGGAGCGGGGTCGCCGGGCAGGCGGGACGATAGCGACCGAGGCGCCGGTCAGCCCGGGATCTCGCGCGGGTCGCGGCTGCGCGGGTACGTGTTCTTCTCGGTGATCGTGCCGTCGGTCTTCTTGATCACGTGCTCGACGCCCCGCTCCTTGGCCATCTCCCGCCCCGGCTCCTGCGCCTCGCCCTTGGTCTCGTGCGTGCTGCTGGCCCGCTGGTTGCCCTCCGGGCGGTTCTTCCACTGCCCGTCCTCGTAGTACGTCTCGATGTCGCCCTTCGGCATGGTCACCCTCCTGGCTGGATCGATGTGCTGGATCGATGTGCTGGGTCGTTGTGCTGGATCGTTGTCGTCCTCCGGTACGTGCCCCGCGACCGTCGCCCGCTAAACCCCGGTGCCGGCGGGCTGCGCGCCCGAGGTGCGGAGAGACCGCTGCGAGCCGCTGCGAATCGACTGGTTTCGACCGCGACGACCGGGGCACCTCGTTCACACGATGCTCCGGTGAGCAGGTTTTCTGGGAGGTAGACAAATGGTCAACAGGACCGGATCCGGTGCCGCGACGGCCGCTCGGCACCCCGTGCGCACGGCGGCGCTGGCCGTCGGCGTGGTCTTCCTGCTGGTCGGCGTGCTCGGGTTCATCCCGGGCATCACCAGCGACTACGACACCATGACGTTCGCCGGTCACGAGTCCGAGGCGAAGCTGCTCGGGCTCTTCCAGGTGTCCATCCTGCACAACCTGGTCCACGTCGTCTTCGGCATCGCGGGCATCGCACTGGCCCGCTCCGTCTCCGGCGCGCGGGCGTACCTCGTCGGTGGCGGCGCCGTCTACCTGGTGCTGTGGCTCTACGGCCTGGTCGTCGACCACGACAGCGGCGCCAACTTCGTGCCCCTCAACGGCGCCGACAACTGGCTGCACCTGTTCCTCGGCATCGGCATGATCGCGCTCGGGCTGGCGCTCACCCGCCGTCCCGCCGACCGCCGCTGACCTGCGGCACCTTCCGCCGACGACGCCGCGACCGGACCGGTCGCGGCGTCGCCGTGTGTCGGGCTCCCGCACACCCCGACCGGCTCCCTGCCCGGCTCACAGGGGTTCGGGGACGATCCGGGCGTACCGCTCGCGCAGCCGGGCCAGGACCGGGTGGTCGACGTCGAAGCTGGTGCCGTCGACGGCGGCGATGGGGCGGATGCCGCCGGCGGCGTTGGTGGCGAAGGCGACGGTCATCGCGGGAAGGTCGGCGAGCCGCACGGGTTCGGTGCGCTGCGGGCCGGGGTGGCCGGTGGCGAGCAGCCGCCTGGTGATGCCGGGCAGCGCGTCGCCCGCCGGCCAGACGACGGTGTCGTGCCGGATGAACCCGATGTTCCAGGTGGGGCCCTCGGTGACCAGCCCGGCGGCGCTGACGAAGAGGGCGTCGTCGTACCCGGCGAGTTGGGCGCGGCGGCGTTCGTGCAGCGCGCCGAAGAGCCCGGTGTGCTTGATGGCGGGCGCGTCCCGCGCGTACCCGGTGGAGCGCACCCGCAGCGGCGGCTGCGGCTGCGCGGTGGGGGCGCGGGTGGTGACCACGACGCGCGGGCGGGCGGGCGCGGCGAGGTGGGTCAGCGCGAGGTCGGGGTCGGTGACGGTGACCCGGACGGTCAGCGGCCCCTCGGCGGCGGCGGTGGCGGCGCGCAGGCACTCCCGCACGTGGGCGGGGCGCAGGTCGGCCGAGAAGACGGTGGCGCAGTCGGCGACCAGCCGGCGCAGGTGCAGGCCGAGGCCTCGGACCGCCCGCCGCTCGACCCGCATCGTGGTGAAGTGGCCGTAGGCCGTCGGCGCCGGGCCGTCGAGCGCGCTCATGCGGGTCAGTCTGCCACCGGCCGATCCGGCCCCCGGCGGCCGGCGGGCGCGGCGGTACGGCCGCCTGAGCTCGTGGTACGCGGTGGCCGCTGGGTCCCCTCTCCGCTACGCTTCGCGCGTGACGGGGCAGCGGGGCGCGGTGTGTGGCGGGCAGCGGGGGGCGGGTCGGTCCGTCCCCAGGTTGCTCCGTGACGCCTGACGACCTGCGCCGGGTGCTGTCGTCGGCCGACCGCGTGGCGGCGCTGGCGCGGACCGGGCTGGACGCGGTCGCGGACCCCGCGCTCGACCGCTTCGCGGCGATGGTGGGCACGGTGCTGGACGCGCCGATGGCGCTGGTGTCACTGGTCGACGCGGAGCGCCAGTACTTCCCCGGAGCATGCGGGCTCGGCCCCGACGTGCGGCGAGAGACCCCGCTGAGTCACTCGTTCTGCCGCCACGTCGTGGCCGCCGCCGAACCGCTGGTGATCGCCGACGCCCGGCGGGACCCCCGGCTGCGGGTCAACCCGGCCATCGCCGACCTGGCGGTGGTGGCGTACGCCGGCGTGCCGCTGACCGACGCCGACGGCGTGGTGCTCGGCGCGCTCTGCGTGATCGACCACCGGGTCCGGCAGTGGACCGGCCGCGAGGTGGACCTGCTGGCCGATTTCGCCGCAGCCTGCTCGGACAGCCTGCGGCTGCGGGTCGCCGCCCACCACGCCGAACGGGAGCGGGTCCGCACCGAGGCGCTCAAGCTGCGCTCGGAGCGGGCCTTCACCCGGAGCCAGTTGCTGCTGCGCGCCAGCGTGGCCCTGCTCTCCGCCGAGACGGTGGCCGACGTCGTCGCCACGGTCAGTCGCCTGGTCAGCGGCAGTCTCGACCCCGCGCACGTCGGCGTCGTGCTGCGGGCGGGCGACCGGAACCTGACCATGGCCGCCGCGCCGAGCCTGCCCGCCGACCTCGCCGACCGCTGGACCCACTACCCGGTCACCGCCGACCTGCCGCCGGCGGTGGCCGTGCGCAGCGGCCGGCCCGTCCTGCTCAACGACGCGACGGCGGTCCGCGACCGCTTCCCGCACCTGGTCGACGACCTGCACCGGATGGGCTGGCAGGCGTTGGTCAGCGCGCCCCTGCACGGGCTGCGCGGCGCGTTCGGTGCGCTGACCTTCGTCTGGGAGCAGCCCTACGACATCGACGTGGGGGAGGAGGCGGTGATCACCACCCTGGCCGGCTACGTGGCCCAGGCGTTGGAGCGCGCCGCCGTGCGGGACACGCAGCGCAGCGTCGCGCAGACGTTGCAGAAGGCGCTGCTCGGCTCGCCGCCGCGCCACGACCGCATCCGGCTCGCGGCCCGGTATCTGCCCGCGCATCGCGCGGACCACGTCGGCGGGGACTGGTACGACGTGGTCACCCTCCCCGAGGACCGGCTGGCCCTGGTCATCGGGGACGTCACCGGGCACAACATCGCCGCCGCCGCCGCGATGAGCGAGCTGCGCAGCATCCTGCGTGGTCTGATCATCGACCGGGACGAGCCGCCGTCGGCGCTGCTGTGCCGCCTCGACCACGCCAACCAGGCTCTCGGCAGCGCCAGCATGGCCACCGTGCTGCTGGCCTACCTCGACCCCGCGCCCGCCGGGGGGCACCTGCTGCGCTGGTCCAACGCCGGGCACCCGCCGCCGACCCTGGTCACCCCGGACGGGCGGATCGACCTGCTGCCCGGGTGCGACCCGTTGCTCGGCGCGGTGCGCGACGCGCCGCGCGCGGACCACACGGTCCACCTGCCGGCGGGCAGCGTCCTGCTGATGCACACCGACGGGCTGGTGGAGAGCCGCACCGCGACCATCGACGACGGCTTCGCCGCCCTGCACCGGGTGCTGGCCGACAGCCGGGAGACCGACCCCGAGCGCCTCGCCGATCTGGTGCTGCGCCGCCTGCCGGAACTGACCTCGCCGGGGCGCCCGGTGGCCGAGGACGACGTGGCCCTGCTGATCGCCGCCACCCCGCCCGACCCGGCGGTGTGACTCGTTGAGGCGGGCCGCCAACGCCGGGCTCATCCACCGGGGTACCCCTACGCGCCGTCTGGTGGTTGCGTCTCCTGCCTCCGCCCTGACCTGGGGACAGTCGATTTACACGAAGGAAACCTTCGATGGTTAGGGGTTCCACTGTAGACATTTTTTCCGGCGCGGCCTATCGTCGCGACATCGCTCATTGTCGATGAAGGAATGGTGGGTCGATGCGACAACTACGACCGTGGACCGGCGTCTCGGTGGCACTGTTGGCGGCGGGGCTGCTGATCAGTGCGCAACCGGCAGTCGCCAGCGCCGCACCGAAGCCGGTGCTCCCGTCCGTCACGGACGCCGTGACCAGCAAGCTGCTCGGCCAGGTCGAGCGCTCCGGCATGAGCGCCACCGCCACGGGGGAGACCCGGATCAAGGTGGACCGCCAGGACGGCCAGTGGGCCTTCGGCACCGCCGTCGCCGTCGCACCCCGAATCAAGGACGCCCACCCGACCGGCGCGGTCTTCATCGCGCGGGCCGACGCCGGCCGGTGGCAGGTCGCGTTCGACGGTGAGGCCGCCTTCAGCACCCTCGCCGCCTCCTCGCCCCTGGTGACGGCGCAGGAGCGCCAGGTCTTCAAGGCCAGCCCGGCCCTGGGCACGCTGGCCGGCAACGACATGCGCACCGGGATGGCCCTGCCGTTCGCGGTCGGGCAGACCTGGACGCTCACCGGCGGCCCGCACGGCTGGGGCGGCGGCCCGCCGTACAGCTCCATCGACCTCTCCGGCGGCGACCACGTCGTCCGGGCGGCCCGGGGCGGCACGGCGTACACCATGTGCCAGGGCTGGATCCGGGTGATCCACGACCGGGGCTACTCCACCGACTACTACCACCTGTGGAACAGCATCTCGGTCAACGGGGCGGGCGTCGGCGAGGGGGCCTACCTGGGCAACACCGGCACCGACGTCACCTGCGGCGGCTCGGCCACCGGCCGGCACGTCCACTTCGGGCTGCGGCAGAACAGCGCGTACGTCGCCATCACCGGGCACGGCATCGGCAAGTGGGAGATCGTCGCCGGGGCGGCGTACCAGGGCGGGGCCCGGCACGGGTCGGCCTGGGCGCCCGTCGGCTACGGGGTCTACAACTACGGCGCGCTCGGCTTCAACCAGGCGGTGGTCGACGCCAACGGCGGGGGCACCCTCACCCGGCGCTCCGGCCCCGGCTCCGGTTACGGCGCCGTCGGCTCGGTCGGCGACGGGGGCACGGTCACCATCTCCTGCTCGGCCAACGGCACCACCCACACCGGGCGCTACGGCGCCACGGCGCTGTGGAACCGGCTCACCGACGGCAGTTGGGTCTCCGACGCGTACCTCTGGACCGGCGTGAACGGCCCGATCAACGGCTGGTGCTGAACCCCGGCCCGGCGCGGCGGCCTCCCGCCGCGCCGGGCTGTTCCCTTTTCCGGCTCTTCATGTCCCGCTCGTCCGCGCAAGGAGTGGCAGTGAACGTTCGATCCCTTCCGCGCCCCCGTCGCCTGCTCGGCGTCGCGTTGGTCGCCGCCGTCGGCCTGGCCGGCGCGGCCGGCGCCGCCGCACCGGCCTCGGCGCGGACATCGGCGCAGGCCGGCACCCTGGCCGCCGCGTTCGACCGCGCGGCCGCCCGCTACGACGTCCCCCGCGACCTGCTCGTCGCCCTGGCCCAGGCCGAGACCCGCCTCGACGCCAGCGCCGGGGTGGCCAGCGCCTCCGGCGGCCACGGCGTCATGCACCTGGTGAGCAACCCCCGCCAGCACACCCTGGAGGAGGCGGCCCGGCTCACCGGGCTCGACGCGGCGACGCTGCGCGCCGACCCGGGCGCGAACGTCACCGGCGCGGCGGCGGTGCTGCGCTCCTACGCCGACGCCGCCGGCCTCGACCGCGCCGAGCGGGCCGGGATCGACCACTGGTACGCGCCGATCGCCCGCTACGGCGGGGCCACCGACCCGACGGTCGCCCGCGGCTACGCCGACGCCGTCTACGACCTGCTGCGCAGCGGCTTCTCCGCCGCGTCCGGGGCGGTGCTGACGGTGCCCGGCCGCCCGGTCGCGCCACGAAAGGGCGCCCTGAGCGGGAGCGGCCACGAGGCGCAGAGCACCGACTACGGGCCGGCGGCGTGGGCGCCGGCCAGCACCAGCAACTACACCGTGGCCAGCCGCCCCGGCAGCCACCCGGTGCAGTACGTCGTCATCCACATGACGCAGGGCGGCTACGCCAGCGCGATCAACTGGTTCCAGAACCCGGCGTCCCAGGTCAGCGCCCACTACACGTTCCGCTCCTCCGACGGGGCGGTCACCCAGTCGGTGCGGGAGAAGGACATCGCCTGGCACGCCGGCAACTGGACCTACAACACCCAGTCCATCGGCATCGAGCACGAGGGGTACGTCGACAACCCCGCCTGGTTCACCGACGCCATGTACCGCGCCTCGGCGGCGCTCACCCGCAACCTGACGGCCAAGTACGGCATCCCGCGGGACCGGGCGCACATCATCGCCCACCGCGAGGTGCCCGGCGCGTCCCACACCGACCCCGGCGTGCACTGGAACTGGACCTACTACCTGCAGTTGGTCAACGGGGTCACCGGCACCGGCACCGGCACGGTCGACACCACGGCCAGCACCCTCAACGTGCGCTCCGGCCCCGGCACCGGCTACGGGGTGGTCGGCTCGGTCGCCGACGGCGCCCGCGTCACGATCTACTGCCAGGCCACCGGCACCTCGGTCACCGGTCCCGCCGGCACCAGCACCATCTGGCACCGCATCGGCACGAACCGCTACGTCGCCGCCGCCTACCTGCAGACCGGCCACAGCGGCTACATCCCGAACGTGCCGCGCTGCTGACCTGCGCCGCCGCCCCTGCTCCCGCGCCCCCTCGCCGCCCTGGCCAGGGGGCGCGACGGCGTCCGCCGGGTGCCGCGTCCCACCGGGCCGGGCGTCCGCCGCCGCCGCGCGCCCGGCCCGTCGGCGCGGCGGCGGTCGGCGGTGACTGGTGATTTTGCCGATGCGGGGCGGGTGAGTCACCCCGAAGACTGACGTATGTCGATACAACCCCCACCCCAGCAGGGAGTGCCCGACGTGCGATCCACCACCACCAACCGCCCTCGCTTTACCGTCCGCGCCGTGGTCAGAATGGCCGTGGCCACCGTCCTGACCGCCGGCGCCCTGGCGGCCCCGACCGCCGCGCAGGCCGCCGCCAGCCCGTACGAGCGTGGCCCCGACCCGACCAGCGCCGTCCTGGAGGCCAGCCGGGGCCCCTTCGCCACCAGCTCGCAGGACGTGTCGTCGCTCAGCGTCACCGGATTCGGCGGCGGGGTCATCTACTACCCGACCAGCACCAGCGAGGGCACCTTCGGCGCCGTCGCCATCTCGCCCGGCTTCACCGCGAGCTGGTCCAGCATCAGCTGGCTCGGGCCGCGGATCGCCTCGCACGGGTTCGTGGTCATCGGCATCGAGACCAACACCAGGCTCGACCAGCCGGACAGCCGTGGGCGGCAGTTGCTGGCCGCGCTCGACTACCTCGTCGAGCGAAGCTCCGTGCGCACCCGGATCGACGCTTCCCGGCTCGCGGTGGCCGGGCACTCCATGGGTGGCGGGGGGAGCCTGGAGGCCGCGGCGGCGCGCCCCTCGCTCCAGGCAGCCGTGCCGCTCGCCCCGTGGAACCTCACGAAGAACTGGTCGAACCTGCGGGTGCCGACGCTGATCATCGGTGGCGAGAGCGACAGCGTCGCCGCGGTCTCGACGCACTCGGAGCCGTTCTACAACAGCATTCCGGCCGCGACCGAGAAGGCGTACCTCGAGCTCAACGGGGCGAGCCACTTCTTCCCGCAGACCGTCAACACGCCCACCGCCAAGCAGACGGTGGCCTGGCTCAAGCGGTTCGTCGACGACGACACCCGCTACGAGCAGTTCCTCTGCCCGGGGCCGAGCGGCACCGCGATCGAGGAGTACCGCAACACCTGCCCCAGCGCCTGACCGCGCTCGGCGGGGCGGCAGCCACGCGCTGCCGCCCCGCCGCGTGTCCGCGTCCGCCCGCCCGCGTCCGCCGCCGCCCCGCCCGTCGCCCGCTCGCCGCCCCGGCGCGGGCGATCGGCGTGTGGGCCGGTCTTCCATTCGGCCCCGGCGGCGGCATATATTGCATCGCCAGTGCAACTAACCGCCGGGAGGCCGGACGTGCCACACGACGCACCGAGCGCACCACCGGCGCCCGCCCCGGCGACCACCGCCGCCCGGCTGCGCGACCTGGTCGCCGAGTTCCTCCGCCGGCACGACCCGGCCGGCGACCCGGTCGCCTTCCTGCGCGCCCGCTTCGACGCCGGGCTGGCCTGGATCCAGCACCCGGTGGGGCGCGGCGGGCTGGCCGCCCCGCCGGAGCTGCAACCGGTGGTGGAGGAGGCCTTCGCCCGCGCCGGCGCGCCGGACAACCAGCCCCGGCGCAACGGCATCGGCCTGGGCATGGCCGCGCCGACCCTGCTGCGGCACGGCACCGCCGCGCAGCTCGACCGGTGGCTGCGTCCGCTCTGGACCGGCGAGGAGATCTGGTGCCAGCTCTTCAGCGAGCCGGAGGCCGGCTCCGACCTCGCCGGGCTGACCACCCGCGCGGTCCGCGACGGCGCGCAGTGGGTGGTCGACGGCCAGAAGGTGTGGACCTCGATGGCCCACCGGGCGCGCTGGGCCATCCTGCTCGCCCGGACCTCGCCCGACGCCCCGAAGCACCGGGGGATCACCTACTTCGTCTGCGACATGACCGCGCCGGGGGTGCTGGTGCGGCCGCTGCGCCAGCTCACCGGCGAGGCGGAGTTCAACGAGGTCTTCCTCACCGGGGTGCGGCTGCCCGACGGCCACCGCCTGGGCGCGGTCGACGACGGGTGGCGCATCGCCCGGACCACGCTGATGAACGAGCGCGTCGCGATCGGTGGCCGCCCGCTGCCCCGCGAGGGGGGCATGATCGGCCCGCTGGCCCGCACCTGGCGCGAGCGCCCCGAGCTGCGCACCCCCGGCCTGCACGAGGAGGTCCTGCGCTCCTGGGTGCGGGCCGAGGCCGCCCGGCTGACCGCCCTGCGGCTGCGCCAGCAGCTCGCCGCCGGTGAGCCGGGGCCGGAGGGCTCGGCGGTGAAGCTCGCCTTCGCCGAGCTGTCCCAGCAGATCAGCGGGCTGGAGCTGGAGCTGCTGGGCGCCGAGGGGCTGCGGCACGACGACTGGACGATGCGTCGCCCCGAGGAGACCGACCTGCTCGGCCGCACCGCCACCTACCGCTACCTGCGCGCGCGGGGCAACTCGATCGAGGGCGGGACCTCGGAGATCCTGCGCAACATCATCGCCGAGCGGGTGCTCGGCCTGCCGACCGAGCCCCGGGTGGACCGATGAGCGACCTGCGCTACGACGACGACGAGGAGGCGCTGCGCGACAGCGTCCGGGCGCTGCTGACCGCGCACGCCCCCTGGTCGCGGACCCTGGCCCGCATCGACGGCGACGAGCCGTACGACATGGCGCTCTGGGCCCGGCTGGCCGGTGAGCTCGGCCTCGCCGGCCTGCCGGTGCCCGAGGAGCACGGTGGCGCCGGGGCCGGCTTCCGCGAGGTGGCGGTGGTCTGCGAGGAGCTGGGCCGGGCCGTCGCGCCGGTGCCGTTCCTGGGCAGCGCGGTGCTGGCCACCCGGGCGCTGCTGGCCTGCGGCGAGGTCGAGCTGCTCGAACAGCTCGCCACCGGTCGACGGGTCGCCGCCCTGGCGGTTCCCTTCGCCACCGCTCCGGACGCGCGACCCCACCCGGTCGCGGCGGTCCCCGGCCCGGTGCTGCGCGGCGCGGTGGCCGGCGTCGCCGACGCCCTCCCGGCCGACGTGCTGCTGGTGGTCGCCGACGACGGGTTGTACGCCGTCGACGCGCGGGCCCCGGGGGTGCGGATGACCCCGGTGGTCTCGCTCGACGCCACCCGGACGCTGGCCGACGTCGTCCTCGCCGACGCGCCGGCGCGGCGGATCGCCGCCGGCCCGGCGGCCACCGACGCGGTGGCCGCCGCGCTCACCGCGGGGGCGGCGCTGCTCGCCTCCGAACAGGTCGGGGTGGCCCAGTGGTGCCTGGAGACGACGGTCGCGCACGTGCGCACCCGCCACCAGTTCGGCCGGCCGATCGGGTCGTTCCAGGCGGTCAAGCACCGGCTGGCCGACGTCTGGGTGCAGCTGACCGAGGCGCGGGCGGTGGCCCGGCACGCCGCCGACTGCCTGGCCACCGGCGACCCGGACACGGCGCTGGCGGCGGCGCTGGCTCAGGCGTACTGCGCCGAGGCCGCAGTGGACGCCGCGCAGGCGTGCGTGCAGCTGCACGGCGGCATCGGCTTCACCTGGGAACACCCGGCGCACCTGTACCTCAAGCGGGCCCGCAGTGGCGCGCTCGCCCTCGGCACCGCCGACCGGCACCGGGCGGCCCTGGCCCGGCTGGCCGACCTGCCCCCGCCTGAGCACCGGAAAGAGCCGTTCGGGGTGTTGACGAAACAATCCTGAAAAGTACACTGACGGTGTAAATACATCGGGCCGGCCGAGGGGCGCGTGATGGAGCAAGGGCTCGCATTGCACCACATCGGAGTGCGCTTCGGTGGCCTCACCGCCCTCGACGACGTCTCGCTGCGGGTCCCCGCCGGCACCGTGGTCGGCGTGATCGGCCCCAACGGCGCGGGCAAGACCACCCTGTTCAACGTCGTCTGCGGCTTCGTCGCCCCCGACTCGGGCTCGCTGACCCTCGACGGCCGGCCGCTGCGGCCCCGGCCGCACCAGCTCAACCGGCTCGGCATCGCCCGGACCCTGCAGGGCACCGGCCTCTTCGCCGGGCTGACGGTGCTGGAGAACGTGATGGCCGGCGCCACGCACACCGCCCGCGCCGGGTTCCTGTCGGCCCTGCTCGGCCTGCCGGCCAGCGACCGCGACGAGCGGCGGCTGCGCCGGCACGCCCTCGACGTCCTCGACGACCTCGGCATCGTCGGGCACGCCGACGCCGCGCCGGCCACCCTGCCCTTCGCCGTACGCCAGCGGGTCGCCCTGGCCCGCGCGCTCGCCGCCGGGCCGCGACTGCTCCTGCTCGACGAGCCCGCCGGGGGCCTGGGCGGCGACGACATCGCCGAGCTGGCCACCCTGATCCGCACCCTGCCCCGGCGCGCCGCCGACCCCTGCGCCGTGCTGCTGGTGGAGCACCACATGGACCTGGTGATGTCGGTCTGCGACGAGATCGTGGTGCTCGACTTCGGGCGGGTCATCGCCGCCGGCACCCCCGACGAGATCCGCGCCGCCCCGGCGGTCGCCGACGCCTACCTCGGCGCCGCCGTCGACGAGGCCGCCGCGTGAGCGCCGAGGACCTGCTGGCCGTGCGCGGGCTGAGCGCCGGCTACGGCGCGGCGCCCGTGCTGCACGAGGTCGACCTGAGCGTCCCGCGCGGGGCCATCGTGGCGGTCGTCGGGGCCAACGGGGCCGGCAAGACCACCCTGCTGCGCACCCTCTCCGGCATGCTGCGCCCCGCCGCCGGCCGGGTCACCCTCGACGGCGAGGAGCTGCGCGGGGTGCCGGTGGAGCAGCTCGTGCGGCGCGGTCTGGCGCACGTGCCGGAGGGGCGGGGAGTCGTCGCCGAGCTCACCGTCGAGGAAAATCTGCGCCTCGGCGGGCTGTGGCGGCGCGACCGCGCCGACGCCGCGCGCGCCCTCGACGAGGTCTACCAGCTCTTCGAGCCGCTGGCCCGGCGGCGCCGACACCTGGGCCACCAGCTCTCCGGCGGGGAGCGGCAGATGCTCGCCCTCGGCCGGGCGCTGGTCGGCCGGCCCCGGCTGCTGCTGCTCGACGAGCCGTCGCTCGGCCTGGCCCCCCGGGTCGTCGCCCAGATCATGCTCCTGCTGCGGCAGCTGCGCGACGACACCGGGCTGACCGTGCTGCTCGTCGAGCAGAACGTCCGCAGCGCGCTCTCGGTGGCCGACCAGGGCGTGGTGATGTCGCTGGGCCGGGTCGTCACCACCGCCCCGGCCGCCCGATTGCGCGACGACGAGGACCTGCGCCACGCCTACCTCGGTTTCTGACCACCCACGTCCGCCGGAAGGAGGACCGTTGGACCGCTTCGTCTTCCTCACCCTCGACGGGCTGTCGAGGGGCGCGGTCTACGCCGCGTTCGCGTTGGCCCTGGTGCTCATCTGGCGGGCCGCCCGCATCGTCAACTTCGCCCAGGGCGCGATGGCCGTCGCCGCCGCCTACGTCGCACACAGCGTCGCCGCGGCGACGGGCTCCTACTGGCTCGGCTTCCTCGCCGCGCTCGCCGCCGGGCTGCTGCTGGGCACCGTCGTCGACGTGGCCGTCATGCGCTTCGTCGACCACCGCTCCCCGCTCAGCCCGGTGATCGTCGCGCTTGGCCTGGTCCTGCTGATCCAGGCGGTGCTCGGCATGGTCTACGGCAACGAGTTCCGCCCCGCCGAGGCCCCGTTCTCGCGCAGCGCGCTCACCGTGGGCGGCTTCGCCGTGCTCTCCCCGTACGACCTGTTCGCCTTCGCGGCGGTCGGGGTGGTGGTCGTCGGCCTGGCCTGGACCTTCACCCGCACCGCCGTCGGCCTGCGGATGCGCGCCGCCGCGTTCGCCCCCGAGGTCTCCCGCCTGCTCGGGGTCAACGTCGGCGGCATGCTCACCCTCGGTTGGGCGCTGGCCTCCGGCGTCGGCGCGCTGGCCGCCATGCTGATCATCCCCACCGAGCTGGGCCTGCACCCGCACGCCATGGACCTGGTCTTCGTCTCGGCGTTCACCGCGGCCGTCGTCGGCGGGCTGGACAGCCCGCCCGGCGCCGTCGTCGGCGGCCTGGCCGTCGGGCTGCTGCTCTCCTACGTCAGCGGGTACGCCGGCAGCGACCTCACCCCGCTGGCGGTGCTCGCCCTGCTGCTGGCGGTGCTGCTGATCCGCCCCGCCGGTCTCTTCGCCCCGGTCACCGCGAGGCAGGTGTGAGCGCCACCCCGGCGGTGGCCCCGCCGACGAGCCGACCCCCGAAGACCGGCCCCCGCCCGGCCGAAGGGCCCCGTGGCTCGACCCTGCTGCGCCACCTCGCCGCCGTCGCCGTCGCCGGGCTGCTGCTGGTGGCCCTCAGCTACGGGGTGGAGCCGTTCCGCGCCTTCCAACTCGCCACCGTGGCCGCCTACCTCTGCGCCACCGCCGGGCTGACCGTCCTGACCGGGCTCAACGGCCAGCTCTCGCTGGGGCACGGCGCGCTGATGGCCGTCGGCGCGTACACGGTGGCGCTGACCCAGACCGCCTTCGCCGACGCCGGCGCCACCGGCGGCTGGCTGCTGGCGGTCTCCCTGGTCGCGGCGGTGCTGGTCACCGTCGCCGTGGGCGCCGTCATCGGGGTGGCCGCCGCCCGGCTGCGGGGGCCCTACCTGGCCGGGGTCACCCTGGCCGTCGCGGTCGTGGTGCCGGCGCTGACCGTCACCTTCGACGGCGTGTTCAAGGGCGAGCAGGGGCTCTCGGTCCCCGTCGAGCCGCCGCCGCTGGGCCTCGGCCCCTACTTCCCCTACGAGCGGTGGCAGCTCTGGATCGCCGGGGCGGCCACCCTGCTGGCCCTGCTGCTGCTGGGCAACCTCGTGCGCAGCCGCTTCGGCCGCACCTTCCGGGCGGTGCGCGACGACGAGGTGGCCGCGCGGCTGGCCGGCATCCACGTCGCCCGTACCCAGGTGCTCGCCTTCGTGGTCAGCGCCGCCGGCGCCGGGCTCGGCGGCGGGCTGCTGGCGGTGCTGGCGCAGAGCGCCTCGCCGGGGGCGTTCTCCCTGACCCTGTCGCTGTTCCTGCTGATGGCCGTGGTCATCGGCGGGCTGGGCAGCCTCGCCGGCGCGCTGTGGGGGGCGGTCCTGCTGGTCGCCCTGCCGGACCTGACGCACGCCCTGAGCGACCTGCTCACCCTCTCCCCGGCGGTGGCGCAACGCCTGGAGGGCAACCTGCCGCTGGCGATCTTCGGCGGCACGCTGGTCGTCGTGATGATCGCCGCGCCCGGCGGCGTGCAGGGCCTGCTGTCGCGGCTCGGCCGCGCCCTGCTGGGCCGATGGCGACGCCGCCGCCCCTGAGCCACCCCTGTCGTCCCACCCGGCGGCGCAGATCCGTCGGCCGCCGGCACCACCACCCCACCACCACCACATGAACCGGACCGAGGAAAGGTCGGTGTCCCACATGTCACGAGTCGTCACCCATGCGCTCGCGCTCGCCACCTCCATCACCCTGCTCGTCACCGCCGTCGGCTGTAGCGGCGACGGGGAGTCCGGCTCCGGGGGCCGCCAGGTCCCCGGGGTCACCGACACCGAGATCGTCGTCGGCACCCACATGCCGCTGACCGGCCCGGCCTCGGCCGGATACTCCAAGATCGCGCCCGCCACCAAGGCGTACTTCGACTACGTCAACGCCAACGGCGGGGTGCACGGCCGGAAGATCACCTACAAGGTGATGGACGACGGCTACAACCCGGCCAACACCCAGCAGGTGGTGCGCCAGCTCGTCCTGCAGGACAAGGTCTTCGCCGTCCTCAACGGCCTGGGCACCCCCACCCACACCGGCGTGCTCGACTTCCTCAAGAGCAACCGGGTGCCCGACCTCTTCGTCGCCTCCGGCAGCCGCAGCTGGGACCAGCCCGACAAGTACCCGGCCACCTTCGGCTTCAACACCGACTACACCGTGGAGGGCAAGATCCTGGCCAACCACGTGAAGACCACCCTCCCCGGCAAGAAGGTCTGCTTCCTCGGCCAGGACGACGACTTCGGCCGGGACAGCCTGGTCGGCGTCGAGAAGGTGCTCGGCACCGTGGCCGCCAAGCAGACGTACGTCACCAGCAACACCAACGTGGCGCCCCAGATCGGCGCGTTCAAGGCGGCCGGCTGCCAGGTCGTCATCCTCGCCACCGTGCCCGGCTTCACCGCGCTCTCCATCGGCACCGCCGCCCGGCTGAAGTTCGCCCCGCAGTGGCTGGTCTCCAACGTCGGCGGCGACCACCCGACCCTGGCCAAGCAGCTCGGTGCCGCCGCGCCGCTGCTGGAGGGCATGGTCGCCGCGAACTACCTGCCGATGCAGAACGAGGCCGACAACCCGTGGATCCAGCTCTTCACCAAGGTCAACAAGGAGCACAACGCCGCCGCGGCGTTCGACGGCAACTCCGTCTACGGCATGGCCGTCGGGTACCTCTTCGTGCAGACGCTGCTGGCCGCCGGCAAGGACCTCACCCGTGAGTCGCTGCTGGCCGCCGTCGCCAAGGGTGGCTTCCAGGGGCCCGGCCTGGCCCCGCTGCGCTTCTCCGCCACCGACCACTCCGGCTACGGCGGGGCGCGGCTGAGCAAGGTCACCGCCGGCAAGCAGAGCTACTTCGGCCCGGCGTACGAGACCGACGAGGGCGACGGGCCGGTGCGCGAGTACACCGCCCCGCCGGTGACGCCCCCGGCCAACGGGGTGCCCACGGCCTCCTGAGCCGATCGGTTCCCGCACACCACCGCACCGCCCCGGGCCGGTCCGACCGAGCGCGTACGCGTTCCGGCCGGACCGGCCCGGGCCGTCGCTGCCACCGGCGGTGCCGCAGCGGGTCTTCGCGCCGCTGTTTTCCTCGTCACCGCCGTTGACGTGGACCCGCTTGGCGAACAATAATTGCACTGTGAATGCAAATTCTCCCCGCTTCGCGGGTCGGGTCGCGCTCGTCACCGGGGCCAGCCGAGGCATCGGGCTGGCCGTCGCCCACCGGCTCGTCGCCGAGGGGGCCCGGGTGGGGCTGACCGCCCGCAAGCCGGAGGCGCTGGCCGAGGCCGTCGCTGCCCTCGGCGGCCCCGCGCACGCCGTGGCCGTGCCCGGCAAGGCCGACGACGCCGCGCACCGCGTCGAGGCGGTCGACCGGGTCACCGAGGCGTTCGGGCCGGTGGACATCCTGGTCAACAACGTCGGCATCAACCCCGTGCACGGGCCGCTGGTCGAGCTGGACCTGGCGGCCGCCCGCAAGATCCTCGACGTCAACCTGATCGGCGCGCTCGGCTGGGTGCAGGCGGTCTGCGCCACCGGCCTGGCCGAGCGCGGCGGCTGCGTCGTCAACGTCTCCTCCATCGCCGGCCTGATCCCGGCGCCGGGGATCGCCTTCTACGGGGTCAGCAAGGCCGCCCTCGACCACCTCACCGCCTGCCTGGCCGTCGAGCTGGGGCCGACCGTCCGGGTCAACGCGGTCGCCCCCGCCGTGGTGAAGACCCGCTTCGCGGCGGCGCTGCACGAGGGGCGGGAGGCGGAGGTCGTCCGGGCGTACCCGCTGGGTCGCCTCGGCGTGCCGCTGGACGTGGCCGGCGCGGTCGCCTTCCTGGCCAGCGCCGACGCGGACTGGATCACCGGGCAGACCCTGGTGCTCGACGGCGGCGTCACCCTCACCGGCCGGACCGTCCGGTGACCGCGCCCGCCGCGCCCGGCGGCCTGACGATCGCCGGGGCGGGCGTCGTGGTGACCGGGGCGGGCTCCGGCATCGGTGCCGCGCTGGCCGCCCGGTTCGCCGCCGACGGGGCCCGGGTGGTGGTCAACGACCTCGACGCCGACGCGGCGCGGGCGGTCGCGGCGCGGATCGGCGCGCACGCCTGCCCCGCCGACGCGGCCGACCCCGCCGGGGTGGCGGCCCTGGTCGGCTTCGCCCGCGACCGGCTCGGCGCGGTGGACCTCTTCTGCGCCAACGCCGGGGTCGCCCCGGCCGGCGGCGCGGACGCCGCCGACGACGCCTGGGAGCTGGCCTGGCGGGTCAACGTCATGTCCCACGTCTACGCCGCCCGCGAGCTGCTGCCGCACTGGCTGGCGGCCGGTCGCGGCCGGCTGCTGGTCACCGCCTCCGCGGCGGGGCTGCTGACCCTGCTGGGCAAGGCGCCCTACTCGGTGACCAAGCACGCCGCGCTGGGCTTCGCCGAGTGGCTGCGGGCCACGTACGCGCACCGGGGCGTCACCGTCCAGGCCCTCTGCCCCCAGGGGGTACGCACCCCGATGCTGCGGCGGGCCGACGGGATGAGCGGCGCGCTGCTCGACGCCGCCGCCGTCAGCGCCGAGCAGGTGGCGCAGTGCGTCAGCGAGGCGCTGGCCGACGACCGTTTCCTGGTGCTGCCGCACCCCGAGGTCGCCGCCTGGTACGCCGGCCGGGCCGCCGACCCGGACCGCTGGCTACGGGCGATGAACCGCACCCAGCAGGGCGTGGAACGGGCTCAGTCGGGCGCGGAACATGCCCAGCCGGGCGCGGAGCGGGACCGCGATGGCTGACCTGCCCGGCCCCGACCTGCCCGGCCTGGACCTGGCCCGGCTCGCCGCGTACCTGCGCCGGGCCGCTCCGGGGCTGGCCGGCGGGGCGCTGCGCGCCGAGCTGCTGACCGGCGGGCGCTCCAACCTGACCTACGCGCTGACCGACGGCCGGTCGCGCTGGGTGCTGCGCCGCCCCCCGCTGGGGCACGTCCTGGCCACCGCGCACGACATGGGCCGCGAGTACCGGGTGCAGCGCGCCCTCGCCCCGACCGCCGTACCGGTGCCGCCGATGGTGCACCACTGCCCGGACCCGGCGGTCCTCGGCGCGCCGTTCTACCTGATGCGGCACGTGCCGGGCCGGGCCTACCGGGAGCCCGCGGAGCTGGCCGACTGGGGCCCGGCGGGGCTGCGGGCGGTGGCGTTCGCCCTGGTCGACGTGCTCGCCGACCTGCATGCGGTCGACCCGGCGCAGGTGGGGCTGGCCGACTTCGGCCGGCCCGCCGGCTTCGCCGCCCGGCAGGTGCGGCGCTGGAAGGCGCAGCTCGACGCGTCCCGCAGCCGGGAGCTGCCCGGCATCGAGGAGCTGCACGACCGGTTGGCGGCGGCTGTGCCGGCCGGTGCGGCCGGCGTCGTGGTGCACGGCGACTTCCGGCTCGACAACGTCCTCGTCACCCCGGACCGCACGGTGGCGGCGGTGCTGGACTGGGAGATGTCCACCCTCGGCGACCCGCTGACCGACCTGGCGCTCTACCTGGTCCACGCCGGCCGGCTGGCCGCGCCGGGGCAGCCCACCGGCGACGAGCTGGCCGCCCACTACGCGCGCCGCAGCGGCCGGCGCCTCGACGACCTGGACTGGTACCTCGCCTTCGCCGCGTTCAAGCTCGCGGTGATCCTCGAGGGAGTGCACTACCGGTACGTGCGCGGGCAGACCGTGGGCGCCGGGTTCGACACCGTGGGCGGGCGCGTGCCGTCGCTGGTCGCGCAGGGCCTGGAGAGGATACGGAGCGCCTGATGGACTTCCGCTACGACGAGACCACCGAGCGGCTGCGCGAGCGGCTGCTGCACTTCATGGCCGAGCACGTGTACCCGGCCGAGGAGACCCTGGTGCGGGAGGAGGCCGAGCGGGCCGACCCGTGGGCCGTGCCGCCGGTCGTCGCCCGGCTGCAGGCCGAGGCCCGCCGGCAGGGCCTGTGGAACCTCTTCCTCCCCGGCGAGCACGGCGCGGGGCTGACCAACCTCCAGTACGCGCCGCTGGCCGAGATCACCGGCCGGTCGCCGAGCCTGGCCCCGGTGGCGCTCAACTGCGCGGCCCCGGACACCGGCAACATGGAGCTGCTGGCCATGTTCGGCAACCCCGCGCAGCGGGAACGCTGGCTCACCCCGCTGCTGGAGGGCCGGATCCGGTCGGCGTTCGCGATGACCGAGCCGGCCGTCGCCTCGTCCGACGCCACCAACATCGCCACCCGCATCGAGCGCGTCGGCGACGAGTACGTCGTCAACGGCCGCAAGTGGTTCGTCACCGGCGCGATGAACCCGCGCTGCGAGATCTTCATCGTGATGGGCCGCACCGACCCGACGGCGCACCGGCACCGCCAGCAGAGCCAGCTCCTGGTGCCCCGCGACACGCCCGGGGTCACCGTCCGCCGGGGCATGCGCACCTTCGGGTACGACGACAGCGACCACGGCGGGCACGCCGAGATCGACTTCGTCGACGCCCGGGTGCCGGTGGCGCACCTGCTCGGCGAGTCCGGCGCCGGGTTCGCCATGTCGCAGGCCCGCCTCGGGCCCGGCCGGGTGCACCACTGCATGCGGCTGCTCGGCATGGCCGAGCGGGCCGTGGAGCTGATGTGCCGGCGGGTAATCGACCGGCACGCCTTCGGCGGGCCGCTGGCCGCGCAGGGTGTGGTGCGGGACTGGATCGCCGAGGCCCGGGTGCGGCTGGAACAGGCCCGGCTGCTGGTGCTCAAGACCGCCTGGCTGATGGACACCGTCGGCAACCAGCAGGCGCACACCGAGATCCAGGCCATCAAGATCGCTGTGCCGGAGACCGCCCAGTGGGTCATCGACCGGGCCATCCAGGCCCACGGCGCGGCGGGGGTCAGCCAGGACACCCCGCTGGCCGAGCTCTGGGCCAAGGCCCGCGCGCTGCGGCTGGCCGACGGCCCGGACGAGGTGCACCGGCAGTCGCTGGCCCGCCGGGAGCTGCGCCGGCACCAGCCGCAGCCCGGCGCACCGGCGCGCGTCTAGACTCGTCGCCCGGGGCGTGACGAAACGGAGGGAGCGGGGGGCGATGGGCAGTGCCGAGGCGCCGGGCCGGGTCGACGGGCGGACCGCCCGAGCCGAACGGACCCGGGCGGCGATCGTCGAGGCGCACCTCGCGCTCATCTCCGAGGGTGACCTGCGGCCGACCGGGGAGCGCATCGCCGAGCGGGCCGGCATCTCCCTGCGTACCCTCTGGACCAACTTCAAGGACATGGAGACCCTCTTCGAGGCCAGCGGCGAGGAGCTGCTGCGCCAGCAGGACGCCGCCTACCGGCCGATCCCGCCCGCGTTGCCGCTGACCAAGCGGGTCGACGCGTACTGCCGGCAGCGGGCCCGGCTGCTCCAGCTCATCGCGCCCTCGGCGCGGGCGGCGCAGATGCGCGAGCCGGTCTCCGAGCAGCTGCGCCGCAACCGCCTCAAGCACATCGACCGGGTCCGCGACGAGGTCGAGCAGCTCTTCGCCGCCGAGCTGGAACGGGCCGGGGCGGGCCGGCAGCAGCTGGTCGACGCCCTGGTGGCCACGAGCATGTGGCCGACCTGGTCGCTGCTGCGCGACGGCCTGGGGCTGGGCGTGGATGCGGCCCGAGCGGTGATGACCCGGACGGTGGCCGCCCTGCTGGCCGACCCGGCAGCCCACTGAAGCACCCGACGACCCACTGACACCACACGGCGCGGCCCGCCGACCGGCCCGCGTCGGGCGCAACGGGCGAAGTCGATTGCCGGCCTCTTTCCATCGGGTAACCGATGGGTGACACTGGCCCTATGGTTAGTGCATCTACAGTGCAAATAACCGTGCTGCGTGGCCGGGCCGACGAGTGCCAGGCGATCCGGCTCCTGCTCGACGGCGCCCCGGGCGGTGGGGGAGCGCTGCTGTTGCAGGGCGAGCCGGGATCGGGCCGGTCCGCCCTGCTGGACTACGCGCACCGACACGCGCGGGGCTTCACCGTCCTCGCCGGGGCCGGGGTCGCGGAGGAGGCGGCACTGCCGCATGCCGGGCTGCAACGGCTCCTGGACCCGGTGCTCGACGACGCCGGCGCCCTGCCCGATCCGCAGCGGCGGGTGCTGCGGCAGGCCCTGGCCGGCGCGGGCTGCCCCGCCGACCGGCGGCTCGCGCTCGCGATGGCCGTACTCGGGTTGCTCACCGCCGCCGCCCGGGAGCGTCCGCTGCTCTGCACCATGGACGACGTCGACCGCACCGACGGCCCGACCGCCGACGTGCTGGCGTTCGTGGCCCGTCGGGTGCGCCGGCTACCGCTGGTCGTCCTGCTCACCGGGGGCACCGGGAGCGCGCCCGACGCGATCCCCACGCGCCGGCTGCGGGCCCTCGACGAGCGCGACAGCGCAGCCGTACTCATCGACCGGCTGCCCACGCCACCGTCCGACCCGGTCGTCACCGCGCTCGGCGCGCTCGCCGGGGGCAACCCGCAGGCGCTGGTCGACCTCGCCGGGGCGCTGAGCCCCGCGCAGTGCCGGGGGGAGGAGCCACTGCCCGACGGGCTCCCGGTCGACGGCGCGTTGGGGCGCGGCTACCGGGCCCGACTGGATCGGCTGCCGGCGCGGACCCGGCGCCTGCTGCTGCTCGCCGCCCTCGACGACGAGCTGGACCCGGCGACCCTGCTCCGCGCCGCGCGGGCGGCCGGAACGGTGATCGAGGCACTCGCCCCGGCCGAGCTCGCCGGGGTGGTCCGGGTGGAGCCGCACGGGGTGACGTTCCCGCATCCGGTGGCGCGGGCGGTGGTCGAGGCCGCCGCGCCCCTGGCCGCCCGTCACGCCGCCCACCTGCTCCTCGCCGGCCTGCTCGACGGCCCCGGGCAGCGGCTGCGCCGGGCGCTGCACCTCGCCGCCGCCGCCGAGGGCCCGGATCCCGCCCTGGCGGCCGAGCTGGCGCAGGCGGCCCGGGACGGGGGCCACCCGGCGATCCGGTCGGTGGCCCTGCACCGGGCCGCCGAGCTCAGCGCCGATCCGGCCCTCGCCGCCGCCCGGACGGTCGCCGCCGCCCGGTACGCCTGGGCGGCCGGCCAACCGCAGCGGGCCCGGCTGCTGCTGCGCCGGCTGCCCACCGACCCGACCGCCCCGGCGGATCAGGCCGTCGCGGCGGATCAGACCGTCGCGGCGGACCGGGCGGAGCCGACGACCTCGGCGGAGCCGACCGCGCCGACGACCTCGGCGGAGCCGACCGTCCCGGCGGTCCCGCTGGAGCCGAGCGTGACCGGCCGGGCCGAGCTGCTCCGTGGCGAGCTGGAACTGCGCTGCGGTCGCCCCCCGGTGGCCTTGACGACGCTGCTGGCCGTGGCCGACGCGGTGGCCGACGTCGAACCGACCCTGGCCCTCGGCGCGCTGGTCCGCGCCGGGGAGGCGGTCTGCTTCGCCGGCGACCAGTACCGCTACGCCGAGGTGGCGCGGCGGGCTCGGGCGCTGCGTCGAGCCGGGCAGGGCCCGGAAGCCGAGCTGCTGGCGACCCACGTCGCCGGGGTCGCGGCGACGCTGCGCGGCGCCCACGACCGGGCCGGCCCGGCGCTGCGCCGGGTCGTCGTCCTGGCCGACCAGCTGACCGGGCAGGCCCGTACCCCGGCCGTCCTGACCTGTGCCGCGGTGGCCGGGCTGCTGGTGGCCGTGGACGCCACCGCGCACCGGCTCGCCGACGAGGCCGCCGAGCTGGCCCGCGCCCGTGGCGAGCTGGCCGCCCTGCCCCGGGCGCTGGAACTGCGGGCCGACGCCGAGTACTGGCTGGGCCGGCACGAGACGGCGGCGCAGACCTGCCGGGAGGGGCTGCGGCTGGCCCGGCTGACCGGGCAGGCCACCTGGGCCGGCGTCCACCTGGGCATGCTGGCGGTGCTGGCCGCCATCCGCGCCGACCGGGACGCCAGCCTGCGGCTGATCCGTCAGATCGGCGAGGCCCCGGCCCCGAAGAGCCGCCCCGCCGCCCTGGCCCGCTGGGCGCTGGCCGTGCTCGACCTGGTCGACGGCCGCCCCGACGACGCCGCCGACCGGCTCGCCGGCCTGGCCCGGCCGGGCACCGGACGCGGGCAGGTCATCGTCCAGGTGATGGCCACGCCGTACCTGGTGGAGGCCGCGGTCCACCCGGCGCACCGGCCGGCGGCCCTCGCCGCCCTCGCCGTGTTCGACCAGTGGGCCGACGGCACGGCGAGCCCGTCGCGCCGGGCGCTGTCGGCGCGCTGCCACGCGCTGCTGGCCCCCCGGGGCAGCGCGGCGGCCGAGGAGGCGTTCCGGACCGCGTTGCGGCTGCATCCGGCGGGCGGGTTCGAGCGGGCCCGCACGGGGCTGCTCTTCGGCCGGGAACTGCGCCGCAGCCGGCGGCCCCGCGACGCCCGCGAGCACCTGCACGCCGCCCGTGAGACGTTCACCGTGCTCGGGGCGAGCGCCTGGGCCGAGCAGGCCGCCGCCGAGCTGCGGGCCGCCGGGGAGGCGGTGGGGGAGCCGGAGCTGCCGGCGGCGGCGGTGCTGACCGGTCAGCAGCTGCGGATCGCGCAGCTCGTCGCCGAGGGCGCCACCAACCGGGAGATCGCCGGCCGGATGTTCCTCTCCACCCGCACGGTCGACCACCACCTGCGCAACATCTTCCACCGCCTCGGCATCCGCTCCCGCACCCAACTGGCCCGCGCCCTCTCCTGAGCCCGCCCCGCCCCCACTCCGTCGATCGTGGAGTCGTGGTGCCTAACACAACGGTCATCGTGGACTTTCTGCTCACCACAAGTCCATGATCGGCGAAGGGGGTGGGGGCAGGTCAGGGCAGCACCACGGTCCGGGCGCCCTCGCCGCGGGCCATCCGGGCGAACGCCTCCGGCGCGCCGTCCAGGTCGGTCCGGTCGGTGATCAGCGGGGCCAGGTCCAGGGTGCCGTCGAGCACGGCGCGGGCCAGCTCGGGGACGTCCCGGTCCGGGTCGGACGAGCCGTAGACCGACGAGCGCAGCGTACGGGCCGAGTGGAAGATCTCCAGGGCGCTCAGGCCGACGATGTCGTCCTTGGCCCCCATGCCCACCACGGTCACCTGCCCGCCCCGGCGGGTGGCCCGCCAGGCGGTGCGGATGGTGGCCGACCGCCCGACGCACTCGAAGGTGTGGTCGACGCCCCGCCCCTCGGTGCGGCCCCGCAGCGCCCGGTTGATCCCGTCGTCGGCGAGCAGGAACTCGGTGGCGCCCACGGCGAGGGCCAGCTCCGCCTTTGCCGGCGACACGTCGACGGCGAAGACCGGGTCGGCGCCGGCGGCGCGGGCGGCGGAGACCACCGAGAGCCCCACCCCGCCGAGGCCGATGACGGCCACCGAGTCGCCGGGGGCCACCGCGGCGGTGCGGCGGACCGCGCCGACGCCGGTGAGCACGGCGCAGCCCAGCAGCGCGGCGGCTGCCATGGGCAGCTCGGCCGGGACCGCGATCACCGCGTCCTGCGCCACCACCACCTGCTCGGCGAGGGCACCCAGGCCCAGGGTGACGTGCAGCGGCTCGCCGCCGACGGTGCCGCCGCCGGGGACGGCGGGGGCACCGGCGCGCTCGCAGAGCCACGGCTCGCCGTGCCCGCAGTACCAGCACTGCCGGCACGGCGGCGACCAGTTCAGCACCACGTGCTCGCCGGGCGCGACCCGGGTCACGCCCGCGCCGACCTCGGCCACCACGCCGGCCGCCTCGTGCCCGAGCACCAGCGGGTACGGCGGTGCCAGCGTGCCGTTGATCAGCGACAGGTCGCTGTGGCACACCCCGGCGGCCCGGATCTCGACCCGCACCTGGCCGGGGCCGGTGGCGGGCAGCTCGATCTGCTCCACCCGGGGCGGCTCCCCGACGGCGCGGGCGATCAGCGCCCTCATCGCTGGATCGCCTTGGTCTGCAGGAACTCGTCCAGCCCGTGGCTGCCCAGCTCCCGGCCGAGGCCGGACTGCTTGTAGCCGCCGAAGGGGGCCAGCGGGTTGAACGGCGCGCCGTTGATGTCGACCGCGCCGGTGCGCATCCGCCGCGCCACCCGCAGCGCCCGCTCGTCGTCGCCGGACCAGACCGCGCCGGCCAGCCCGTACCGGGAGTTGTTGGCCACCGCGACGGCGTGGTCGTCGTCGTCGACCGCAAGGACCGCGAGCACCGGGCCGAAGACCTCCTCCTGGGCCAGCGCGCTGTCCGGGTCGACGTCGGCGATGACGGTGGGGGCGACGAACCAGCCCCGGCCGGGCAGCGGGGCGTCCGGGCCGCCGGCGATCAGCCGGCCGCCGTCGGCGAGGCCCTTGTCGATGTGGTCGCGCACCCGCTGCCGCTGGGCGGCCGAGACGAGCGGGCCGAGCCGGGTGGCCGGGTCGAACGGGTCGCCGAGCCGGTAGCCCTGCGCGGCCTGCGCCGCGAGGGTAAGGGCCTCGTCGTAGCGGCTGCGGTGCACCAGCATCCGCGTCCAGGCGGTGCAGGTCTGCCCGGAGTTGAGGAAGGCGTTGCCGACGCCCACCTTCACGGCGGTGGCCAGGTCGGCGTCGTCGAGGATCACGTTGGCGGACTTGCCGCCGAGCTCCAGGGCGACCCGGGCCACCCGGTCGGCGGCCAGGTGGGAGATCCGCCGGCCGACGGCGGTGGAGCCGGTGAAGGAGACCATGTCCACGTCGGGATGGGCGGCGATGGCCTCGCCGACCACGCCGCCGGTGCCGGTGACCAGGTTGACCACGCCGGGCGGGAGGCCGGCGGAGTGGACGGCGTCGAAGAGCAGGTACGCCACCAGCGGCGTCAGCTCGCTGGGCTTGAGCACCACCGTGCAGCCGGCCGCCAGGGCGGGGGCGAGCTTCGCCACGACCTGGTGCAGCGGGTAGTTCCACGGGGTGATCGCGCCGACCACGCCGATCGGCTCCCGTACCACCAGGGAGTGGCCGATGGTCTCCTCGGCGGGCGGTCGGGCGGCGAGGTCGACGTACCCGCGCAGGACGGTGAGGGGGAGCCCGGCCTGCACCCGGGTGGCCACCTTGAGCGGGGTGCCCAGCTCGGTGGCGACGGTGCGGGCGATGGTGTCGGCGCGGGCGGTCAGGGCGGTGTGCAGCCGGTCGAGGTGCGCCGCCCGGTCGGCCGGCGCGGTGGCGGCCCAGCCGGGGAAGGCGGCCCGGGCGGCGGCGACGGCCCGGTCGACGTCGGTCGCCGTGCCGGCCGGGACGGTCGCGACGACCTGCTCCGTGGCCGGGTTGTGCACCGGGAGGGTCTGCCCGGTCGGCGCGGCGACCCAGCGCCCGTCGAGGTAGAAGTCGGTCCGTGCGAGATCCATCGCGCCCCTCACGTACGTCACTGAAAACTAGCGGTGGAAGTTTTTACTCTAGTGGGTGTCGGCGGCCGGCGGGAGGGGTGGCAGGGGGCCGATGGTGCGCTCGTAGGTGCGGGCCAGGCCGTCGATGAGCGCCTCCAGGCCCAGGGTGAACGCCCCCTCGTCGACGCGTTGCTGGTGCTCGGCGAGCCGGTGCGCCTGGGTGAGGTGGGGGTACTGCTCGGCGTAGAGCCCCGGGTCCTCGACGAAGCCCCGGGCGAAGGAGCCCAGCGCCGACCCGGTGACGAAGTACCGCACGAGCGCGCCGATGTGGGTGGCCCGCGCGGGCGGCCAGCCTGCGGCGACCAGGCCCCCGTAGACGGCGTCGGCCATGGCCAGCGCGGCCGGCCGGCGACCGGGCCCCCGCGCCAGGTACGGCACGATGTGCGGGTGCGCGGCGAGCGCGGCCCGGTACGAGTGGCCCCACCGGTGCAGCGCCTCGCGCCAGTCGACGACGCCGAAGAACGAGACGTCGACCTGCCCGGTGATGCTGTCGGCGACCGCGTCGAGGATCTCGTCCTTGGTGGCGAAGTGGTTGTAGAGCGAAGGCCCGCGCACGCCCAGGTCGGCGGCGAGCCGCCGGGTGGAGAAGCCCTCCAGCCCGTCGGCGTCGATCAGCGCGGCGGCGGCCTCGATGATCCGCTGCCGGCTCAGCAGCGCCTGCCGGGGCCGGGGCATGGGCGGTCTCCTGTCGCTCGGTGGTCGCGCGCTGGTCGCTGATGGTCGCTCGGTGCTCCGTGCGGAACTCTGCCACAGTCGGGTCTGGACGGATTAAAACTTGCACCGCTAGTTTAATGGCATGGACCTTCAGCTCTCCGCCGAACAGGCCGCGGTGCGCCGGCTCGCCGCCGACTTCGTGGCGCGCGAGGTGACCCCGCACGCGGCGGCCTGGGACCGCCGCGAGTCGGTCGACCCCGGCATCGTCGGCAAGCTCGGCGAGCTGGGCTTCCTGGGCCTGACCATCCCCGAGGAGCACGGCGGCTCCGGCGGCGACCACCTCTCCTACTGCCTGGTGCTGGAGGAGCTGGGCCGGGGCGACTCCGCCGTGCGGGGCATCGTCTCGGTCTCGCTCGGCCTGGTCGCCAAGTCGATCGCCGCGCACGGCACCGCCGAGCAGCGTCAGCGGTGGCTGCCCGCGCTCTGCTCCGGCGCGGCCCTGGGCTGCTTCGCGCTGACCGAGCCGGGCAGCGGCTCCGACGCCGCCGCGCTGACCACCCGGGCCACCCGCGACGGCGGCGACTGGTCGATCACCGGCGCGAAGGTCTTCATCACCAACGGCACCACCGCCGACGTGGCGGTGGTCTTCGCCCGCACCGGCGGCCCCGGCCACCGGGGGATCACCGCGTTCCTGGTCCCCACCGACAGCCCCGGCCTGACCCGGCGGGAGATCCACGGCAAGCTCGGCCTGCGCGGGCAGGCCACCGCCGAGCTGACCTTCGACGGCGTACGGGTGCCCGACTCCGCCCGCCTCGGCGCGGAGGGCGCCGGCTTCCGGCTGGCCCTGGGCACCCTGGCCAAGGGCCGGATGTCGGTCGCCGCCGGCTGCGTCGGCATCGCCCAGGGCTGCCTGGACGCCGCCGTCGACTACGCCGGCACGCGCACCCAGTTCGGCAAGCCCATCGCCGGCCACCAGCTCGTGCAGCGGCTGCTCAGCTCGATCGCGGTGGACACCGCCGCCGCCCGGCTGCTGGTGTGGCGGGTGGCCGACCTGATCGACCGGGGCGAGCCCTTCGCCACCGAGGCGTCGATGGCGAAGCTCTTCGCCAGCGAGGCCGCCGTCCGCGCCGCCAACGACGCGCTGCAGGTCTTCGGCGGGTACGGCTACATCGACGAGTACCCGGTCGGCAAGTACCTGCGCGACGCCCGCGTCGCCACCCTCTACGAGGGCACCAGCCAGATCCAGCAGCTCCTCATCGGACGCGCGCTCACCGGCGTCAACGCCTTCTAGCACCAGGGAGAACCGTGACCAGATTCGCCGACCGGATCGCCGTCGTCACCGGCGGGGCGCAGGGCATCGGCGCGGCCACCGCCCACCGGCTTGCCGCCGAGGGCGCGACCGTCGCCGTGGTCGACCTCGACGCCGGGCGGGCCCAGGCCGTCGCCGACGAGCTCGTCGCCGCCGGCGGTCGGGCGCTGGGCCTGGGCTGCGACGTCACCGACGCCGACGCCGTGGCCGCGACGACCGCCCGGGTGATCGAGACGTACGGGGGCCTGCACGTGCTGGTCAACAACGCCGGGATCACCCGCGACAACCTGCTGTTCAAGATGCCGCTGGCCGAGTGGGAGTCGGTGCTGACGACCAACCTGACCAGCATGTTCCTCTGCTGCCAGGCGGTGCAGGGGCAGATGGTCGCGGCCCGCTACGGCCGGATCGTCAACCTCTCCAGCCGCTCCGCGCTGGGCAACCGGGGCCAGGTCAACTACGCGGCGGCCAAGGCCGGCGTGCAGGGCCTGACCGCCACCCTGGCGCTGGAGCTGGGCCCGTTCGGCGTCACCGTCAACGCGGTCGCCCCCGGCTACGTGGCCACCGCGATGACCGCCGCCACCGCGCAGCGGGTCGGCAGCAGCCCCGAGGACCACCAGCGGATGGTCGCCGAGCACACCCCGCTGCGCCGGGTCGCCCAGCCCAGCGAGATCGCCTCGGTGATCGCCTTCCTGGCCAGCGACGACGCCTCGTACGTCAGCGGGCAGACCCTGTACGTCAACGGCGGCGCGCGCTGAGTCGCGCCACCTCCTACAGAGAACCGGAGGGGACATGGACTTCGCGCTGTCCGACGAGGAGCGGGCCATCCGCGACACGGCCCGCGACTTCATCACCAGGGAGGTCATGCCGCTGGAGCAGGAGCTGCTGCGGCGCGAGCGGGCCCACCGGCCCGGCCTGGAGCACAGCGAGCTGCGCGAGTTGCAGCTCAAGGCCCGCAAGTTCGGCTTCTGGGGGCTGGCCACCCCCCAGGAGTACGGGGGGATGGACCTGCCCGCCGTCACCCAGTCGCTGATCTGGACGGAGCTGGGCCGCACCTTCGTGCCGTTCCGCTTCGGCGGCGAGGCCGACAACATCCTCTTCCACGCCACCGAGGAGCAGAAGCGGGAGTTCCTGGTCCCCACCATCGAGGGGGAACGGCGCTCCTGCTTCGCGATCACCGAGCCGGGGGCCGGCTCGGACGCGGCCAACATCAGGTTCTCGGCCCGCCGCGACGGCGACGACTGGATCCTCGACGGCGAGAAGACCTTCATCACCGGCGGCAACGACGCCGACTTCGCCATCGTGGTGGCGGTGACCGACCGGGAGCGCGGGGCCCGCAACGGCGGGGCGACGGCCTTCCTGGTGGACCGGTCGATGGGCTGGCGCTCGGAGTTCATCCAGACGATGGGGGAGGGCGGGCCGGCGTCGCTGATCTTCGACGGGGTGCGGGTGCCGCACCGCAACGTCCTCGGCGAGGTCGGCCAGGGCTTCGCGCTGGGCATGAAGTGGATCGGCAAGGGGCGCTACACCATCCCCTCGCACGCCATCGGCATCGCCGAGCGGGCGTTGCAGATGGCGATCGACCACTCCAACACCCGGGAGACCTTCGGCGCGAAGATCGGCACCAACCAGGCCATCCAGTGGATGATCGCCGACTCGGAGACCGAGCTGGAGGCGGCCCGCTGGCTGGTGCTCCGCTCGGCCTGGACGGTCGACCAGGGCCAGGACCCCCGGCACGCCTCGTCGATGGGCAAGCTCTACGGCGCGGGGATGGTCAACCGGGTGGTGGACCGGGTGCTGCAGATCCACGGCGGGATGGGCTACACCCGGGAGCTGCCGATCGAGCGCTGGTACCGGCAGGTGCGGCTGTACCGGATCTTCGAGGGCACCGACGAGATGCAGCGCCTGATCATTGCCCGGGACCTGCTGCGCGGCTACACGAAGATCGGGGGGCACCTGGCATGAGGGTCTTCGCCGACATCGAGGAGCTGGCCGCCGCCGTCGGGCAGACCTTCGGCCCGGGGCCGTGGCTGCGCGTCGACCAGGGCCGGGTTGACCTCTTCGCCGACGCCACCGACGACCACCAGTGGATCCACCTCGACGCCGAACGGGCCGCCGCCGGGCCGTTCGGCGGCACCATCGCGCACGGCTACCTGACCCTGTCGCTGCTGCCGGCGCTCGTCGGCGGCCTCTACCGGGTCGACGGGGTGCGGATGGGCGTCAACTACGGCCTGAACCGGGTGCGCTTCCCGGCCCCGCTGCGGGTCGGCGGCGCGGTGCGGGCCACCGCCACGATCGCCGAGGTGGCCCCGGTCGACGGCGGGGTGCAGCTGGTCACCGCCGTCGTCGTGCAGAGCGACGCCGGCGGCAAGCCCGTCTGCGTCGCCGAGTCGGTGAGCCGGCTCTACGTCGGTCCGCTCCGCTGAGCCCCATCTCGTCCGCTCGGGGACCGGAAAAGGCATCATTATCGGGCGATGTCTTGACGTCGCAGGATGAACACCGCAACATTCACCAGGGAGCGCTCTCCCTTCGCCCCACCCCGTCTGGTCACCGTGTCGCGAGCGGCGTCCGCACCCCCTAACGACAGGCACAACCATGACATCACCCGTCCCACCCGTACGCCCGGCATCGGCTCGTGGTGCCGGCCGCCGGCGCACCCTCGTCGGTCTGGCGGTCGCGCTCGTCGCGGCGCTCGCGCCGACCGGCCTGGCCGCGTCGCCGGCGCAGGCCGCGCCGTATCTGATCTCGCAGGGCAAGTCGGCGTTCGCCTCCTCGGTCGAGAGCGCCGTGCGGCCCGCGTCGGCCGCGGTCGACGGCGACGTAGGCACCCGCTGGGCGAGCGCCACGGGCAGTGATCCCCAGTGGATCACGATCGATCTGGGTTACAGCACCGCCCTCGACCGGGTCACCCTGTACTGGGAGGAGGCCTACGCCCGCGCGTTCGAGATCCAGACCTCCGACGACGGCACCACGTGGACCACCGCCTACGCCACCACCGCCGGCCGGGGCAAGATCGAGGGTGTTCCCCTCGCCGACGATGCGAGCGGCCGGTACGTGCGGATGTACGGCACGGCTCGAGCCACCCCGCACGGCTACTCGCTGTACGAGTTCCAGGTCTACGGCGAGCGCTTCACCGTCCCCGACTGCGGCACCGTCAACGCCGCCCAGGGCCGCCCGGCGACCGCCTCCTCGGTCGAGAACAGCGGTATGCCCGCGTCGGCCGCGTTCGACGGCACCACCGCCACCCGCTGGTCGAGCGTCGCCGCCGACCCGCAGTGGCTCCAGGTCGACCTCGGCTCCAGCCGATCGATCTGCCGGGTCCACCTGAGCTGGGAGGCCGCGTACGCCCGCGCCTTCCAACTCCAGATCTCGGACGACGGCACCACCTGGAGAAGCGTCTGGGCCACCAGCACCAACGCCGGGACCTCGAACAACATCGACCTCCTGGAGACGGGCCGCTACCTGCGGATGTACGGCACCGCCCGGGGCACCGAGTACGGCTACTCGCTTCTCGAGATGAGGGTGTACGTGACCGGGACCGCCGTCTAGGCGGTCGACCCGAAGGTGGTCCACCTGACCACGTGCCCGTAGCCCGACCCGCCGCCGGCCGGGGACGCGACCCGCGTTCCCTGGCCGGCGGCGGGTCGCGTTCCCGGCCCCGGCGGCGCGGGCCGGGCCCGGCCGGCGGGTTGCGCCCACGGTGGGCCGGGGCCGCCCTTACGGCAGGGCGAAGCGCCAGCCCTGGGCCCGCAGCACGGGCACCACCCGGTCCACCGCGGCCACGGTGCGGCTGCGGTCCCCGCCGCCGTCGTGCAGCAGCACCACGGCGCCGGGCGTGACGCCGTCGAGCAGGCGGCGGGCGATCTCGTCGGTGCCCGGCGGCGGGTCCCAGTCGCCGACGGCGAGCCGCCACCCGAGCGGCCGCATGCCCAGACCGGCGGCCACCGCCGGGCTGCAACCCCAGGCCCCGTAGGGGGCGCGGAAGTACGGGATCGGGGCGTCCGGCACCGCGCGCCGGATGGCCGCGTCGGTCGCCCGCAGGTCCGCCGCGATCCGCTCGGGCGGCCAGGCGCCCATGTCGTCGTGGCGCATGCCGTGGTTGCCCAGCACGTGCCCGTCGGCCACGATCCGGCGCACCACCTCGGGATGGGCCTCGACGTGGTCGCCCCAGAGGCAGAACACGGCGGTGACCCGGTGCCGGCGCAGGACGTCGAGCAGGCGCGGCGTGTCGACGGGGTTCGGGCCGTCGTCGAAGGTGAGGCCGAGCACCCGGCCGCCGCCCGCGACGGTCTCGACGAGACCGGCGTCGACCCCGGCGGGTGCCGGGCGGTCGGCGTCGGCCCCGGCGGGACCCGGGCGGTCGGCACGGGTGCCGCGCACCGGTCACTCCTCCCGGTAGGTGGCGAGGTCGAAGTCGGCGTGGCCGCCGTCGCCGCCGAGGTCCTGCACCCACAGGCCCAGGAACGCCCCGGTGAACCCCCACGCCGCCGGCTCCCCGTCGATGATCAGCGCGGCGTGCTCGTCGGAGAGGATGGTCGCGTCGAGCTGCACCGGGAGCTCCTGCCAACCGGCGCCGAGGTCGTAGGCGAAGCGCACGACGGGACCGTCGAAGACCCCGCGCAGGCCGACCCGGGTGACGCCGGTGGCGTCGACGGTCAACTGCGAATGGGCGGTGCGCCGGCCGCTGTCGGAGCTCATCAGCTCCAGCACGACCCGGCCGTCGTCGTCGCGGGTCAGGTAGAGGTAGTGCCAGTTGAGGGTGTTGTAGTAGGCGGTGATCCCGGCCAGTTGCAGGTGGTCGACCGGGTCGAACTCGACCACCGTCTCCAGCGAGCAGCGCGTCGCGCAGACCCGCCGGGCGACCAGGCTGGGGGTCTGCTTGCCCACCGGCGACTGCCCGCCGTGCAGGCGCAGATGTGACGGGCGGGCCGTCAGGTCGACCCAGTCCGGCGTGGCGGGGCGGCGCAGCGTCGACCAGGCCGGACCCAGCTCACCGGCGTCGAAGTGGTCGGTGGCGGGCTCGTCCGGCCACGGGTGCGCCGGCAGGTCGGGCGCGGCCACCTCGTCGGCCGGCACCCCACCGGGGACGCTCGGCCAGCCGCCCGTCGGCCACTCGACCCGCTGCATCGCGGTCTCGCGCCCCAGCACGCAGTTGCCCAGCGGGGTGTAGGGGCGTCCCACCAGGTGGAACAAATACCACTCGTCGCGCGCGGTGCGCACCAGGCTGCCGTGCCCGGCCTTCTGCAACCGCAGGTCCGGCCGGTCCACCGAGGTCAGCAGCGGCCCGTTCGGGTCCACCTCGTAGGGCCCGAAGCGCTCCCGCGAGCGGGCCACCGTGACCTGGTGCTCCCAGCTGGTGCCCCCCTCGGCGGTGACCAGCCAGTACCAGCCGTCGTGGCGGTAGAGGTGGGGGCCCTCGGTGAGCCCGACGGGGGTGCCGGTGAAGAGCAGCCGGGGCCGGCCGACGAGGCGGCGCGCGGCCCGGTCGTACTGCTGGATCTCGATGCCGGCGAAGCGGTCGCGGCCCGGCCGCCAGTCGGCGCTCATGCTCAGCAGCCAGCTGGTGCCGTCGTCGTCGTGGAAGAGCGAGGCGTCGAAGCCGCGCCCGTGCAGCTTCACCGGATCCGACCAGGGGCCGGCGATGTCCGGCGCGGTGACCAGGAAGTTCTGTGGGTCCCAGTAGCCGCTGGCGAAGCTGGCCACGTCGCTGTAGACCAGGAAGAACTCGCCGTCGTGGTAGGACAGGTCGGGCGCCCAGACCCCGTTGGAGTCCCCGCAGCCCCGCAGGTCGAGCAGGCGTCGCTCGGTGATGATCCCGCCCAACGCGCGCCAGTGCACGAGGTCGCGGGAGTGGTGCACCCGGACACCGGGATACCACTCGAAGGTCGAGGTGGCCAGGTAGTAGTCGTCGCCGACCCGCAGGATCGACGGGTCCGGGTGGAACCCCGCGAGGACGGGATTGCGGATCAACCGGGCGGCGGTCGCCACGTCAGCGGTATCGGTCGACACGTCAGCTCCTCTGGTGCGGCTTTCGGCAAACTTCCGGATGTTAGCTCCGGAAGCTCGGGAAGTCTCGAACACGGTAACCGTTTATGTCGCCATAGGACAGACCCCTTGACCGGGGCGGAAATGACGTCGTAGCGTGCCGGCCAACACTCGGAAATTTTCGGCCAGGCACCGAAACTTCCGGGGATCTGGCTATCGCACCGCCGCTCGATCGGCACCCGAGCACCCTTGTGAGTCCTCGAAGGGATGGATCATGACCACGCACATCTCCCGCAGAACGCTGCTCGGCCTCGTCGGCGCCGGCGCCGGCGTCCACCTGCTCGGCGCCTGCGGCGACGGGGATTCCGACGACCCGGCCGGCACCCAGTCCATCGACTGGTGGCACATCCAGAACACCGATCCGATGAAGCCGGTCTGGGCGGCGATGGCCCAGGAGTACCAGACCGCCCACGCCGGGGTCACCGTCGACATCCAGCCCCTCGAGAACGAGGCGTTCAAGACCAAGCTCACCACCGCCACCCAGTCCGGCAACCCGCCGGACCTCTTCCAGTCCTGGGGCGGGGGAGTGCTCAGGCAGCAGGTCGACGCGGGCCTGGTCAAGGACCTCACCGCCGACGTGCAGCCCTGGATCGGCGGCCTGCTGCCCGCCGCCATGCAGCCGTTCACGATCGACGGCAAGATCTACGGCGTCCCGTTCGACGTGGGCATGGTCGGTTTCTGGTACAACAAGGACCTCTTCTCCCGCGCCGGCATCACCGCCGCGCCGACGAGCTGGGCCGGCGTCCTCGACGCGGTGCGCAAGCTCAAGGCCGCCGGGACCGTCCCGATCGCGCTGGCCGGCAAGGAGAAGTGGCCCGTCCACTACTACTGGGCGTACCTGGCGATGCGCATCGGCGGCCTCGGGGCTCTCCAGCAGGCCGCCAAGGACAACAACTTCGACACCCCCGACTTCGTCGCCGCCGGCGACCGGCTCAAGGAGCTGGTCGACCTGCAGCCGTTCCAGAAGGGCTTCCTCGGCGCGGACTACAGCTCCCCGGACGGGCAGGCCGCCACGATGGGCAACGGCGGCGCGGCCATGGAGCTGATGGGCCAGTGGGCCCCGTCGGTGCAGCAGTCCAGCTCCACCAGCAAGAAGGGGCTCGGCGACAAGCTCGGCTTCTTCCCGTTCCCCGCCATCGACGGCGGCAAGGGCACCGCCACGGAGGCGTTCGGCGGCGGCAACGGCTTCGCCGTCGGCAAGGACGCCCCGGCGGCGACCATCGACTTCCTCAAGTCCCTGCTCACCGTCGAGAACCAGGGCCGGGCCGCGAAGACCGGCGCGGTGCTGCCGACGCTCAAGGAAGCCGCCTCGGCCATCGCCGACGTCAACAACAAGACCGTCGCGCAGAACCTGGCCGGCGCCACCGGCTTCCAGCTCTACCTCGACCAGGCGTACCCGCCGGCCGTCGGCCAGCAGGTCAACGACAGCGTCGCCGAGCTGATCGCCGGCAACAAGACCCCGGCGCAGATCGTCAAGGACATCACCGCGGTGGCGAAGAGCCAGTAGCCATGGCCGATTCCCACCGCCGGGAAACCGGCCGCGAGAACCGAGTGGAGCAGGCATGACCAGGCCATCGACCGTGCCGGACGTGGGTGACATCGCCGCGGCGATCGACCCATCGGCACCGGTGTCCCCGACCGGGCGGCGCGGCCGGGGGCGCCGCCCGGGGCGCGGGGGCGCCCTCGTCGCCTTCCTGACCCCCGCCCTGGTGCTGTTCGGGCTGCTGGTGCTGGCCCCCATCCTGGTGGCCGGCTACGCCAGCCTCTACAAGTGGAACGGGTTCGGCCTGCCGGAGAACTTCGTCGGGCTGGACAACTACACCCGCGCCTTCGGCGACCCGACCTTCCGCGGCGACCTGTGGCGCGGGCTGGTGCTGATCGTGCTGTCCCTGGCGATCCAGCTGCCCGTCTCGCTGGGCCTGGCCATGCTGCTCAACCAGCCGCTGAAGGGCCGGGGCGTCTACCGGCTGGTCTTCTTCGCCCCGTACGTGCTCTCCGAGGTCACCACCGCGGTGCTGTTCACCCTGGTCTTCTCCCCGAACCGGGGGCTGGGTGACGCGATCTCGAAGTGGCTGGGCGCCGACGCCGGGGCGATCTTCGCCGACCCCGACACCGTGCTGATCGCGGTCTTCCTGGTCGTCTCCTGGAAGTACTTCGGCCTGCACCTGATGCTCTACCTGGCCGCCCGGCAGGGCATCCCCAAGGAGCTGCACGAGGCCGCCACCACCGACGGCGCCAGCGCCTGGCAGGCCTTCCGGCACATCACCCTGCCGCTGCTGGGCCCGACCATCCGGATCAGCGTCTTCCTGTCGGTCATCGGCACCGTGCAGCTGTTCGACATGGTCTGGGTCCTCACCGGCGGCGGCCCGATCCACGCCTCGGAGACCATGGCCGTGACGATGTACCAGTACGGCTTCCGCCGCTTCGAGGTCGGCTACGCCAGCGCGATCAGCATGGTCATGTTCTTCCTGAGCCTCATCTTCGCCCTCTTCTACCAGCGCGTCGTCCTGCGGCGCGACACCGAGGGCGCGCTCACCAACCAAGGAGCACAGCGATGACCCGCACGGCGAACCCCGCCCTGCGCACCCGCCGCCTCGTGCTGCACCTCGTCTGCGTGATCGTCGGCGCGCTCATCGTCGTGCCGGTCTGGTTCGGGGTGCTCGGCGGGTTCAAGGACAACGGGCAGCTCTCCACCAACCCGCTCGGCTGGCCCGACCCCTGGGTCCCCGAGAACTACACCGGCATCCTCGCCTCGGGGGTGTTCTGGCGGCAGCTCGGCAACAGCCTGCTCATCGCCGGGGCCAGCACGATCGTCGTGGTCGTCGCGGCGGCGATGGCCTCGTTCGTCTTCGCCCGCTACGCCTTCCGCGGCCGGGAGCTGCTGGCCACCCTCTTCGCGATCGGGCTGATGTTCCCGTTCGCGGTGGCCATCCTGCCGTTGTTCGTGCTGCTGCGCGAGATGGGCCTGCTGGACAACCCGCTCGGGGTGATCCTGCCCCAGGCCGCCTTCGGGCTGCCGATCACCATCGTGATCCTGCGCCAGTTCTTCCGCGCCATCCCCGGCGAGGTGGAGGAGGCGGCGATCCTCGACGGGTGCGGCCCGTTCGGGTTCTTCTGGCGGATCCTGCTGCCGATGGCCCGCCCGGCGCTGGCCACCGTCTCCGTGCTGGCCATCGTCACCAGCTGGAACAACTTCATGCTCCCGCTGGTGGTCTTCACCGACCAGAGCTGGTGGACCCTCCCGGTCGGGGTGCAGGCCTTCCAGGGCCAGTACGCCGACGACACCGCCCGGGTGCTCGCCTACGTGGTGTTGTCCATGATTCCCGCCCTGGGCTTCTACGCGGTCGCGGAACGGCAGCTCATCGGTGGTCTGGCCGGCAGTGTCAAGGGGTGACGGACACCCGCGGTAACCTTCTGCGACCGCAGGCTCCAAGCAAGACGAGAGGGCGGACCGTGGGCGCCGACAACAGCCGGAACGTCACCATCGCGATGATCGCGCGTCTGGCCGGCGTCTCCGTGCCCACGGTCTCCCGGGTCATCAACGGCCGCTCCGACGTGGCCCCGCAGACCCGGGAACGCGTCGAGGACCTGCTGACCCGGCACGGCTACCGCCGTCGCCCGTCGAGCAGCCGCCCCGACGCCGCCCTGATCGACCTGGTCTTCAACGACCTCGACAGCCCCTGGGCGGTGGAGATCATCCGGGGGGTGGAGGACGTCGCGCACGGCAGCGGCGTCGGCACCGTGGTCTCGGCCATCCACCAGCGCACCTCCTCGGCCCGGCAGTGGCTGGACAACATCCGCGCCCGCTCCACCCAGGGGGTCATCTTCGTGACCTCGATGGTGGCCCCGCCGCTGCAGGCCGAGCTGCGCCGGCTCAACCTCCCCGTGGTCATCGTCGACCCCGCCGGGGTGGCCCCGCAGGCGGCGTCGACCATCGGCGCCACGAACTGGGCCGGGAGCCTGGGCGCCAACCAGTACCTGCTCGGCCTCGGCCACCGCCGCATCGGCTTCATCGCCGGCCCACCGCAGCTGATGTGCAGCCGGGCCCGGCTGGACGGCTACCGGGCCGCGTTGGAGGGCGCGGGCGTCGCCCTCGAGGACGCCCTGATCCGTCCGGGCAACTTCTACCACGAGGCCGGCTACGCCGCCGGCACCCAGCTGCTGGCGCTGCCCGACCCGCCGACGGCCATCTTCGCCTCCAGCGACCAGATGGCGCTCGGCGTCTACGAGGCGGTCCGCAAGCGGGGCCTGCGGGTGCCCGACGACGTCAGCGTGGTCGGCTTCGACGACCTGCCCGAGGTCCGTTGGTGTTCCCCGCCGCTGACCACGGTGCGTCAGCCCCTGGCCGAGATGGGCATGATGGCCGCCCGCACCGTGCTGCGGCTGGCCCAGGGCGAGAAGATCGAGAGCCCGCGCGTCGAGCTCGCCACCGAGCTCGTCGTCCGCGACAGCGCCGCCCCGCCCCGGCGCGGCTGAGCCGACGACCGGCCGGCGGCCGAGCGCTGGGGCCGGGCCGCCGGACCGGTCGGCCGCCGGTGCCGGGTCAGGGCCGGTGCCGGGTCAGGGCCGGTGGGCGGTGGCCGGGGGGCCGAAGCCGACGGGGACGCCGGGGGAGTAGAGCACGCTGGCCGGTGCCCCGGTCGGCGCCGGCAGCCCGGCGGCGGCGACCAGCTCGTCGTCCAGGTGCAGCAGCTCGGCCCGGTGCAGCGGCCACTGCGGATGCCAGTTCGGCAGGTGCAGGGTCCGCCCGTACGCCCGGGTGTGCAGCGCCCAGCGCGCGGTGAGGAAGTGCTCCAGCGGGGTCGGCTCGGCGATCGGCCCGCCCACCCGGACCACCATCCGGCTCGTCGCGCCGGCCGGGCCAGGCCAGCGCCGTCGGCACCGGTAGGTGCGCCGGTCGCCGTCGCGTTCCAGCCGCATCGCCGACCAGAGGTACGGCAGGCGCAGGGTCGCGCGGGCGACCAGCACCGGCAGCAGCCGGGACGCGTCGAGCGAGCGGAACACCACGGCCCGCCGGCCGGCGTCGTCGACCGAGTAGAGCCGCACGTTGGTCTCCCAGAAGCTGCCGAGGTACGGCACGGCGGGCCCCCGCGCGAGCCCCACGCCGACCATCCGGAAGGCGATCAGCCCCACGTAGGTCGTCCCGTCGAGGGTGTCGGGGCGGGTGCCGGCGGGCAGCAGCGGCGCGACGAGGTCCGGCGCGACCGCCCAGTGCAGGAAGGTGAGCTGCTCCCAGCGCTGCCGCAGGATCGTCCGGTGCGACCCCTGCCGGGGCGCGGGGTCCAGGGGTTCGATGTCCACCCGCCCATCCTGCCGCCCGTCGGCGGGCGGCATCCGCCCGTCACGCTCGGTGGCCGTCTGCGTTCTATTTGTTGTCGGGCTTGTCGGGCTTGTCGGGCTTGTCGGGCTTGTCGGGGCGGCTGCACTCGTTGTGAGGTGATCGGTCCGTTTTGCTCGTTCTTCCCGGGGGTAGGGGAAAGGGCGGCACCAGCCGCTCGACATGGAGGTAACTCGTCCAGATGGATTCCAGCAAGCCCGCCAAGACAGTCAAGGACGTGGTGGGAGCCGCCGCCGAGAAGGTGGCCGACGCCCTGACCCCGGACGTACCGGGTGCGCCGGGCAGCGCCCCGCCGACCGTCGAGGAACCGACGACGCCGCACGGCCCGCTGCCGGCGAAGCAGGAGCAGGGCGCTCCGCAGACCCGTACGCCGACCGGCGCGGTGACCGGTGCGCCGGCGACCGCGAACGGTCAGCAGGGCGCCTACCTCACCACCTCGCAGGGGGCGCGGCTGCGCGACACGGACCATTCGCTCAAGGCCGGGCCGCGCGGTCCGCTGCTGATGCAGGACCACCACTTCCGCGAGAAGATCACCCATTTCGACCACGAGCGCATCCCCGAGCGCGTGGTCCATGCCCGCGGCGCCGGGGCGCACGGCGTGTTCACCGGCTACGGCACCGCCGAGGCGGTCACCCGGGCGGGCTTCCTCAAGAAGGGCAAGGAGACCGAGGTCTTCGTCCGGTTCTCCACCGTCCTGGGCTCGCGCGGGTCGGCCGACACGGTGCGTGACACCCGGGGCTTCGCGACGAAGTTCTACACCGACGAGGGCACCTTCGACCTCGTCGCCAACAACATGCCGGTCTTCTTCATCCAGGACGCGATCAAGTTCCCGGACATCATCCACGCCGCCAAGCCGCATCCCGACCGGGAGATCCCGCAGGCCCAGAGCGCGCACGACACCTTCTGGGACTTCGTCTCGCTGCACACCGAGGCGCAGCACCACACGATGTGGAACATGTCCGACCGGGGCATCCCGCGTTCGTACCGGACGATGGAGGGCTTCGGTGTGCACACCTTCCGGCTGGTCGACGCCGCCGGGGCGACCGTGCTGGCCAAGTTCCACTGGAAGCCCAAGCTGGGCGTGCACTCCCTGACCTGGGAGGAGGCGCAGCTGCTCGGCGGCGTGGACCCCGACTTCCACCGCCGGGACCTCTACGACGCGATCGAGGCCGGCGCGTACCCGGAGTGGGAGCTGGGCATCCAGGTCTTCCCCGACACGCCGGAGGAGACCTTCGCCGGCATCGACCTGCTCGACCCCACCAAGATCGTGCCGGAGGAGCTTGCCCCGGTGCAGGCGGTGGGGCGGCTGACGCTCAACCGGACCCCGCGCAACTTCTTCGCCGAGACCGAGCAGGTCGCCTTCCACCTGGGCCACCTGCCGCCGGGCATCGACGTCACGAACGACCCGCTGTTGCAGGGCCGGCTCTTCTCGTACGTCGACACGCAGCTCACCCGGCTGGGCGGGCCGAACTTCTCGCAGATCCCGATCAACCGCCCGCACGCCGACGTCAACGACATGCTGCGCGACGGCTTCCACCAGCAGGCCGTGCACGCCGGGGTCGCGCCCTACCGCCCGAACTCGCTCGACGGCGGTAACCCCTTCCCGGCCGGCGACGCCGAGGGCGCGTTCGTCGACGTGCCGGTAACGGTGGCGCAGGCCACGAAGGTACGCGCCAACCCGGTCTCCTTCGACGACCACTTCAGCCAGGTACGCCTGTTCTGGCTGAGCATGTCGCCGGTCGAGAAGGAGCACATCGTCCGCGCCTACACCTTCGAGCTGGGCAAGTGCTACCACCAGGCGATCAAGGAACGCCAGTTGCAGTGCCTGGCCAACATCGACCCGGTGCTCTGCCAGCAGGTCGCCACCGGGCTGGGCCTGCCCGCGCCGGAGCCGACCGTGCCGCTCGCCGACGTCGCGCCCAGCCCCGCGCTGTCGCAGGTCGGCCGGGAGTGGCCCAGCGACGGCCGGATGGTCGGGATCGTGGTGGACCCCGACAGCGACCTCGACGGCGTCGACCAGGTGCGCCGGGCGGTCTTCGCCGCCGGCATGGTGCCGCTGCTGATCGCCCCGCACGGCGGCACGGTGGGCGGCACGCCCGTGCAGCGGACCTTCGCCACCGCGCGGTCGGTCGAGTTCGACGCGCTGCTGCTGGCCGGGGCGCCGGCCCCCGCGCCGGACGCGATTCCCGCGCGCGACGCCAAGGCGGGCGCGGCGGCCTCGGCCACCGTCGACCCGCGCGTGCTGCTGATGGTGCAGGAGTGCTGGCGGCACGCCAAGGCGATCGGCGCGTGGGGTGCCGGCGCCGACGTGCTGGGGCAGGCCGGGGTGACCGGGACGCCCGGCGTCGTCGCGGGTGACTCCGCCGCCGAGGTGCTGACCGAGGTGCAGCGCCTGATGGCCACCCACCGGGTCTGGCAGCGATTCCCCGCCAGCATCGCCTGAGAACCGAAGCTCGCGACTCCCAGGGGCCGCCCTCCACCACAGGAGGGCGGCCCCTCGCCCTGCGCCCCCGCCGCCCATCTCGAGGCGACCCAGCATCTTCGGGGAAGTTGCTGGGTCAGGGGCCCGCCGAGCCAGCAACTTCCCCGAAGATGCTCGGATCTTGCGTCGGCGCGGAGCGAGGCGCGCAGGGGCGGGGTTCGTGACGTGAGGTAGTCGATTCGTCTCCGCGGGTGCCCAATCCATTGACGTCGGTAAGCCGGCCGACTTAGGGTGGGCATCGGACTACTGGTGAGGAAACCCATGAACAACGACAATGCGCCCCAAGCCACCGTGAACGAGGCCGTCCCGTCGTATCCGTTCGACGCCCCCGCCGCGCTGGACCCGCCCCCCGAGTGGGACGCGCTGCGCGACGGATGTCCCGTGGCCCGCGTCCGGATGGCCAGCGGCGACGAGGCGTTGCTACTGACCCGGTACGCGGACGTGCGCGGCCTGCTGGCCGACCCGCGCTTCACGCACAGCCTGGACAAGCCCGACGCCGCCCGGATCGCCAGCTCCGAGCGGGGCGGCGTGTTCAACAGCACCCCCACCTACGAGCGGCCCGACGAGGCCGAGGCGGCGGGGGAGCCGGCCGGCGGCATGTCGCTGCGCAGCGGCGCCGGGCACGCCCGGTGGCGGCGGCTGATGAGCCGGTCGTTCACCGCCAAGCGGGTCCAGGCCCTGCGGCCCCGGATCGAAGGGCTGGCCCACCAACTCGTCGACGACATGGTCGCCGCCGGGGCGCCGGCGGACCTCACCGCCCACCTCGGCCTGCCCCTGCCCGTCTTCGTCATCTGCGAGCTGCTCGGGGTCCCGGCGGAGCACCGGGACCGCTTCCCGTACTGGTCGGACACGATGCTGAACCTGACCCGCTACGAGCAGGCCGAGATCGACGCGGCGGCGCGGGAGTTCCAGGGCTTCATGTCCGCGCACGTGCGGGCCAAGCGCGCGGATCCCGGCGACGACCTGATCAGCGAGCTGGCCGCGGTCGTCGACTCGCGGGACGGGCGGATGACCGAGGCGGAGCTGGTCGGGACCGCCCAGGGGCTCCTCGTCGCCGGCCACGAGACCACGGCCAACATGATCGGCAAGATGGTCGCCATGTTGCTGGCCGAGCGCAGCCGCTGGGAGCGGGTGCGCGCCGACCGGTCGCTGGTCGCCAGCACCGTCGAAGAGGCGCTGCGCTTCGACGCCAACCCCGGCTTCGGCATCCCCCGCTACGTCTCCGAGCAGGTGCGGGTCGGCGACGAGACCATCGGAGCCGGCAGCACCGTGATCACCAATCTGGCGGCGGCGAACCGTGACGAGCGGGCGTTCGCCGACGCGGAGACGATGGTGCTGGACCGGGTGCCCAACCCCCACCTCGCCTTCGGCGCCGGCCCGCACTCCTGCCTCGGGCAGTCGCTGGCCCGGGTGGAGTTGCAGACCGTCCTGACGGTGCTGCTCGACCGGCTGCCCGACCTGAGGTTGGCCGTCGGCGCGGGGGAGCTGCGCCGACGTCGGGGCCTGGTCGTCGGGGGCTTGGAGGAGCTGCCCGTCAGGTGGTGAGCGACGCCCCTCCGCCCTGCGGTGCCGGGTCGCCCCCGGCGACGACTGCCTGCGCGCATCGGCCGGCGCTGCGCCCGCCGACCCCCGACCACGAGAGGCAACTCATGCGGATCACCATCGACGAGGAGAAGTGCTGCGGCGCTGGGCAGTGTGTCCTGGTGGCGCCGGAGGTCTTCGACCAGCGTGACTCCGACGGCGTCGTCGTCCTGCTGGACGCCGCACCGCCCGTCGAGCAGACCGACAACGTACGAAACGCGGCGGCGATGTGCCCGGCCGCCGCGATCGACGTGCAAGGCTGACCCCTCCCCGGGCGCGGTCCGGTCCCGGGTGGCTGGTGCGCCCTGGTGTTCGCCGTATTACCGGATTGTTACATCACGCCGCCCGGCGCGGCCTTGCGGATGATCTCCGCGCGCAATACGTTGCCTCCAACAACAAAACCTGAGGGTCCTTCCCTTCCGGAGGCAACGATGACGTTGGCGAGGTGGCGCGAGCGATGAGCGACGTGCCGATCCTCTTGGAGATGCGCTCCATCACCAAGGAGTTCCCCGGAGTCAAGGCCCTTGCCGACGTCAACCTGGTGGTACGCGCGGGCGAGATCCACGCCATCTGCGGCGAGAACGGCGCGGGCAAGTCCACCCTGATGAAGGTCCTCAGCGGGGTCTACCCCTACGGCACCTACCAGGGCCAGATCATCTACCAGGGCGCGGAGACCCGCTTCTCCGACATCCGCGCCAGCGAGAACGCGGGCATCGTGATCATCCATCAGGAGCTCGCCCTGATCCCCGGCATGTCGATCACCGAGAACATCTTCCTCGGCAACGAGCCGCGCAAGCGGGGCGCGATCGACTGGAAGGCCGCGAACCGGATGGCGCTGGACCTGATGGCCCGGGTCGGCCTGACGGAGGACCCGGACACCCTGATCAAGGACATCGGGGTCGGCAAGCAGCAGCTCGTGGAGATCGCCAAGGCGTTCGCCAAGGACGTGAAGCTGCTCATCCTCGACGAGCCGACCGCCGCGCTGAACGAGGCCGACTCCCGGCACCTGCTGGACCTGCTGCGCGGCTTCCGCTCCCGGGGCATCACCTCGATCATGATCTCGCACAAGCTCAACGAGATCGAGGCGATCGCCGACCAGATCACCATTCTGCGCGACGGCCGGACCGTCGAGACGCTGGACGTGCACGCCGGCGGCGTCGACGAGGACCGGATCGTGCGCGGCATGGTCGGCCGCGAGCTGAGCAGCCGCTTCCCGGAGCGCACGCCGAACATCGGCGAGGTCTTCTTCGAGGTCCGCGACTGGAACGTCCGGCACCCCATCTCGGCCGAGCGCCAGGTCTGCAAGAACGAGAGCTTCGTGGTGCGGCGTGGCGAGATCGTCGGCTTCGCCGGGCTGATGGGCGCGGGCCGCACCGAGCTGGCGATGAGCGTCTTCGGCCGCTCCTACGGGGTGTACGAGTCGGGCACGATCATCAAGGACGGCAAGGAGATCGCCCTGAAGTCGGTGGCGGACGCGATCGCCCACGGGCTCGCGTACGTCAGCGAGGACCGCAAGGCGATCGGCCTGAACCTGCTCGACGACATCAAGACGTCGACGGTGTCCGCCAAGCTGTCCAAGATCACCCGTCGGGGCGTGCTGGACGAGGTCGAGGAGTACCGGGCCGCCGAGTCGTACCGCAGGGAGTTGCGCACCAAGGCCCCGACGGTCGACGAGGGCGTCTCCAAGCTCTCCGGCGGCAACCAGCAGAAGGTCGTCCTGGCGAAGTGGATGTTCACCGACCCGGACCTGCTGATCCTCGACGAGCCGACCCGCGGCATCGACGTGGGTGCCAAGTACGAGATCTACGGCATCATCCAGCGGCTCGCCGACCAGGGGAAGGGCATCGTGATCATCTCCTCGGAACTGCCCGAGCTCATCGGGCTCTGCGACCGCATCTACACCGTGTTCGAAGGTGCCATCACGGGCGAGATAGCCCAGGCGGACGCAGACCCGGAGCTCCTCATGAAGCAGATGACCTCGACGAAGAAGATGCAGATCCGATGAGCCGTATCAAGGACCTTCAGAAGAACCTCTTCGGAGGCACGACCTCCAACGCCCGCCAGTTCGGGATGATCTTCACACTGGTCGCGATCGTCGTCCTGTTCCAGATCCTCACCGACGGGCTGACCCTGCGGTCGGACAACCTGATCGCGCTCTTCCAGCAGAACTCGTACATCCTCATCCTGGCCGTCGGGATGCTGATGGTGATCGTCGCCGGGCACATCGACCTCTCGGTCGGCTCGGTCGCCGCCTTCGCCGGCATCCTGGTCGCCAAGTCCATGGCCGACTGGTCGCTGCCCTGGCCGGCCGCCATCGCGTTCGGCCTGCTCATCGGCGCGATCATCGGCGCCTGGCAGGGCTTCTGGGTGGCCTACGTCGGGGTGCCGGCGTTCATCGTGACCCTCGCGGGCATGATGCTCTTCCGCGGCGGCAACCAGTACATCGGCAACGCGGCCACGATCCCGGTGCCCGAGGGCTTCCGGGTGATCGGCGCGGGCTTCCTGCCCGAGGTCGGCCCGAGCACCGGCTACAACAACCTGACGCTGCTGCTCGGCCTGGCCGCGTGCGCGGCCGTGGTGTGGCGGGAGTTGCAGGCCCGCCGCACGCGCCACGAGATGAACGCCGACCCGACCCCGATGTGGGTGTCGATCGTGCGGCTGGCCGTGATGATCGCCGTGATCGTCTTCGCCTCGCTGCGCTTCGCCAGCGGCCGGGTCGGCACCAGCTTCCCGGTCTCCGGCATCATCCTGGTGGCGCTGGTGCTGGCGTACTCCTTCTACACCCGCAACACCGCCGGCGGCCGGCACATCTACGCCGTGGGCGGCAACTCCCGGGCCGCCGAGCTCTCCGGTGTGAAGCTCAAGCGGGTCAACTTCTTCGTCATGATGAACATGTCGGTCCTGGCCGCGCTGGCCGGCATGATCTTCGTGGCGCGTTCGGCGGCCTCCGGGCCGCAGGACGGCAACGGCTGGGAACTGGACGCCATCGCCGCGGTCTTCATCGGTGGGGCGGCCGTCGCCGGCGGCATCGGGACCATCAGCGGCTCGATCGTCGGTGGTCTGGTCATGGCCGTGCTCAACAACGGCCTGCAACTGATGGGCGTGGGCACCGACCGCGTCCAGATCATCAAGGGCATGGTGCTGTTGCTGGCCGTCGCGATCGACGTCTACAACAAGAGCCAGGGCCGGTTCTCCGTGATCGGGAGCATCACCCGCTCGTTCCGGCGTGACGGCTCCGACGATCCCACCTCCGCTCCGAAGGTGGACGGCAAGCCCGCCCCCGTCAAGGTTGCCGGCTGACGCCCGCCGGCCTTCTTCCCCGTATCACCTCCGTAGAAGGGCAACACTTCATGCGCAACTTCCTCAGCAAGTCGGTGGCCATCGGCGCCATCGCGGCGCTGGCACTGACCGCCTGCGGCTCCGGCCGCGACGAGGAGTCCGGTGGTGGCACCGAGGCCGCCAAGGGCTTCGCCGCCAACTCCCTGATCGGCGTGGCCCTGCCGGCCAAGACCTCGGAGAACTGGGTCCTCGCCGGTGACCTGTTCACCAACGGCCTCAAGGAGGCCGGTTTCCAGGGCGACGTGCAGTACGCGGGCGCGTCGACCACGGTCGCCGACCAGCAGGCGCAGATCACCGCCATGGTGACCAAGGGCGCCAAGGTCATCGTCATCGGCGCGACCGACGCCGCGCAGCTGTCGACCCAGGTCGCCGCGGCGCACGCCGCCGGCGTGAAGGTCATCGCCTACGACCGGCTGATCACCAACACCCCGGACCTGGACTACTACGTCGCGTTCGACAACTTCAAGGTCGGCCAGCTTCAGGGCCAGGCCCTGCTGGACGGCATGAAGGCCAAGAAGCCGAACGGCCCGTACAACATCGAGCTCTTCTCCGGCTCGCCGGACGACAACAACGCCGGTGTCTTCTTCAACGGCGCGATGGACGTGCTCAAGCCGGAGATCGACAAGGGCAACCTGGTCGTCGCCTCCAAGCAGACCGACGTCAAGCAGACCGCCATCCAGGGCTGGAAGGCCGAGGGTGCGCAGGCCCGCATGGACCAGCTGCTGACCTCGACGTACGGCGGCAAGGAGCTGGACGGCGTCCTCTCCCCGAACGACACCCTGGCCCGCGCGATCATCACCTCGATCAAGGGTGCCGGCAAGAAGATCCCGGTCGTCACCGGCCAGGACTCCGAGGTCGAGTCGGTCAAGTCGATCATGGCTGGCGAGCAGTACATGACGATCAACAAGGACACCCGGAACCTGGTCAAGCAGACCATCACCATGGTGAAGTCCCTCCAGGCCGGTCAGACCCCCGAGGTCAACGACACCAAGTCCTACAACAACGGCAGCAAGGTCGTCGACACGTACCTGCTCCCGCCGGTGGCCGTGACCAAGGCCAACGCCGCCGAGGCCTACGCCTCCGACCCGAAGCTCGCGCCGCTGACCAAGTGACCGTCGTGAGATAGCACCGCCGAAGGGGCCCCGGAGTCAGCTCTCCGGGGCCCCTTCGTCATGCCCGGCGGTGAGCTACTTCTCAGCGCGCAAAGTTGCCCGGTGCGCACGACTACTGGATAGTTGCGTGCGGCAACCAACACTCGTGGGGAGGATCCGCGTGGAGAGCACCGCCCGCGAGCTCGGGCTGCGGCTGTACGACCTGCTCCGGGGCGTGCGGCTGATGCGCCAGCGCAGGGCCGCCGACCGGCCGGCCGTGCCGCTCGGGCTGGTCGGCATGCTCATCCAGATCGAGCAGCAGCCCACCGGCTGCCACGCCCGGGAACTGGCCGCCAGCACCGCGCTCGACCCGTCGACCGTCAGCCGCGCCGTCGCCGCACTGGTCGCCGACGGCCTGGTCGAACGGGACGCCGACCCCGCCGACCGACGCGCCAACCGCCTCTCGGTCACCCCGGCCGGGCGCGCCGCGCTGACCGATGCCTACGACTGGTACGCCCGACTGCTCGAACGGGCGCTCGCCGACTGGACCCCCGACGAGGTGGCGGCGTTCTCCGCCGCCCTCGGCCGGTTCACCCGCGACGTCGAGAATGCCTTCGAAATCCCCGACAACCTGGAGGACGCGCGATGAGCGCACCCACCATCACGGCCGAGCCCGCGCCGATGACCCACCGGCAGACGCTCGAGGCGCTCAGCGGCCTGCTGCTGGTGCTCTTCGTCGCCATGCTGAGCGGCACCGTCGTCTCCACGGCGCTTCCGAAGATCATCGGATCGCTGAACGGCTCGCAGACCCAGTACACCTGGGTGGTCACCGCGACCCTGCTCACCGCCACGGCGACCACCCCGATCTGGGGCAAGCTCGCCGACCTGTTCAACAAGAAGACCCTGGTGCAGGCCGCCATCGTCGTCTTCCTGATCGGCTCGGTGATCTCCGGCTTCGCGCAGAGCGCCGGCCAGCTCATCGCCGCCCGCGCCTTCCAGGGCATCGGCGTCGGTGGCCTGCAGGCCCTCGTTCAGGTCGCCATCGCGGCGATGATCCCGCCCCGGGAACGGGGCCGCTACAACGGCTACCTCGGCGGCATCATGGCCTTCGCCACCGTCGGCGGCCCGCTGCTCGGTGGCCTGATGGTGGACACCTCCTGGCTCGGCTGGCGCTGGTGCTTCTTCATCGGCGTGCCCGTCGCCGTCATCGCGCTGGTGCTGCTGCAGGTGACGCTGCACCTGCCCACCGTCCGCCGGGAGAATGTCAAGATCGACTATCTGGGCGCGTCCCTCATCGCCGCCGGCGTCAGCCTGCTGCTGATCTGGATCTCGTTCGTCGACGACTCGTTCGCCTGGCTGTCCTGGCAGAGCTTCGCCATGGTCGGCGGCACGGTGCTCCTGCTCGCGCTGGCCACCTGGGTCGAGTCGCGGGCGGCCGAGCCGGTCGTCCCCCTGGGCATCATCCGCGAGCGCACCACCGCCCTGGCCATCCTCGCCAGCCTCGCGGTCGGCATGGCGATGTTCGGCGGCGCCGTCTTCCTCGGCCAGTACTTCCAGATCGGCCGCGGCTACAGCCCCACCGAGGCGGGCCTGCTCACCATCCCGATGATGGCCGGCGTCCTCGTCTCCTCCATCGTCAGCGGGCGCATGATCTCCAAGAGCGGCAAGGTCAAGCCGTACATCGTCACCGGCGCGATCGTCCTGGTCATCGGCTTCGCCATGCTCGGCACCATCGACCACCAGACCTCGCTGGTCCTGCTCGGCGTGGCCATGTTCATCGTCGGCGCCGGCGTCGGCATGACCATGCAGAACCTCGTCCTGGCGGTGCAGAACACCGTGTCGCTCAAGGACATCGGGGCGGCCAGCGCCAGCATCGCGTTCTTCCGCTCCCTCGGCGGCACCATCGGCGTCTCGGTCCTCGGCGCCATCCTCGCCCGCCGGGTCAGCGACCGCATCACCCACGACCTGGCCGCCGCGGGGATGCCCACCTCGGGCGGCTCGGCGGGCAGCAACCTCAACATCGACGCGCTGCCCGAGCCCGTGAAGGAGATCGTCCGCGCCGCGTACGGTGACGCGACCGGGCACATCTTCTTCATCTCCGCCGCCATCGCCGTCATCGGCGTCCTCGCCGCGTTCCTGCTCAAGCCGGCCAAGCTGCGTACCAGCCTGGACCTGCCCGACCCGGCCCGCTCGACGGCCGTCGCCGCCGACGCGACCGACGCCGCCCCCGCCCTCGACCAGGTGGGCCTCGACGACGCGAGGACCACGCGCGCACCCACTGGCCGCTGAGGCATACCATCCGGGGCCGCCACCGTCGCCCGACGGCGGCGGCCCCGGCGCGCTGCCCGGCCCGGGGCCACGTACCGGGCCGATCCCTCCAGCGAGGCCGTCACCGGCGGTCGTGACCGAGTCGAGGATCCTGTGCAGACCGCCGAGGTCACCCCGCCCCGACCGGCACCCCCCGGCCGCCGGTCCGGCCCGCTGCTCCGGGCCGCCCGGGAGCTGGCGCTCGTCGCCGTGCTCTTCGGCGCGTACAAGTTGGGGCGGCTCGCGGTGGACGGCCGGGCGGCGACCGCGGTGGCCAACGGGGAGTACGTCTGGCGCCTGGAGCGGTTGCTCCGGATGCCCGACGAGGCCGCGGTGCAAGCGCCGATGCTCGCCACCGAACTGCTGACCCGCCTGGCCAACAGCTACTACGCCTACGTGCACTTCCCGGCGACGGTGCTCTGCCTGCTCTGGCTCTATGCGCGCCGCCCGACGCACTACCGCTGGATGCGGCGGGGGTTGGCCGTGCTCACCGCGGCGGCGCTGGCCCTGCACCTGCTCGTGCCGCTGGCGCCGCCCCGGCTGACCTCGCTCACCGGCATGGTGGACACCGGCCTCCGGTACGGGCCCGCCGTCTACGGCCCACCGGGCAGCGACGGGTTGAGCAACCAGTACGCCGCCATGCCGTCGCTGCACGTCGGCTGGGCCATCGCCGTCGCCGTCGCGCTCATCGCGACCACCGCCGGGCGGTGGCGGTGGCTCTGGCTGGCGCACCCGGTCATCACGGCGGTGGTCGTCGTCGTCACCGGCAACCACTACTGGCTCGACGGCATCGTGGCGGCGGCCATGCTCGCGCTCGCCCTGCTGCTGCTGCCCTCGCCCGCCACCGGGGAACCGACCCCCGACGGACCCGCCGACGACCCGGGCACGCCGGCGCGGCCGCCGGTGTCGACGGGGTGCCGGGTGGGGGTGCCGTCCGGCACCTGGGAGCGGGCGGGCGACGGACGGGCCGTGCCCGACCGAGGCCGACGCCCATCCCGGCGACGGGCCGGGTAATGTTCGTCACAGGCGAATCCCGTTCACTCCGGCCCCGCGCGGAACACCCCCGCTGGGGCGGATCTCCTTTCCGGTGCCCCTCAACGGGTCGCCGAGACCCCTGACCGACCGTCCAGATCGGACCGGCGACGCCCCCCGCCCGTGCACGCAAGGTGGCGGCCGTTGGCTGGTTGTGATCGGCGACGGCCCGGCGCGGGCCAGGCCGGGCTCCGGGTTTTGCGCCGATCACTACCCTGTTCGATGACCCCGTGCCTTGGGGGCACCCGACAACAGCGATAAGGGCTTCAGATGACCGACAGTCACTCTCCGTACGGTGGGCAGCCGAACCCGAACGTCACCCCGTGGAGCGGGCCCCCGGCCCCGCCGCCCCCGCCCGGCGGGTACCCCGCATACGGGCAGCCGGTGCAGCCGCAGTACGGCGCCCCGGTCCCGCCGCAGAAGTCGAACCGCGGCCTCATGATCGGGTTGGCCGTGGGTGCCGCCGTGGTGGTCCTCCTCGCGCTCTGCGGCACCGGCGTCGGGCTCTTCCTCGTCAACGACGACGACGAGCCGAAGCAGCCGATCGCCACTGCGGCGCCGGACCCGAACGGCCCCAGCCCGTCGACGAGCACCGACCCCTCGGCCACCCCCGGGCAGTCCTCGGCCCCGGAGCAGCCGAACAGCAACGACGCGGTGACCGCCCGGTACTCCAGCGACCTCTCCTCGGTCTGCGACGGCAGCCCGATCCTGAACGCGGCCCCCTACAGCGGCCCGTCCGGCGCCAAGGCCTACACGTTCTCCAACTCCCCGGAGCGGCCGTCGTTCTGGTCCTCGCGCTCGGTCGGCTCGGACAAGTCGTACTACGCCCGCTCGACGGAGTTCGAGAAGGTCTCCGTGGTCGGCTGCCTCAAGGTCATCCCGGGCAGCGAGGGCACGCCCAAGAGCTGCGACTACAAGGACAGCGCGGGCAAGGTCGTGACGATCTCCTACATCTCGTCGCGGTACTCGCTGACCTTCTACGCCGCGAAGACCGGTGAGAAGATCGGCGACGGCGGGACGGTGAACGCCCCGGCCAACCGCTGCCCGAGCTTCATCTCGTACAACAAGAGCACCATGAAGTCGTACGCGTCGCCGGACAGCGGCACCATCGAGGCGGCCCTGGACAAGTTCCTGGCCTGAGTCGGCGGGACGGGCCGGGGCGGGGCGGTGTCCGCCCCGCCCCGGCCCGTCCGACCGCCGCGCGCGGACGGGTGAGCACCCCTACTCATCCACCCGCCGGCGCCGTTCGGCAAGCTCTACCCATGATCGAGCCCGCGTCAGCGCCGCGACCCGCCCCGCTACGGGTGGGCATCACCGCCGTCGGGGCCAGCCTGCCCGGCCGGGTCGTGCCCACCGCCGAGCTGCACCGGCGCATCGCCGAGGCCAGCGGATTCGAGCTGCCGCCCGGCCTGCTGTCGCGCACGACCGGCATCTCCTCGCGCCGGATGGCCGGCGACGGAGAGTACGCCTCCACCCTGGCGCTCCGCGCCGCCCGGCAGGCGCTCGCGGCCGCCGGACGGGAACCCGAGGAGGTGGACCTGCTGCTCTTCGCCTCCGCCAGCCGCGACGTGGTCGAGCCGGCCACCGCGCACATCGTGCAGGCGGAACTGGGCGGCCACGCCCACGCCCTCGACGTCACCAACGCCTGCAACAGCTTCCTCAACGGCATCGACCTGGCCCGCTGCGCCATCCTCGCCGGCCGGGCGCGACGCGCCCTGGTGGTGACCGGCGAGACCCCGACCCGGGCGATGCGCTGGCGGCTCACCGACCTCGACCAGGCCCGCAGCGCCTTCGCCGGCTACACCTTCGGCGACGCCGGGGCCGCCGTGCTGGTCGAGCCGGTCGACTCCGGCGGAATCGTCGACGTCGACACCGAGACCTGGTCGGAGCACTGGACGGTGGGCGGCGTCCCGGGCGGCGGCTCCCGCCACCCCCGCGGCGACGAGCACACCTACTTCGCCGGCGACGGGCGGGCCCTGCGCGACGTCTTCGACAAGATCGGCCCGGACATCCTGCACCGGGTCCGGCACCGCACCGGGCTGGACTGGGCCGACTACGCCCGGATCCTGGTCCACCAGGTCACCCTGCCCTACCTGGACCACTTCGTCGAGGTCACCGGCGTGCCCCGGGACAAGCTGGAGATCACCGTCGCCGAGCTGGGCAACCTGGCCAGCGCCACCCTCGGCGTCCAACTCGCCCGGGTCGATCCCGGCCTGCGCCCCGGCGACCGGGTGCTCCTCATCGGCCTGGGCGGCGGGGTCAGCGTGATGACGATGGTCTGGGAGAAGTCCTGACCAGACGCCCGGACGGTCTCCGCCCGGGCGCGATCGGGTGACGTCGTCAGATGATCCGTCCCTGGTGGATGCGGTGCGCCGGGCCGCGGACGAACAGATGCAGCCCACCGCCGTGCACGAGGGCGGCCGGCGCGGAGGTGACGGTGGGCGTGCCGGGCAGAGTGTTCCAGCCGGCCCAGGTGCCCGACAGCGAGTACCGGTTGGCACGGATCGCGCCGCCGGTGGCGCGGACGTAGAGGTGCAGCGCGCCGCCGTACACCTCGGTGGTGGGGGCGGAGGTCGCACCGGGGTGGCCGGGCAGGGTGGCCCAGCCGGACCAGGCACCCGTGGTCTGCGAGTACCGGTTGGTGCGGACCCGGCCGTCGGCGGTGCGGACGTAGAGGTGCAGCGCGCCGCCGTACACCTCGGTGGTGGGGGAGAAGGTGGCGCCGGCGCGGCCGGGCACGGTGGCCCAGCCGGACCAGGCGCCCGTGGTCAGCGAGTACCGGTTGGTGCGGATCCCGCTGCTGGCGGTGGTGCGGACGTAGAGGTGCAGCTCGCCGCCGTACACCGCCGTGGTGGGGGCGGAGGTCGCGCGGGCGTCGCCCGGCACGGCGGCCCAGCCCGACCACGTCTCGGTCGACGACGAGAAGCGGTTCACCCGGACCTGACCGCCGGGACCCCGGACGAAGAGGCGCGGCCCGCCGGCGTACGACACCGCCGAGGGCGCGGAGCGGGCCTTCGCCGCGCCCGGCACCGGCGACCAGTCGGTGGCGGCCCGCGCCGGTGCCGCCGCGCCGGCCGGTGCCCCGACCAGCGTGGTCGCGGCGACGACGAGCACGAGCAGGCGACCCAGCCACCGGGTCGGACGAGTACGTTGCATGAGCGGTCTCCCTTGTGGACGGCTGACACGGCCCGATCAAGAAGAACACGCCGGCCGCCGCCCGGTCAGTCCCCTGACCGGCGGAGCTGAGCACCCCTACTCATTCGCCTACCGGCGACGTTCGGCAAGCTCGACCCATGATCGTGCCCTCGGAAGACGACGGCGGTCCGGCGGCGGCCGGTACCGGGCTCTGGGTGGTGGTGCCCGCCTACGACGAGGCCGCCCGGATCGGGGCCACCCTGGCGGCGCTGGCGCGGCAGAGCGACCTCGACTTCACCCTGCTGGTGGTCGACAACGCCTCCACCGACGGCACCGCCGCGGTGGTCCGCCGCTTCGCCGCCTGGTCACCGGTGCCGACGCAGCTGATCGAGGAGCGGCAGCGGGGCGTCGGCGCGGCCGTCGACACCGGCTTCCGGCACGCCATCGCCCACGGGGCGACGCTGCTGGCCCGTACCGACGCCGACTGCCTGCCCCGGCCCGGCTGGGTGGCCGCCGCCCGCCGTACCCTCACCGCCGGGGCGGCGATGGCCTGCGGGCGGATCGAGGCCCGCCGCGACGAGCACGGCCCGCTCGGCCGGGCCGGGTTCCGCTGCGTGGTCGCCGTGGCCAGCGCCTTCGGCCGGCTGCGCCCCGCCCACCGGGGGCCCGGCTACCGGGCCCCGTACCGGATGCACGCGGGCAACAACATGGCCATCACCCCGGCCGCGTACCTGGCCGTCGGCGGCATGCCGCGCCGCCCGTCGCCCACCGACCGGGAGTTCCTCAACCGGGTACGCCGACACACCGACGCCATCGTGCACGACCGGACGATGGTGGTGGAGAACTCGACCCGCCGGCTGCGGGCGTACGGCCTGCGCCGCACCGCCGCCTGGTACCTGGACCGGGGCAGCGGCCGGCTCTCCCCGGACCCCCGCTGACCGCACCACTTCACGGAAACGAGTTGTCGATGCTCGACGAGCTGGCCACCGCGCTGCGCCGCCACCCGGACCGCCCGGCGGTGCTCACCACCGCCCGCTCCGGACGGCCCCGCGTCCGCGCCACCCGGGGCGAGCTGGCCGACCTCGCCGACGGGTACGCCGCCGCCCTGCACCATCACGGCCTGACCGCCGGGGACACCCTCGGGCTGGCCGTCCGTCCCGGCCCCCGGGCCCTCTCGGTGCTGATCGCCGCGCACCGGCTCGGGCTGCGGGTGGCGGTCCTCGACCCCAACGCCGGCCCGGACGTGCTCACCGCCCGGCTGGCCCTGGCCCGACCCGCCCTCGTCGTCGCCGACGCGGCGGCGCAGGCGGTCGCCGGGTGGGCGCGACCGCTGGCCGGCCGGGCCCTGCTGGCGCTGCCCCGGCTGGCCGACCTCGGGCCGGTGCGTACCGTCGGGCGGCGGCTGCCCGGCTGCGCCCCGGCGCTGCGCCCCCGGTCGGGGCCGACCCCCGAGCGCGGCGGCGACGACGGCGACGCCGTCATCATCTTCACCTCCGGCACCACCAGTCGACCCCGCGCGGTGGTGCACCGGCGCGGCGGGCTGGACGCCGGCATGCGCGCCGTCGCCGACCTGGTCCGGCCCACCCCCGACGCCCCGGTGCTCGGCGGCACCTTCTTCGTGCTGGTGCCCGCCCTGGCCGCCGGCGCCCCCGTCGCCCTGCCGGCCCGCCCGCCCCGGGTGCTCGCCCGGCAGGTGGCCCGGCTGCGCCCGCAGGCCAGCTACCTCACCCCGCCGCAGCTGCGGGCGCTGCTGGCGGTGCGCCCGCGCCTGCACGGCCGCTTCTACAGCGGCTCCGCGCCGGTCAGCGCCGCCCTGCTCGAGCGCACCCGCCGGGCCGGCGCCACCCAGGCCTGGGGGGTGTACGCGCTGACCGAGCTCTTCCCGGCCGCCGCCGTCGAGGCGAGCGAGAAGGCCGCCTTCACCGGCGACGGGGACCTCGTCGGCGCGCCGCTGCCCGGCGTGCGGGCCCACGTCGGGCCGGATGGGCGGCTGCTGCTGGCCGGGCCCGGCCAGGCGCACCGCTACCTCGGCGAGGAGCCGGGCGACTGGGTGGACACCGGCGACGTCGCCCGCCTCGACGGCGACCGGATCGTCCTGGGTGGGCGGAGCAAGGACATGATCCTGCGCGGCGCGGAGAACATCTACCCCGGCCTGTACGAGCCGGCCCTGCACATCCCCGGGGTCAACCTGGCGGTGCTGGTCGGCGTCCCGGCCGACGACGGCGACGAACGCCTCGTCGCCGTCGTCGAGCCCGAGCCGGGCGCCGACCCCCGGCGGCTGCGCCGGGCCCTCGACCCGGTGCTGGCGGCGATGGGCGCGGCCCGCCCCGACGCGCTGGTCTTCGCCCCGGTGCCGACCTCCGGCCGCTCCCGCAAACCGGACCGGGCCGCCGCGTCCGCCCTCGCCGCCGCCGCGACCGCCCGACCCGCCGGTGCCCGCCGTGGCTGACCAATCGGGGGCGCGGACGGTCCCCGCCGTGGCTGACCCGAGCGACGGTTCCCGTGCCGGGGGCGAGGCCGCGCCCGACCGGCGGTTGTCGGCGGGTCGGGGGCGACGCCGGGACCGGCGCGTCTACCTGCGGCGCTATCCGCTGCTGTTCACCCTGCTGGCCGCCACCCGGGGCCGGCCGGTGCTGCGGCTGGGGCGGACGCTGGTGGTGCACGGCCCGGACGGCTACCTCGACGCACTGACCCGGACCCCGCTGGACCGGGCCGCCGCCGGCACCGTCGGCGGTACCGCCCACCGGCTCGGCACCGACAGCCTCCTCTTCGACCAGCAGGGCCCCGAGCACCGGCAGGCCCGCCGGGCCCTCACCGACGACCTCGGGCCCGCCGGGGTGGCCCGGCTGCGCCCGGTCTGGACGGCGCTGCTGCGGCAGCGGCTGGCCCCGCTGGGCGACGGCGCGGAGGTGGATTTGGTGGCGGTCGTCGCCGAACTGGCCGGGGCCACCACGGCGGCGCTGCTCGGGGTGGACGCCGACCCGGTCGCGCTGGCCCGCGCGGCCCGCCGGGCCGCCGCCGCGACCGCCGCCGAGCAACTCCCCGGCCCGCGACTGCCCGGCCGGGCCCGCGCCGCCCGCCGCGCCGTCGCCGACCTGACCGCGCTGCTGGGCGGCTCCCCGCCCGGCACCGACCCGGCCGACCCACTCGACCCGCCCGACCCGCCCGACCCGCGCGGCCTGCCGGACCCGCCCACCCCGTCGGACCAGCCCGGCCCGTCGCCCGAGCGCGCCGGCCTGGCCGGGATGCTGGCCCTGGCGGCGGTCAACACCACCGTCGCCGCCATCCCGCGCGCGGTCGCCTGGTGCGCCGACGACCGGCTCTGGGCGCAGGCCGACGCCGCCGAGACCCGGGACGTCCTGGTCGACGAGCTGCTGCGGGTCACCGCGCCGAGCCCGGTGCTGCCCCGCGTCGCCGCCGGGGCGGCCACCGTGGCCGGTTGCCCGGTCCGGGCGGGGGACCGACTGCTGCTGGTCGCCCGGCACGCCGCCGGGGCGCACCGCGCCGACCCGGACTGCGCCGCCCCGGAACCGGCCCGGACCGCCCGGCTGGTCTTCGGCGCCGGCGCGCACTCCTGCCCCGGCGCCCGGCTGGCCCGCGCGCAGCTCGCCGACGCCCTCGCCGCCCTGGCCCCGTACCGGCCGATCGTGGTGCGGGCCCGCGCCGACGGCCACGCCGCGCTGCCCGGCTGGGCGCAGTTGGTGATCAGGGCGGGCCGATGAGCGCCGGTGCGCGCGGCTGGCCGATGAACGCCGGCGACCGGGGTGGGCCGGTGCCCCGCGCCGGCACCGGCGAGCGCGGCGCGGCGATGGAGCTGGCGGGGGTGGAGGTGGCGGTCACCGGGGCGAGCGGGTTCTGCGGGGCGGCCGTGGCGCGGGCCGCCGCTGCCGCCGGGGCCCGGGTGCGCTGCCTCGGCCGGCGACCCGGCCCGGTCGGCCGGCACGTGCCCTGGGACGCCACCCGCGACGTACCCGACCTCAGCGGGGTCGACCTGGTCGTCCACCTCGCCGCAGCCGTCGGCGACCCGGTGCCCGGCGCGGCCGCCGAGCGCGCCTACCGGGCGGTCAACGTCGACGGCACCGCCCGGCTGCTCGACGCCGCCGCCAGCCGGCCGCTGGTCTGGGTGAGCAGCGCCAGCGTCTACCGGCCGCGGGCGACGGCCCTGGTCACCGAGGAGCACCCGACCGACGGGCAGCTCTCCGCGTACGGGCGCAGCAAGGCCGCCGGCGAACGGCTCGCGCTCGCCGCCGGGGCGGTCGTGCTGCGCCCTCGCGCCGTGTACGGGCCCGGCGACCCGCACCTGCTGCCCCGGCTGCTGCGAGCCCGGCGGGGCCGGTGGCTGCCGGTGCCCGGCCCCGACGTGCGGCTCAGCCTCACCGCCGTGGAGAACCTGGTCGACGCCGCCCTGGCCGCGCCGGGGTGGCCGGCCGGGGCGTACAACATCGCCGACGCCCGGCCGTACTCGCGCGACGAGGTGCTGCGCGGGGTGCTCGCCGCGACCGGCACCCCAGCGCGGCTGCTGCGCCTGCCGGTGGGGCTGGCCGGGGCCGCCGCCGCGACCGCCACCGGACTGTCGGGGCTGACCCGCCGCGCGCCGACGCTGACCCGGTACGCCGTCGACCAGCTCGCGCGGGAGATGGTGCTGGACATCGGCCGGGCGCGCGCGCAGGGCTACCGGCCGCACCGGACCCTCGCCGACCACCTGGCCCGGCTTGCCGCCTACTGAGGTGCCAGGTACGGCTTCGGAGGTGCCCCGCGCGGTTCGGCCGGCTGCTCAGTCGAGATCCAGGCGCGCCCGGTAGTCGCGCAACCGGTCGACCAGGGCCGCCCGGGCAACCGGCTCGTCGTCGAGCACCACCAGCGGTGAGTCGCCGGTGGCGCAGGCACCGTAGATATGGTTGACGATGCTGTCGGTCAGCAGATTACCGAAGTGGAACGAGCCCTCGAATGCGAGCCAGGCCACCGAGTCGGGCTGCGCGCAGGCCATCCGCAAGCAGGACTCCAGGCCCGGTGCAAGCTCCTCGGGTACGAAGTCGAACTCGAACGTGAAGTCGTATTCGTGGACCAGTGAAAACTTGGCCTCGGGGCGGTCGTCCTCCAGGCGGAAAATCCTCGTCCGCCGTGGAGCGTTGCCCGCCCACGCTCGGGACAGATCGGGGGCCTCCTTAGTACTCCAGCAGGAGATCCGTTTCACGGTTCTGTGAGGGCTTGTCGGGCGTAGTGGCTGATCTTGGCTGCA
>NZ_JBNCLB010000010.1:99379-193286 GCF_049841815.1 Micromonospora sp. DT233 | reverse complement strand
CGGTGGCTGCTCCATGACCACGGACAAAACCACACCGCCACAGCAGGTCAGAACGGATCTCCTGCTGGAGTATTAGGGGAACCCGGCGAAAAAGATCAGGGACCCGCCGGGGCCGCTCGGGCACCCGTGGGCCGTCCGGCTCCCTACGCTGTACGGCGTGACACTCATCGCGACCGAGTCGCTGACCAAGACGTACGGGGGCACGGTCACCGCGTTGGCCGACCTGACCGTCGCGGTCGAGCCGGGGATCATCGGCCTGGTCGGCGCGAACGGCGCCGGCAAGTCCACCCTCATCAAGATCCTGCTCGGCCTCCTCGCCCCGACCAGCGGTCGGGTCCGGGTGCTCGGGCTCGACCCGACCACCGACTCCGCCCGGGTCCGCGCCCGGGTCGGCTACATGCCCGAGCACGACGCCCTCCCACCGGATCTCTCCGCCGCGGAGCTGGTCACCCACCTCGGCCGGATCAGCGGCCTGCCGCGCACGGTCGCCCGCGAGCGGGCCTCCGAGGCGCTGCGCCACGTCGGGCTCTACGAGGAGCGCTACCGCCCCGTCGGCGGCTACTCCACCGGCATGAAGCAGCGGGTCAAGCTCGCCCAGGCCCTCGTGCACGACCCCGACCTGCTGCTGCTCGACGAGCCGACCAACGGCCTCGACCCGGCCGGCCGGGACGCGATGCTGGCGTTGGTGCACCGCATCGGCACCGAGTTCGGCATCTCCGTGCTGGTCTGCTCGCACCTGCTCGGCGAGGTGGAACGGATCTGCGACACCCTCGTCGCCATCGACGGCGGGCGGCTGCTGCGCGCCGACCACATCTCCGCCATGACCACCGCCACCGACGTGCTGGCCGTCGAGGTCAGCGAGGGCACCGAGGAGCTGGCCGTCCGGCTGACGGCGCTCGACCTGCCGGTGCGCCGGGACGGCCGGCTGCTGCTCGTCGAGCTCGTCGACGACGCCACCTACGACCTGATCCTCGGCGCGGTCGCCGAGCTGGACCTGCCGCTGCACCGGCTCGACCAGCGCCGGCACCGGGTCTCCGAGCTCTTCGCCACGAGGGAGCCCAGCCATGCCTGAGCCGACCGGCGTCATCCACGACATCGGCTACCAGCGCTACACCGGCCCCCGGCTGGGCCGCCGGGCCGTCTTCGGCGCGCTCTACCTGCACGGCCTGCGCACGGCGTTCGGGCTGGGCCGCAGCGCCAAGGCCAAGATCTTCCCCTGGCTGGTGGTGGGCATCGTCACGGTGGTCGCCGTCGTCGTCACCGCCGTGCGCAGCCAGCTCGGCGAGGTGGTGATGACGTACGCCCAGTTCGCCGACAACCTGAGCTGGCTGGTCATCTTCTTCGTCGCGGTGGTCGCCCCCGAGCTGGTCAGCCGGGACCTGCACAGCGGGGTGCTGCCGCTCTACTTCTCCCGGCCGCTGCCGCGCTCGGACTACCCACTGGCCAAGCTGGCGGCGCTGACCACCGCGCTGTGGTTGCTGCTCGGCGGGCCGCAGCTGGTGATGTTCCTGGGTGCCGCCTTCACCGTCGGTGACGGCATGCGCGGGGTCTGGGACGAGCTGCTCGACCTGCTGCCGGGGCTGCTCTACGCCGGGCTGTGGGCGGTGGTCTTCGCCTCGATCGGGCTGCTGGTCGCCTCCCTCACCGGCAAGCGGGCGTTCGGGGCCGGCGGCATCGTGGCCGTGTTCCTGATGACCACGCCGATCGTCGGCACCCTGTCGATCATGCCGGCCAAGGCGGTCAACGAGCTGGCCTTCCTCGCCTCGCCGTCGACGCTGGTGGGTGGCGTGGGCGAGTGGGCGCTCGGTGACCTGCTCGGGCCCCAGGCCCCCGTCCCGATCGGCGACTTCGGCCCCGTCTACGCGGTCGCCGCCGTGCTGCTCGTCGCCGGCTGCGTCGCCCTGCTGCTGCTGCGATACCGGAAGGTGGCCGCCCGATGACCACGATCAGCGCCGACCAGGCGACGGGGGCGTCGACCGCCGCCACCAGCACCCTCGACCTCACCGGCGTCTCCCGCTGGTACGGCAACGTGGTGGCGGTCAACGACGTCAGCATGAGCCTCGGCCCCGGCGTCACCGGGCTGCTCGGCCCGAACGGGGCCGGCAAGACGACCCTGCTGCACATGATGGCGGGCTTCCTGGCCCCCTCGCGCGGGGCGGTCAGCCTCGACGGCCGCCCCACCTGGCGCAACCCCGACGTCTACCGCCGCCTCGGCCTGGTCAGCGAGCGGGAGGCCGTGCACACCTTCCTCACCGCGTACGAGTTCGTGCTGGCCAGCGCGAAGCTGCACCGGTTGCCCGACCCGGCGGCGGCGGCCCACCGGGCGATCGCCCTGGTCGAGATGGAGGGCGCGCAGGACCGTCGGATCGGCACGTACTCCAAGGGGATGCGCCAGCGCGCCCGGGTGGCCGCCGCGCTGGTCCACGAGCCGCAGGTGCTGCTGCTCGACGAGCCGTTCAACGGGATGGACCCGCGCCAGCGGCTGCACATGATGCAGCTGCTGCACCGCCTCGGCGACGCCGGTCGCACCATCCTGTTCAGCTCGCACATCCTGGAGGAGGTCGAGCAGGTCTCCGGCACCGTGCAGGTGATGGTCGCCGGCCGGCTGGCCGCCTCCGGCGACTTCCGCACCATCCGCCGGCTGATGACCAACCGGCCGCACGTGTTCACCGTGCACTCCACCGACGATCGGGCGCTCGCCGTGGCGCTGATGGCCGAGGCGTCGGTGACGGGTGTCGAGCTGGACCGCGCCGGGCTGGTCGTGCGCGCCGGCGACTACGGCGCGTTCACCCGCGTCCTGCCGAAGATCGCTCTGCGGGAGGGCATCCGGGTGCGACAACTGATCCCCCAGGACGAGTCCCTGGAGAGCGTCTTCTCCTACCTGGTGGAGGCCTGACCCATGTCTACCGTTTCCTGGATCACCCTGCGCGGGCTCTTCGGCCGTCGCCGGTTCCTCCTGCTGCTGCCGCTGCCCGCGCTGCTGGTGCTGTTGGCCGTGATCGCCGGGCCGCTCGGGGCGGACGCCGACGACTGGGGCCCGCCGGTGCTGGTCGGTCTCGGCCTGGCCGTGGTGCTCCCGGTGGTCGCCCTGATCGTCGGCACCGGCGTGCTGGGCGCCGAGATCGACGACGGCACCGTCGTGCACATCCTGACCAAGCCCCTGCCCCGCTGGCAGATCGTGCTGCCCAAGCTGGCGGTGGCCACCGTCGTCACCGGGGCCACCGCCGCCGTCCCGCTCCTCATCGCGGGCACGCTGGCCGACTCCGTACGCCTCGGCCTGGCCCTCGCCGCCGCGTCGGCGGTCGGTGCGCTGGCGTACTCGGCGCTCTTCCTGGCGCTCAGCCTGCTCACCCGCCGGCCGGTGCTGCTCGGCCTGGTCTACGTGCTGATCTGGGAGGGGCTGCTCGGCAGCGTCGTCAGCGGCACCAAGGTGCTCTCCATCCAGCAGTACGTCATCGCTCTCGCCGACCGGATCGCCCCCACGGCGCTGTTGGAGGGCGGCGTGTCGGTGCCGGTGGCGGCGGTGATGACCGCGCTGATCAGCGTGGGCTTCACCGTGCTGGCGATCGACCGGCTCCGCTCGTTCAGCGTGGCCGGCGAGACGAGCTGACCCAGGTGTCAGCAGTAGTCAACCCCCGCCTCTGCTCGGTCGCCCTGCCGGGTGGCCGAGCAGGGGCCGGCAGGCGGGGCCGGCAGGGACGGGGCCGGCAGGCGGGGCCGGCAGGGACGGGGTTCAGCCGACGCGGGCCGGCCGCCACCGGGCCGGCCGCCACCGGGCGGTCGCCCGCGCGGCCGGCCGGGCCGCCGCCGTGGCCGGCCGGGCGGCGGGCCGCAGGACCGGGCGGGCCCGCCACGCGGCGGCGTACGCCTCGGCGGCCAACGCGCGAGCGGCCTCGGCGGCCAGCTCGGCGTCGCGCCACGCCGCCCGCTCGCGGGCCACGGCCGCCCGGTAGCCGGCCTGTTTGCCGTCGCGCACCGCACGGGCCAGGACGACCTCCTGCTCGGCCGGGTGCAGCCGGGGGTCCCAGCCGCCCCGCCGCGCGAAGACGTCGCAGAGCTGCCGGATGGAGAGCTCACCGCGCAGGTGGGCGGCGGTGGCGCCGTGGTGCAGCCAGCGCTCGCGGGCGGCGTACTCGGCGGGGGTGCGCGGGGTGCGCGGCGGCGGCAGGGCGTGGGTGCCGCGCAGCCGCCGGGCGGCGGTCTCCGCCTCGTCGTACGCCTGCCAGGCCCGTTCGAGCGCGTCCTGGGCGGCGAGCCACGCGGCGCGGCGACGCCGGGCCGTCCGGGCGGCGCCGGCGGCGGCCACCGCCACCTCCTCGGCGTACCGGCGCAGGTCGGCGGCCTGCTGCGCGGCATCCTGCCCCGGCGGCTCGACGGCGGGCGGGGCGGGCTCGACGGCCGGGCGGTCCCGCTGCGGGCGGGCGACCAGGACGGTGAGCACGCTCAGCGCCACCACGAGCAGGATCGACCAGATGGCGGCGGCCAGCGGCACCTCGACGAGAAACTGGTGAAGAACGACGTCCATGGGAGCACCTACGGGGACCGGGCCGGAACGGCCGCACCGGGGTTGTCGTGACCCCCGACGGGCGGCACGCGGTCACGCTACCGAAACCGGCCGACCGGCGCACCGCTGCCGGGCGTGTCGCGCCGCCCCGGCGCTCCGCTCCCCGCGCGGAACCACGCGTGCGATCAGGCAACCGTTCGGCGCGGATCGGCGACCGGCACGTGCTCCCGGGCACGGCGCGGCCCGGGAACCGCCGTCGGCTCGCCCGACGCCGCAGCGGCGGGGGCGGCAGGGCCGGGGCCGGTGGCCGGGGGGCGGGGGCGGCGGGGTGGTCCGAGCCGGCGGGTCAGCGGCATCTCCACCCAGCGGTGCAGCAGCGCGGCCAGTCCCAGGCCCACCGCCAGGAAGCCGAGCGCGGCCAGCGGCCCCCACCAGCCGGGCAGCCCCACCCCGAGCCGGCCGGCCAGCCGCAGCACGGTGACCATCACGAAGACGTGCACCAGGTAGAAGGCGAAGGAGACCTCGCCGAGCCAGACCATCGGCCGCGACCGCCACGGCGTCCGCACGCCGCGCACGTCCGCGTCGGCGGCGGCGGCGATGACCAGCACGTACGCCGCCGCCAGCAGCGCCGCCCAGAGCTGGGCGGGGATCCACTGCGCGGCGACGACCCAGGTGACCACGAAGATCACGCTGGCGGCGGTGAGGCCGGGGCCCCGCCAGAGCCCCCGGCGCAGCAGCTCGGCGGCGGCCACGCCCATCCAGAATTCCAGCGACCGCGTCACCGGGAAGACCTGGGTGAACCACCAGGTGCTCTCCGTCGGCAGCAGGTGCTGGCCGGGCCAGAGCGCCACGATCAGCAGCGGCACGGCGACCACCACCGCCCACAGTGCCCCGGGGCGCGCCCGGCGGATCAGCGGCAGCGCGAAGGGCAGGCAGAAGTAGAAGAACAGCTCGCAGGAGAGCGACCAGCTCACCGAGTTGACGCTGTAGAAGTAGCCGGGCGTCGGGTCCCAGGCCTGGAGCAGGAACAGGTTCTCCACGGCGGCGCGGAGGTTCACCGGGTCGGCGAAGACCCAGACGCCGGTGGCCAGCACCACCGCCCACATCAGCAAATGATTGGGGTAGATCTTGGCGATCCGCCGACGCCAGAAGTCGCGGCGGCGATCCCCGTCGCGGGCCGACCAGACCAGCACGAATCCGCTGAGGATGAAGAAGAACTCCACCCCCGACAGCCCGAGGCTGAACGTCCAGTCGACGACGGCCTGGTAGTCGGGCTCGGCGACGATCCGCATGGTGCCGACGTGGTAGCCGAAGACGAGCAGGGCGGCGATCCAGCGTAGACCGGTCAGCGAGGGCAGCCGGGCCGGCGGCCCGGGTGACGTGACGGTGGGTGCGCTGGTCATGCCGGCGGTCCGTCCGTCCGCAGGGTCACCAGCACCACGCCTCCTCGCCTCGGTCCCGCCGGACGGCCGGGGCCGCACCGGTGGCGGGCCGGTGGGGAGCCGTCCGCCGGGCACCCTACCCGCTGCGACCGCCCGGCCCCCGCTGCGCGGGCCGTGCGGTGGCCCACTCCCCCCGCGATGACACGCCTGCTGAGGGCGGCGGTGCGATGACTTAGTATCGCGGTTTCCAGCCGACGGGCGTTGCCGCCCGGACCCTGGTCGGGGCACGATCGGGGCCGGTCGGGCCCGGTCGCCCCGGCCGACATCGACGCTCGTCGGCGCGCACCCCGCACGACGCGCCCCACGGGGCGGACACGACGAGAGGGACATATCGATGCACCAGCGGATCCTGTTGCGGGCCAAGAAGGGGCCGTTCGACGTCCTCTCCCCCGAGGAGACGTTCGAGCACAACTGGATCGGCGACAACACCGGCAACCTCGTGTTCAGCCACGCGGCGCACAAGCTGCTGAGCACGTCGACGGCGCAGATCACCCCGACGGCGTTCCGGGCCAACCCGCGCGACGCCGACGAGATCAACGAGAAGTACGACGTCTTCGTGGTGCCGCTGGCCAACGCGTTCCGGCGCAGCTACGCCCATCGGCTGGTCACCATGACCCGGCTGATCGAGCGGCTGAAGATCCCGGTGGTGGTGCTGGGCGTCGGCGCGCAGACGAACGTCAAGGGCGACCACGAGTACCTGCGGCCGATCGACGACGCGGTGAAGGCGTTCGCCCGGGCGGTGCTCGAGCGGTCGCACAGCATCGGCGTGCGCGGCGAGATCACCGAGGGGTACCTGCGCAGCCTCGGCTTCTCCGCCGTCGACGTGATCGGCTGCCCCTCGATGTTCCTGCACGGCGACACCCTCGGGGTGCGCAAGCGCAAGGCGACGCTCACCGTCACCGACCGGGTGGCGCTGACCGTCTCCCCGTACGTCAAGTCGATGGCGAAGGTGATCACCTCGCACCACCGGCGCTACCCGAACCTGCGCTACATCCCGCAGGACCTGAAGACCCTCGGCACCCTGCTCTACGGTGACCTGCCGGAGGAGCGGGGCAAGAAGGCCGCCATCCCGATCCACACCTCGCACCCGCTCTTCGTCGAGGACAAGGTGCGGATGTTCGTCGACCCGTGGACCTGGATGGAATACCTCTCCGGGTTCGACTTCAACTTCGGCACCCGCATCCACGGCACCATCACCGCGCTGATCGCCGGGACGCCGGGTTACCTCTTCGCCCACGACTCGCGCACCCTGGAGCTGGCCCGGTACTTCGACATCCCGCACCGGATCATGGGGGACGTCTCGGGCGACGTGGACGCCATCGCGCTCTACGACGAGGCCGACTACACGGCCATGAACGACGGGCACCGGGCCCGCTTCGAGACGATGACGGCGTTTTTGGCCAAGCACGACCTGGGCAACTCCTTCGCCGACGGCGACAGCGCCGCCCGATTCGACCGGCAGGTCGCCGAGACCAGCTTCCCCCCGGCGGTACGCGCCCAGTCCGCCACCGACCCGGCCGAGTTGATCAACCGGATCCAGTGGCTGCGCGACCGCCACCGGGAGCTCACGGAGAACGTCGAGGAGCTCCAGGCCCAGCGCCTGCGCACCCGGGTCCGCGCGGCGGTCGGCGGCCGGGTCCGCAAGATGCTCAACCGCTGACGCGGCGGCATCCCGCGCCCAACGGGTGCGGTCGTTGCCGCCCTGGCGACAACAACCGCACCCGAACCCGGCGCGCACCTTCCACCGCCCGCGCCGCCGGATCGGCACCGGTCGGGGCCGCAGGGCCGTAACGTCGTACGGGTACGCCGCACCTGAGCTGTGGAGCGGCGCGGCGGAGCGGTTGGAGGAGCCCTGAGCACGGTACGCGTCGGGATGCGCTGCGACGCCGGCCCGACCCGCGGCGTCGGGCACCTGGTGCGCTGCCTCGCCCTCGCCGAGGAGTTCCTCGCCCGAGGGGTGCCGGTCGAGTTCTTCGGCGGCGTCGGCGGGCTCGGCTGGGCGGCCCGCCAGCTCGCCGAGCGGGGCATCCCGCTGCACCCCGGCCCCGACCGCCCGGCCGACCTCGTCGCGGCGGCCCGCCGGCACGACCTGGACGTGATGGTGCTCGACTCCTACGAGCTGGACCCGGCCGGGGCGGGGGCACTGCGGGCGGCGGGGGTGCTCACCGTCGCCGTGGTCGACGGCGACACCCGGGGGCAGGACGCCGACGTGTACCTGGACCAGAACCTGGGCGCGACGCACGGGCCGCTGCCCGGCCGGCTGCTCGCCGGAACGACGTACGCGCTGCTGCGCGACAGCGTGCTGGCGGCCCGGCCGGCGGCCCCGCGCCCGGCGGCCCGGACCGCGCGGCCCCGGGTGCTCGCCTTCTTCGGCGGCACCGACGCGTTCGGCGCCGCGCCGGTGCTGGCCCGCGCGCTGCTCGGCACCGGGCACCCGATGGACCTGACGGTGGTCGTGGGCCGGGCCGACGTCGACGCGGAGCTGGCGGCGCTGCACCCGAAGCGGGGCCAGGCGCTGCGGCCCGTCCCGCCCACCGACGACCTGCCCACCCTGATCACCGCCGCCGACCTGGTGGTCAGCGCGGCCGGCACCTCGGTGTGGGAGCTGTGCTGCCTGGGCGCGCCCGCCGCCCTGGTCTGCGTGGTGGACAACCAGCGCGAGTCGTACCGCCGGGTGGTGGCCGACCGGATCGCCGTCGGCCTGGGTGAGCTGCCCGCGCTGACCGCCGCCGGGCTGCCCGGCCGCACGGCCCGCGCCCACGCCGCGCGGACGCTGCGCGCCCTGCTGGGCGCCCCCGAGCGCCGGGCCGCGCTCGCCGCCCGCGCCTGGTCCACCGTCGACGGGCGAGGCCGGGCCCGCGTGGCCGACGAGGTGCTCGCGCTGACCAACCCACCCAATCGTACGGGTGTACGAAAGCCCGGCTAGGATCGAGCCATGTCCGGTGCCGCCTACCAACCCTCGATGCTCGACCTCGCCGTCGACGGTCCCGCGCTGGGCCCGCTGGCCGGGCGGCTGCGCCGGCACCGCCTCGACCGGGGCGCCTGGGTCGACCACCTGCCCGGCTGGGTCCTCGGCTCCGACGGGGTGCTCGACACCCTGCTCGCCGAGGTGCCTTGGCGGGCCGAGCGCCGCACCATGTACGACGCCGAGGTGGCGGTCCCCCGGCTGCTCTGCTGGTACGCCGCCCACCGCCCGCTGCCGCACCCGGTGCTCACCGAGGCGCGGGCGGCGCTGACCGCGCACTACGCCCCGGAGCTGGGCGAGCCGTTCACCACCGCCGGGATGTGCCTCTACCGCGACGGCCGCGACAGCGTCGCCTGGCACGGCGACACCCAGGGGCGCTCGGCGCACACCGACACCATGGTCGCCATCGTGTCGTTCGGCTCGCCCCGGCCGCTGCTGCTGCGCCCACGCGGCGGCGGCGGCGTGAGCCTGCGCTTCCCGCTCGGGCACGGCGATCTGGTGGTGATGGGCGGGGCCTGCCAGCGCACCTGGGAGCACGCGATCCCGAAGACCGCCCGACCGGTCGGTCCCCGGGTCAGCGTGCAGTTCCGCCCCGCCGGCGTCGCCTGAGCGCACGATCCATGCGTCGCGCGGCACGACAACAGCCGCAATTCTTCGAAGTCGACGCCAGCGAAGTCGTCAGCGGTGTCGGACTCGCGAAATCTTGGACACTTCACGTCGCCGGTGAACGCGAAACGTCCAGGGTCTGGTGAGCGGTCGACTGCGCTCCGGTCAGTCCTCGTCGGATGGGCCGGGGCGGTTCGTGGCGATCCAGGCCCGGACGGCTGCGCCATCCCAGACGCGGCCCATCTTCAAGGTGACGAGGGGGGTCAGGGAACCCCTTGCGACCCACGATGATCGTGGCGCGCTGCTTGCTGATCCCGCCAAGCAGGTCCCGGATCTCATCCAACCCAAGCAGCTCCACGATTCGACAGTATGGCCCAAGGGGAGTGCTTCAGGGCAGACAGGGTAGTACCACTCCCTTGGGCCGGCGATCTCCTGCACATCACCGCCGCACGCAGCGGAGGTGGAGTCGGCAGACCTTGGACGCTTCGCGTTCACCCGGTACGTGAAGCGTCCAAGGTTGCGCGCGGGACGGGCGGCCCGAGGGTGCCCGTCCCGCCAGCGCGTCAGTCGCGTTGGATCTGGTGGCCGATCACCGACGGGCCGAGCATGACGGCGAAGCCGCTGCCGTCGCGGCGCGGGTCCGCCGGCGGCAGCTCCACCGGGTCGCCGGTGGGGGTCGCGCCGACCGGGCGCGGGCCGATCCAGGCCACCACCAGGTCCGTCTCGCCCTTGAGCAGCCGTTGCGCACGCACCCCGCCGGTCGCCCGGCCCTTCGCCGGGTACGCCTCGAACGGCGTCACCTTCACCGTCGCGCCGGTGGAGGTGACCACCATCGGCTCGCCGTGCCCCGGATCGTCGGTGCGGATCGCGCCGAAGAACACCACCCGGGCCCCGGCGGGGAGGTTCATGCCGGCCATGCCGCCGCCCTTCGGCCCCTGCGGGCGCACCAGCGACGCGGCGAAGCGCAGCAGCGCCGCCTCGGACGAGACGAACGCCAGCGTCTCGGCGCCGTCGGCGAGCCAGGTCGCCCCGACCACCGCGTCGCCCTCGCGCAGGGCGATCACCTCGAACTCGTCGGAGCGGACCGGCCAGTCCGGGGCGCAGACCTTGACCACGCCCTGCCGGGTGCCCAGGGCCAGCCCCGGCGAGCCCTCGGCCGGCGAGCCGAGCGGCGCCAGGCCGACCACCGTCTCGCCGGGTTCCAGCGGCACCAGCTCGGCGGCGGACATGCCGCCGCGCAGCGACACCGTCCCCGCCTGCTCGGGGAGCACCGGCAGCGGCAACACGTCGATCTTGAACGCCCGGCCGGCGCTGGTCACCAGGAGCACCCGGCCCCGGGCGGTGGAGTGCGCGACGGCGCGTACGGCGTCGTGCTTGACCCGGCCGCTGCGGCGACGCCCCTCGGCGGCCTCCTCCGACTCGGCCGCGGTCCGGGCGACCAGCCCGCTGGCGGAGAGGAGCACCTGGCACGGGTCGTCGGCCACCTCGAGGGGTCCGGCCGGCGCGGAGGCGGCCAGCACCTCCTTGAGGTCGCCGTCGACCAGGGTGGTGTGCCGCTCGGTGCCGAACTGCTTCACCACGGCGGCCAGCTCGTCGGAGACGACCTTCCGCAGCACCTTGTCGTCGTCGAGGATGGCCGACAGCGCGGCGATCTCGGAGCGGAGCTGCTCCTGCTCGGCCTCCAGCTCGATGCGGTCGAACTTCGTCAGCCGGCGCAGCGGGGTGTCCAGGATGTAGCCGGCCTGGATCTCGGAGAGCCCGAACTGGCGCATCAGCCCGTCCTTGGCGGCGGCGGCGTCGTCGCTGGCCCGGATCAACCGGACCACCTTGTCGATGTCCAGCAGGGCGATGAGTAGGCCGTCGACCAGGTGCAGCCGCTCCTCGCGCTTGCGCCGCCGGTATGCGGTGCGCCGGGTCACCACCTCGTAGCGGTGCCGCAGGAAGACCTCCAGCAGCGCCTTGAGCCCGAGGGTACGGGGTTGGCCGTCCACCAGGACCAGGTTGTTCACGCCGAAGGACTGCTCCAGCGGGGTGAGCCGGTAGAGGTCGGCCAGCAGCGCCTGCGGGTTGACCCCGACCTTGCACTCCACGACGAGCCGGGTGCCGTTCTCCCGGTCGGTGAGGTCCTTGACGTCGGCGATGCCGGTGAGCCGCTTGGTCTTGTTGACCTCGTGGGTGATCGCGGCGATGACCTTCTCCGCGCCCACCCCGTAGGGCAGCTCCACGACGGTGATCGCCTGCCGGCCCCGGCTGCCCTCCAGCGGGCCGATCTCGACCCGGCCGCGCATCCGCACCACGCCGCGCCCGGTCTCGTACGCCCGGCGCACCTCGTCCAGGCCGAGCAGCAGCCCGCCGGTCGGCAGGTCCGGGCCGGGGACGAACTCCATCAGCCGGTCCAGGTCGGCGTCCGGGTGGTTGATCAACCAGCGGGCGGCGGAGACGACCTCGCCCAGGTTGTGCGGGATCATGTTGGTCGCCATCCCGACCGCGATCCCGGACGCGCCGTTGACCAGCAGGTTGGGGAACGCCGCCGGGAGCACGGTGGGCTGGGTCAGCGAGCCGTCGTAGTTCGGCTCGACGTCGACGGTGTCCTCGCCCAGCTCGCCGACGAGCAGCATCGCCTGCCGGGACATCCGGGCTTCGGTGTAGCGGGCCGCAGCCGGGCCATCGTCCGGGCTCCCAAAATTTCCATGCCCGTCGATGAGTGGGGCGTTGAGCGAGAAGTCCTGGGCCAGTCGGACCATCGCGTCGTAGATCGCGGTGTCGCCGTGCGGGTGGTACCGGCCCATCACGTCGCCGACCACCCGGGCGGACTTCACGTGCGCCCGGTCGGGGCGGTGCCCCGCCTCGTGCATCGAGTAGAGGATGCGCCGGTGCACCGGCTTGAGGCCGTCGCGGGCGTCGGGCAGCGCGCGGGAGTGGATGACCGAGAAGGCGTACTCCAGGTAGGAGTCGGAGACCTCGGTGACCAGCGGGTTGTCGTAGACCCGGGCGCCGGCCTGGTCGAAGGCGGCCAGGTCCGCCCGGGGACCGGTGTTCTTACGGCGTGCCATGGCTCAGCTCTCTGCTCGGCGGGCGGCGGACGGGCGGCGGCGGGTCGGGCTCATGCGTCGATCGCGTCGCGGTCGACCCGGCCGGCGGAGTCGATCAGCCAGTTGCGGCGCGGCTCGACCTTCTCCCCCATCAGCAGCTCCAGGATCCGCTCGGCGGCGTCGACGTCGTCGAGGGTGATCCGGCGCACCGCCCGGGTGGCCGGGTTCATCGTGGTGTCCCAGAGCTCGTCGGCGTCCATCTCGCCGAGCCCCTTGAAGCGGGGGATCGGGGTGACGATCTGCTTGCCGGCCTTCTCCAGCTTGCGGACCGTCGTCTCCATCTCCGCCTGGGTGTAGGTGTAGACGGTCTGCGGGCTGCGGCCCTTCGTGGTGATCTTGTGCAGGGGCGGCATCGCGGCGTAGAGCCGGCCGGCCTCGATCAGCGGGCGCATGTAGCGGGCGAAGAGGGTGATCAGCAGGGTCCGGATGTGCGCGCCGTCCACGTCCGCGTCGGCCATGATCAGCACGCGGCCGTACCGCATCGCCGAGAGGTCGAAGGTGCGGCCGGAGCCCGCGCCGAGCACCTGCACGATCGCGGCGCACTCGACGTTGTCCAGCACCTGCTGGAGGTTGGCTTTCTGGACGTTGAGGATCTTGCCCCGGATCGGGAAGATCGCCTGATATTCCGCGGAACGGGCCAATCGGCCTGTCCCGAGGGCGCTGTCCCCCTCCACGATGAACAATTCACTTCTGTCGATGCCCGAGGCGCGGCAGTCGACCAGCTTGGGCGGCATCGACGCGCCCTCCAGGGCGGTCTTGCGCCGGGCGGCGTCCTTCTGCTGCTTCTGGGTCAGCCGGACCCGGGCCGCGTCGACGATCTTCTGCAGCACCGTGCGGGCCTCGGCCTTGGTGCGGCGATCATCCAGCCACGCCTTCAGGTGCGCCTCGATCAGCCCCTGGAGCACCTTCGTGATGCCGGCGGTGGAGAGCTCGTCCTTGGTCTGGGAGGTGAACTGCGGCTCGGGCAGCCGCACGTGCACCACGGCGGTCATCCCCTCCAGGACGTCGTCCAGGGTGGGGGCGTCCTCCTTGGGCCGCAGCAGGCCGCGCGCGTTGCGGGCGGCCTCGGCCAGGGTACGGGCGAGGGCGCGCTCGAAGCCCTTGCGGTGGGTGCCGCCGTGGGCGTTGCGGATGGTGTTGGTGAAGCACTCGACGGTGCGCTCGTAGCCGGTGCCCCAGCGGAACGCCACCTCGACCTCGGCGCGGCGCTGCACGTTGGACTGCATGACGCCGTTGGCGTCGGCGGCGTTCTCCCGGTAGGTGCCCTCGCCGGTGACCAGCAGGGTGCCGGAGACGGGCCGGTCGCCGGCCGGGGCGAGGAACTCCACCATGTCGGTGAGGCCGTCGGGGAAGTGGAAGGTCTCCTCGACCGGCTCCTCGCCGCTGTGGTCGCGCAGCAGGAAGGTCACGCCGGGGACGAGGAACGCGGTGTTGCGCAGCTTGAGCCGGACGGCGGCGACGTCCAGCACCGCGCCGGTCTCGAAGTAGCGCGGGTCGTGCCAGTAGCGGATCGAGGTGCCGGTGGGCTCACCGCGCTTCATCGACCCGACGACCTGCAGGCCGGGGCCGGGGGTGAAGGGGGCGTCGGGGGCGGGGCCGTCGAAGACACCGGGCACGCCGTGCCGGAACGACATGGCGTGCACCTTGCCGGCGCGCCGGACGGTGACGTCGAAGCGCCGGGACAGGGCGTTGACGGCGGAGGCGCCGACGCCGTGCAGGCCGCCGGAGGTCTTGTAGCCCGAGCCGCCGAACTTGCCGCCGGCGTGCAGCCGGGTGAGCACCAGCTCGACGCCGGAGATGCCGGACTTGGCGTGCACGTCGGTCGGGATGCCCCGGCCGTCGTCGTCGACCTGCACCGAGCCGTCGGCGTGCAGGATCACCGCGACCCGGGTCGCGTGGCCCGCCACGCCCTCGTCGGTGGAGTTGTCGATGATCTCGTTGACGAGGTGACCCACGCCACGGCTGTCGGTGGAGCCGATGTACATGCCGGGACGCTTCCGGACGGCGTCGAGGCCCTCCAGGTGCGTCAGGTCGTCGGCCCCGTAGAGCGTCTCAGGCTGTGCGGTCAACTGGTCGTACTCCCAGGTCTCGGCGGTGGTGGTGCCGCTCACCGGATCGATCACCTCGCGCGGCGCGCCGCAGGGAGCCTAACCGGGAGGTGGGACAGGACGTCGGCACCCCGCAGCGCGGGGACCGCGCCGCCGTCGCCGTCGTGGCTTCCCTGAGCGCTCCACGCAACGGAATTGCGGGCGTTGACGTTCGTCACACGCCCGTGATGTGATCGCCGTCTCAAAGAAACTTTCACATTGCTCGATCACTGGAGGCGCGCATGTCCGTGTTCCGTCGTACCGCGTTGGCGGCGGTGCTGGCCGTCGCGGCGGCGGCGCTGTCGAGCGCCGTCGCGCCGCCCGCCCCGGCGGTGGCCGCCCTCCCCACCGCCGCCGTGGCGCTGGGCGACAGCTTCATCAGCGGCGAGGGGGCCGGTTCCTATTCCCCGGTCGTCGACTCCAACGGCGTCAGCCAGGGCTTCCCCGGCTGGAGCGCGCCGAACAGCAACGCCTACTTCTGCCACCGCTCCCCCAACGCCTCGCTCTTCCAGGCCACCCTGCCGGGCATCCAGGCCCGGTTCAACCTGGCCTGCTCCGGCGGGCAGCCCCACGACATCGCCAACGCCTCGGTCGACCGGGCCAAGGGGCGCGCGGTCGCCTCCCAGCTCGACCAGCTCCGCGCCGTGGGGCGGACCCACGACATCGACGTGGTGCTCGTCGGGCTGGGCTCCAACAACAGCTCGTTCACCTTCGGCAGCGTCGCGGAGAAGTGCGCCAACCGGTTCATCGCCGACGCGTGGACCGGGTGGTGGGAGTTCTGGGCGTACCTCGGCGGGCCGGTGCCGCAGGAGCCGTGCGGCGACGCCGACCTGGCCACTGCGGCGCAGTTCAGCGCCGCCACGGCCGAGACCACGGCGGCGGTGCGGCAGATCCTCACCACCCTCGACCAGATCGACGCCGACGGCCAGCACCGGATCGTGTTCCAGGACTACACCAACCCGCTGCCGACCGAGCTCGCCGCGAACTACTGGGAGGAGGACGGCCGCGACGACACCCGGGACAAGTTCCGCGACCTGGGCGCCGAGCGGTACGCGGCCGGCTGCCCCATCCACCGGGCCAGCCTGCTGCCGGGGCACCGCTTCTCCTCCGGGCTGGGCACCCTGGTCGGTGCGGTGCGCGGCACGCTGGCCGCCGAGTTCCCCGCCGCCGACCTGGTCCACCTCAACGTGCAGCGGGCCTTCGACGGGGCCCGGCTCTGCGAGCAGCCGACCAGCCCGTCCGGCGCGCTGGCCACGCCGATCCGGCTCCAGGACGGCGCGAGCGGCACCTTCGTCACCAGCCTCGCCGGCAAGGACAAGCTCGACATCCAGCGGATCGCCAACACCTGCGTGAGCTACTTCCAGACCTGCCAGGAGTCGTGGCACCCCAACGTGGCCGGGCACCAGGTGCTGGGCCGCTGCCTGAGCGGGGCCGTCACCGCCGCCGCCCGGACGGTGGCCTGCGTGCGGGCGACGGACGGGACGATCAGGGTCAGCTGACCCGTCGACCGATCATCAGGGGCCCCTGTTCTCGGGGGCCCCTTTTGGCTGCCCTACCGGCGCTGAGCAGCGGGGACGACCGTGGGGCCGGAGCACGGGCCGGGTGGCGGGATCGACGGTTCGACGCGGGGAGGTTAGGAGGCAGGGTCGGGGGTAGGGGACCTTGCATGCCCGTCCGGCAAGCCCGCCGGCTCGCTGGGTCCCGCCGGCCGGGACGGGCGGATCGAGGAGGAACCATGCGGATCGCCATGATCTCGGAGCAGGCCAGCCCACTGACCACCCTGGACGCCGACGACGCCGACGGGCAGGGCACACACGTCGCGGAGCTCGCGGCGGAGCTGGTCGGGCAGGGCCACGACGTGCGCGTCTACACCCGCCGCGACTCCCCCGCCCGGCCGGACACCGTCACCGCCGCCGCCGGCTACCAGGTGCGGCACGTGCCGGCCGGGCCGGCGCGCCCGCTGCCCACCGACGACCTGCTGCCGTACGCCGGGGAGTTCGGTCGTTGGCTGGCCGGCCAGTGGCGCGACGGGGCCTGGCGCCCCGACGTGGCGCACGCGCACTTCTGGATGAGCGGGCTGGCCTCGGTGCACGCCGGCCGGCGGGCCGGGGTGCCGGTGGTGCTGACGTACCACTCCCTCGGCACGGCGCAGCGGCGGGAGCGCGCCGGCCGGGACACCGGCCCGCCGGGCCGCATCGGCTACGAGCGCGCGCTCGGCCGGGCGGTCGACCTGGTGGTGGTGCAGTGTCAGGAGGAGGTCGGCGAGCTGATCCGCCTGGGGGTGCCCCGGTCCCAGCTGGCGCTGGTGCCCTCCGGGGTCAACGAGCAGCTGTTCCACCCGGAGGGGCCGGTCGCCCCGCGCGACCCGGCCCGCCCCCGCGTGCTGACCGCGGGCCGGTGGGCGGAGAACAGCGGGGTGCAGGACGTCGTACGGGCCATGGCCGCGGTGCCGGGGGCCGAGTGCGTGGTGCTCGGCGAGCGGGTCGGCGACCGGTCGGCCGCCGACGGCTTCGCCCGGCGGCTCGACGCGCTGGCCCGCTCGTGCGGGGTGGCCGATCGGGTGCGGCTGGTCGACGCGGTGCCCCGCGAGGAGTTGGCCGCCTGGTACCGCTCCGCCGACGTGCTGGTGGCCGCCCCCCGGCACGCACCGTTCGGCCTGACCGCGCTGGAGGGGATGGCGTGCGGCGTCCCGGTGATCGGCACCAACGTCGGTGGCATCGCCGACAGCGTCGTCGACGGGCTCACCGGGGACCTGGTGCCACCGCGCGACCCCCGGGCGCTGGGCCTGGCGATCCGCCGGCTGCTCGGCGACAACGTGCGCCGCTTCGCGTACGCGACGGCGGCGCTGGACCGGATCCGCAGCCGTTACTCGTGGCAGCGCTGCGCCGAGCAGCTCGGCGTGCTCTACGAGGCGGTCACCACCGCCGCCCGCCCGGTGTCGGCCTCGGCGGCGGCCTGATCCCCGGCCCGCCCGCTGCACCCGCCCCTTGCTACCCGGCGGTAGCTTGCGGCCGTACCCTGGGCCGGTGAGCGCGGCCGAGGAGTACACGCAGGAGTTCGTCGACGTCGATGGCGCCCGGCTCGGGGTCCAGGTGTACCCGGAGCCCGCCGGGCCCGCCGACGCCCCGGTGGTGGTGATCTGGCCGGCGATGGGGGTGCGGGCCCGGTACTACCGCCCGTTCGCCGCCGCGCTGCGGGCCGCCGGCCTCGCCGTGATCGTCGCCGACCTGCGGGGCACCGGCGCGAGCACGCCCGCGCCGAGCCGGGCCAGCCGGTACGGCTACCCGGAGCTGGCCGGCGACGTCGGCGCGGTGCTGGCCGCGCTGAAGCCCCGCCTCGACGGCCGGCCGACGATCCTGCTCGGGCACTCGCTGGGCGGTCAGGCGGCGCTGCTGCACCTGGCCCTGCACGGCACGGACGCGGTGGACGGGCTGGCCCTGGTCGCCGTCGGCGTGCCCTACTGGCGCGACTTCGCGGCCCCCCGTCGGTACGGGGTGCTGCCGTACACCCAGGGGATCGCCGCCACGGCCCGGCTGCTCGGCGTCTGGCCGGGGTGGGGCTTCGGTGGCCGGCAGGCGCGCGGGGTGATCCGGGACTGGGCCCACACGGCGCGCACCGGACGCTTCCCCACCCTCGACGGGGTCGACGCCGAGGCGGCGCTGCGCGCGCTCGACCTGCCCGTGCTCGCGGTGAGCGTCGACGACGACCAGTACACCCCGCACGACACCCTGGACCGCCTCTGCGCCAAGCTCGCCGCCGCCACCGTCGTGCGCGAGCGGTACACGACCGCGCAGGCCGGGACCGACCTGGACCACTTCCGCTGGGTACGCGCCGGCGCGCCGATCGCCGCGCGGGTCGCCGCGTTCGCCGCCGGCCTGCCGGGCTCCCGCCACCCGGATCGCCTCGCCTGAGGCGTCGCCACCGCCCCTGACCTGGCATGGGTGCCTACTACCGCGATCGGCGGGTATGCCGCACTGCCCGTACCGGTGAAAGGGGATCCGATGTCCGAACGGCATACCGCACTGCGCTCGATGCACGACCTGGGCCTGGCCGCCTGGTTCGGCGGCTCGCTGATGGGAGCGCTCGGCGTCAACGGCGCGGCGGCACAGATCAACGACTCGACCCAACGACTCCCCACCGCCTCGGCGGGGTGGGCCCGGTGGACCCCGGTCAACGCGGCGGCGATCGGCGCGCACCTGATCGGCGCCGTCGGCGAGCTGGTGACCGAGAGCCCCCGGGTGGTGGCCCAGTCCGGGGTGGCCCGGACGAGCGTGGTCAAGACGGCCCTCACGGTCGGCGCGCTCGCGGTCACCGGCTACAGCCGGCTGCTCGGGATGCGGTTGCAGAACGCCGGCGGCCCGTCCGTCGAGGGGACGACCGAGCCGAACCCGCAGACGCCGGCCAACGTGGCCAGCTGCCAGCGGCAGCTCAAGCTGCTGCAATGGGCCATTCCCGTGCTCACCGGCGCGATGGTGGTGGTCACGGCGTACATGGGCGAGCAGCAGAAGCCGGGGCAGGTGTTCCGGGGAATCCTGGGCCGCTCCGGCAACGCCCACCGGATGGCGGGGAACATGGCCTCGATGGAGGCGCTCCGGCGACACCTGGCCATGTCCGGTCACTGACGCCGGCGGTGTGCCGCCCGGGCCCGCTCGATCGACGGGCCCGGGCGGCGCGCTCTGGCGACGGCGTGGGCCGGCGGCTCGGGCGTGGGCCGGCCCGTCACGCCGCCACGTTTGCCCGGCGGTGCCGGGGGCACGGTAGGACCATGTCCGGTCAACCTCACCCGATCCTCGACGACACGCTGACCCTGGCCCTGCAGGGGTACGCCTGGCTGCCCAACCGGTTGCGCCGCTGCGGCGGCGACGCGTTCGCCACCCGGCTGATCGGCCGGCGCGCGGTGGCGTTGCACGGCCCCGAGGCGGCCCGCTTCTTCTACGACGAACGGCACGTGCGGCGGCACGGCGCCATTCCCGGCCCGGTGCAGAGCACCCTGTTCGGGCACGGCGCGGTGCACACCCTCGACGGCGAGGCGCACCGGGTCCGCAAGGCGCTCTTCACCGGGCTGCTGATGAGCGGGGACATCGACGGGCTGGTGGCCCGGGTCGGCGTGGCCTGGGACGACGCGGCCCGCGACTGGGCCGCCCGACCCTCGGTGGTGCTCTTCGAGGCAGCCGCGCAGGTGCTCACCCGGGCCGTCTGCGACTGGGCGGGGGTGCCGCTGGCCCGCGACGAGGAGGCCGACACCGCCGCCGACCTGGTGGCGCTGGTGGACGGCTTCGGCACCCCCGGCCCGGCGCACTGGCGGGCCCGCCGCGCCCGCAACCGCCGCGAGGCGTGGCTCGCCGGCCTGATCGACGGCGTCCGCGCCGGGACGGTGGCCGTGCCCGAGGGCTCTGCCGTGGCCGCCGTGGCCCACCATCGGGACGCCGACGGGCGACGACTCGACGCCCGCACCGCCGCCGTGGAGCTGCTCAACGTGCTGCGGCCGACCGTGGCGGTGACCTGGTTCGTCGCGTTCGCCGGGCACGCCCTGCACCGCTGGCCGGAGCACCGCAGCCGGCTGCGCGACGGCGAGCCCGCCTTCGCCGAGGCGTTCGCGCACGAGGTGCGGCGGTTCTATCCGTTCGCGCCCTTCGTCGGCGGCAAGGCGGTCGCCGACCTGGAGTTCGCCGGCGTCCGGATCCCCACCGGGGCGATGGTGCTGCTCGACATCTACGGGCAGCACCACGACCCCCGGTTCTGGCCCGACCCGTACCGCTTCCACCCCGACCGCTTCCTGGGCCGGGAGCTGGGCGAGTTCGACCTGATCCCGCAGGGCGGCGGCGACCCCCGCACCGGGCACCGCTGCCCCGGCGAGCAGATCACCGTGGCCGTGCTGAATGAGCTGGTCGTGCGGCTGGCCCGCCTGGACTACCGGGTGCCGGAGCAGAACCTGGCCATCCCGCTGGAGCGCATCCCCACCCGGCCGGTCAGCGGCGTGGTCATCGAGGTCGACCGCCCGGGTTGACCCTTCCTCCGCGCGGCAGGGGCGTCCGTGCCGGCGGGGACTTCTCTTGCGCGTCCTTTGGAGCTGATGTCGTAGACGACTCATTCGGGCGATGTCGTAAACGACTCAGCTCCATAGGGCCCGGAACGAAGGGGAGGTCGCCCCTGGGGTTCCGCCCACCGACACGCGCCGGCCCCACCGACACGCCCGACCGACGCCCGACCGACGCCTGACCGACGCCCGGCCGACGCCCGGCCCGGCGAGGGTGCCGGCCCTGGTGTCGAGAGCGCCGCCGCGCGACCGACCCGGTCGCGCGGCGGCGCCTTGAGTTAGGAGCGCGGCGGCGCTTTCGCTCCGCAGCGCGAGGGCTTCTTCCGGCTCAGGAGCCGGTGCCGCCCGCCCCCGCGCCGGGGGGCGACGGCGGCTCGGCGACGGGGCGGCCGGTCTCGTCGACCAGGCCCGGGGCCATGCTGCCGCCGTGCGCCTCCTGCGCCTCCCGGGTACGCCGGGCCGCCGGGTCCTGCGGCACCCCGCCGGCCGCCTCGTCAGGCCGGTCGTCGCCTTGCTGCTCGCTCATCGGGCACTCCCCTCCGTCTGTCCTGCTCCGGGCGGTACCCGGACAGCCCGCCGGAAAACCGATTCAGCGGTCGCCGCCCGGAGGGACGGGGTGGACGGTCAGCGGTGGTCGGCCCGCACGGCGGGATGCGGCCCGGCCGGCACGCCCGCCTCGGCGAGGAGCTCGACCAGGCGGGCCGCGTCGCGCTGGGCCTGGTCGCCGCAGCAGTTGTTGAACAGCACGTGCAGCTCTTCGCCGCCCTCGGCCAACTCGACCAGCAGCTCCGACCAGCGGCGCAGCTCGCGCTCGCCGTAGGCGTACCGGAACTTGTCCTGCTTGTCGCCGCTCTCCCAGGCGGCGCTGTGGCCGTGGAAGCGCACCACGGCCGGCTGCGCGGTGGCGACCATGATCGGCGGCACCGACGAGGCGAAGCCCTGGGGCATGTCGACGCAGACGTAGCTGAGGTCGTGCTCGCGCAGCAGGCCCAGCGTGTGCAGGACGGCGTCCTCGGTGAACCACGAGCCGTGCCGCAGCTCCACGCTCACCCGCCACGGCCGCAGCCGCTCGGCCACCTCGACGATGCGCCGCTCGGCGGCGGCGCTGCGGGCCAGCCACGGCGGGAACTGCAACAGCACCGCGCCGAGCCGGTCGGCCGCCGCGATCGGCTCCAGCGCCGCGCGGAACCGACGCCACAGCTCGTCGTACGCCCCGGCGGGCAGGTCCCGCCACCGGATCCGCGACGGGCCGCCGGCCGGCCGCAGGTCCTTCGGCAGCACCGAGACCGGCGTGGGATGCCCGGTGAAGAGGCTGAACGCCTTGACGTCGAAGGTGAACCCGGGCGGGGTGGCGGCCACCCAGCCGGCCGTGGTCTGCGGCACCGGCACCGCGTAGTACGAGGTGTCCACCTCGACCAGTCGGAATTGCTGCGCGTACCAGCCAAGGCGGTCGGCCGGGGTCTGCACCGAGCGGGGATACCAGCCGGATCGCAGCAGCATCTGGTCCGCCCACGACGACGTGCCCACCATGATCTCACCCATGTTGATCAGTCCACCGCGCCCCGCCCCGCTCGGCAACTCCAACCCACTGCACCCCCCGCGTCGTCATCATGGGGACGGGGGGTGTCGGGGGGTGGGGTTAGCGTCGGGAGTGGAGTCGACATCAGTAAGGACGGTGGCATGACCAGTACCGATCACCTCGACGGCGAGCGGGCCCAGCTGTTGGAAGCCCTGCGCCAACGCCGCGCGTTCCTGCGGCAGACCGTCGACGGGCTCACCGACGCGCAGGCCGCCGGGCGCAGCACCGTCAGCGAGCTCTGCCCCGGTGGTCTGATCAAGCACGTCGCGCTCATCGAGCAGGGTTGGATGCAATTCGCCGTGGGTGGGGCGGAGGCAATGCCGGACGCCTCCTCCGACTGGGCCGGGCAGTTCCGGATGGCTGACGGGAAGACGCTCTCCGAGCTGCTCGACGACTACTCCCGGGTCGCCGCCGTGACCGACGACCTGGTGGCCACCCTCGACCTCGACCTCCCCCACCCGTTGCCGCCGGCCCCCTGGTTCGCGCCGGGAGCGGGCTGGTCGGTGCGTCAGGTGCTGCTGCACCTGATCGGCGAGACGGCCCAGCACGCCGGGCACGCCGACATCCTGCGCGAGGCGATCGACGGCCACAAGACGATGGGCTGAGCGGGCCACGAGACGGTGGGCTGGGCAGCCCACCTCGGCTGATAGCGTGCGTCGATGAGACTGCGGTGTCCACCTGCGGCGGTCGCCTTCCGCCTGGTGATTGTGTCCAGCGTGCTGGCCGGGGTGGTGCTCACCGCCCTCGGCCCGGCCACGGTCACCGGGCTGCTGCCGTACTTCACGATCCAGAGCAACATCGCCGTCGGGCTCCTCGCCGGATACGCCGCCCGGCAGGCGTGGCGGGGCCGGCCCGACCCGCCGTCGGCGGTCAAGGGCGCGGTCGTCCTCTACATCACCATCACCGGGGTCGTGTACCACCTGGTGCTGGCCAACCCGGCCAGCCCGTTCGCCGCCGCCCAGCCGGACCGGGCGCTCGGCGAGGCGCTGGGCAACCAGTTCCTGCACACCGTCGTGCCGCTGCTGGCCGTCGCCGACTGGGCGCTGTTCGACCCGCGCGGTCGGCTCCGGCCCCGGCACGCGGCCTGGTGGCTGGCCTTCCCGCTGGCGTACCTGGGGTTCGCGCTGCTGCGAGGGCTGGTCGTGCACGAGTACCCGTACCCGTTCGTCGACGCCGGGGAGCTGGGCTACGACGGGGTGGCGCTCACCTCGCTGCTCTTCGCGTCGGCGTTCTGGCTGCTGGGGCTGCTGCTCGTGGGTGCGGACCGGGGCCTGGCCCGCCTGACCCGGCCCCGCGTGGACGCCGAGGGGAGGGCACCGGACCGTTTGCCCGTGCGGTGAACGGGGAGCCAGCCGGGGAAGCGGAGCCGAACCGGACAGGAGACGCAGATGCGCGCGTTGCGGTTGCCGAACTGGAAGTCGGAGCCCGAGGTGGTCGAGGTGGACGAGCCCACGCCCGGCCCCGGCGAGGTGGTGGTGAAGATCGGCGGGGCCGGCGCCTGCCACTCCGACCTGCATCTGATGGACGACTTCGAGAACGGGTCGGCGCCCTGGAACCCGCCGTTCACCCTCGGCCACGAGAACGCCGGCTGGGTGCACACGCTCGGCACCGGGGTGACCGGCCTGGCGGTCGGCCAGCCGGTGGCGGTCTACGGCCCGTGGGGGTGCGGCACCTGCGAACGCTGCCGGGTGGGTGTCGACCCGTACTGCGAGAACCTGGCCGGGGCGCCCGCGCCCGGCGGGGGCGGCGGGCTCGGCCTCGACGGCGGCATGGCGGAGTACGAACTGGTCCCCGACGCCCGGCACCTCGTGCCGCTGCCCGACGGGTTGGACCCGGTGCTGGCCGCCCCGCTGACCGACGCCGGGCTCACCCCGTACCACGCGATCCGCCGCTCCTGGGCCAAACTGCCCCCGGGCAGCACCGCCGTGGTGATCGGCGTCGGCGGGCTCGGGCACGTCGGCGTGCAGATCCTCAAGGCCACCACGGCCGCGCGGGTGATCGCCGTGGACACCCGCGAGGAGGCGCTGAAGCTCGCCGAGGGGTACGGCGCGGAGCTGACCCTGCTCTCCGGCCCGCGCACCGCCGAGGAGATCCGCAAGGCCACCCCGGGCGGCCGGGGTGCGGACGTGGTGCTCGACTTCGTGGGCGCAGACGTCACGATGGCGCTCGGCCTGGCCGCCGCCCGCACCGTCGGGGACCTCACCGTCGTCGGCATCGCCGGGGGAACCCTGCCGGTCAGCTTCTTCTCCGTGCCGTACGAGCTGAGCGTCCAGACCACGTACTGGGGCAGCCGGCCCGAGCTGGCCGAGGTGCTCGAACTGGGCGCCCGGGGCCTGGTCCGGCCGAAGATCACCCGGTTCGACCTGGAGGACGCGCCGATCGCGTACCGGGAGATGCGGCAGGGGTCGCTGGAGGGCCGCGCCGTCATCGTGCCGTGACGACGACGGGCCGGGCGGGCCCGGTCTACGGGCGGTGAGTCGGCCCCGGTCTGCGGGCGGCGGGGCCGGGCCCGGTCAATCGACGTCGAGGAGGCCGCGGACGTAGGCGGCCTGGCCGGCGTGCTGCAGGTCGTCGTCGGCGACGCTGACCAGCCGCACGCCGAGGGTCACCGGCGGGTCCCACGACTCGTCGACCACCCGGTCCAGGTCGGCCGGGCGCAGCCCGGCCAGGTAGTCGCGGGTCCGCCGGGCGACCGCGTCGAAGTAGTCGAGCAGCGCCTGCGCGCTCTGCGGCGCTACGGCGGCGACCTGCTCGGGGGTGTGCCCGTAGCCGATGTCGTCCGGGTCGGCGGTCAACCCGAAGCGGCCCGCCCAGTCCCCGGTGACCCAGATCTGCTCCGCGCCGAGCACGTCGGCGACGTGGTGGTCCTGCACCCGGGTCAGGTGCCACACCAGCCAGCCGATCGGGTTGGCGCCGGGCGCGGGAGCGCGGCGCAGCTGCTCCGGCGACAGCCCCTCCACGGCCGCGCGGACGAGGCCGGGCAGCCGACCGTAGGTCTCGATCAACACGTCGCCGACGTCCACGCGCTCCTCCTCGGTCCGGTTCCTTCCCGACCAGTACCGCAGGCCCGCCCCGGCAAACCTCCCGCACCCGCCGGCCCGCCGGCTCTGCCATCATCGTCACGATGTCCGCGAACCCGTCAGCGCCGGTCGCCGGCCCGCCGGCGAGCCCCGACGCGCCCGCGCGCGGCGTCGTGCTCGAGGCGGTGCTGGAACGAATCACGTACGCCAACGAGGAGACCGGTTACACCATCGCCCGGGTCGCCACGGAGCGCTCCGGCGACGACCTGCTCACCGTGGTCGGCGCCCTGCCCGGCGCGCAGCCCGGCGAGCGGCTGCGGCTGGTCGGCCGGTGGGGTTCGCACCCGAAGTACGGGCGGCAGTTCGAGGTGCACGGCTGCACCACGGTGCTGCCGGCGACGATCCAGGGCATCGAGCGCTACCTGGGCTCCGGGTTGATCAAGGGGATCGGCCCGAAGATGGCGGCCCGGATCGTCGCCGCCTTCGGCGTGGAGACGCTGCGGATCATCGAGGAGGAGCCCGCCCGGCTGGTCGAGGTGCACGGCCTGGGCAAGAAGCGCACCGCCGCGATCGGCGTGGCCTGGCAGGAGCAGAAGGCCATCAAGGAGGTGATGATCTTCCTCCAGGGCGTCGGCGTCTCCACCTCGCACGCGGTGCGGATCTTCAAGCAGTACGGCGACGAGTCCATCGCGGTGGTCCGCGACGACCCGTACCGGCTCGCCGCCGACGTCTGGGGCATCGGCTTCCGCACGGCCGACAGCATCGCCAAGGCCGTGGGCATCCCGCACGACAGCCCGCAGCGGGTCCGCGCGGGCATCCGGCACACGCTCTCCGAGGCCGCCGACGGCGGGCACTGCTACCTGCCGGAGCCGAACCTGGTGGCCGACGCCGCGGCGATCCTGGAGGTGCCCACGGCGCTGGTCGCCGCCGGCCTGGCGGAGCTGGTGGCCACCTCCGAGGGGGTGGTCGCCGAGGCGGTGCCGAACCGCAGCAACCCCGACGCCGTCATCCCGGCGGTCTACCTGGTGCCGTTCCACCGGGCCGAGTCGGCGCTCGCGGCGAGCCTGGTCCGGCTGCTGCGCGACCCGGTGGACCGGATGCCGGCCTTCGCCGACGTGAACTGGCCCCGCGCGCTGGCCTGGCTGCGGGCCCGCACCGGCGCGGAGCTGGCGGCGGAGCAGGAGCAGGCGGTACGGCTGGCGCTGACCTCCCGGGTGGCGGTGCTGACCGGCGGGCCGGGCTGCGGGAAGTCGTTCACCGTACGGTCGATCATCGAGCTGGCGGCGGCGAAGCAGGCGAAGATCGTGCTGGCCGCGCCGACCGGCCGGGCGGCGAAGCGGCTCACCGAGCTGACCGGTCACCCGGCCACCACCGTGCACCGCCTGTTGCAGCTGCGCCCCGGCGGGGACGCCACCTTCGACCGCGACAACCCGCTCGACGCGGACCTGATGGTGGTCGACGAGGCGTCGATGCTCGACCTGATCCTGGCCAACAAGCTGGTGAAGGCCGTCCCGCCGGGGGCGCACCTGCTGCTGGTCGGCGACGTCGACCAGCTCCCCTCGGTGGGTGCCGGCGAGGTGCTGCGCGACGTGCTGGCCGCCGAGGCCGTGCCCCGGGTGCGGCTGACCCGGATCTTCCGGCAGGCGCAGGAGTCGGGGGTGGTGGTCAACGCGCACCGGATCAACGCCGGGCAGGCCCCCGTCTTCGGCGAGCACCCCGACTTCTTCCTCTTCCCCAGTGACGAACCGGAGGTCACCGCCGAGCAGGTGGTCGACATCGTGGCCCGGCGGATCCCGCGCCGCTTCGGGCTGCGCCCCCGCGACGTGCAGGTGCTCACCCCGATGCTGCGCGGGCCGGCCGGCGCGGGGAACCTGAACACCCTGCTGCAACAGGCCATCGCCCCGCACCGCGAGGGCGTGCCGGAGCGGCGGCACGGCGGGCGGGTGTTCCGCGTCGGCGACAAGGTGATCCAGGTCCGCAACAACTACGACAAGGGCACCGCCGGGGTGTTCAACGGCACCGTCGGCGTGGTCACCGCCCTGGACCTCGACGAGCAGACCCTGGTCGTGCGCACCGACGAGGACGAGGACGTCGGCTACGAGTTCCACGAGCTCGACGAGTTGCAGCACGCGTACGCCATCACGGTGCACCGGTCGCAGGGCAGCGAGTACCCGGCGGTGGTGGTGCCGGTGACCATGGGGGCGTACACGATGTTGCAGCGCAACCTGCTCTACACCGCCGTCACCCGGGCCCGGAGGCTGGTCGTGCTGGCCGGCTCGCGCCGGGCGCTGGCCATCGCGGTCCGCACGGCCGGCACCGGCCGGCGGCACACGGCGCTGACCCACCGGCTGAGTCCGGGGTAGCCGGCCAGGGGGCACCCGACTACGGTCGGGGCGATCGGGGTCCGAGCCGTTTGGAGAGGTCGCCCACATGTCGCTGCTGAGCTGGCTGTCCGAGTCCGCCGACGAGCGCCCGGAGGCGATCCGGGTCGACGACCGGGCGGTGTCCGGGGCGCAGCTGCGCCGCCTCGCCTCGGCCGTGGCCGACGACCTGCACGGCGTCGACCGGGTGGCCGTCGAGGCGACGCCGACCCTGGAGACCGTGGTCGGGGTGGTGGGCGCGCTGCTGGCCGGCGCTGCGGTCGTACCGGTGCCGCCGGACGCCGGGCCGATGGAGCGCGACCACATCCTGCGCGACGCCGCCGTGGGCGCCCTGCTCGTCGCGGCCGGCGGCGACCGGCCGGCCGCCGACGGGCCCACGGTGGTCCCGGTCGACCTGACCCGGCGCTCGGACACCGTCCACCCGGAGCCGGACCCGGGCGCCACCGCGCTGATCCTCTACACCAGCGGCACGACCGGGGCACCGAAGGGCGCGGTCGTCTCCCGGCGGGCCGTCGCGGCCTGCCTGGACGGGCTCGCGCAGGCGTGGGCGTGGACACCCGACGACCTGCTGGTGCACGGGCTGCCCCTGTTCCACGTGCACGGCCTGGTGCTGGGGGTGCTCGGCCCGCTGCGCGTGGGCAGCCGGCTGCACCACGTGGGCCGACCCCGCCCCGAGCGGTACGCCGCCGCCGGTGGCTCGCTCTACTTCGGCGTACCCACGATCTGGTCCCGGATCGCCGCGGACCCGGACTCGGCGCGGGCGCTGCGCCCGGCGCGGCTGCTCGTCTCGGGCAGCGCCGCCCTGCCTGCGGCGGCCTACGCGGACCTCGCCACGCTCACCGGCCACCGGGTCGTCGAGCGGTACGGGATGACGGAGACCCTGATCACGGTCAGCGCGCGGGCCGACGGGCCGCGCCGGCCGGGCACGGTGGGGGTGCCGCTGCCCGGGGTGCGGACCCGGCTGGTCGACGAGCGCGGTGAGGCGCTGCCTCCCGGCGGGACGACGATGGGCGAGTTGCAGGTCACCGGCCCGACCCTCTTCGACGGGTACCTGAACCGGCCGGACGCCGACGCGGCCACCCGGACCCCGGACGGCTGGTTCCGCACCGGGGACGTCGCCACGGTCGATCCCGACGGGTGGCACCGGATCGTCGGGCGGGCCGCCACCGACCTGATCAAGAGCGGCGGGTACCGGATCGGGGCCGGCGAGGTGGAGGACGCCCTGCTGGCCCACCCCGGGGTGCGCGAGGCCGCCGTGGTCGGCACCCCGCACCCGGACCTCGGCCAGCAGGTCACCGCTTACGTGGTCGGCGACGGGGTGACCGGGGCGGAGTTGATCGACTTCGTGGCCCGGCACCTGTCGGCGCACAAGCGGCCCCGCGAGGTGCGGCTGGTGGACGCGTTGCCCCGCAACGCCCTGGGCAAGGTGCAGAAGACGCGGCTGACGGCGGAGTGAGCCGGCCTGTCGGGTTCCCGGCGGCCGCCGCCCGGCCCGGCGGCCCGCTCAGGCGGTGGCCACCGGGATGGCGATGGCGGTGACGACCAGCCCCCGGTCCACGAGGAACCGGCCCCGGAAGGCCGTCACCGGTGCGCCGCCGAGGACCGGGCCCGGCACCAACAGGTGCGCGACGAAGGTCCCGGCGGGATCGACCACGATGTCCGCCTCCGCGAAGTCCAACCACTTGGCGGTCAGCGGGAACCACGCCTTGTAGACCGACTCCTTGGCGCTGAACAGCAGGCGGTCCCAGCAGACGGTGGGGCGGGCGGCGGCCAGCGCGGCGGTCCGGTCCCGCTCGCCCGGCAGGGCGATCGCGTCGAGCACCCCCTCGGGCAGCGGCGCGTGCGGCTCGGCGTCCACCCCGACGGTGGCGAACGTCGTGACCCGGGCGACGACGGCCGCCCGGTAGCCCTCGCAGTGCGTCATGCTCCCCACCACCTCGGCGGGCCACACGGGAGCGCCGCGCTCGCCCCGCAGGATGGGCGCCGGGGCGAGGCCCAGTTCCCCGAGCGCCCGGCGGGCGCAGTGCCGCACGGTGGTGAACTCCCGGCGGCGCTTCTCCACCGCGTTGGCGATCAGCCGCTGTTCCTCGGGGAAGAGGGTCAGACCGGGGGGGTCGGTGAAGGATTCGGCGACCACCACGGCGGGGGGTAGAATCTGCTCGATCACGTCCGCCGATGCTAGGTGCTTCGGCGACGCGCGCCGCCCCGTCGCCGGCGCGCGACCGCAGCGATAGGGGTGCGGTACGGGTGGAGGGCGACGGGTGCGGGTGCCAATCTGAGGGGCGCCCCGGCCTGGTCGGTCGGGAGCGAACAGCGGCTGACGGATGCGGGACAGCGATGTTGACTGGCAAAGTGGTGCGGTTCGACGAGGTGCGGGGCTACGGCTTCATCACCCCGGACGACGGCGGCGACGACGTGTTCGTGCACGCGAACACGGTCGACGGCGACAAGTGGGCGTTGGCCCCCGGCGTCCCGGTGGAATACGAGGCGGTGGAGAACGACCGCGGCCCCAAGGCCCTGACGGTGCGCGTGCTCGGGCCCGCCCCGGCGGGCGAGCGGATCGCGCCGGCCCGGGTCGCCCCGGGCGCGACGTCGACCGCCGGGCGCGGCCGGGAGGCACCGGGCGGGGCGGACGACGAGGAGGGCCTCTGCGACGTGCTCTCCGAGCGGTCGTTCTTCGCCGAGACGACGGAGGCGCTGCTGACCGCGGTGCCCGACCTCACCGGCGCGCAGATCGTGGCGGTGCGGGCGCGGATGCTGGCCCTCGCCCGGCGGCACGGTTGGGTGGAGGGCTGAGCGTCCCGGCACCGCTCACGCGAACCTCGCGGCCGCCGCGGGCCAGGCCCCGGCGGCGGCGATGAGCAGTGACTTCCTGATCCGGCCCTGAGCGCTGCGCGGCAACTCGTCGACGAAGTGCACCAGGCGTGGCCGTTGGCCGGCCGACAGGTACCGCCCCACGTGGTCGATGAGCACCTGGGCGGTGAGCCCCTCGGCGGCGACGACGAACGCGGTGACCTGCTCGTCCGCCCGGCCGTGCGAGGTGCCGACGACGGCCGCCTCCCGAACCCCGGGGTGGCTCAGCAGCGCCTCCTCGACCTGACCGGCGTGCACCCGGCGGGTGCGCCCGTGCACCACGTCGGTCCGTCGCCGCCCGATGATCCGGTACGACCCGTCGGGCGCGACGGTCACCAGGTCGCCGGTGGCGTGCCAACCGGTGTCCGCCGGCTGCCGACAGCCGTCGACGTACCCGCTGAACAGCGTCGGGCCCCGGATGCTCAGCTCGCCGGTCGACTCCCCGTCGGCCGGCACCGGCCAGCCCTGCCGGTCGAGGACCCGGGTCTCGACGCCGGGCAGGGGCGTCCCGGCGACCCCGGCGGCGGGCGGCGCGTCCACCCGTCCCGCCAACGCGATGAGGGTCTCGGTCGTGCCGTACCCCTGGATCAGGGAGTGCGTGGTGAGCAGCCGGAGCCGTTCGATCAGGGTGGCGGGCAGCAAGGCGTCGGCGGAGACCAGGATCCGCGCCCCGGCCAGCGCGCGGGCCCGCGAGCGGTCCCGCGCGATCCGGGCCCACTGGCCGGGCAGGGCCAGGTACATGGTGCCGGGTGGGCCCCCGGCGGCGTCCCGGTCCCGGTGTACGAAGCGGCAGCCCGTGCGCAGCGCGCCGAGCAGGCCGACCACCAGCCCGTACGCCCGGAACAGCGGGGCGCCCTGGACCAGCACGTCCTCCCGGTCCCAGTGCCACGCCTCGGCCAGCAGATCCAGGTCGACGGCGATGGCCCGGCGGGAGATCCGCACCCCGCGCGGCGGGCCGGTGACGCCTCCGGTGTAGAGGATCACCGCGTCGGCGTGCGGGGGCGGCTCCGGCTGGTGGGTCCAGCAGCGCTGGCTCAGGTCGACCGGGACGGTGGGCAGGCCGGTCGCGGTGTCGTGGCCGAGCAGCACGGTCGCCCCGGACTCCCGCAGCAGTCGAGCACGCTCGCGGCGGTCGGCCCGGGGCGGCAGGGGCACCAGCGGCACGCCGGCCTGGACGACGCCCGCCATGCCGACCACCGTCTCCAGGGTGGGTGTCGCGTCGACTGCCACCACCCCGGCGCCCCGGATCCGGTCGGCGACCGCGTTGACGCAGCCCACCAGGGCTTCGCTGGACAGCCCCCGCCCGGCCACCCGGACCGCCTCGGGCCGGTCCGGTCCGGCCCCCGCCAGCGCCCGCAGCAGTCTCATCCGCCCTAACCTTCGTCGAGGGCGTCGACGAGTCCCGGCAGTGGCTGGGGCATCGGGGCCAACGGAACCCTTCGTGTCGTGGGTGCGGGTGGCCCCAACTGGCGGCCAGCCCGCAGGCTGCGGGGTGACCCGAAATTAAGCGGCACCATCGCCGGGCACAACCCCTAGCCGCCGCGCCGCGCCCTCTGGGCACGGGGTGTTTCCGGGCCTCGCGGAGCGCGCCTGCGGCTCGCGCCGGACCCGTGACGCGCCCATATCGGGCCCGGGCCGGCCCCGTGGCCCCGCCTGCGGCCGGAGCGCCGGGGGCTTCCTCAATTCCGGGGGACGCGCCGGACGAAAACCCAGCCCGACTGGCCCCGGGCTCCGTCGATCAGCGCACCGCCGCCACATCCCCGACCGGCCCGGCCGTCGCGATGTCGTCCCGACGCCCGGACACGGACACCCTGGTAATTGTCAATCATCCGCCGGGGAATCCTGGTGCATTCAACAGATTATCGTGGATATTCCGCCCGGCACCCCGGTCGATCATGCCGGGATGACGGGTAATCTACCGTTAACCTCCAAGTTTTAGGCAAGTACCCGAATCGGCCAGGGGTGGCCGACGCCGTCGCAGGGGGTACGCCGTCGCCGCCCTCCCGCCCGCGGCGGCGAGCCGGCGGCCACCGCCCGAACCGCGCCCACGAGCCGACGGCGACCGCCCGGTTCGCGCCCGAGAGCGGACGGCCACCGCCCGGTTCGCGCCCGCCGCACGGGCCGGGACGCCTGCGGCGCAGGCTCACCGCCAGCCACGACGCCCCGCCGCGCCCGTCCCGCCGGGCATCGCGCCGCGCCCCCGGCAGGGCACCGCGCCGCCCCCGCCGGGGCACCGCCGCCCCGCTCCGCCGCCGCGCGGTGGCCGGGGCGGCCAACTTCGGACTCATGCACCTTTCTGCGCATTTGTCGGCAGGCCGAAGAAGGGCGTCAACCGACCGGAGAAAAGTTCGCGTATTACGTTGTGAAATGGTCCGGCAACGGTGCGCTGTCAGTTTCGTCGACGCTCGGCGGGGTCGACGGCGGTCCGCCGATGTTGCCTATCCTTTACGCAGCTTCCGCTTGCCGCCCATTTCGGAGAATGCCATACTCCCATCATGCACATCTGTCGATGACGGGAGGGACGCGGCCCGAGGTGCCGGGAATTGCCGAAGGTGCCGGTAGCGCCTCGGCACGGAAGCCGCAGTCACTCAAGTTAATCTATGGCATCCGGGTTACCTTATGACGTTTGTCTATATTGCTAATACCGGATCGGATAGTGAATTGCCGGTCTCCGAGCATGGCCCGGCGCGATGACAGACCAAGGAAGGCGGCGCACCCGGTGACGGCGAACCACACGCCCCAGCCGAGGCCACGCCCATGGAGCTGACCGAACGCTCCGATCAGGTCGGCCTTCTGGAGCAGCGGCTCGCCGGCCTGCTCCGTCCCGTCGACCCGCTCGCCGAGGACCGCCCGGTCACCGTGCTGACCGGCTGTGTCGGCGCCGGCAAGACCGCCCTGCTGCAGGCCCTCGCCCGGCGGGCCGTCGCGTCCGGGGTCCGTCTTCTCGCGGCGAACGCCTCCCGCGCCGAGCGCACCGTCGGCCTGGAGGTCGTCCGGCAACTCATCCGGGCGGCACCGCTGGACGCCGACGAACGCACCCGCCTCTGGCGGCTGCTCGACGAGGCCGCTCTCGCCTGCGCCGAGCTGGCCGACGACGACCTGGACGGACCGGCCCGGATCACCGCGACGATCGGTGGCGCCCTGCTGGAGCTGGCCGCGCGAGGGCCGATCATCATCGCGGTCGACGACGTCCACCACGCCGACGTGCCGTCGCTGCGCTGCCTCGACTACCTGGCCCGGCGCGTCTCCGGCCTGCCCGTGCTGATCGTGCTGACCGAGGCCCCCCGGACCCGCCCCTGGCACCCCGAGGTCTACGCCGAGCTGCTGCAACCCGCGCGGCTGCACCGGATCCGGCTCCCCCTGCTCACCCGGGACGGGACGTACCAGGTGCTGGCCGACCGGCTCGGCATTCCGGCGGCCCGCACCGTCGCCGACGAGTCGCACCGCCTCAGCGGCGGCAATCCCCTGCTGCTGCGGGCGCTCGCCGACGACCACCTGGCGGCCGCCCCCCGCCGCACGGAGCGGCCGGAGGTCGGCGAGGCGTTCCGGGAGGCCGTGCTGAGCTGCCTCTACCGCTGCGAGTACCTGGTGCTCAAGGCCGCCCGGGTGCTCGCGGTGACCGAGGAGCCCCGGCACGGCACCCTGCTGCCCCAGCTCATCGACGTCCGCTCGGAGTCGAGCCTGCGGGCGATCGACGAGTCGACCAGCGCCGGTCTGATCGGCGAGAACGGGCTGCACCCGGTGGTCGGCCGCGCGGTGCTCGACGGCATGACCGCGCAGGAGCGCGCCCGGCTGCACCGCACGGCCGCCTGTCTGCTGCACGAGGACGGCGAGCCACCGGGCCGCATCGCCCGGCACCTGGCCCGCACCGACGACCTCAGCGAGCCCTGGATGGCCCAGGTGCTGCTCGACGCCGGTGAGCAGGCGTTGCTCGACGGGGAGGTGGACAGCGCGCTGCGCTTCCTGCGGCGCGCCAACCGCAACTGCGCCGACGACCACGTACGGGCGCGGATCCGCTCCGCGCTGGCCCGCGCCGAGTGGCGGCTCGACCCGCAGGCCGTGGTCCCGCACCTGATCGGCGTGGCCAGCGCCGTCCGGGCCGGGCACCTGAGCACCCGACTCGCCGCAGGGCCGATCCACTACCTGCTCTGGCACGGGGAGCTCGACCGGGCCCTGGAGCTGGTCCACCACCTCGGCGACCGCTCCGACAGCAACGATCCGCGTTCCGCCGCCGAACTGCTCGTCACCACCGGCTGGATCACCAGCCTCTACCCCGGCGTCAGCGTCGACCGGTCGACGCTCGCCCTGGCCGGCCGCAACCCACTCACCATCGCCAAGATCAAACGTCGGCTCCAGGGCATCACCATGGTCGCCTCGGTCCTGCAACGCGGCAACGTCGGCGCCGTCGAGCGCGCCGAGCGGGCCCTGGCCACGATCAGGCTCGACGACGAACGGGACATGTGGACCGCCGTCTGCGCCCTGATCACGATGATCTACGCCGATCGGCTGGACCTGGCCGGCGACTGGTGCGGCCGGTTGGAGCACCGCGCGACCGCGAACCGGCAGCCCACCCCGGCGGCGATGCTCGCCGCCCTCGACGCCGGGATCGCCGGCCGGCGCGGGGACCTGCCCCGGGCCCAGCAGATGGCCGAGAAGGCCCTGAGTCAGCTCTCCCCGAAGGGCTGGGGCGTGGTGATCGGGATACCGCTGGCCATCCGGCTGCACGCGCTGACCCTGATGGGCGAGCTCGACGCGGCGGCGGCCTGCCTGCAGGTGCCGGTGCCGCCGAGGCTCTTCGAAACCCCCTTCGGGCTGCACTACCTGCACGCCCGTGGCCTGCACGCGCTCGCGTCCGGCAGCCCGGAGAGCGCCCTGGCCGACTTCCAGCTCTGTGGGCAGCTGATGACCTCGTGGGGGCTGGACCTGCCGGCCCTGATCTCCTGGCGGACCGAGGCGGCCCGGGCCCTGCTCCAGCTCGGCCGGCACCGGCAGGCCGAGAAGTTGGTCCAGGAGGAGCTGCACCGGATGTCCCCCACCCACCTTCGGCCCCGGGCCGTCGCCCTGCGGGTGTTGGCCGCGGCGCAGGACGGCAGGGACCCGATCCCCCACCTGCGCAGCTCGGTGCTGCTGCTGCGCCAGTGCGGCGACCGCAGCGAGCTGGCGCACAGCCTCACCGACCTGGGGCACGCCTACCAGCAGGCCGGTGACCTTCACCAGGCCCGCAAGGTCACGCGGGCCGCCCGGACGCTGGCGCAGGAGTGCGGCATCCCGTCCTTGGAGCCCGGCCTCACCGTCGCCCGCCCCGGGTCGAGCGAGGACGGCGTCGACGTGCCGATCCCGATGGCGGGGCTCAACGACACCGAGACCCAGGTGGCTGTCCTGGCGGCGCAGGGCCACACCAACCGGGAGATCGCCAAGCAGCTCTTCCTGACGGTCAGCGCCATCGAGCAGCGGTTGACCCGGATCTACCGCAAGCTCGACGTCAACTCCCGACACGAGCTCTCCGCCCGGCTGCGGCTGAACCGGCCCGCCGGGACGCCGGCCGACCGACGGGGCACCGCCCGCGCCCACCCGGGCCCGGACGGCGGCCGGCCGATCTGATCGGCGCCCCTGTCCCGTCGGCGGCCCGGTGTCGTCGGCGGCCCTACCGTGTCTTCGGCGCTGTCGGGTCCGACGGCGGGACGAGCGATCCGGTCCCGGCGCGACACCGACCGGAGGACACGGTCATCCCGATCGTCGCTCCCCCACCGTCCATGATGGTCGGTGCTGGTGGCCACCCGGTCGGATCCGACTCCCCTGTTGGGGCTTTTGGCAACCCCTAATCGTCGCCCGCACCCACAGGTTTGACCGCGAAACGATGGGGTCTCGCGCCCGTTGTCGCACCCCCGGCCCGGTGCCAGACTCGCTTGGACGTCGAATCGCTCGCTGGGGAGCGCGGTTCGGCAGGGGATCGTCCGGATCCACCCGGCAGGCGCCCGGTGCGCTCTGCCATCCGCCCGTGGGGCGTGCGGTGGCGAAGGGGCGGCGGTCCGGCTTTGGGGGGCGGCGTCGGCCAGTTGCGGTGACGCCGGTTCGACGTCGCGTACGAGAAGGGCTGACACGAGTGGTGCTGGTGCAGCGAGAGGAACAGCTCAACCGCCTCCGGGAGGCGTTCCTGGCCTGTCAGGAGCAGACGCGCGGGCACGTCGTGCTGGTGACCGGCGCGGTGGGCAGCGGCAAGACGAGCCTGTTGGAGACGTTCGGCGAGTGGGCGGCAACCGCCGGCGGGAGGGTGCTCTGCGCCGCGGGTTCCCGGGCGGAGCGGGGCCTGCACCTGGGGCTGCTGGGGCAGCTGTTCCACAGCGCCCGGCTCGACCCCGAGGTGGCGAGCCGGGTTCAGGGCCTGATGCGCGACACCGCCCACGCCCTGTCGGAGTCCGGCGGCGATCTGGCCGGCGGGCCGCACGTCGGCGGCGATCAGGGGTGGGCGCCCCTGTTGCACGGCCTCTTCACCGCACTGCTCGACCTCGCCGACGCCGGGCCGCTGGTGCTGGCCGTGGACGACGTGCACCACGCCGACCCGGCGTCACTGCACTGCCTGCTCTACGTCACCCGCCGGCTGCGCCACGCCCGGATCATGGTGTTGCTGGCCGAGGCCGCGACGCAGCGACCGCCGCACCCGCAGTTCCGCGCCGAGCTGCTCAGCCAGCCGTACTTCTCGCGGATCGGCCTGCCGCCGCTGACCCTGGACGGGGTCGCCCGGCTGATCGACGAGAACGGTGGGGCCACCGCCCTGCGGGCCGCCGAGCGCTGCCTGCGGATGACCGGCGGCAATCCGCTGCTCGTCCGGGCGCTGATCGGCGAGCGCTGCCGAGCCGGGGCGGGCGACGACCCGACCCCCGCCGCACTCGACGGCACCGCGTTCGACGGCGGCCCGTCCGACGGCACCGCACTCGACGGCACCGCGCTCGACGGCGGCCCGTCCGACGGCGACGCGTTCGACCAGGCCGTGCTCGGCTGCCTCTACCGGCACGAGCCGGCGGTCCGCCGGGTGGCGCAGGCGCTGGCCGTGCTGAACCGCCCCGCCCCCACGGAACTGCTCGGTCACCTGCTCGACATGGTGCCGGAGTCCGCCGCCCCGGCGGTGCGGGTGCTGCGTTCCTCCGGGCTGATGGACGCCGAGCAACTGCGCCACCCTCGCATCACCCGCGCGATCCTCGCCGACATGTCCTCCGCCGAGGCCCGCGGCCTGCATCGGCGGGCCGCAGAGGTGCTGCACGAGCACGGCGTCGAGGCCGGCGTGGTCGCCGAGCACCTCATCGCCGCCGGATGGGCCGAGGCGGCCTGGGCGGTGCCGGTGCTCTCCACCGCCGCCGCGCACGCCCTGGCGTCGGGCCGGCCGGACATGGCATCGGCCTGCCTGCGGCTCGTGGGCCGCGTCGAGGTCGACGAGCAGCAGCGCGCGGCGACGACCGCGATGCTGGTCAACGCCCGCTGGCAGGTCAACCCGTTGGCCGTGGACGGGCACCTGACCGAACTGGTGGACGCCGCCCGCGCCGACGGCTGGTCCACCGACGCGGCGCTCTCCGCCGTGCCGTACCTGCTCTGGCAGGGGCGCACGGAGGAGGCCACCGAGGCGGTCAGCGGGTTCTCCCCCGAGGGCGGCCACGGGCCCACCGCCAACGTCGCCGGTCGGTTGCGGGCCATGCAGCTGCTGGTCTCCCTCTCCCACCCCGACCAGTTGGCCTCCGTACGCCAGACCCCGAGCACCTGGAGCCGGGTGGGGATCGCGCCGACCACGATCAGCCCGCAGCTTCAGGCGGTGACGGTGCTCGGCGCGGTGCTGATGCCGACGGGTGAGAACGACCCGGTGGCCGCCGCCGAGCAACTGCTGCACCGGCACCACACCGACGACGGCGCGCTCGGGCTGCTCACGGCCCCGCTGTTGGCGCTGCTCTGGGCGGGCCGCCCGGACCGGGTGGCGGCCTGGAGCGATCTGCTGCTCGACCGGGTGGCGGTGCGGCACGCCCCGGTCTGGCGTGCCGTCGTCCGGGCGGCACGGGCGGAGGCGGCCCTGCGCCTCGGCGACCTGCCCGGCGCGGAGCAGCACGCGCGGGCGGCGCTGGCGGACGTCCCCGCCCCGGCCTGGGGCGTGGCGATCGCCGCCCCGCTGGCCACGCTGATCGCCGCCGCGACGGAGGCGGGCCGGTTCACCGAGGCCGACCGCTGGCTGGCCCATCCGGTGCCGGACGGGATGTTCCGCACCCCGCTGGGCCTGCACTACCTGGCCGCGCGGGGCCGGCATCACCTGGCGGCGGGCCGGCCGCACGCGGCAAACGCCGACCTGCGCCGGTGCGGCGAGCTGATGCGCGCCTGGCGCCTCGACGTGGCCGGGCTGGTGCCGTGGCGGCTGGAGCTGGCCCGGGTGCAGCTCAGCGTCGGCAACAAGACGCACGCCACCCAACTGCTGCAGGAGCAGCTCCGCCTGCCGCACGGGGTCGACGAGCGGACCCGGGGCCGGGCGCTGCGGCTGCTGGCCGGCACCGCCGCCCCGGAGCACCGGCGCAAGCTGCTCTCCGAGTCGGTCAACCTGCTGCAGAGCTGCGGCGACCGGCTGGAGCTGGTGCGGGCCCTCGGCGACACCGGGCAGAGCCTGCAACGGGCCGGCGACTCGGCGCGGGCCCGGTTGCTGGTGCGCCGGGCCTACCAGCTCGCGCAGGACTGCGGCGCCTCGGTGCTGGCCCAGCGGCTGATCCGGCGGGAGCCGGGCGACCCGCTGCCCCCGGCGTTCGCGGTGAGCCCCGAGGGGCAGGAGCCCGACGACGGGCTCAGTGAGGCCGAACGCCGGGTGGCCGCGCTGGCCGTCCAGGGCCACACCAACCGGCAGATCTCCAGCAAGCTCTTCATCACGGTGAGCACGGTGGAGCAGCACCTGACCCGGGTCTACCGCAAGCTCGACGTGAAGCGGCGCACCGACCTGCCGGCCCGGCTCGTCGCGTACGCGGAGCCGGTCACGGAGCAGCCCCAGGGCGCCGCGTCCTGACCCGGCCGAGGGGGCGTCGCGGTGGTCGCCCACCGCGACGCCCCTCATCGCGTACGAGGCAAAGCTCTTGGGGTGCAGTCGTTGCTGCCCTGGCGACATGAAACGCACCCGGAGGCGCGGCGGAAGCAGCCGGGTTGCTGCTGCTCCTGCTCGGCGGCGCGCAGGACGTTCCGGGCGGCGGTCGGCCGGGCCGCGTGCTGCGGCCCGGCCGACGCTTGTCAGGCTCGGACCGGCAGCGTCCACCCGCTACCCGAGCAGGCCCCCAGGTAGAGGCCGGCCAGGTCGTTCGGGCTGGGCGCGGTCAGGCAGAGGCCGGAGGCGGTGTGCTTCACCGCGTTGCCGGACTCGACCGTCCAGACCTGCGCCGCGTTCGTGCTGCTGCACGTGGCGGTGCCCACCTGCGTGCCGGACGCCGTGCCGCCGCCGAGCGGCATGACGCAGCTGTCCCCGGCCGCGATGCGGCCGTCGGCGCGCATCGTCCAGAGCTGCGCGCCGGTGTAGTTGCACCCGTACAGCCACAGGCTGCGGTTCGGGCCCCCACCGTCGACGCAGTAGCCGGCCGGGTGGATGATCAGCCCGGCCTGGCCCGGCGCGACGATCAGCCAGACGAACGACGCGGTGGCCACGCCGGACGTCGACTGGGCGCGCACCGACACCGCGTACCGGCCCGTGGTGGTCGGCGTGCCGGTGAGCGTGGTGCCGGAGACGGTCATGCCGGCCGGCAGGCCGGTCGCGGTGACCGTCGGCGTCCCGCCGCTGGACGTGACGCCGAGCGCCAGCGACACCGCCCTGCCGGTGACGGACTGCTGCGGGATCGGCGTGGTGATGCGCGGTGCGGTGGGCAGCGCCCACATCTGCAGCTCCGTCGCCGCACAGTTCGCGATCGTGAACTGCACGTCGTACGCCAGCGACGGCGCGGTCAGGCACTTGCCGGAGGCCGGGTTGCGCAGTTCGCCGTTGGCGGTCGCCTGCCAGACCTTGTCGACCGCCCCGTCGCAGGTGCGGCGGGTGACGAGCGCGGCGGCGGTCAGGCAGCCGTCCTGCACCTGCAGCGCGCCGTCCGGGCGGACCACCCACTGCTGGGTGCCGCTGTCGCTGCACCACCAGACCAGGATCGGGTTGCCGTCCGTGGTCCCGCCGCGCGAGTTGTCCAGGCACCAGCCGCTCGAATTGCGGATCTGGCCGTGGAAGACGACCCACTGGAACGCCGTGGCGCCGATGCCGCCGGCCGAGTCGGTGACCGTGACGATCGCCTCGTTGAATCCGATGGTGGCGGGCGTGCCGGAGAGCACGCCGGTCGCCGCGTTCAGGGTCAGGCCGGGCGGCAGGCCGGTGGCCGCGTACCGGCTGATGGGCTGCGCCGACTTCGCGCTGACGGCGAGCGTCGGCGCGTTGGTGGTCGCCCACTCCTGCTTGGCGATGCCGCCGAGCACGACCGGGGCGGTCGGCAGGTTCCAGACCTGACCGGCGCGGGTGGCACAGGTGTCGATCGTGAGCTTGACGTCGTTGTCCCCGCCCGGGGCCGTGAGGCACTTCCCGGTCGCGGTGTGCCGCAGCGTGCCGCCGGAGACGGCCCAGACCTGCGCCGCCGCGGTGCCGCAGTCACTCAGCACGACGGAGACGCCGTCGGCCGCGATGGTGATGCACTTGCCGAACACCTCGAGGCGGCCGTCGGAGCGCGCCGTCCAGAGTTGCGCGGTGCTGGTGTTGCAGTCGTGCAGCTGGATCTGGCGGCCGTTCGTGTTGTCGGCGTTGGGCAGGTCCGCGCAGCGGCCGTTGACGCCGAGGATCCGGCCGTGGCCGACCTGCCAGGTGAAGGAGGCGGTGCCGGTCCGGCCGGCCTCGGTGGTCACGGTGAGGGTGACGGCGTACGTCCCGATCGTGCTGGCCGTACCGCTGATCATCCCGGTCGTGGCATTGATCGACAGCCCGGTGGGCAGCCGGGTCGCCGACCAGGTGAGCCGCTGCGTGCTGTCCAGGTTGGAGGCGAAGACGGCCTTGCGGATCGTGGTGCCCCGGACCGTGCCCTGGAAGTTGGGGTTCTCCACCGAGACCACGTCCGTGCCCAGGCCCGACGGCGCCCGGAACACCTGGAGCGCTCCGGTGCCGCAGGTGGTCAGCGACAGCAGCGCGTTCCAGTCGGCGGACGCGGCGGTCAGGCACCTACCGGTGGCCGGGTTGACCACCTGGCCGTTGCTGCGCGCGGTCCAGAGCTGCGTCGTGGCACCGGCACAGGTGCGCAGCACCACCGGGGAACCGGCGGTCATGCACTTGCCCTGCACCTCGAAGCGGCCGTCGGCGTGCGCGGTGAAGATCTGCGCGTTGTTGTTGGCCCCGCAGGGGAAGAGCTGCAGCGGGTTGCCGTCCGTGGTGTTGCTGCTGGTGTTGTCCACGCAGAGCGAGCCCGGCCCGCCGAGCGCGCCCCGGCCCAGGATCACGTTCCAGCGGAACGACGTGCTGGTGCTGACGCCGGCCGCGGTGGTGGCGGTGACCAGCACGGTGCTGGTGCCGCCGGTGGTGCTGGTGCCGCTGATCACGCCGGTCGTGGTGTTGATCGACAGGCCGGCGGGCAGCCCGGTGGCGGCGAAGCGGACCGCGCTCGGCGCGCTGATCTTCCGCAGCGTCACCGCCTGGCCGACCGCCGTGAACTGCGCGCCCGGGTTCGTGATGGCGGGGGTGCCGCAGCGCGCGTTGAGCAGCCGGTCCGGCGAGTTGGCCCCCGGGTCGGAGATCAGCCCGGTGGTGGCGCAGCCGACCAGCGCGTCGCGGACCTGCGCGGGGGTGGCCGACGGGTGCCCGGCCAGGTACGCGGCGGCGGCCCCGGCCACGATCGGCGAGGCCAGCGACGTGCCGCCGGAGGTCGTCGTCGCGTCGTCGGCCGTCCAGGCACCGGTCCTGATGTCGGTGCCGGGGGCGAAGATGTCGACGCAGGAGCCGTAGTTCGAGAAGCCCGCGCGACGGTCCCGGTCGTCGGTCGCGCCGACCACGATCGCCTCGGCCACGCGCTGCGGCGAGGTCTCGCACGCGCCGTTGTTCGAGTTGCCCGCCGCGATGACGTACGTGACGCCGGCGGCGACCGACGCGCGGATCGCGTTGTCCAGCGCGTCCTGCGCGCCGGTGGACCAGCTCATGTTCACCACGGCCGGGCGGGGCGCGCTGGCGGTGACCCAGTCGATCGCGGTCAGCGCGTCGGCGGCCGCACCGGCGCCGTCGCACCCGAGCACGCGTACGGGGTGCACGGTCGACTTCTTCGCCACGCCGTAGGTGGTGCCGGCGGCCGCGCTGGCCACGGCGGTGCCGTGCCCGCCGCAGTCCTCGTGGTCGGTGCCGGGGATGCTGGCCCCGATCCGGCCGGTGAACTCGGTGTGCGTGGTGCGCACGCCGGTGTCGAAGACGTAGACGTGCGCGCCGGCGCCGTCGTTGTCGTAGTCGTAGGTGCCGCTGAGGGGGCGGCCGGGCTGGTCGACCCGGTCCAGGCTCCAGGAGGGGCCGACCTGGGTGCCGGCGGCGGCGACCACGAGGTCCGGCCGGACGGACGCCACGCGCGGGTCGTGCGCGAGCCGCTCGGCGTCGGCGGCCGACAGCCGTACGGAGAAGCCGTGCAGCGCTGCGGTCCAGACGTCGCCGAGCCGGCCCGAGTAGTCGGCGGCCAGGTCACGCGCGTCCGAGCGGATCCGGGCGGCCTCGTCGGCTTCGACGGTGACGAGGTAGCTACCGGAGATCTCCGTACCGGCTCGCGCAGCGACGCCCTTCACTGTCCCGGGCGGGGTGGTGGCCTTCGCGGCACTGGCCGTGGCGGCGGGCTGCCCGGTCGTGGGCTGCCCTGCGGCGGGTCGTCCGGCGGCGACCGGCACGGCTGCGGGTGCGGCGTCCGCGCGCTGCGCCGGGGCGGGGGCGGCCGGCTGGCCGGTGGGCGCCTGGGCGGCCGAGGGCTCACCGGCCCGGCTGGCCGCCGAGGAGGTGTCCGGGTCGAGCAGGCGCGGCGTGACCGCCGCGGCGGTCAGGGCCAGCAGCGGGAGCACCAGCAGCCCGCCGGCCAGCGGCAGGAGACGGTGCCGCGGCGCGATGCCCGGCTTTCGGAGACGTTTCATGCAGGCGCTTCTCCCGATCGAGGGTGGTGATCATTTACCGTACGAAGTGGTCAGACCGGCCCGCGTCCGGACGAGCCGGGAGCAAGGTCCTACTACGGCCGACCACCCGGGAAGTAGGACACTTCCCGCATCGATACGGGCGACGGCCGGCCCGGGTTCACGTCCTGCGCAAGATCGAGGTTGAGCCGGTCCGGCCGTCGCGCTGCCGCAGGCCCCCGGCCCCGCCGTCGGGACGCCTCAACTCCCGGCCGTGACCTGCGGCAGCGCTGGATGGCAGTCGCCAGGGTGGCCGGGAGCGGGGGCGGGCGACTACCGTCCGGGTCCTGATCGCACCCGGGTCGCCGCAATCGCGGCACCACCAGCGCTGGAAGGATCGCGTCTCGATGACCGACTCAGACGACGCCCAGTGGGTCCGCCGGTTCCATCCGGCGTCGGCCGGGGCCCGGCGGTTGGTGTGCCTGCCGCACGCCGGTGGGTCCGCCAGCTTCTACTTCCCGGTCTCCCGCGCGCTGTCGCCGGCCGTCGAGGTCCTCGCGATCCAGTATCCGGGGCGGCAGGACCGTGGCCACGAGCCGTGCGTCGAGAGCGTCCCCGAGCTGGCCCGCCGGGTGTTCGCGGCGCTCCGACCCTGGCTGGACGAGCCGCTGGCGATCTTCGGGCACAGCCTGGGCGCGAGCGTCGGCTTCGAGCTGGCCCGGCTGATGGAGGCCGAGCACGGCACCCCGGCCGCGCACCTGTTCGCCTCGGGGCGGCGGGCCCCGTCGGTCGCCCGGCACGAGACGGTGCACCTGCTCGACGACGAGGGCCTGCTGGCCGACGTACGCAGGCTCAGTGGCGCGCTCTCGGCGGTGCTCGACGACGCCGAGCTGCTGCGCGCCGTGCTGCCGGCGATCCGCAGCGACTACCGGGCGGCCGAGACCTACGAGTACGTGCCGGGGCCGAGGCTGACCTGCCCGGTGACGGTCTTCACCGGTGACGCCGACCCGAGGACGACGGTCGACGAGGCCAAGGCGTGGGAGCGGCACACCACCGGCCCGTTCGACCTCCAGGTCCTCCCGGGTGGGCACTTCTTCCTGACGGAGCACCAGCCGGCGGTCCTGCGTACCGTGTCGACGACCCTGGCCCGCACCCCGCTCCGCTGACCCCTCCTCGGCGAGCCGGCCGGGGCCATCACCTTCCACGCAGCAAGTGCGCCGCCCGGGATCGCCGCAGCGGGTGGGCCTGATCCTCCAGCTGATCGGCGCGGTGGTCCACCACCTGCGCGCCCGGAACCCGCTGCCGCCCCTCGTGTTCGCGGCTGACGGCCGGCGCGGTCGCGGCCGGCGCGGTCGCGGCCGGCGCGGTCGCGGGGCATCACCCCTCCCCGGAGGGGTCAAGATCCGCGCATCTTCGGGGAAAATGCTGGCTGGACGCCCCATCGAGGCAGCATTTTCAGGGAAAATGCGCGGATCTTGGGGCTGTGGAGGGGTTTCGGGGTCGGCGGGGTGGGGTCGTCCGTCGGGGTGGGGTCGTGCGGGGGGGTCGTGCGGGGGGGCGGCCGCTCGGAGGCCCCGGACCTCACGGGCGACCAAGCCGGTGTCAGCAATTCATGGGTGTCCGATCAGCGCGCGACGAATCCACGCGTCGCGTCATTCGGGCAGCATGAATGCACGCGCCGCTTGATTGGGGCGACACGGATCCGCGCGCCGGCCAACCGGCCCAGTATGGATCCGCAGCGGCCAATCCGAGAATCACCGAACCAGATGCGGCGAAATCGGCGCACCACGGACCCGCGCGCCACCCGATCCACGCGCCTCAGCCGGACGTGTCCCAGGCGCTGATTCGGCGCACTGTGGACTCGCCGGACCAGTGTGCCGTATCCGGCGCATCCGCGTTGCCCCGTTCGGGCGGCCGCATCGCCGCGCGCCACGCGCACGTCACGGCACGCGCGCTGCGGCCCTCCGCGCCCTCCACTGTGGGGGGCGGGGCACCTCCGGGGCGACCCGCCGCGCTCGCGCGTTCCCGCCACGCGCGCGCCCGACCGCCGAATCTTCGGCGGACGAATTTATGGATTCCTTAAGGTTTTCCAAAAGGTAAACGTTGCAAAGACGGTCGCCCGGCCGCCCCGCCGGGGCCCCCCGAAAAAACCCTCATAAAATATCGAAGGCTATGTTCTTATTGCCGCCGAGTAGGCGTAACGTGCCGCTTCGTGTCATCGTCTGACCGATCATTCGACGGGACCGAGCCGACCGGTCCCGAGCCCTCCGACGCCCCGAGTCGCCTTGCGGTCGACACGGTGGACTGGCCCGTCCCCCCGCCACGGGCAGGCACCGCCTCCCACTCCCCCGGTGGGGAGACCACCCACCGGATCAGCGGCGAGCAGGTGGCGCGGGCCACCCGCGAGGCCCAGGAGCTGGCCGCCCAGTTCGAGGAGGACCGGCCCGGCCGGCAGCTCAAGGGGCCGGTCGGGGTGCTGCTCAGCGCCGCCGCGCTGGCCGTCGCGCTGCTCAGCCTCTGGCAGGTCTTCCGACCGCTGTCCCAGGGCAGCAAGTTCTACCTGATCATCTTCCTCGCCGGCGTGCTGCCACTGGTCTTCCTGGCGTACCCCGCCGGGCTGCGCACCCCCTGGCCCCTGCGCCGCCCGTCCACGGACGCGACGCCCGACGCGACGCCCGACGCGACGCCCGACGCGACGACATCCGACGCGACGACGCCCAACGGGACGACGCCCAACGGGACGACGCCCGACGCGGTGGCCAGCGGTGGGGCGGCCGGCGGGTCGCCCAGCCGGCTGGACTGGGCGCTCGCCGCGCTGGCCCTGGTGGTCTGCCTGTACCCGGTGCTGCCGCTGGCGATGGGCGGCGGGGGCGGCGGGTACGACGCCTTCCTCGACCGGCAGGGCCTGCTCGCCCCGATCGACGTGGTGCTGGGCACGGTGCTGCTCCTGCTGCTGCTGGAGGCGTGCCGGCGGGCGACCGGCTGGGTGCTGCCCGTGGTCTGCCTGGTCTTCCTCGGCTACGGCTACTACGGCGGGCTGCTGCCCCAGTCCTGGCCGGTGGCCCACGCGGGGCTGGACTTCACCCAACTCGTCGACGCGTTCTACAACTCCGACAGCGGCTTCTACGGCACCCCGTTGGACGTCGCCGCCTCGTACATCGTGCTCTTCACCATCTACGGCGCGGTGCTGGACCTCTCGGGCGCGGGCCGGTTCTTCGTCGAGCTCTCCGCCGGCGCGTTCCGCCGCTCCCGCACCGCCGCCGGGCGCACCGCCGTGGCGTCGGGGTTCCTGCTCGGCACGGTCTCCGGCTCCGGGGCGGCCACCACGGTCAGCATCGGCGCGGTGACCTGGCCGATCCTGCGCCGCGCCGGATACCCGGCCGAGCGGGCCGGCGGGATGCTGGCGGCGGCGGGGGTCGGGGCGATCCTCTCCCCGCCGACCCTCGGGGCCGCCGCGTTCATCATCGCCGAGTACCTGGGCGTGTCGTACCTGCGGGTGCTGGCCTGGGCCACCATCCCGACGGTCCTGTACTACCTGGGCATCCTGCTCTCCGTCGAGATCGACGCCCGGCGGTTCGGGGCCCGGCCGGTCACCATCGAGGTGGCCTCGGCGAAGCGGCTGCTGGCCCGCTCCGGGTACCACTTCGCCTCGCTCTTCGTCATCATCGGCGGCCTGGCGGTGGGGCTCTCGGCCACCCGCGCGGTGGTCATCGCGACCCTGGTCGCGGTGGGTTTGTCCTTCCTGGACCGCACCCACCGGCTCACCCCGGCCCGGCTGGTCACCGCCGCGGTCGCCGGGGTACGCGGGGTGCTCGCCGTGGCGGCGGTCTGCGCGGCGGCCGGCATCATCACCGCCACCACCACCAAGACCGGCCTCGGGCCGCAGGCCGCCGCGCTGCTGGTCGGCGGCGCGAAGGCGGTCAGCACCGATCCGACCATCGTCATCCTGCTCACCGCCGTGCTCGCGGCGGTGGCGCTGACCCTGCTCGGCCTGGCCGTCCCGGTCACCGCCTCCTTCGTCATCGGCTGGGTGATCATCGGGCCGGCGCTGCTGGACCTCGGGGTCGCCGCCCCCGCCGCCGCGATGTTCGTCTTCTACTTCGCCGTGCTCTCGGAGGTCTCCCCGCCGACCGCGCTCGCCGCGGTCGCCGCCGCCGCGGTCACCGGCGGCCGGCTGGTCGGCACCATGTGGCAGGCCCTGCGGTACGCGCTACCGGCGTACCTGGCGCCGATCGCGTTCGTGGTCACGCCGAACGGGCTGGGACTGCTGGCCACCGGCGGCCCGGGGCGGATCGCCTTCGCCACGGCCGCGTCCGCACTCGGTGTCGCACTGCTCGCCGTCGCCGCCGGCGGCTGGCTGCCCGGAGTCGGCCGGGCCGGTGGGCCCGAACGGATCCTCGGCGCGATCGCCGGGCTGACGCTGCTCTGGCTCGAACCTGTCCCCGTCGCGGTCGGCGTCGCGCTTGCCGCCGCCACCGTGACGGGTTGTCTGTTCCGACGCGGGATCGCCGCACAGTCCGGCGAACCGCGGGCCGGGAGACCGGCTGAACTGAGGGAGGAACCAACGTGAGGCGCACCAGCGCACGACTCGCGGCCGTCGCGAGCACGCTCGCACTCGTCGCGGCCGGCACCAGCGGCTGCGGCGGCAAGCAGGACGGGGCCGCCCAGGACGACGCGTCCAACGAGATCACCTGCTCCGTCGACAAGGACACCCGGATCGGCATCGCCACCGGCAACGCCACGGGCGTCTACTACGTCGTCGGCAACGCCCTGGCCAACCAGCTCTCGCCGGCCACCGGCGGCAAGCTGAGCGGCACCGCCGCCGAGACCGGCGCGTCGGTGCAGAACATCGAGCAGCTCGTCGCGGGCAACTACGACGTCGCGTTCTCGCTCTTCGACACCGCCGTCAACGCCGCGCAGGGCAAGGGCAGCTTCGCCGCGCCGCAGCCGGTCGAGGCGCTGGCCCGGATCTACGACAACTACACGCAGGTCGTGGTGCGGGCGGACTCGGGGATCAACTCGGTCGCCGACATGAAGGGCAAGCGGATCTCCACCGGCTCGCCGAAGTCCGGCACCGAGGTCATCGCCGAGCGGCTGCTCACCGCCGCCGGCCTCGACCCGGCCAAGGACGTCCAGGCGCAGCGGCTGGACCTCACCAAGACCGTCGACGGGATCAAGGACGGCAGCATCGACGGGCTGTTCTGGTCCGGCGGGGTGCCCACGGGCGGGCTCACCGACCTGTTCACCACCGCCGGGGAGAAGGTGAAGTTCATCGACATCAGCCCGCTGCTGCCGAAGCTGGCGGAGCTGAACCCGGCGTACCAGGCGGGCACCATCGCCAAGGACACCTACAAGACGGGCGCCGACACCCCGACCATCGTGGTGCCGAACGTGCTGCTGGTGCGCAAGAACCTGGACGCCAACGTCGCCTGCGCGGTGACCAAGGTGCTCTTCGAGAAGAAGGACGCCCTGGCCCAGGCCAGCCCGGCCGCCGCCGGGATCAGCCTGGACACCGCCCGCCGCACCGACCCGGTGCCGCTGCACCGGGGCGCCGCCAACGCGTTGAGCGCGCTCGGCGCGAGCTGAGCCGAGCCGACCACCGCCGGGCCCGGCCACCACGCCGGGCCCGGCGGCACCCCATGACCACCACCCCACCACCCACCGCCCCGGAGGCCCGCGTGCCGCAGCCAGGCACCGCCGACGTACGCCGGCACCACCGGCCCACGGACCGGACCAACCGGTTGTGGTCGGTGCGGACCCAACTGGTCGCGCCGATCCTGATCGCCACGGTCGGTCTGCTGGTGCTCGGCACCCTGCAGACCCGCACGGCCCTGGCCGCCACCGCCGACGCCGAGCGGGCCCGGGTGCTCGCCGGCACGGCCACCGCGACCGTACGACTCGTGCACGAGCTGGAGCGGGAGCTGGCCGAGACGGTCGCGCTGCGCCAGCGCGGCGGCGCGTCCGGCCGGGAGCTGGTCAACGCGCAGCGCCAACGGGTCGACACGGCGGTGCAGCGGTACGGCGGGGCCCGCGACGACGCCCGGCGGGCGGCACCGGCGCTGGTCGGGCCGCTGGACGGCGCGGACGGCCAACTCGCCCAGCTCGACGAGGCAAGGGAGTCGGCGCTCGGCCCCCGCCCCGCCGACCAGCTCTACGTGACCCTGGTCGAGACGCTGCTGGCCGTCGCCGACGCGCTCCCCGCCCAGCTGCGCGACACGGACCTGGCGAACGCGGCCCGCGAGGTGGCCGCCGTCGCCGCCCAGGAGCACTTCGCCGCGCTGGAACGGGACCTGCTGCGGGCGATCTTCTCCCGGGGCGCGCTGGAACCGGGCGAGCTGGCCCGGGTGGCCCAGCTGCGCGGGGGGCAGGAGCAGCGGCAGGCGGAGTTCTCCCGGATCGCCAGCCCCGACTCGTCGGCCATCTACAACCGGCTGCTCGACGGCCAGGACGTCGCCACCGCCCGCCGGCTGCGCGACGGCGCCCTGAACGCGGAGCAGAACCCGGAGGCGCTGGTCACCGACGGCGACGCCTGGTACGTGGCGCAGAGCGGGGTGATCCGCCGGTACAACCTGGTGGGCCGGGGCCTGTCCGAACAACTCGACCGGCAGGCGGCCGAGCTGGCCGGCGACGCCCGGCGCGACGCCGGGCTCAGCGCCGGGGTGACCGTGGCCGTGGCCGTGCTCGCCTTCGTCGCCGCGGGTCTGCTCGCGGTGCGTACCAGCCGCCGGTTGCGCCGGCTGCGGGCGGCCGCGCTGACCATGGCCCACCGGGAGTTGCCGGAGCGGATCACCGCCATCTCGGCCGGCGGCGGCCCCGGCAGGCCGCTGGGTGCCGCCGACGCCCAGGCGGACGAGGAGGGCTCCGCCCTCGCCCTGACCGCCGGCATCGCCCGGGGGCGCGACGAGATCGCCCAGGTGGCCGACGCCTTCGACACCGTCAACCGGGCGGCGTTGCGCCTGGCGGGGCAGCAGGCGGAGCTGCGGGTCGACATGACCCGGATGGCGGAGGCGCTGGCCCGGCGGATCCGTACCCTGATCACCCGGCAGCTGCGGCTGCTCGACGACTTCGAACGCGACGAGACCGACCCGGACGCGCTGGCCCGGCTCTTCGCCCTCGACCACCTCGCGGCCCGGCTGCGGCGCAACGGGGAGAACCTGCTGGTGCTGGCCGGCGGCGAACCCGGACGCGGGCAGCACGGCGCGCATCTGATCGCCGACGTGGTGACGGCCGCCGCCGCCGAGATCGAGGACTACACCCGGGTCGAGTCGGACCTGCCGCCGGTGGCCGTCGACGCGATGGTCGTGGGCAACCTGGTGCACCTGCTGGCCGAGCTGCTGGAGAACGCCACCGCCTACTCGCCGCCGCACGCGCCGGTGCGGGTCGACGGCCGGCGCACGCTCGACGGGCTGCTGCTGCGGGTGCACGACCGGGGCATCGGGATCAGCGCGAGCCGGCTCGCGGAGATCAACGAGCGGCTCCGCACGCCGGGCACGCTCTCCAGCGCCGCGGCGGGCAGCATGGGGCTGCACGTGGTGGCGCACCTGGCCGCCCGGCATCGCATCCGGGTCGCGCTGTTCAGCTCCGGCGCGGGCACCATGGCCACCGTCGAGCTCCCGGAGAGCGCCCTCACCCCGACGGAGCGGGTGGTCAGCCGGGCCGGGGCGGCCCCCGCCGTCCGACCGGCGGAGCGGGCGTCGGTGCCGGCGACGCCGCAGCGGCCGTCGATGACGGGGACCTGGTTCTCCCCCACGCGTACGTCCGCCGCAGCCCCGCCGGCCTGGCCGCCGACGCCGGTCGCCGGAGAGCTGACGGCGGGCCCCGAGCCGGCGCACTCCCCGCACTCCCCGCACTCCCCGACGGTGACGCTGCCCGTGCTGGGGGCGCGGGCGCAGTCCGGGCCGGCCGCGCCCGCCGGGCTGCCGGTCGGCGGCGGTGCGGCCTGGAACGTCGGGCCGACGTGGAGCGACGGCGCGGCCTGGCGCACCCGCACGGGCCCGGCCGCCACGGCAGGCGGCGGCGCGGCAGGCGGCGCGGCAGGGCAATACGGGACGCCGGGCACGCCGCCCGGCGCGGCACGGCAGCACGGCACGCCACCCGGCGCGGCACGGCAGCACGGCACGCCGGGCACGCCGCCGGGGCAGGCGACGCCGGCCCACGGGGTCTCGAACGGCGCGGGGGCGGGCCACGGGACGTCCGCCTACGCGACCCCGAGCGGCGGGGCCGCCGGCGGCTCGGCGGCGGGGCGCGCGGCGGGCGGCGGGGCGCTGCCGCAGCGCGTGCGGGGCAGCCAGCTCGCGCCCTCGCTGCCCGACGCACCGCCGGCCGCGCGGCAGTCGGACGACCTGCTGGACCCGGAACTCGTCCGGGCCCGACTCTCCGCGCTGGCCGAGGGCGTCGCGACCGCGATGCGCCGGGGCCAGCAGAGCGACCTCACCAGGAGAACCACATGAATCCGCAGCCGAGCAGCGGTCTGGACTGGCTGTTGGCCAGCTTCGCCACCCAGGTTCCCGACGTCGCCCACGCCCTCGCCGTCTCCGGGGACGGCCTCAAGCTGGCCGCCTCCCCCGGCCTGACCCCCGACCAGGTCGACCACCTCGCCGCCGTGATCAGCGGCCTGGCGAGCCTCACCATCGGCGCCGCCCGGTTCATGCACGCCGGTCGGGTACGCCAGCAGATCGTCGACATGGACGGCGGGGTGCTGCTGGTCATGTCGGTCGGCGACCGGGCGCTGATCGGCGTGCTGGCCGCGCCCGGCTGCGACCTCGGCCAGATCGGCTACGAGACGGCGATGCTGGTGCAACGGGTGGCCGAGGCCCTCGAACCGGCGGCCCGGTCGTGACCGCCCGCCGCACCCCGTCCCGCCCGGCGCGGGCCGTACCGGCGGCGACGGCTTCGCCGCGCTCCCCCGGGCGCTCCCGGCGGGTGGTCACCGCGCTGGTCTCGATGCTGGCCGTCCTGCTGGCGACCGGCTGCGGCTCCGACTCCGCGGCACCGCCGACGCCCTGGCACGAGGGGCGCATCTTCCTCGCCACCGGCAACACCACCGGCGTCTACTACCAGCTCGGCGGCGGGTACGCCGACCTGATCAGCCGGTACCTGCCCGGCTACGAGGCCCGCGCCGAGCCGACCGGTGCCTCGGGCGAGAACATCACCCGGGTCACCAGCGGCGACATGGAGATCGCGTTCAGCCTGGCGGACACCGCTGCGGACGCCACGGCCGGGCGGGACGCGTTCCAGGGCCGGCCCCAACCGATCCGCGCGTTGGCCCGGGTCTACAGCAACTACACGCACGTGCTGGTGCGCGCCGACGCCAGGATCAAGGGCCTCTCCGACCTGCGCGGCAAGCGCGTCTCCACCGGCTCTCCCCGCTCCGGCACGGACGTCATCGCCAGCCGGCTGCTGGCCGCCGCCGGGGTGGACCCGGAGCGCGACGTGAAGCGGGCCCGGCTCTCCCTGCCGGAGACCGTCGCCCGGATGCGGGCCGGCACCCTCGACGCGCTGTTCTTCTCCGGCGGGCTCCCCACGCCGGGCATCGCCGACCTGTTGGCCGCCGCGCCGGGGAAGTTCCGGTTCCTGCCGATCGCCAACCTGGTCGAGCCGCTGACCGCCGTGTACGGGCCCGTCTACACCACCGCCGACCTGCCCGCGAAGGCGTACGGGACGTCGAAGGCGGTGCCGACGGTGACGGTGGCGAACATGATCCTGGTCAGCGCCGACATGCCGGACCAGTTGGCGTACGACCTGACCGCGCTGCTCTTCGCCCACCAGACCGAGTTGGGTGCGGTGCACCCGGAGGGGCGCAACTTCAACCGGGGCGGCGCGGCCAACACCGACCCGATCCCACTGCACCCCGGCGCGTCCCGGTTCTACCAGCGCGGGTGACCGGCACTACCCTCGACCGACGGGCCGACGGTGGGCTTACAATGACGGCATGGGGCTGTACATGAACGCCGACGCGCGCCCCGTGCCGCCCGCCGGCCACGTCTGTTGGCGACGCGACGACCCGGCCGCCTTCCAGGCCGCCGCCCGGGCGTTCCTCTCCGCCGGCCTCGCCGCCGGCGAGCAGGTGTGGTACGTGGCGCAGCGGGACCCGGCCGCCGCGCTGGTCTGGCTGGCCGCCGTCCCCGGGTTCACCGACGCCCTGCGCGACGGGGCCGCCCGGCTCGTGGCGCTGGACGCCACCTACGTCGACGACCGGGTCGCCGACCCGGCCGCCCAGGTCCGGGCCTACGCGGAGGCGACCGAGGCGGCCCTGGCCGCCGGTCACACCGGGCTGCGGGTGGTCGCGGAGGCCACCGGGCTGGTCCGCACCCCCGGGCAGCGGGAGGCGTTCACCCGCTACGAGCACCTCATCGACCGGTACATGCGAGCCCACCCCTTCTCGGCGATGTGCGTCTACGACCCGCAGGAGTTGGCCGCCGGGGCGGTCGCGGAGCTGGCCTGCCTGCACCCGCGCAGCAACGCCGACGACGTGCTGTTCCGGCTCTACGCCGCCGACCAGGATCGGGCCGGCCTGGCCGGCGAGCTGGACCAGTCCACCCACGACCTGCTGGCCACCGCGCTGGACCGGGCCGACCTGCGGCCGGTCGACGGCCGGTTGGTGATCGACGCGACGCACCTGCGCTTCGTCGACCACCGCTCCCTGCTGCGCCTGGGTGAGCACGCCCGCGGCCTGGGCGCGGTGGCGGTGCTGCGCACGAACCGGGCCGCCACGGCCCGCCTCGTCGACCTGCTCGACCTACCCGACCTGCGGGTGGAGGCGGCCCGATGAGGACCGGCGCCGCCGCCGGCCATTGCGGTTACTTCCACGAGGCGGCCTGCTACGGCTCCGACGAGGAGCTGCTGGCGATCACCATGCCGTTCCTGCTCGGCGGGGTCGCCGCCGGCGAGCCGACGGTGGTCTCCTTCGGCGAGCGCAACACCGCCCTGCTCCGCCGGGCCCTGCCGGCCGACAGCGGCGTCACCTTCCTCGCCGGCGGGAACGTCTACGCCCGGCCCGCCGGCGCCATCCGGGCCTACCGGGAGCTGCTCGCCGGATACGTCGCCGCCGGGGCGCAGCAGATCCGCATCGTCGGCGAGCTGCCCCGGACCACGCTCGGGGTCACCTGGGACTGGTGGGCGCGGTACGAGTCGGCGATAAACGTCGCGTACGACGAGTTCCCGCTCTGGAGCATGTGCGCGTACGACACCCGGGTCACGCCCTCGACGGTGCTGGACGACGTGGCCCGCACCCATCCCCGACACGTCACCCCGGACGGCCGGCACGTGCCGAGCCCCACCTACACGGAGCCGACGGAGTACCTGCGGGAGGACCGGCCGCTGCTGCCCGACCCGCTCCAGTCGACGCCCCCGACGATCGAGTTGGCCCAGCCCACGGCCGCGCAGGCGCGCGCCGCCGTCTACGCCGCCGACCGGGGGCTGCTGCCTGGCGACGACATCGAGGATCTGGTGGTGGCGGTCAGCGAGACGGTGACCAACGCGCTGCGCCACGGTCAGTCGCCGGTCTGCCTGCGGCTCTGGGCCGGGCCGGACCGCATGGTGGTGACGGTCTCCGACTGCGGCGAGGGGCCGAAGGCCCCGTTCGCGGGGCTGCTGCCGATCACCGAGGGCACGGAGGGCGGGCTCGGCCTCTGGATCACCCACCAGTCCTGCAACCACGTCACCTCCCAGCGCGGGCCGGGCGGCTACACGCTGCGGCTGACGGCGGGGAACCCGCACTTCGTCGCCTGAGGCCGCCCGACCCACCGGGTCAGGGGATGCTCACCCCGTAGGCGGCCAGGATCTCGATGATCGGCTGGTAGTAGGTGGTGCCGCCGGAGGTGCAGTTGCCGGTTCCGCCGGAGAGGATGCCGAGGATCCTGCCGGTGGCGGCGACGTAGAGCGGGCCGCCGCTGTCGCCGGGCTCGGCGCAGACGTTGGTGCGGATCAGGCCGGCGACGGAGCCCTCGGCGTAGTTGACGGTGGCGTTGAGGCCGGTGATGGTGCCGCACCGCACGCCCGTGGTGGAGCCGCTGCGGCAGACGGCCAGGCCGATGACCGGCGTGCCGACGCCGGTGACGGGCAACGACCCCGGGTACGTGTAGACGGCGCTCGGGTGGGGGATCGTCGAGGAGGCGTAGCGCACGATCCCGTAGTCGTTGCCGGGGAAGCTGGTGCCGGTGCGGGAGCCGAGCAGCGTGGTGCCGGCGGCGTCGGCGTACCAGGTGGCGGCGAACGACGTGCAGTGCCCGGCGGTGACGAAGTAGTAGGTGCTGCCGCTGCGGACGTTGGCGCCCAGCGAGCAGCGGCCGCCGCCGCCGTGGATGCCCTGCCCGGCGGCGATCAGGGTGCGTAGCCGGCCCGGTTCGCGGTGGACCACCGCGCCGGTGCCGGCCAGCCGGGTACGCAGCCCGGCCAGGGCGCTGTCGCTGACCGTGTCGTCCACGGCGACGGTGCTGACGCCGGTGGCCGGGTCGACGGTCCACGCGGTGCCGACCGGCCCGGCGACGGGGGCGAGGGCGGGCGCGATGTCCGGCGCGGCGGCAGCGGATGGGGTGCCCGGCGCGGCGGCGTGGGCGACCGCCGGTGGGGCCAGCAGGGGGACGGCGAGCAGGAGGGCGAGCAGGGCGGAACGACGCATCCGAAGCCTCCACACATCGGTGAACATGGATGCAATACAGCATCCGCCCCGCGCCCGCCCGGTTCAATACGCCGAACGGGGGCCAGGCCGGTCGGCGGTGACGGATCTGCGACGGCGCGGCGGTCAGCGGCCGACGTCGGCCCCGCGCTCGTCGACCACCACGGCGGCCCCGCCGACGCGCTCGCCGACCACCACCGCGACGCCGTCGAGCACGCGTTGGAGGCCGAACTCGAAGGCGTAACCCGGGTCGTGGGCCGTGCCGTGCGCCTGTCCGGCCGCGGTGCCCACCCGGGCGGCGGTCGGGTAGCGACCCGGGGCGACGAGGCGCTCCAGCCAGGGGGCGTGCGCCTGCCACCACTGCGCGTCGGTCATCCCGGTCTCGCGCTCCAGGTTGACCGCGTCGAGGGCGGCCCGCGCCGCGCTGCGGACGTGACCGAGCACGAGGGTGAGCACCGCATCCATCTCCACGTCGGTGAGGCCGAGGCCGGTCAGGGCGCCCAGCTCGTAGTCGTACTTGGCCATGCTGTTCGGGCCGAGCACCGGGCGGGACGTCTCGGCGCGCAGCAGCCACGGGTGGGCGCGGTAGAGCGCCAGGTTCTCCCGGGCGATGCGCTCCAGCCGGGACCGCCAGCCCTCGGGGGACTCGGCCGGTCGGCTCATCACGCCGTACAGGGTGTCGATCATGACGTCGAGCAGTTCGGCCTTGCCGGGAACGTAGGTGTAGACCGACATCGTGGCGACGCCCAGCGCCTCGGCGACCCGGCGCATGGTCAGCGCGTCGATGCCCGCCGCGTCGGCGAGGTCGATGGCCGCCCGGACGATCCGGTCCACGCTCAGCCCGGGGCCCGCACCGCGGCCGGTCGGCTCGCCGGTGCGCCAGAGCAGGGCCAGGCTGCGGGCGGGGTCCGGCTTTCCGCGGCGCTCACTGGGCATGGTGCGCCAATCCTACGACCCGTCGGGCGGCGGCCCGTCGGGCGACTCGTGGTGCGCCCCGCACTCTGCGCAGTACGGGCTGGTGTGGGTCTGGCCGCAGTGCTCCCACGGGGGCACCCGCTGCTCGGGGGCCGGGTGTGGCGCGGGCGCCGAACGGCCCGACCCGGCCGGCGGCCCGCCAGGCACCCAGCCCGACGTCTGCGGCGCCGACACCGCCGAGGGCTGCCACTGCTTCAGGTCGAAGCCGGGCTTGAGGCGCACCACGCCGACGGCGGCGTCGATGATGTCCACGAGCCGTTCGAGCTGCCGCAGCTTGTCCTCGTGGCCACCGGCGTGGGCCAGCGCCACCGCCCGGCCGAGGTGCCGCTCGGCGTCGCTGAGCCGGCCCTCGCCGGCTGCGGCCAGGGCCAGCCGCACCTCGTCGGCGTACCCCTGCTGGTGGGTGTAGTGCGCCACGGTCTCGTGCACCTGGGAGAAGAGTTCGATCTCGTCGGTCCACTCCACGTCGACGGGCGTCTCGTCGCCGGGCACGGCCTCGTCGACCCGCACGCTGAGCCAGCCGGCCCGCCGCCGCGCCTGCGGGTTCATCGCGTCGAGCTCCAACGCCACGTGGTAGTCGCGCCGGTCGGCCGGGCTCCACGCGCCGAGCGGGAAGTCTATGGTGCGGTCCCCGACGGCGACACCCCGGACGGTGAGGTCGGCGATGGTCGGATACACCTGCTTGACGAAGCGGATCCGGGCCAGCGCGCTGGTGCGTACCCGCAGCTGGGCGTCGGCGGTGCGGCGGGTCAGCGCGCGGTCGAGCACGGCGGCGAACTCGCCGGCCAGCAGGTCCAGGTCCTCCACCGGCACGACGGGGTTCGCTCCGAGCGCGTCGGCGATGACGAGCAGCTCCGGGCCGTCCCAGTCGTGCATCCCGTTGGCCGTGCCGATGGCCCGGCAGTCCACGGTGAACCGGCCCACGCAGGCCTCCACCGCCGCCTTCAGCTCGGCGGGCTGCTGGGACTCGTTGCGGCCGTCGGTGAGCAGGATGACGTGCCCGATCGCGTCGGGCCGGGCGCCGAGCAGGTCCCGGGCCAGCAGCAGCCACCGGCCGATGGCGGTGCCGCCGTGCGGCGAGGTGCGGCTCACCGCCTGCCGGGCCCCGGCGCGGGTGTCCTCGTCGGCCACCGCGAGCCGCCGCTGCTTGGGGTAGATCATCGTGGCCTGGCTGGTCCCCTCCACCACGGCGAACGCCACCCCGTCGGGCAGCGCGTCGACTGCCGCGAGGGTGGCCCGGCGGGCAGCCCGCATCTTGGCCTGCGGCGCCCCCATCGAGCCGGAGCAGTCGAGCAGGATCACCTCGGCGAGGCCGTCGTGCCGCGAACGGCCGCCGTCCGGCCCGGCCCGGACGGCGGCCACCACGTCGACGATCCCGCCGTCGGCCGGCAGGTACTCGCTGTGGTGTGCGGTCAGGTCGAGGCGCAGCCCGTCCGGTGTGCTCACGCGGGGCTCCTTTCGTCGTGTTCGTCGGCCGGGGTCACCACCAGGTCACCGGCCGCTGCGCGTTGGCGAGGTCGACCAGCGCGATGCGTTCCCGCCGGTCGCCGGTGCGCCCGGCCAGCGAGCGGCAGGTGCGTTCGAAGGCGCGGCTCAGCGGGCCGGTGGCCAGCCGGTGGCCGAAGAGCCGCCGGTCGGCGTGTCGGGAATCGTCGAGGCTGCTGTCGAGGGCGATCCGCAGGATGTACGCCTCGACCAGTTCGCGTTCGCCGAACGCGGGCAGCTTCTCCACCACGGCGGCGGCGTCGAGCGCGGCGTCGAGCCGGTGACCGTCCTCCGGGGCGTCGAGCAGCATCCGCACCGCGCAGGTCACCGCCACCGCGCAGGCGCGGGCGGACTCCGGCACGCTGAGCAGGACGGCTGCCGCCGCGCGCGGGCCCTCGTTGACGAAGAGGCAGCGGGCCAGCCCGAAGGCCGAGGCGACCACGCCCTGATCGGTCTCCCACACTCCCCGGTGGTGCGCGGCGGCGGTGCGGTGGTCGCCGGCGAACTCGCAGGCCACCGCGTACGCCAGGCGGGCGGAGACCTCGCCGGGCAGCCACCCGTACACCCGGGCGAAGTGGTCCCGGGCGGCCTCGCTGTCGCCGCCCACCAGGGCCACCAGGCCCCGGTGCCACCACAGCGACCAGTCCCGCAGGTCGTCGGGGAAGCCGGCGAGCAGCGGCCCCGCCTCGTCGCCCCGGCCGGCGGCCAGGTAGGCCCGCACCATCCGGAAGGTGACCGCGGCCGTGTGCTGCGGCGCGGTGCCGAGGAGGGTGATCAGCTCGGCGGGCTCCGCCGGGCCGAGCGAGGCGAGGAAGCCGGCCGCCGGGTCGCCGCCGTCGACCAGCGGCGTCGGCAGGCCGAGCGCGACCTCCACCGCGTCGAGGGCGCCGGCGTCGGCGTGCAGCGCGAACGCGCAGGCCGCCGGGCTGAACAGCGTGGACCGGGTGGGCCGGGGGATGCCGTCGGCCGCCGAGCGCACCTGCCGCCGTACCCCCCGGACCTGTTCGCGCATCTGCGCGGCGGAGTCGAAGCGCTCCTCGGGCTCGACGGCGGTGGCCCGCGCCAGCAGCCGCGCGAAGGGGTCGAGCCGGGCGGGCAGCGGCAGCCGCAGCAGGCCCTGCCCCGCCGGCAGGGGGCGCAGGTCCGCCGAGCTGACCGTCAGGGTCAACGCGGCGAGGGTACGGCCGACCGTGTAGATGTCGGAGCGGACGCTCGGCCCCGCCGGGCCGAGCCGTTGCACCTCGGGCGCCTCGAAGCCGGCCGTTCCCCAGGGCGGGCTGACGGTGTTGTCGATGCGGCGGGCCGCGCCGAAGTCGACGAGCTTCAGTGGGCCGACCCCGCCGGCCCCGCCGACCAGCATGACGTTCTCGGGCTTGAGGTCGCAGTAGAGCCAGCCCTGGTCGTGCAGGTACGCGAAGGCGTCGAGGATCTGCACGGCGTACCCCAGCGCCTGCGCCACGTCGACGGCGGCCGGCCCCCCGTGCGGGCCGATGGCGCGGCGGGCGTCCTCCAGCGTGCCGCCGTTGACGAACTCCATCACCAGGTAGCCCACGTCGGTGTCGGCCTCGGGGCGCAGCGCGTGCGTGATGGTGACGATGCCGGGGTGGTTGAGCGCGATCAGCGCCTGCCGTTCCGCGACGAACGCCGCCGCGGCCTCCCGGTCGGCGGGGTTGCGCTGCCCCTTCAGCACCCGCCAACTGCCGTCCATGTCCTCGTCGTGGGCGAGGAAGACCCAGCCCACGCCGCCGTGGCCGAGGCAGCCCTCGATCCGGTACCGCCCGGCGCGCACGTCGCCCCTGGCCAGCGGCGGGGTGAACGAGTAGCGGGCACCGCAGTTGGGGCAGTATCCGCTGACCCGGGGCACCCGGCGGCGACAGGTGGTCCGGGGGCAGTAGCGGGCCTGCTCGGGCACCACCGGCTCGGCGAGCACCGCCTCCAGCGGGTCCCTCGCCCGGGGCGGCGGGATCAGCACCGGGTTCTCCCACGGCCGGGACCGGGACCGCCACGGATCGCGCGACGCCGGGTGGCCGGGGGCCGCCGAGCCGCCGGAGCCGGCCGACACGAACGGGTCGCCGGGGCCCGCCGACGGGGCCGGGTCGCCGGGGCCCGCCGGTTGCGGCTCGACCGGTGCCGGCGGTGACCCCACCGCCGACACCTGGCCCTGGCACGGGTGGCCCCACAGCCGGCAGAAGCCGTCCCGGTCCGTCGTGCCGGAGCAGTTGCGCTCCGCGCAGGAACGCATCGTGGACGTCATGGCCTCACCTCGTTCACGGCCTGCTGGTAGGCGCGGACCGCCTGGCTCGCGGCGGTCACGGCGAAGCCGTCGGGACGCAGCCGGTCCCGCGCGTCGCGGTAGCTCTGGTCGAGGTCGGGGTGCTCGGCCCGGCCCTCGTCGGCGGCACGCTGCCGGTACGCCGCCAAGCGTCCGTTGAGTTCCAGGTGGCACCGGCCGCGCAGCCGCCGCCGGGCGGCGTCGACCAGGTCGATGGCCCGGTCGAGGGCGGCGACCAGCTCTTCGCCGTCGACCGGCGTGCCGCCGGCGGGCGACGCCGACCGGGCCGCCGCGACCCGCGCCAGCAGCCCGTCGATGTCGAGCGAGGCCACCGGGTCCCCGCCGTCGCCCAGCCCTTCCCGGGCGGCCTCGTCCGCGAGCCGGCGCAGGCGCCGCACCGACGAGCGCAGCCGCCGCTGCAGGGCCGGCAGCCGGTCCGGGTCCTCCGCGACCGGGACGACCTCCCGGCGCACCGCGGCCAACTCCTCCGCCAGCCCGGCCAGGCCGTCCCGCCAGGGGCCGGGGCGACCGCACCCCACCGGGTCCGCCACCGCCTCCCGCGCCAACCCGGCGAGCCGCGTCGCGGGGCCGTCCAGCAGCGCCGGGTCCCCGCCGGCCAGCGCGGCCCGGTGCCGCAGCTCCCCGATCTCCCGGCGCAGCCGGTCGAGGTCGGCATCCACGAACCGCATGGCCACCCGGTACGCGTCGACCAACCGCCGGATCGTGCCCCGGCGTTCCCGGGCCGCCGCGACGATCTCGTCGAGGGTGAGCCACTCCACCCGGGGCGATCCGCCCGGGGCGGGGGGAAACGTCACCTCGATCGGGTCGGTGAGCAGCCGGTCGTGGCCGGCCCGTCCCGCCCCCGCTCCGGCCCCACCCTCGCCCGGTCCGGGCCCGACGTGCGCCGCACCGGCACCGCCCGGTCCGGGCCCGACGTGCGCCGCACCGGCACCGCCCGGTCCGGGCCCGACGTGCGCCGCACCGGTCGCGTCGTCGGCCGGGGCGAGGGCCAGCGACAGGCAGCCGAGGACGTGCAGCTCGTCGGTTGCCGCCTGTTCGGTGCCGGCGGTGACGCCGGTGAGCGGGGAGCCGAACTCCCCGGTGATCAGCTCCTGCGCCTCCAGCAGCCAATCGGACGTCAGAGCGCGCGCGGCCCGCACCGCGTCGATCCGCTCGCCTCCCGACATCAGGCTGCCCCTCAGCCCGGCGGCCACGACGTCACCGCCGGGCCCGGACTCGGCATGCCCCGGTCGGGGTGGCCCTTGAGCCACCGCTGGTGCGCCGTCGCCCACACGGAGGCCCGGGTGGACTCCAGGGCGTGGTTGACGAAGCGCAGCAGCTCCAGGCTCTCCGGGTTGCCCCGGGCAAACGCGAAGGCGTGCGGCTCGTCGGTGAACCAGGTGCACGGCGACTTGCCGTTGTGGTACCGGCAGAACGGGGTGTTGTCCCGGGGCGGCTCGGTCACCAGCACGGTGTCGGGGGCCATCCGGGCGAAGCCGAGCAAAATGTTCTCGTCCGTGCTGACCGCGTCGACCTGGCCCTGGCGCAGCATGACCAGGCAGTCGATCGGGTGGGCGGCCTGCACCGGCACCAGCCGCTCGCCGCCCGCCGTGCGGTAACCGGCGATCGCCGCCAGGGAGGTGGTCTGCGCCGCCGCGCAGACCTTCCGGCCGCCGAGTTGGTCCATCCCCGCGTACTCCGGGGCGCCGGTGAAGTCGCCGCCCCGGCGGCGGACCAGCGCCGTCTGGCCGGAGTCGAGGTAGTCGTTGGAGAAGAGCACCTGCTCGGCGCGCGCGCAGGACGCCGTCAGGGAGGTCGCGATGAAGTCGACCCGGTCCGGGTGGTCCGCCTCCAGCATCGCGAAGGCACCCCCGCCGGGCGGCACCATCTTGAAGGTGATCCGCTTGCGCGGGTCCTCCTTCGGCCAGATGAGCTCCGCCAGCGCCACCACCAGGTCGATGTTGAAGCCCTCGAACTGTTGCTCCTTGGCGTTCCAGTAGCTCATCGTGGCGTCGGACGGGTCGACGCCCACCACCAGCCCTCGCTCGTGGACGCCGCCCGGCGGGGTCTCGCTCGGCGGGTAGCTGCTGCGCACCGTGCAGATGTCGTTGGAAGCCTTGTCGCTGGTCGTGGCCGACGACACGGCCGACGGCACGGCGCTCGGGGCGACCGCCGGGGACGGCGGGGCCGCCGTGCAGGCCGCCGGGACCAGCAGCAGCGCCCCGACCAGCCCGGCCCGGAGCGGCGCCGACCCGCTCCGCCGGGTGCGCCGGCCCACCACTGTTGTCATCGCCCGCGTCGTCATCGCCGCGCCCCTCACCGGTACTCGATCAGTCGTTGTCGCAGCCCGAGGAGGGCCGCGACGCCGGCGAGCAGCACCACCCAGGCCGCCTCCCCGCCGTACTGGCGCGGTGCCGTCTCCAGGTTCGTCACCTCCGCCGCGACCCACTTGTCGCCCCTGTCGAGCCGTTGGGTCAGGGTGTCGGTCGCGGTGTCGAAGGACTCCCCGGCTCTGCCCCCCTCCAGCACGGCGTTCACGGCCAAGCGGAACGCGCCCGGCTGCGAGCTCTGCCGGGCGGTCCAGACGAGGGCGAGGGTCGTGCAGTCGACCCCGTCCGGGGGGTCGCAGAGCCGCCGGTCGTCGAAGTCCCGGCGGTGCCCGGCCGGGTCCACACTCGCCCCGAGCCCGAGGTAGATGTCGGCGCGCCCCGACAGCAACGCGCCGAGCCGCTGTTGGGTGGCGCTCTGGTCGTCGATCGCCGTCTCCAGGACGGGGAACCGTTTGGCGGCGGTCGGCCAGTGTGACCACGAGGCGACCGCCATGGCCAGCACGGCGACCACGCCGAGGGAGGCGACCAGCAGGCCGACGTTGAGCCGACGCCGGGTGCGCTGCCACAGCCACCACTGCACGGCGACCAGCGCCGCCAGCGTCAGCGCCGGCATCAGCAGGGAGGCCGCCGCCCACCAACGGGCCTCCCCCCGGGCCTCGCGCAGCAGCCTGGTGTCGTAGTCCCAGAGCGCCTGGGCGGCGGGGAGCAGGTGGGCGGAGAGGTAGTGGGAGGCCTCCCGGGCGTACGCGGCGGCGAGCACCTGCTCGTTGCTGACCGCGTCACTCGGCTTTGCCACCGCCAGGGCGTCGGCGATGATCCCCTCGTACCGTTGCAGCCGGGCGGCGATCGTGGCCAGCCGAGCCAGGCGGCGTGGGTCGTCGGCCGCCGCGCCCATCGACACGTTCAGCGCGTGCTCGACCTCGTTGATCTTCTGCCGGTAGTCGGCCCGCAGCCGGGTCGACAGCTCCTCGCCGGGCGGCAGCAGGAACGCGGCGCCGGCGGCGGCGTCGGCGTCGGCCAGCCCGACGTAGATCTGGCGGGCGCTCGTGCCGGTCCGGGCGGCGACGCCGGCGGCCGCTTCGCCCAGGGTGCTCGCCGGCATGCGGGCACCCAGGGCCACCACGGCGGTGGCGACGAGGAGGACCGCCAGGAGCAGCCCGGCGCCGATGATCCTGGCCGGGGTGGTGCGCAGCGATTCCCGCCACCGGGCCGAGCCGACCTGCTCCGGGCGCGACACGCCGCGGGTCAGCGCCGCCGACGACGCCTCGACCCGGCGGTCTGTTTCCATACGTCCGGTCATCCGAACCCCCGTTCCCCCCGCCCGGTTCCGCTCGCCGGCACGGGGCCTGGTCGGCGCGGGTCCGGCACTGACAGGGAACGGTCAGGATGGCAGAGACGCGGCCCGATGGCCGCAACCGTGTCTGGAATCCGACGGCAGGCAACCGCCGACGGACCCGCTCGCCTCATCCCCTTGGACGACACCTGAAGACGAACGTCCGGGCGCGTCGATGCGATTGGAGCATTGTCGCCGGCGGGCGCGAAATGGTGTCCCGGGTGGCCGGCCGGGCCGTTGCAGAAATCGCCGTCCGGGCCAGATTGCCGAGCCGGTCGCGGAGCCCAGGAATCCGGGGTGCGGTGCCCCGTTCGCGTTGTTTTCGCCGGGGGGCGATCACCCTCCTACCTGGACGACCGCCCCGAAATGGATCTTTACGGCCGACACCGTCCCGCGCACGGCCTTTACCTGATTATTGCCCGAAGACATCCCCAGACAATGAATTCGCCGCATGTCCACACATCTTTTTGAGTCGCAGATAATTATTGTCACCACCAATTACCGGTGCTCTAATTATGGCGACGCGAGCGGGCACGCCGCGTCAATCCCGCTCAATTCGATGGAGGCCGCCATGGACAACAAGATCGAGATGAAGCGCAAGCCCGCCAAGGTCGTCGTGCGCAAGCTCGAGAAGCTCGAGACCACGGTCGCGATCATCGACCCGGGCTGCCGCAACGACATCTGCGGCTGATCCAACAAGGGCCGGGGCGCGGATCACCGCGCCCCGGCCGCCTTTTCGCGACCAGGGAGGTCTGCGGGCATGCGGCGACCACGGATCAAGGGCATCCACAAGCCGGTACGCCTGGCCCCGACGCTGATCAACATCGGCGGCCGGCAGGTGGGCATCGGGGCGGAGATCGACGACGAGGACGGGTCCCTGTGGGCGCTGTTGCGCCTGATGGACGGCACCCGCAGCCGGGACGAGATCGTCGCGGCGCTGACCGCCGAGCGCCCCGAGCTGACCGCCGAAGAGGCGGTCGACGCGCTGGAGACGATCATCGACGCCGGGTACGTCGAGGACGCCGCCGCGCCGCCCCCGCCGAGCCTGAGCCCGGCCGAGGTCGAGCGCTACGAGCGGGCGTTCACCTACCACGCGTGGGTCGACCTGACCCCGCGTGCGTCCCGCTTCGACGTGCAGGCCCGGCTGAAGGCCAGCCGCGTGGTCGTGGTGGGCCTGGGCGGCACCGGCTCGGCCGTGGCCTCCTCGCTCGTCGCCGCCGGGGTGGGCGCGGTGCACTGCGTCGATTTCGACGTGGTCGAGTCGGGCAACCTGACCCGCCAGCTCCTCTACACCGAGGACGACATCGGCGCCCCGAAGCTCGCCGTGGCGGTGGAGCGGCTGCGCCGGATGAACTCCTACGTGACGGTCACCGGGGAGGAGATCCGGGTCGACTCCACCGAGTCGATGGTGGCGCTGATGCGCGACGCCGACCTGCTCGTGCTCTGCGCCGACCAGCCGCTGCACACCATCCGCGAGTGGACCAACACCGCCGCCCTGCGCACCGGCACCCCGTGGATGATCGCCCAGTACGCCGGCCCGATGGCCGTCGTCGGGCTCTTCGTGCCGGGCCGCACCTGCTGCCAGGACTGCCTGCCCAGCGTCAACGACCGGCTCCGCGACCGGCACGGCGTCGAGCCGGAGGAGTTGTTCGCGTTCACCGGCCACGCGGTGATCGCGCCGTCGGCCAACCTCACCGGTCACCTGGCCGCCCTCGACGCGGTGCACCACCTCGGCGGCATCCCGGCCAGCACGCTCGGCCGGATGTACCACCTGAGCCTGACCGACCTGACCTACCACTACGTGGTGCACCCGACCCCCGGGCACAAGTGCGACACCTGCGGCTGGCTCGGGGAGGAACGATGATCACCCTGGACGCCGACAGCCGACCCCGGGTCGACCACCTCGTCGTCCGCGCGGAGGACGCCGACGAGTACGTGGTGGGCGACCCGGTCAGCGGCACCTTCGTGGTCGTACCCGAGGTCGGGGCCCGGCTGGTGCGGCTGCTGGCCGCCGGGCGCAGCGTCGCCGAGGCCGCCGCCGAGGTGGAGCGCGAGACCGGGGAGGCGGTCGACGCCCTCGACTTCGTCGAGGTGCTCGTCGAGGCCGGCATCATCGACGGCAGCGCGAGCGGCGACGGCGCGCCGGCCGCGCCCCGCGCGGGCCGGTACTGGTCGGTCTCGCGGCTGCCCGCCCGCCTGGTCCGGCCGCTCTTCGGCCGGGTCGCCTGGACGTTCTACGTCGGCTGTCTCGTCGCCACCGCCGCCATGTTCGCCGCCGAGCCGTCGCTGCTGCCCACGTACGAGGACACCTTCATCTTCCCCGACATCGTGCTCAGCCTGCTGATCACCAACGTCGTGGTGATCGCCCTGACGATCGTGCACGAGGTCTGGCACGCCCTGGCCGGGGCCGCCGTCGGCGTGCCGTCGCGGCTGCGCGTCGAGCGGCGGGGCATCTTCCCGGTGCTGGAGACCGACCTGTCGGGACTCTGGGCGTTGCCGCCGCAGCGCCGCTACGGCCCGTTCCTCGCCGGCATGGCGATCGACGGCGTGCTGCTGTTCTGCGCGGTCGCGCCCCGGTTCGCCTGGTCGCGCGGCTGGATCGACCTGCCCCCGGGCCTGGTCCGCTTCCTCGCCATGGTGGTGTTCAGCCAGGCGGTGAAGCTGGCCTTCCAGACCCTGGCGTACCTGCGCACCGACATGTACCTGGTGATGGCGACCGCGACCGGCTGCCGCAACCTGCACCAGGTGACCCGGCTGTCGCTCAAGCGCCTGGTGCGCCGGCTCGACCCGCAGGAGGCGGCGATCCTGCGCGACGCGCACGCCCGGGACCTGCGGGTGTCGCGCTGGTACCGGCTGCTCTACCTGGCCGGGCTGATCTGGATGGCCTGGTTCCTGCTGCACTTCCTCTGGCCCAGCGCCAAGGTCACGTTCGGTTGGGCGGCGGGGGTGCTCGTGGGGGCGCCGTTCGCCAGCTCCTACTGGTGGGAGGGGATCGCCCTGTTGCTCTTCACCGCGGTCAACGTGCTGCTGCCCCTCGGGGTGGTCGTGCGCAACCGGATCCAGACGCGCAGGGCCGCCGCGTGAGCCGCCGCTGGCTGGGGACGGTGGTCAGCGTCGTGGTCACCACCCTGAGCGTGCTCACCATGTCCAGCCTGGGGCTCGGGGTGGCGCTCGGCCTGGCCGACGACACCGTCGCGCTGGGCTGCGACCAGGTGCCGGGCACACCGGCGGCGTTCGAGGGCAACCGGCACGTGGCGTACGACGGCGCCCCGCACGCCCCCTATCGCACGGTGCCGCCGACGTCGGGCCCGCACTCCCCCCGCGTCGTCACCCCGGGCGTCTACCGGGAGCCGGTGTCGGCGGAGTTGCAGGTGCACGCCCTGGAGCACGGGCACGTCCTGGTCCAGTACGCCCCGGACACCTCCGCCGCCGACGTCGACGCCCTGGAGCGCCTCGGCCGCCGGCACCCCCGTGACGTGGTGGTGGCCCCCTACCCGGCGCTCGGGCACGGCATCGGGCTCAGCGGCTGGCAGCGCTGGCAGCGCCTCGACGGCCTCGACGTCGCGGCGATCGGCGACTTCGTCACGAAGGTCGCCGGCCGCTACGACCACTCCTGGCAGCACGGGGCGACGGACTGCGTGCCGGCCTGACGGCCTGACGGCCGTGCTCTTCCCCGGTCGCGTCAGCCGGTGGGCATCGGGGCCGGCGCGGCGCTGCTCATCCGGCCCTGGTCCCAGTACGAGCCGTCCGGGGTGGGCAGCCGCGTGCTGCTCGTGCCGACGTCGCCCCCGGTGCCCGCCGGCCCCGCCGGTGACTGCGCCGGCCCGGAACGGCGGGCCGCCACCCCGGCCACCACCACGGCCACCACCAGCACGGCGACGGCGGCCCCGACCGCCACGCCCCAGCTTCGCCTCATCGTCGGCTCCTCTCCGTGGGCCCGGCCCCAGCGGGCCCGGTCCTCGGCCGCCCGGCCGGACGACCCGTTGGTTGGACGCGCCCCGCCCCCGACCGGATCCAGCGGATCGCGGTCGGGGGCGGGGATTACCCGAACGGGTGAATCAGGTGACGTTCGCCAGCGAGTTGTAGGCGTCCCAGACGGCGGTGTCGAAGTACGAACTCCGGTTCACCCCGGCGCCGTCCAGTGTGCTCATGATCCCGTCGATGTTGCCCAGGGTCGTCGCGTCGCTGTACCCCTGCAACCAGGGCGATCCGCTGGAACCTCCCGTGAAGCCACAGTTCATCGCCATCTTGTTGCCGGACTGGTACGAGTTGCCCTGGCAGTACTGCTGCCACCCGCCGTCGAACGGCGGCGCCGCCGGATAGGCGAGAATGGTGATGAACTGCTGGTACGGGTAATTCGCCATGATCCCGTTACCACCGACCACGTTGACCAGCAACTGGTTGGAGGCGTTCGGCCACGTGACGACCCAGGCGACGTCCCGGCTGAGGTCGCTGCTGTTGATCCACGCATTGAAGGTGGTCAGGGACTTCGCCGACCACTGGCCGTACGGCGCGGATCCGTAGTTGTAGTAGGGAACGAAAACCCAGTTCTGCATCCACGTGCCGCCCGCGCCGCCGTGCACGCAGTGCCCGGCGGTCATCACGAGCCGCTTGGAGCCGCTGTTCACCGTGCCCGCCGAGCAGACGTAGTTCCCGCCGTTGGACGGGTTGTAGAAGAAGACCTTGCCGACCGTCGCGGAGGCGTTGACGTTGGTGCCCATGCCGCTGCCGGCCTTCTTGTCCACGGCCTTGCGCGACACGGTGGGGGCGGCGGCCGGCACGGAGCGGGCCGGGCCGTTCGGGCCCAGGGCCGTGGCGGACGTGGAGTCGGCCTTCTCGACCAGCGTGTCCGCCGAGATCGCGGTCCGCATCCGCTCGGGGGTCCAGTAGTTGCTGGCCTGGTCGGCCACGCCCTGCCCGCTGCGGGCGGCGGCGGAGACGCCCGCCGTCGCCGTGCTGACCGTCGCCGCGCCGGCGGCGCGCTCGTCGGGGGCGGCCTGCGCGGCGCCGGCCCCGACCAGGGTCATCGCCGCGACGAGCGCGGCGGACGCGGTGACGGTGACCGCCCGCCGAATGTCCGGATAGTGCATTCGTTCTCCCTTCACGAAGTGCATTGGCGCTTGTCGAAGCGCCAGCACAGCATGAGGGCCAGCTCAACAGGACCGAAACGGGTCCGGGGCGTTAATTCTGTCGCTAACAGTGTGTCGGTGACATGACGCATCGTGCTTGACCAACCGCAAAGGGTGATAGAAGGTCGGTATCAGTTCCGGACCAGCGTCGATTATGTGGGGAGAACGCCGATGGGCCGGCTCACCCGTCCGCTCGTACCAACGGGTCCTCTGGCCGATTTCTACGAGCAGCTGCACGAGCTCCACCTCGCCGCCGGCCAGCCGAGTCTGCGCCGGCTGCAACAGCTGACCCGCGCGCCGGGTCGGCCCGCAGGGATCAACCCGACCTCGATCCACGCGGCCTTCGTCCGCCCTCGCCCGGCCCGGTGGGAGGTGGTGGGCGAGATCGTGCGGGCGCTCGGCGGCGACGTCGACGCCTTCGCGGTGCTGTGGCGGCAGGCCCGCCGCTGCCAGTTCCAGGACGAGGGGGAGCCGGTCGCCACGGTGCCGTGGGCGCCCGTCATGATCGGCCCCGTGCCCCGCGAGCTGCCCCCGGACGTGTTGCCGTTCACCGGGCGGGGCCAGGCCCGCAAGGTCCTCGACGGCCTGCTGACCGAGGGCGCGGCCCGACAGGCGATGACGACCGTGCTGATCAGCGGCGCGTGCGGGATCGGCAAGTCGGCGCTGGCCGTGCACTGGGCGCACCGGGTGGCCGCCCGCTTCCCGGACGGGCAGCTCTACGTCGACCTGCGCGGCGACGGCCCGGGGCGGGCGCCGTCTCCGACGGAGACGCTCACCGCCTTCCTCAACGCCCTCGGCGTCGCCACCGCCGACCTGCCCGGCACCCCCGCCGCCCTGGCCGCCCGCTACCGCACCCGGTTGGCCGGCCGGCGCGTCCTGGTGCTGCTGGACAACGCGGACACCACCGAGCAGATCCGCCCGCTGCTGCCCGCCTCGCCCGGCTGCCTGGTGCTGGTGACCAGCGGGGACAGCCTCGCCGAGCTGGTCGTGCGGCACGGCGCACGCCGGCTGGTGCTGGGTCCGCTGAGCACCGAGGCCGGGGTCGAGCTGCTGCGCGGGCTGGTCGGCGACCTGGTCGACGCGGAGCCCGGGGCGGCGTACGAGCTGGTTCGCCGCTGCGGCGGACGGCCGCTGGCCCTGCGGATCGCCGCGGAGCGGGCGACCGCCCAGGACGTGCCCGGCCTGGCCGCCCTGGTCGAGGCGAGCGCCACAGCGCACCGGCCGAGCGCACCGGCCGAGCGGGACCGGGGCCGGGCGGCGCTGGTGCACCACCCCGTCGACATGCCCCGGCTGCCGGTCGGCTGACCGCCACGCGCCGGCCGCCGGGCCACCGGCGAGACGTCACGGCCGGGCCACCGACGAGGCGTCACCGCCGCCGGGGGGCGGGGCTCAGTCCTCGGCCCGCCAGCGGTAGAACTCCTTGGCCACGGCGTCGGCCGGGCCGCGCCAGGTCTCCGGGTCGTACGGCGTGATGAACGCGTTCAGGTCCGCCATGATCTGCGCGAACGCCGGCTTGTCGTGGCTGTCCCGCATGGCCTGGCCGAACGCCGCGTCGGTGCGTTCCAGCAGGTGCAGGTAGACGTCGTCGATCGAGTAGAGCCAGCGCCCGGTGACGCCCAGCTCGATCGGCAGGGTCCCCGCGTCGGACTCGCCGAAGACCCGCGCGACGTGGGGTTCGGCGCCGGGCTTGATCCGGGCGACGATGACCGTCAGGTTCCCGTCACCGGCCTCCGCCGCCGGGGCCGCCTCCTCGTCCGGCACCCAGCTGTAGAACTCCTTCGCCACGGAGTCGGACGGGTTCTGCCAGTCCTTCGGGTACGGGGTGACGTACGGGGCGATGGCCTCGGCGATCTGCTGGAACGCGGGCAGCCCCCGGGCCTTGCCCAGCGACGTCCTCGGGTCGATGTTCCGCTCGATGACGTGGATGTAGAGGTCGTCCAGGGAGAGCAGCCTGCGGCCGATCACGCCGAGGTCCTGCGGTCGGGTCGTCTTGTCGTAGTAGCCGAAGACGTCGCCGACGGTGCCCTCGCTGCCGGGCACGATGTGACACACGATCACGGATCGGAAGACCATTGCTGCTCCTGTCGATGGATTGGACGTTGACCGAATGGACGGTGCTGCCGGCGTCACGGGTCGAACCGGACCGGAAGCTCCAGCAGGCCCCGGAACGGCGACGCCGCCGGCAGCCGGCGTAGCTGCCCCGCCGGCACCGCCAGCCGCAGCCCCGGCAGCCGGCGCAGCAGGGCCCCGAGGGCGAGTTGCGCCTCCATCCGGGCCAGCGACACCCCGAGGCAGTAGTGCACGCCGTGGCCGAAGCCGAGGTGCGGGCCGCGCTCGCGGCCCAGGTCGAGGCGGTCCGGGTCGGCGAAGTGCGCCGGGTCGTGGTTGGCGGAGTTGAGCACCACGCCGACGATCGACCCGCGCGGGATGCGTACGTCGCGGTACTCGACGTCCTCGGCGGCGACCCGGGGGCTGGCCACCGGCAGCGGGCCGTCGAAGCGCAGCAGCTCCTCGATCGCCGCGGGCAGCAGCTCCGGCCGGGCCCGCAGCGCGTCGAGCTGGTCGGGGTGGGTCAGCAGGGCGACCACGGCGTTGCCGAGGAAGTCCGCGGTGGTCTGGTGCCCGGCGAAGAGCAGCAGGAACGTGGTGGTGACGAGTTCGGCCTCGGAGAGCGCCCCGTCCCGGTCGCAGGCGGCGATCAGGGCGCTGATCAGGTCCTCCGCCGGGTGGTCGCGGCGGGCGCGCACCAGGTCGGCGAGGTAGTGGTGCAGCCGCAGTTGCGCCTCCTGCACCGCCGCCCGTTCCTCCTGCGGGCTGCGGTGGGCCGACCCGGACGTCCTGATCACCTGCGTCCAGTCGAGCACCCGCTCGTGGTCGGTCTCCGGGATACCGAGCAGGTCGCTGATGACCATCATCGGCAGCGGGATGGCGAACTCCCCCATCAGCTCCGCCTCGCCCCGGGGGGCGATCTTGTCGAGCAGGGCCTCCACCAGCTGCGCCACCCGGGGCCGCAGCGCCTCGATCCGGCGCGGGGCGAACGCCTGCGACACGATCCGGCGCAGCCTGGTGTGCTCCGGCGGGTCCGAGTTGAGCATGTTCTTGTTCAGGCCCTCGGAGTTCGGCCCGAAGAGCCGCAGGTAGTGCCGGTCGGGGCCGTAGAGGTCCTTGGAGAGCCGGGGGTCGGTCAGCGCCGCCCGCGCGTCGTCGAACCCCGTGATCAGGTACGAGTCGAACCGGGGCGAACTGACCGGGCAGACCGGGGCGTGCGCCCGCAGCCGGGCGAAGGTGGGATAGGGGTCGGCGGCGAACGCGTCGGTGTAGAGCTCCGACGCGGGGACGGGCTGCTCGGTCATCGCGACTCCCCGGTCTCGCCGCGCACGACGTACAGGACCTGATAGGTGTGTCGCTGCGCGGACTCGCGCAGGTCGCGGACCGCGCGCAGCAGGTGGTCGCGGTGTTCGCTGCGGCCGAAGGCGTCCAGCCGTTCGCGGTCGGCCCAGTCGCTGATGATCAGGTAGCTGCGGGGGTCGTCGGCGTCGCGGACGAGATCCTGGTGCAGGCAGCCGTCGAGGGTGCTGATCTGCTCGGCGGCGAAGCGCCACGCCGCCTCGAACCGCTGCTCACAGCCCGGCCGGGTCCGCATCGCCAACACCGTGCGTACCGTGGTCATCGGGCCACTTCCCGGGCCTGACGCATTCCGCTCATGAGCTCTCCTTCGCCGACGTGATGCCAGCGAAGTCTCTGCGGCCCGGCGTCACCCCGGCGTCACCGGAGGCCAACCGGTGTGGGCGGCCGGTGACACCCCGGTGACACCGGCCGTGCAGGCGACGGCTACGACCGGCCGGGGGCGCAGTTGTTGCTCTTGCGCCGCACCGTGTACTCCCGGTCGTCGACGGTGATGCCGGACGGTTTCCCGTCGAAGTGGGTCTCGACCTTCTCCCAGCCCCGGCGCTGCTCGTAGTGCAGGTGCGGGGCGCCCGAGTCGCCGGTGCTGCCGACCCGCCCGATCTGCTCGCCCCGGACGACCCGCTGGCCGACCCGCACCGGCGGCGGTTCGAGCAGGTGCAGGTACTGCGTCTCCCACCGGCCGCCGTGGTCGATCTTCACCCAGTAACCGCCGCCCCGGCCGCGCGGGCCGTCCGGGTCCTGTGGCGTACGGCCGCCCAGCGCGCCGTTGATCCCCGCCTCGGTGACCTCGCCGTCGGCGGAGGCCAGCACCGGCCGCCCCCACGCCTCCCCCTTGGTGGGGAAGAGGTCGACGTCGTACTCGCCGTGGCCGGGATAGGTGCCGAGCTGCCAGGTCTCACCGCAGGCGACGGGGAGCTGGAACGGTGGGCGCGGGCCCGGCGGCCGCAGCAGCGGCACCACGAGCACGGCGACGGCCAGCAGCGCGGCGGCCAGGGCGAGCAGGGCGACACCGCCGACGATCCAGCGCCGGGCGGGACGGTTGACGCGGTGCCCTCTCGGGTGGCCGGTGTTCACCTTGCCGAGCATGACAGGTGCCGGCACCCGCGCCCACCGCGCGCCCTGCGGACCGCGCCCACCGCGCGGTCCGGCCCCGGCGCGGCGCGGACCGTGCGCACCGCGCGGTCCGGGCCCGGCGCGGCCTCAGCGGGCGTACGTCCGGGGCACCCGCGCCCCGATCCGGGTGACGATCTCGTAGGAGATCGTCCCGGCCGCCTCCGCCCAGTCCTGGGCGGTGGGCTCGCCCCGGTCGCCCGGCCCGAAGACCAGCACCTCGTCGCCGGGCGCGGCGGCCGACCCGCCGAGGTCGACGACGAACTGGTCCATCGCGACGACGCCGCAGACCGGCCGACGGTGTGCACCCACGAGCACCTGACCCCGGCCGCTGGCGTGCCGGGGAATGCCGTCGGCGTAGCCCAGCGGCACCAGCCCCAGGGTGGTCGGCGTCGACGTGCGGTGCCGGTGGCCGTAGCTCACCCCGGTCCCCGCCGGCACCTGCCGCACCGCCGCCAGCCGCGCCGCCAGCGACATCACCGGCCGCAGGTCGAAGTCGGCCGAGCTGCCGTGCGCGGTGGCGGGCGACAACCCGTACAGCGCCACCCCCACCCGGACCAGGTCGAAGTGCGACTGCGGCAGCAGCAGGGTCGCCGGGGAGTTCGCCAGGTGCCGCACCTCGAGGCGGGCCCCGGCCCGCTCCGCGACCGACACGGCCTGCCGGAAGGCCGTGAGCTGGGCCGCCACCGACGGGTGCCGTGGCTCGTCGGCGCAGGCCAGATGCGACCAGACCCCCACCACGTCGACCGCGCCGGCCGCCTGGGCGGCCAGCGCCGCGTCGACCAGCGGCCCCCACTCGGCGCTGCTGGCGCCGTTGCGGCTCAGGCCGGTGTCGGCCTTCAGGTGGATGCGGGCGGGGCGGCCCGCGCGCCGGACCGCCGCCACGACCACGTCCAGCGCCCACCGCGCGCTGACCGAGATGTCGATGTCGGCGGCGACGACCGGCGTCAGGTCGGCATTCACCGTCCAGAGCCAGGTCAGGATCCGCCCCGGCACGCCGGCCGCGCGCAGCTCGAGGGCCTCGGTGGGCAGGGCCGCGCCCAGCCACTGCGCGCCGGCCGCGCGCGCCGCGACGGCGCAGGGCACCATGCCGTGCCCGTACGCGTCGGCCTTCACGACCGCCATCACCGCCGCGCCGCCCACCCGGTCCTGGAGGGTACGCACGTTGTGGGCCAGGGCGCGCAGGTCGATGCGGGCCTCGTTCGGGGAGTCGACGGCGTCGGGCGCGGCAACGGTCACGGTGACAGGCCCCCCGGCGCGATTCGACGTCTCCGCCCGAGTCGATGTGCCCGCCCGCGCGGGCGGCAGCGTCGACTCGGGGCCAGGGTATCAGCGTGTCATTTGCGGAATGCGGGGATTGCGCGGCGCGGTCGCGGCTGTCGCCTGCCCCGCGCATCGACGGAATTCACCTAGACTCGCGCGGAGTCCAGGTTGGGCGGCGAGGGGATCTCCGAATGTCGACCGTGGAGAACAAAACTGGGTCGCGGGCCCCCGGGCTGCTTCTCGCCGGGGCGGGCGTCCTCATCTTCTCGCTGACGCTTCCCGCCACCCAGCTCGCCGTGGCGGATCTGAGCGCCTGGACGGTCGGGATCGGCCGGGCGGTGGTGGCTGCGGTGCTGGCCGGGGCCTGCCTCCTGGTGGCGCGGGCGCCCTTTCCCGGTCGGCAACACCTCCGCAGCCTCTCGATCGTCGGATTCGGTGTCGTTCTCGGTTTCCCGATCTTCACGGCACTCGCCCTGCGGGGCACCGATTCCGCGCATGCCGCGGTGGTCATCGGGTTGCTGCCGATGGCGACGGCCATCTTCGGCAGACTGCACGGTCAGGAACGCCCGAACGCGCTGTTCTGGATTGCCTGCGCGGCCGGCGCAGTCGTGATCACCGTATTCACCTTCCGGCACGGATTCGACGGCATCGGCCCCTGGGACCTCTTCCTGGTCGCGGCGCTGGTGACCGGTGGGCTCGGCTATGCGGAAGGGGGAAGGCTGGCCAAGGCGGTGCCGGGGTGGCAGGTCATCTCCTGGGCGCTGCTGATCACGCTGCCCGTCTCACTGCCCGCGACGATCGCCGCCATCCTGCTCAGCCCCGCAGGCGAGGTGTCGAGGGCCGGATGGATCGGCTTCGCCTACGTCTCCGTATTCTCGATGTTCATCGGCTTCTGCGCCTGGTATCCGGGGCTCGCCTTGGTCGGCATCGCCAAGGGCAGCCAACTGCAACTCTTTCAACCCCTGCTCACGGTGGGCTGGGCCGGCCTTCTGCTCGGCCAGGCCGTGGACGCCGTCACCCTCGTCGCGGCCGTCCTGGTGCTGCTCTGCGTCGGCGCCTCGCAGGTGGCCAAGCTGGCCGCCGTGGCGCCCCCGGGACGGGCCGAGGCCCCGGCGACGGCCAGCAGCGGAGAGCGCCGCTGAGGCCGCGCCGGGCTCTTCAGCCCTCCGGCGTCAGTAGGAGCAGGTGTTGAGCATGGTCTGCAACGCGGACTTCTCCGAGGACTGCAGGGTCAGGCCCCAGTTGTACTTCACCGTGATCCACATCTTGCTGTAGGCGCACCGGTACGACGACAGGGGCGGCTGCCACGTGGAAGGGTCCTGGTCGCCCTTGGCCTGGTTGACGTTGTCGGTCACCGCGATCAACTGCGGACGGGTGAGGTCGTTGGCGAAGCTCTGCCGGCGGCTGGTCGTCCAGGAGCTGGCGCCGGAGCGCCAGGCCTCGGCCAGCGGCACGACGTGGTCGATGTCGACGTCGGAGGCCGCCGACCAGCTCGCCCCGTCGTACGGGCTGTACCAGCGGCCGGAGGTGGCGGCGCACGAGCTGTCGGTCACCACGGAGGTGCCGTCGCGCTTGAGGACCTGCTCGCGGGTGTTGCAGCTGCCGCTGACCGTGATCCAGTGCGGAAAGAGATCACGGGAGTAGCCACTGGAGGAGCCCTGCGCCGCCACGGTCAGGGCGTTGAGCTGCGACTGCGCCGTCGCCTTCGACGGAATGCCCGGCGGGCCGGCCGAGGCCGGCTGGGCGTTCACCACGGCCAGGCTGATCCCGGCGAGGGCGGCGACGGCGACCGCGGCGACGCGACGCGGGGCCCGGGGACGGAAAGCGACAGACGGTACGACCGACATGAGCGGGGACCTTTCGTCAGAAGGTGGACGGTAACCGTCCAGTGACGATCATGTCAATCGATGATTGTCTGGGCCGCCTCAGCTTCCGGTGCAGGTGACGGTGGCTGCGCCGCCACTCCCCGTGCCCTGGAAGCCGAAACTCGTGGCCTGCCCCGCAGCCAACGACCCGTTGTAGCCCTGGTTCACGACGGTGATGGTGCCGCTGGTGCCGCTGGCAACGCCGTTCCACAACGAGCTGACCGACACGCCGCTGCCCAGGTTGAGGGTGACCCGCCAGCCGGTGAGCGCGGTGGTTCCGGCGGTGACGCTGACGGTGGCGACGAATCCCCCGTTCCACTGGTCCTGCACGGAATAGACCGCGGTGCAGGCGGGGGCCCCGGTAGGCGGCGGACTGGTCGGCGGCGGACTGGTCGGCGGCGGGCTGGTGGGCGGCGGGCTGGTCGGCGGCGGGCTGGTCGGCGGCGGGCTGGTCGGCGGCGGGCTGGTCGGCGGCGGGCTGGTCGGCGGCGGGCTGGTGGGCGGCGGGTCGCCGTCGAGGGTCAGGTTCTTCTGCTGGACCGTCCACTGGCTGCGGCACAGCCCGCAGTCGGGGCCGACGAAGTTGGCCCCGGCGGTGGTGTCCCCCTTCAGGCGCCACTTCAGGTAGAGCACCGCCACGCGGCCGAACTCGCCGCCGTTGGGCTGGTCGTAGGTGCCGCCGTGCCCGACGTTCAGGTTGCCCATGAAGGCGGGCAGCCCGGCCGGCAGCTTGCCCCAGTCGTCCATGGCATTCGGGTACGCGATGTCGCTGGGCCCGCCGACGAAGTAGGCGATCGGCTTGGTCAGCCTCCTGAGCTGGTAGTCATCGGCATCGTTCAACAGGCCGCTGCTGAAGATGCCGGTCGTGGTGACGCGGGGGTCGTTGGAGACGGCGTATGCCTCCAGCCCTCCGCAGGAGAATCCCGCGACGGCGATCTTCGTCGTGTCGAGCTTGCCGTAGTACTTGCTGCCCTGCCGGGAGTTCTCGGCAACCGCCCAGTCGATGGACTGGGTGAGCATCTGGGCGTTGGTGGAGCCGGATCCGTTCGGCGCTCCGTTGGCGATGGCGAGGAAGCCGTGGGAGGCGATCTCGCGGAGGAAGTTGCCCTGCGAGAGGCCGTTGGCCGAGCAGCCACCGTTGCCCCAGACGACGATGGGCAGGCGCTCCGCCGGAAGCGTCTGCGGCCGGAAGATGGTGTGGTTGGCCAGGGTGGCCGAGGTTTCGTAGTCGGCGGGGTAAGGGCCGGAACCGCCGACCGCGGCGTCGGCCGGCGTCGCGCCGAGTGCCATGATCACGGCGGCGGCCGGGACGATGGCGGCCACCAGTGCCGCGTAGATCTTCGGTTTTCTCTTCATCGACCCCTCCAGCGGTGTCCCGCTGGCGCTCCCCGCCGTGGCGGTAGGCAGGTGGGCGATCCGACGGGAGTTCTCTCTGCAGTCACTATCACCGCTACAACGAAGAGCGTCAATGGCTTCGGTGCCATGCGGCGTGCGGCTACCGGGTCGGCAAGGGCGCGACCGGACGTACCGCCGTGAACTGGGAATGCTCGTACCGGACGGCGGAGAGCAGCAGCAACCACTCGTCGCAGCCCTGCCACGGGTGCCGGACCTGCGCGACCGGCAGCGGGTGTCGGGCCATCAGGAACGGCTCGACCCGTACCTCACGAACCGGTCGGTGATCGACGACGCTGGCGAAAAAAGGGTTCCAAAGGCGGCGAACGCTAGCAGCCGGTGACGTTTGGCATACCTCGGGCAGCCTCGGCCTGCCCTCACGGCGATGGTGCACTCCTCGCGCCTATTCCAGGCTCAGATTCTGCTGCTCCAGCGCGCTCTGGATGATCCCGAGCGCTCTCGGCCCCATGCCGTGCAGCTTGGCCAACTCCGCGCGCGGCACCCCGACAAGGTCCCGCAGCGCCGAATAGCCGGCGTTGTTCAGGGCGCGCGTCGCCGGCGCACCGATCTTCGGCAGGGTGTCCAGGGGCGAATTCACGCCGCTGATTTTAGGCGAAACCTGCGACCCGACCCGGTCGACGACGCCGTTCGCCCCGCCGATCACCTACCTGGCCGCCGTACCGTGCCGCTGCCGCCGTTCGTCGTTGTGGACCCGCCGCCCTGTGCAGGGCTGGCCCGGCTGTAGGGACGGCTCGGTCAGGGGTTGATCCGTTGCCAGTCACCTTCGGAGACGACCTCGACGGTGCCGTCGACCACCTTGATGGCGGTGTTGTCGTCGATGGCGTAGGTCGGGACCGGGATTCCGGACGCCCACTTCTGGATGTCGGACAGGTCGGTGTCCTCCATGGTCGGATGATTGAGGTGGGGATACAGCGTGAAATCGACCAGCCCCAACGCCCGGTCGGCACCCTGCGCCATGTCGCTGTCGTCGGGGACGAATTGAAGGTCGAATTCGGCGTCGCAGTTGTACTGGGTGACCGCGATGCTCCCGGCGCTGACCCCCACATAGACCGTGTCACTCAGCGACGGCAGGAGGTCGGCCAGGCCCGACTGGCGCAGCCAGTAGGTCAGGTACAGCACATCGCCGCCCCAGACCAGCAGGGCATCGGCCTCCCGGACCGCCGGGACCCAGTTCTCTTCTCGGATGGTCGGCAGCGCGCTGAGCTCCAACAGCCCCAGGGACTTCCAACCGAGCTGGGTCAGCGGGATCGAAGCCTGGCCGTGGATCGCCTTCCACGCCCTCTCGCCCCCGCCGGGGAAGGGGTGGACAGCGGTGGGCACGAACAGGGCCGTGGCCTCGGCGATCGGCTTGCCCAGCAGGTCGACGAGCGCGTCGGAGATGCTCGGGTTGCAGACGCCCCCCGACGTGAGAAGGAACTTCATCAAATCCGCTCTCCTGAGGCCACCGCAGGACGGCCATCATGTTACCCATCGGCACCAACGTCCCGGCTCGCCAACGCAGGGCCGGCGACTGTGGCCGTGACCTGCTCAAACGCTCGCGTGCCGTCCGCCACCCGAGCGGTTGGGCAGGTCACGGCCAGGGTAGTGGCCCTCCTCGCGGAAGATCAATCGGCGGCCGGTCCCGGTCCGCCCGGGGATGGGGGTGCCGCCGGTGCGGACCTGGAGGCGCAACGCCGTCGCGCGGCTGCGGGGCGACGGGATGACCGTGGTCGAGCTGACCGCCGCTGCGGTGGTCGCCTGGCTCGTGGCGGCGGTGGTGATCGGTCACCCGGACCCGTTCTTCGCCCCGACCGCCGCGCTCGTCGTGCTCGGCGAGTCCCGCGGGCGACGGCTGCGGCAGACCGTCGAGATCCTGCTCGCCGTGGCCGCCGCCGTGCTCGTCGCGGAGGTGCTGGTGTACGCCCTGGGCCCGGGCTCCGGGACGGTCCTGCTGGTGCTGTTGCTGACCACCACGACGCTCGTGGCGATAGGGGCCCGCCGTGCCCTGGTCGTGCAGGCCACCGTCTCGGCCATGTACCTGGTCGTGGTCGCCGCCCCGAGCGGGACGCTGATGCCGTTCCGCTTCGTCGACGCGCTCATCGGCGGTGCGGTGGCGCTGGCCGCCAGCCAGCTGATGGCCGCCCGCGACCCGCTGGCGCCGCTGGTGGCGCAGGCCCGGAGCAGCTACACCGACCTGGCCGACCTGCTGGCCCAGGTGAACGTGGCGCTGCGGGACTGCGACGAGGATGCCGCCCGCGCCGCGCTGGACCAGGCCCGGCAGGTGGACGACTGCGTCGCCCAGCTACAGGCCGCCGTACTCGCCACCGGTGAGACGCTGCGGTTGGGGCTGCGCCGCAGGCACCTGGGCAAGCTCGTCGAGGTGGAGGCGACGCTGCGGCAGCTCGACTATGCCGCCCGCAACATCCGGGTGCTGGCCCGGGCCGGCTCGACCCTGACCCGCCGGCACACCGCCACGCCGCCGGAGCTGGGCGCCTCGATCGACGCGCTGACCACCGCCGTACGGTCCGCCGGGGAGGCCCTGGCCCGCGACCTCAGCGGCACCGACGCCGACCGGCACGCGCAGCGGGCCGACGCGGCGGCCCTGGAGGCGGTACGGATCGCCGCTGGCCTGCTGCGGACCGACCCACCCCTGCCGGTCACCATGATCGTCGGGCAGATCCGGGCGACCGCGATCGACCTGCTGCGCGGCGTCGGCCACGACGACGTGACAGTGCTGGACCGGGTGGACGAGGCGCTCGGTCTGAGCCGGGCGTGACCCCCGGACGCTCCTCACGGCTGCCGCGAAAGGCCGAGCAGCAGGTTGCGGGCGGCGGTGGCCACCGGGCAGTCCTGGATGCGGCAGACCCGGCAGCGGCCGTCGGGTCCGGGCCGGTGCTGGCGCAGGACCGTTCGGGCGGTGAGGATCAGTCGGTTGCGGATCTGCGCCAGGGTCAAAAACGGTCCGGTCATGCTCAGGTGATCCCGAGTTCGGCGGCAAGCCGGACGGTCGCGGCGGGTGCGGCCGGGTCGCGGACCACCTGGGCGAGGACGCCCCGCCCGGCGGGGCGGTGGCGGATCTCGGACGGCGCGGTCCGCTCGGCGTCGAGCAGCCTGCGGCCGGCGGTGGCGGGGTCGTCGGTGTGCAGGTAGGCGCGGGCGGCGTCGATGAGGTGGGCGGCGCGGTGTTCGACGGGCAGCCACCGCCAGGCGTCCCGCCCGGTGGTCTTCTCGTGCCAGGCCACCGCCTCGGCCGCGTTGCCGAGCTCGAGGGCGGCGGCGACCCGCGCCAGGTCCACCGCCGTGGGCCCGAACGCGGTCCGGTGATGGTCGTGGCCCTCGCCGACGCGGGCGGCCATGTCGGCGGCCTCGTCGAGCAGATCGGCGGCGCTGTGGTCGTCGCCGCTCCGGGCCGCCGCCAACGCGGCCTGCACCAGCAGCGTCCCGCACAGCGACACCTCCGCGGGGCCACCCGCGCCGGGGTCGGGCGGGGCGATCCGGTACGCGGCGGCCAGCGCCGCCGACTTCGCCGCCCGCGTCCTCCCGCCCGCGCGCAGCGCCTGACCGAGCTGAACGGTGGCAGTCGCCACGAGGACCGGATTGCCGGTGGCGGTGGTCATCGCGCGGTCTGCGGCCAACCACGCCAGGTCCGCCTCCCCGAGCTTGACCAGCAGCGCCGCCGTCACCCGGTACACCCCCACCAACAGCCCCCGACCCGCGTGCGGGCTGTCGGCGTGGACGCGCTGCGCGCCGGCCAGCAGGCCCGGCACCACGGCGATCACCTGCGGATACCGGGCGTGCTGGAACAACACCCACGCATGCTCCACGTCCCGCACCAACCGCCCCACCGGCACGACACGGCGGCCCGCCGGCCGACCAAGGGCGATCTCGTACGTCGACAGCGCCTCCCGGATCCGCTCCACGCCCTCGACCCGCTCGCTCACGTCGGCGGGCTGAGCGTCCCGGCCGAGCAGCACCGCCGTGTCGATCCGCAGGACGGTGGCGATGTCGCGCAGCGTCGACACCTTGTCCAGCGACCGCACCCCCCGCTCGACCTTGTCCACCCAGCTCTTCGACTTGCCCAACCGATCGGCGAAGACCTGCTGCGACAACTTCCGCCGCCCCCGCCAGTACGCCACCCGCCTACCCACGGGCAACACCTCACCGCTGCCCACGACGCCACCGCCGATCGGGTACCGCCCGGGTTGTCTCCTCCACCGGTATCCGCTCCGCCTCAGCCTGCGCGAGGATGCGCTGCCGTGCGGCCTCCCGCTCCGCCGCCTGGACCTGCTCGCCCCGGTCATCGACCGGCTCGGCGTCACCCATCTGCCCCACCTCCACTGTGTGAGGGCGCGGCGGCGTGCTCTTGGAAGGACCGACACCACCGCGCCCGGCTCCGAGCGGGTCGCGGCCACCTGGTGTGCGCTGATCCCACCCTCGAACACAGCATCGAGCGATCAGACGGTCACGCAAAGGTGCTGGGTGTCCGCTGGCCAGGGCGGCTGTCCTCTATCAGTCGGCGGGTCGGTACGCCTGGTACACCTCGCGCAGCACCGACGCCTCCGCCGTGCCGGTCTGCTCGACCCGCCGGAGCACCTCGCGCGCCCGCCACCAGTTCGACGGGGCCACCCGCCCGGACCGGATCGCCTCGGCGGCCACCGCGCCGGCCTCGTCGGGCTGGCCGGCGGCCACCAGCGCCAACGCCAGGTCGAGTCGGGCAGAGGCGGACCGCCTCGGCCGGTCGCCCCCGTCCCCGCGCGGGTCCAACTCCGCCAACGCCACCCGGGCCACCTGCTCGGCAGCCGGGTCGCCCGCCCACGACAGCGTCGTCGCCGTGTATGCCAGCGCCTTCGTCGGGTCGTACCGGTAATGGTGCTCGGCCCGCTCCGGCACGGGCAGGTTCGCGGTAAGCCGTTCCAGGCGGTCCAGCGCGTCACGGGTCCGCCGCACGTCACCCACCCGCGCCCACGCCCGCGCCTCCTGGGCCGTCGCCTGGATCTGCGCCGAGCTCCCCCGAGGTGCCACCCGCTGGGCCTGCTGAGACAGGCCGATCGCCTGCCGATGCTCGCCCTGGGTGAGCAGGTCCCACGCCCGGGTCTCCAGGCACCACGCCTGAATCTCCGCGTGTTCGGCATGGTCGGCGAGGGTGGCGGCGGCGACTAGGTGCGCACCTGCCGCAGACCGCTGCTGAAGATCGATGTGCACCGTCGCCCGCAGCACCGTCAGCCAGCCGCCGGCGATGATCAGCCGCCGCCGCTGCGTCAGCGTCCCCCGACCGTCGAGCAGCCGGCCCACATACGCCAGGTGCGTCCGCACCTGCGGGAGCAGGTCCACCGGCCGGGTCGTCGCGTACGCGCTGGCCAGGTCGTCGACGCTCGCCTCGATCCGGGCGAGCGTCTCGGCGCTGACGTCGCTGGCCCGCACGCGGGCGGGCAGGTCATCGGCCTCGGCGTCATGGTCGACAGGCTGACCGACGAGCCGCGCGAGCGCACCGCCGGCCCGAAGGACCTCATCAAGATGACGGGCCGTCTCGGGCGTCGGGGCCTTGGTGGACGTCTCCAGATCGTGCACGTGACTCTTGCCCCGGTGCGCGAGCTGCCCGAGCGCCCGCAGCGACAGACCCCGGTCGGCGCGCAGCGCCCGCAACCGGGCCCCGAACCGCGGATCGACGTACGACACCACGACGCTCCCACTAGAGGAAGGACGACCGCACCAGCTCTCATCAGCAGACAACCACTACCGACAGTGCATGGGAAATGATAGATCGTGACCTAGGTGAAGTCGAACGCTGGGGCGATGGCACGACTACGATGTGGAATTGCTTCGATGCTTCCGGACGCTTTCAGCAGGGGACCGATGGATGACCTCGGCGCACAACTGAGGCAGGCTCGCATTGAGGCGAGAGTTACGCTGGCCTCCATCGCGGCCCGCACCTGCTACTCCGCCTCGCACCTGAGCAACGTCGAAGCGGGACGCCGGACCGCGACGCCGGACATCGTGCTCGCCTACGCGCGAGCGTTGGGAGACCCGGACGTGAAACGCAGAGACCTCCTCGCCGCCGCCACCATCGGCCCGATCGCCGCCAACGAACTCATCCGCTCCGGCTTCACCGCCGCCCTGGCCGGACAACGAGACGACGAGGACCGCTGGCGAGACCGCGTCGACCAGTACGGCCGCGACTACATGGAAATCGGGGCCGACTCCCTACAGACCCGCCTCGCCGGCGACCTCGTCGTCCTGCAACAACAACTCGACACCCCGACGATGTGGGCCGTTGCCGCCCGCGCACTCACCACCTACGGCAAGACCACCAAGGACCCGGCAGAGGCCATCGGCTGGTACGACACCGCCCGCATCGCCGCCGACCGCTCCGACGACCTGGCCGTCCGAGTCTGGGTACGCGGCCGGGCCGCCATCGCCCTGGCCTACGAAGGCGCGGCCCTCCCCACCGCCCAGCGGTACGCAGACGAAGCACTCGCCCTCTCCGACCGCCCCTCCCTCGGCCGACTTCAGGCGCTGATGGCCCGCGCACACGTCGCCGCCGCCCGGGGCGACACCGCCGCAGCCATCGCCGCCGACCAGGACGCCCGACGCGTCTTCGACCTCACCGGCTCACCGGACGACGAAATCTCCGACGCCGCCGTGCCGGCCTGGCGCATGGCCACCTTCCGATCGATGCTCTACGCCCGACTCGGCATGGTCCGCCCCGGCGAGCAAGCCCAGACAGACGCCGACCGACTCCGACCCGCAACGCTCACCCGATTCGCCACCCACATCGAACTACACCGCGCACTCATGATGACCAAAGCAGGCGACCGCCCCGGCGGACTCACACACGCCCGACGAGCATGGGCCACGCTCCCCGCAGACCGCCGCTCACAGACCCTCAGCCTCGTCCTACGAGAAGTCGAACAAGCCGCACGCCGGTCCCACTGACTCAACAGGAACACAGACCCATCGCTTGCAACTTCTACGAACTCTGTTCGGCATGCTCTCGATGATCGCAACCTCGAGCGCTTGTCTGGGTCAGACCGCCGGCGATCTCCTCGTCCCGGCTCTCGCTGTCACCGTTGCTGTCGGCAGCTTCCACAGCGCCCCGATACCTGCTCACCAGCCACGAGCCAGGAGGACCGACCTGCGGTTTAAGTTTTCAGGCTGCGACCTGGGTCGTGCTCAGATGGCGTAGTACTTCGCGAGAACTGTCAGACATGACCGTTACCCTCGGAGGACAACCTATGCAGCTCTGCCGATTCACTCGGCTGAGCAATCAGAAGCTCCGCCGCTTTGGGGGACCAGTGACCCAACCTGTCTGGCAACAACTCGACCCGCTCGCCTACAACGACGGCGTGTTCTACGTGTCCGCCATGATTGAGTTGCAGCCACGCCAGCCCGCCTGGGGGCACCCCGACGAGCCTGATCTTCGCGACCGCCTTGTCAAAGATCGCCCTCATGGGATCGGCGGTAAAAAGTTGCTCTGCCTGCTCTGCATGCGCTATCAGGCCCAACAACGACTTCCTCGTGCACCGGTCTGGCTGACTTTCGTAGAGGGACGGTACGGCCCGATATTTCGCCATGAGGATGGCCGCTCGCCGCACCCGGAACATCAGCCCGAAACCGACACCCACAAGGCGCTCAAGGAGCGCAAGGCCCGCACGTGGGAGTCCTCCGGCGGCACAGTGGAGGTCGAGGTTTGGCGGCCACGCGCCCGTCGCCGCCCGGACGTCCTGGCCGTCGGCCCCGCGCTGACCGTGGCCGGCGAAATCCAGCACTCCAAGGAGACCCCGCGCACCATCCAGGCCCGACAACGGGCACTCCACAAGACCGGCGATCGTGTGGTGTGGACCACGGACCGTGGCGCCGACGACATCACGTTCCTGCACCCGGTACCGCACCTGTCTGTGCCTGCCCTCGGCGATTACCGCCTATACCTGGCCGCGCCCCGGCTAGAGATCGGCACAGGTGCCATCACGTTCGAGACGCAGAGGTGTGGGTGGGCGGACCTCTGGACTGGCACGAGTCGCTGCCCAGTCACCCGAAAGGCCGTACCGTGCGGGCGCTTGCACCTCTACCCGACGTTGAACCCCCGCAGCTACAGTCGCCAGAAAGCCGCCACGACCGCCGTGTTCCCGTGTGGTCCGCGCCCTCACCTCGACCATCTGCTGGAGGGCATCCTGCACGGCTCCTGGCTACCGTACCGGCACCGCGACCGCGTCAACTGGATCCCGGCCGGCGACCATCCTGAGGTCGTCGCCGAGCGGGGCGGAACCGTGGAATTGGCCGAGAGTGGAAGTGCCCCGCGTCGCGACGGGACAAGTAAACGAGCCTGCGAGCGCCGGTACGGAAGGGCCATGGCCCAGGGTGACTCGCCCGAGGTGGAGAACCTATCCCTGTGCTGCGGCGAGAAGCCGCCTGGGCGTGCTGGGCAACCACTGGTTCTCGCCTGCCAGCTCTGCCTGAAATCGCCGACCTACTACCGCCGAGGAGCGATTTAGGTACAGTCGCCAGTCGGCCACCGATGTCCGTGGTCATCCCTTACCGATCGCACCCGTCGTCACCCAGATGGTCGCTCGCTCCAGCGCGGTAGGGTCACGGAGTGAATTACGTGCCGGCCTTCTGCCAGGGGTGCATGGGAAGCACTCGACACGCTGAACTTGATGAACTCGTGTACGAGTGCCAGGGTTGCGGGAGCCTGCGTGGTCACCCCTCGGCCCGTCCGCTCTTCGCTCAGGATGTCGAGACTGAGGGGTGGTGCGAAAGCTGCGGCTGTAACCAATACTGGACCGGGGTTTCTGAGCATCTCTACGCCTGCGGATCATGCGGTGCCCAATCCGGCCAGCGTCCTATCGGCCGTTGAACCCAGGCAGCCGCATAATGCGCCGCCGTCCCGTCTGCCATTGACCCGCTCGGTTGAGGGCGTGCCGCCTTCCGGTCCGCCGCACCAAGACGGCTTGACGCAAGCTTGAATGGGCGAGACGCTGGGGCTGACCTGGGAAGACATCGACCTCGACGCCAGAAAGTTGACCATCGGCCGGCAGCTACAACGCATCCGGGGGAAGCTGCTCCACCGCGACACCAAGACCCAGGCATCCGACGCCCTCGTTTCCCAACATCTGGTGACCGCACTCAAACTGCGAAGCGAACAACGCGACGGGGCACGACAGGCCGCCGAAACTCATGGCAGGAATCCGACCTCGTATTCACCACCCGTTATGGCATACCCATCGAGCCGCGTAACCTCCAACGCTCCTGGCAGACCCGGTGCGACAGGGCGGGAGTCAAGTCGATCACCGTCTACGACGCCCGCCGCACCGGCGAAACGCTGCTCGCCGACCTCGACGTTTACCCGAGAGTCGCCATGCAGATCCTCCGGCATGCCCGATTCTCCGTGACGTTGGAGATCTACACCCATGCCTCGTCTAAGGCGATCTGAGAAGCCCTCAAGCGTCTGGGCGACTCGCTCGGTCGCTGACACCGTTGCCGTACTGCGCTGTTGGACACCAGCAGAAAGGCCACCTCCCGAACCCGGGAAGCGGCCTCTGACCTGCGGAACTGAGAGTGGGCGATGCTGGTATCGAACCAGCGACCTCTTCGGTGTGAACGAAGCGCTCTCCCACTGAGCTAATCGCCCTCAGCGCCGTTGACTCTACCCGATCGGGTCACCGGACCGCGAATCCGGGGTCGGCACCCCGGCCGGTGCGCCGGCCCGCGCCTCGGTCAGTGCGTCGCGAGGTAGTGCAGCACCCGGGCCACCAGGTCGATGCCCAGGCTGTACTTGAGCGAGAGCCAGACCACCACGGAGACGAAGACCAGGCCCACGGCGCCCAGGACGAACCGCACCGGCAGCGACTGGCGGGTGACCCACCGGGTCCAGCGCTGCACGTGCCCTCGGGTGAATGCGAGCAGCCGGCGGGCCCAGTGGAACTCCACGGCCCAGATGCCCAGCCCGGCGATCACCAGCAGCCAACCGGGGCCGGGCAGCGGGATCAGGGCGATGCCGACGGCGACGACGAGCGCCCCGGCGACGGAGACGGCGATCTTGAGGGTGACGCGGCCGGTGGGGTTGGACCGGATCAGGTCGAGGGTGGTGTGCACCCGTTGCCGCAGGCGTCCCCGGCGGCGTTCGGCGACCGCCGTCCCGCCGCCGACCGCCGGGCTGTCGGTGCCGTCCGGGCCACCCCGGCCATGCTCTTCCTCGGGCACTGCGCACCTCCGCCTTTCGGCTGCGCGGAGCCCTCCGTTCGGAGGGCCGGGCCGGGCCGAGGCATCCACTGAGGAACGGTTCGTGACCATTTCGTCTCCCAGTGCCGCCCCGGCCCGTCACTCCATCGGACCACTGGACGTTACCGGAGTAAGTCGACGTCTGAACAACCCCGACACCGGGCGGGATCAACCACTGGGCAAAACCGGATATCGTACAAGAATTTTCACATTCTAGCGGCGTTTCCGACCCCCTTCCCACCACTGGGTGAAGTCAGCGTATGGCGGAGCGTAGCCAGGAGTAGCACCTGAGTATGGGAAAAGCGGGACACGCGCGTTCCGCAGCGGTGCCGGGGGGAGAACGTCCATGAGTGTCATTCGACCGACGACCGTAGAGGTCGAGACGTCGCTAAGGCTCGTCGCGCCTGACGCCACCGCCTTGCCGGTGCGTGCCAGCCTGCGTTACGACCCTGCTGATCCGTATGCGGTCCATGTCCTGTTCCACGCCGAGTCTGCCGGCGGCGAGGCGGTGAGCTGGTCCTTCGCCCGCGAGCTGCTGGTCACCGGCCTGGACGAGCCGGCCGGTATCGGCGACGTCCGGGTCTGGCCGTGGGCCACCCCGCGCGGCGACTTCGTCGCGCTGGCGCTGTCGTCGCCCGACGGCAACGCCCTGTTCGAGGTGCCGCGCAGCGTCCTGGTGCGCTTCCTGCGGCGGACGTACGTCGTCGTCCCGCGCGGCCGGGAGGCCGACCACCTGGACGTCGACACGGCGGTGAACCGGCTGCTCGCCGGCCGCTGACCAGCACCGAGCCGGAGCCGCGCGGATCTGCCGAGTCCGCGCGGCTCCGACCTTCTCAACCCGGTGGTACGCCCACAGCGCCCCGCCGTGCGCCCTCAGCCGTGCGTCGTCAGCCCGCCGTCGACCGGGATGACCGCGCCGGTGAGGTACGCCCCGGCCCTCGACGACAGGTAGATGGCGGTGCCCGCCATGTCGTCGGGGCGCCCGATCCGGCCCAGCGGGACCTGCTGCGCGACGGCCGCCCGGGAGTCCGGGTCGTCCAGGGCGAAGGCCATCATCTTGCTCTCGAACGGCCCCGGCGCGATCGCGTTGACCGTGATCCGCTCGCCGGCGAGCTGGTGGGCGAGGCTGCGGGTGAGCATGTGCACGGCCGCCTTGGTCGCGGAGTACGCGTACACCTCCATCGCCGGCACCCGGATGCCGTCGACCGAGCCGATGTTGATCACCCGGGCCGGGTCGTCCTCGCTGGCCGCCGCGCGCAGCGCCGGCAGCAGTGCGGTGGTGAGCCGGAAGACGGCCTTGACGTTGACCGCCCAGAGCTTGTCGAACGCGGCCGGCGGATACGACTCCAGCGGCGCACCCCAGGTGGCCCCGGCGTTGTTGACCAGCACGTCGAGCCGTTCCACCCGCTCCCGGACTGCCGCGGCCAGCCCCTCGGCCCCCTCGTCGTGGCCGAGGTCGGCGGGGATCGCCGCGCAGCGACCCTCGGCGGAGAGCTCCTTGGCCACCGCCGCGCAGACGTCCGCCTTCCGGGAGGAGATGATCACGTCCGCGCCGGCCCGCACGAAGCCCCGCGCGATCATCAGCCCGATGCCCCGTGAGCCCCCCGTGACCAGCACAGTCTTGCCTTCGACCGAGAACAGATCCGTCATGCCCATCCCATCGCCGTCGCGGGGCCGCCGGTGGTCCGCCGGACCAAGGCGCTACCGATCGGTAACCTAATCCGCCGCCGCACCGCCGACAAGCACCGAGGGGCGAACCGCCGCAGCCCGCGCGCCAGCCCGAGACCGCGCCCCCACCGAGCGCGGCCGACGCCGGTTGGCGTCGGGATGCGACCGCCTCGGACGCGGGCTACCGTCGCAGGCGATGGTCCCCTCCGGTCAATCCTCCCCGGCAAGCCCCGCCGACCAGTCGACGCCCCGCTCTGGCCTGGCGAAACTCCGGCCCGCGCCCGCGCCCGCGCCCGCGCCCGGGACCGACACCGCCGGCCCCGCCCCCGCGACCGCCCCAGCCGCCGAGCCTGCCGCCGCCGCCCGTGCCGTCGGCATCGCCGCCCTCGCGCTCGGCGACCTGACCCCGGATCCGCAGTGGCGGCGTCCCGTCCTGCTCGACACGGAACTCCTCGTCCTGGTCACCGGCGGCCACGGGACCGTCGAGGTGGATTTCCGGCCGCTGCCCTGCCGACCCGGCACGCTGCTGCGGACCCGCCCCGGCCAGGTGCTGCGCTGCCTCGGGGCTGCGCTCGACGCGGTGGTGCTGCGCTGGACGCCCGCCGCCCTGCCCCGAGATCCGGCCCTCGACGTCGACGACGACGGCGTCGTGCCGACGTACCGGCAGCTCACCGGCGAGGACGGGCACGAGATGCTGGACGAGGTGACCCGGCTGGCGGTGGACGTGCGCCGGCAACCGGACGTGCCCGCCGCCCGCGCCCTGCTGCGCCACCGCCTCGCCGTGCTGCTCCTACGCCTCACGTTGCTCTCCCCCACCGCGCCGAACGCCACGGCCCGCGCCGCCCCGGACGCCACTATCCCCACCGCGCCGGACGGCACGGGGGCAGTTGACACCACGGGGGCCGGGCGGTCGCGTGCCGAGAATCGGACCTTCCAGCAGCTCTGCCACGCGGTCGAGCGTGGTTACCGGCACACCCGCCGGGTGGAGGACTACGCGGCGCTGATCGGTTGCTCGGTGCGTACCCTCACCCGGGCCTGCCTGGCGGTGACCGGGCGCAGCGCGAAGCAGGTGATCGACGAGCGGGTGGCCCTGGAGGCCAGCCGGCTGCTGGCCGCCACCGACGAGCCGATCGCCCAGATCGGCCGCCGGCTCGGCTTCCCCGAGCCGACCAACTTCGGCCGCTTCTTCACTCGCGAGGCGGGTGTCAGTCCGGGCGCGTTCCGGGCGGCCCGGGGCCGACCGGCCCCGCGAACGGCAACGGCCCCCGGGCCGGCGCAGCCGCAGCCGGCCACCGCCCCGGCGCAGTCGCGCCCGGCCACCGCCCCGGGGCAGTCGCGGCCGGCCACCGTGGCGCCACGACCGCGGGCGGCCGCCGTACCGCAACGGCCATGATCGGCGCCGTACCGCAACGGCCGTGACCGGCCGCCTACGGCGACGGGGTGGCAGGACAAGGCGGCGGGCCCGGCGGTACGGCCCCCCGCCGCCCACCGCCCCGCCGGGCCGGTCGGGGCGGGCATGATGAGGGGGTGCAGATCTCCGCGCGCGGCGACTACGCGGTACGGGCGGCCCTGAGCCTGGCCACCGCGTACCCTTCCCTGCTTTCCACCCAGGCCATCGCGGCGGAGCAGGACATGCCGCGCAAGTTCCTGGAGGCGGTCCTGGCCGACCTGCGCCGGGCCGGGCTGGTCCGGGCCCAGCGGGGCGCGGAGGGCGGCTACACGCTGGCCCGACCGCCGAAGGAGGTCAGCATCGGCGCGATCCTGCGCGCGGTCGACGGCCCGCTGGCCGGGGTGCGCGGGATGCGCCCCGAGGAGACCAGCTACGAGGGGGCGGCGGAGAACCTGCCCCGGCTCTGGGTGGCCGTCCGGGCGGCGGTGCGGCAGGTGGTCGACGAGGTCAGCCTGGCGGAGATGATCAGTGGCCGGTTGCCGAGTCACGTGCGGCGGCTGATCGCCCGCCCGGATGCCTGGCAGCCCCGCTGACGTCGGCCCGCCGGCACCGCGCGCCCGCCTGGGCCCGGTGACCCGGGCCGCCCTGCCCCGCCCCGAGGGCCAGCGGTTCGGCGATGACGACGGTGTGGGCGCCGGCCGTCACCCGGTGCACCACCCGGCAGAGCAGCACGGCCAGCGCCGCGTCGAGCAGCGGCACCCCGAACGGGCCGACGGTCCAACCCGGACGCCCCGCGCGCCGGCCGGCATCGGCGGCGGCGAAGACGCGGGCGGCCTCGGCGGCGTCGACAAAGGCGCGGTCGACCTCGGCGGCGAAGGCGCGGGCGGCCTCACGCTGGCCGGAGGGCAGCAGGTGCACGGCCAGGTGCTCGGTGCGCTCGATCGTCGGACGGCTCGACGAGGCCCGGTCGAGGCAGAACGACACCAGCGGCGGATCCGACGACGCCGAGGTGAACGAGGTGGCGGTGCAGCCGGCCGGTGCCAGTGAGGCGCGGCCTCGGCGGACGGGAAGCCCCGGGGCGGTGACGACGGTGACGGTGCCCGCACGGCGGCGCAGCAGGGCCCCGAGCAGGTCGGTGTCGACCGGGCGCAGCTCGATGGCCCCGGCCGTCGACCGGTCCATGGTGGGCACCCCGTCGCCGCGCCGCTGCGGTGGGCGGGCCAGCTCCACGTGCGAGCGCACCGTGCGGCGAAGCTCGTCCCGCTGCGACATGGACTCATGCTGCCCGCGCGCCGCGCGGCCGGTCAACGATCTTCCACCTGCTGGGAAGACAGTCATCCGACGGGTGTAGACACGGCGTTCACCAGCGGATCACGCCCCCACATCACCCACCCGTTTGGTGGAGATTGCACGGCCCGGCCAGCCGCGCGGTCCAGTCCGGACGGTGACGGGGTTTCGCGAATCGGCGGTTCGGGCATGTTCATTCGCGACAGGGCAGGTAACGACGATGAAGGGAGGCCCGCGATGGGCCTGATGTTCCGCAAGCGCAAGAAGTACGGTCCGCTGATCCTCAACTTCACCGAGAACGGCTTCTCCTCGTGGAGCATCAAGATCGGCCGTTGGTCGTGGAACTCCAAGGCCAAGGCACACCGCGTCGACCTGCCCGGCCCGCTGTCGTGGAAGCAGGACAAGTCCCGGGCGTGACCTCCGGGAGTGGGGGGGGGGGGGGGGGGGGGGGCGGGCCCCCCCCCCCCCCCCCCCCCCCCCCACCCCCACCCCCCCCCCCCCCCCCCCCCCCCAA